>DDQN01000076.1 GCA_002342685.1 Vibrio sp. UBA2441
CAGCAGTATTCGTCCCAAAGGTGGCGGGCCGCGACATCGCCGAAGGTGTCGTTGGCCGATTGAGAGCGCAGATCATCGATGACTACCTCGGCGATCCGGGCGACGTCGGTGCGGGCGAATGCCTCCGCGGCCGACTGCAAGCGTGAGAGTCCGTCCCGACTGACCTCAACACGATCCTCGGTCATTCTAGATCACCATGGGACTGGAACCGGTGCTCGCCTCTAGGCGGTCCCGGGCTTCGAGGGTGAGACGTTGAGTGCAGAATTCGTTGAACCGGAATCATAAATCTGTCCCCTTTTTTCGTAGTTTTTGATATCTCGGCAAGAGTGACGTGTATCTCGTTCATTATTTAATACACATAACGCTCCACTAACCGGAGTTTTGGGAGCGGAGCGAGTAAAATTTCCGAGTGCAGTGGCTTGTTAGCTCTGCTGCCATTCCTTAACAACTTTATCCCAATCAGCATTTCGCTCAACAGCATTCCCGTCTTCATCTTTTCTTGTCCACACATCCCAGAAGTCAGGATCGTCTGAATGTGGCTGTTGCTCTTTAGCTAGGTTCTTCATTTTAACCAAAACAGGAAGCTCGGATGCCCAGCCCATTAGTATTGCATGTTGGGATGGTAGAGAGGGTAGCTCGCGAAGTAACCCTCGTAAATTATCAGGTACCATTTTATGTACTTGTTCTTGATCTCTGTCATTACTGATCCGGTGCAGCAGAAAAGTATTACATTGGGATAAAACTGTTGGTGATAGCTCCGATGGACGTTGTGAAGAAATCACCATACCAAGGCCGAACTTTCTTCCTTCGCGTGCTATTTTTTCAAACACTTGGCAACAAACAGCTGCAACATCCTTATTTTCAGAATCATCACGATAACGTTTAATAAATGTATGCGCTTCCTCAGCCACAAGAACAGTTGGCAAAGACTTATTATATAGTCGTCTATAGCGTTGTAATGATTCAAATATAATCCTTGAAATCACAGCTGTTACAAGGTGAGTGATTTCATTTGGCACTAGAGAAAGATCAATAATTGAGACGCAGCTGCCATCCTCATCTTCCCCATCCTTACCTATATAATTTTCTAACCAATTAGCTAAATCAACTCTTTGCTCTGCATCATTAGTGATAGGCTTCATTCTTGTATCAGAGAGCATGGTGCGTATTCGTGCTACCAAATATTCAACATATTGCTCACTACCATTTTCTTGAGCTAATGCCTCTAAATACGAAACTAAATTACCACCATCAAAAGGGACTGGTATATCCTCGCTTTTAGGGAACAGCTCATCTTCATTACCACCGAAATTATGAAATGATAATAGTATTCCATTAATTAAATTATCAACCGCACTAACTTTTGCATTGTAGTCAGGATACCTTCCGCTTCTTTGTACACAAAAATTTTGAATATCAAGAATTAATTGATCTAAGGGCGGATGTGAGGAAGTTAATTTCGACTGGTATTCTTCAAGACTTTGTCGCCAAGCGTCTATTTTAGCCAAAAGGTTTTTGGCACCTGGAAAATCATTAAGTGATGCAGAACCTTTTGACTTATCCGCTCGTAAAGATACAAGCATCGTTCCAAGGTACTTTTTAACCTCTAAATTCAAATTCGTATGTAATTCAAATTCTTCATTTCTCATAGCCCTCAACGAACGCTTTAGTAATGGTAATTGTGCCTTCGGGCTTGCTTGTGTAAAGGATGCCCATTCAGCACTATTCCAAAACCACGAAGGTACTTTTAGTTGGTTTTCACCTTTCCCTGCTTCAACTTTAAATATTCTGCCCTTAAATTTTGTAGTCGGGCCTAAAGCTCGAGTATATTCACCATTTGGATCAAGCACAATAAATCTGGCATTTGGTTTAGTTTCTAATTCCATTGCCGCTTCTAACGACCATTGAATAAGTCCTGCAACTGAACAGGATTTACCACTACCAGTATTGCCAAGAACAGCAATATGTCTACCAAATAATCGATCTGGATCTACTGCAACGTTAGCATTATTTGCGAGCGGACTTTGCCCTATGACAACTCTACGATTATTGCCTGATTCAACAATAGATCTAAGCTGTAAATCTGTTGGTAGTAAAATAGCAGAACCAATTGAAGGAAATGATTCTGAACCTCGTTGAAACTTAAAAGAATCAACACCTTTTTTTGAAACTCGCTTGAGAGTGCCGACTGGATTTAAGCTGATTTTTTTCTGTGGAAAAGGTAGATTAACTAAACCAAAATCTTGGATATCTCTTTGTTTAGGATAGGGCGAACGTTCAACGGCAAGCCACTCAATCTGTCCAACCAAATAGCCATTATCACAAGAGACTAAAACATAACTGTTTACTCTTGGGAAGTTTCTAGGTGTACCTGCATTTAAGGCAACGGAATCTGGTGAATCGATATCAAGGACTGCTCTAATTTCATTAGGTGAAACAAAGTCTACAGTTCCTACCCTTAATTGTTCTCCTTGTTCGATAGGTAGTGAACTCATTCTTCACCGCCAGATTTACTTTGGATCGATGATGGATACAAACCTCTTGACTTCAATAGCTCTGCCATACGAATTGACGAGCGATCTATAGCTGCTTTAGGAAGGTAGTAATCGACTAGTGTTTTTAGGTCTCCGAAATGATCACCTAGTAATAAAGATATTTGAGCCTGACGCCCGCTATCTTTTATAAAACGCATGATTCTTCCAAGTGGATCGCCATAGGCAATAATCACAATATGCGTTGAGGGTATTGTTAGCATATCTGTAAGCACTCGATTTATATGCTCATCACCAAAACTGTAGCCATAGGTTACAAGGGTGCTATTTGGACGGCATGTTGCTGATGCTAAATCTCGGAACAACTCTACATAAGGATATTCTGATGTTTCACGGTCTTTGACTGAATTTGGATAAATCATCAACTGTTGGTAGTTAGCTGTACCAGTACCTTCGGCTTGTAAAAATGGTTCTACAGAAACAGCCCCAAAAGGTAACCCAAAACGTCTTATAGCTCCCTCGTTTGCATACCAGTCTAATGAACCGTGCAGTTTAGTAAAACGAGCTACACCCTCTAAATATCTAGGTTCACCACGTATACCCGGTGGATTGTAATGATAATCAACCTCTAAACGTGATGATCTGAAGATTGGCGCAATACTTCCGACAAAACGATCAACTAATCTAAGGCCTGCTAATTCAGCACCCGTTTCAATTATCCGATCATAATTTGTTGTGAATATATGTAACCTATCTCGTGTCGCAGTTCTGCTTGAAAAACTCATTAAAAAATTAACTAAGTAATTAAATGTTTGTGTTTTTTGTTCAGCTGCTGCATCTCTAATTGATTTTTCACCCTTGCTTACAGAATCTGAAAATGATTTTAAACACCGTGATAATTCCCCTTTTAACTCAATCAATTCATTTTTGAAATTTCGATATGGTGGACTACCTGGAGGCGGTAGTGGCAGAGGAATATTGTGTGCTGTTAAAATTTCTAGTCCCTTAATCAATTCATTAATTGAACGAATTTGATCTTCAATATTCCCAACACTTCGTCCTGAAGCTTTAGCTGACGTAGCTACATAACTATCAATTTCTGTCTTACATACTTTTAAGTCAGTAATCCATCCCATACCTTGTGGCGGCTTCCCAGTTGCAGACTGTTGAACAGCAGTACTAAGGCCAGCACCGACAAGTAAATTTAAGTGCTCTGATTGGAAGAGTGCAGTTAACCAAGGCTCTATTCTTGAACGCAAGAAGTCAGGAGTAATTTCATCTTCTAGCTTTGCCCAAACACAGTCACCCACAACTTTAAAAGTACCATTATCGCCTTGTGCATCCAACTGGACAGGGGCTTGGTCATCACCTAACTTAAGATATTGAGACAATTTATATACATCCTTATTGTTTTGTGACACCTGAATAGGAGCTAATCGGGATAGGGAGACACCTCACGGGGTCTCTCCTCCCACACCACCGGGCATACGGGTCACGTACCACGGCGGTTCAAATCTCTTTAAATTTCATCTGGCCGCCAGTTCTGGCAACCCCAAGCTCTTAAAGTATCTGTTTGGTAGCGCTCGGTAAAGGGCTGGACTTGCGCTTAATCGCCACGGGCCATGAGCCGACTTAGCAGTATTCCATGCTAGCCATCGATCAACATCCAAGCGCCTAAGCATCCGATAACCTTTGCGTCCCCATTGCTTCCAAATATAACTACGCAATCGTCGTCGAATCCATTTATCCACATCACGCAGAGGGCTCAGCACTTCGGCTATGTCGAAGTACGCTTTCCAACCAAGCAGGGACTTTCTTAGCTCTGCGATAATGTGTTTGAGTGAATGGCCTCTTGTTCGACGGCTCAGCAATTTAACCGTAGCTTTGAGCTTCAGGAGCGATTTATCCGCCACCTTGATTCTCTGGTCTCGTTGACTGAGCGTAAAGCCAAGAAAGGTTCGCTTCCATGGCCGATCTACTGCACTCTTTTGGGTATTCACTTTGAGCCGTAGCGAGTCGCCAATATAGCGCTGTAGACCTTTCATCACGCGCTCACCCGCTTCTCGACTTTTAACAAACACAACAAAGTCATCAGCATAGCGAACGAAACGGTGCTCCCGACGTTCGAGCTCCCAGTCCAGCTGATTCAACACAATGTTCGAGAGTACCGGTGACAACGGGCCACCCTGCGGCACGCCTTCGGTACAGGATTGTGTTACGCCATTTATCTGGATTCCCGCTTTTAGATAGCGGTTGATCAACCTAAGCAGTTGTCGGTCTTGGTGCTTTGCTTTGAGCTGCTCCATGAGCAAGTTATGGTTTACACCATCAAAGAAGGCTTCCAAGTCACAATCAACAGCCCAGCTATAGCCCTGCCGTACTGTATTTTGTGCGTAGCGCATGGCTTGGTGTGCGTTTCGATTGGGTCGAAAACCATAACTTTGGTCATGGAAATCAGCATCCCATTCTTCTTGCAACACCTGAGCGATTGCCTGCTGTATAAATCGATCCAATACAGTCGAGATGCCCAGCTTGCGCTTGCGACCATCTGGCTTTGGAATTTCAACACGTCTCACCGGCTTGGGCTTGTAGTGCCCGTCGATGAGTTGTTGCCGAATCTGCGGCCAGTGTTGCTTAAGATGATCAAGGAGGTCATCAACATTCATGCCGTCGATGCCCGGAGCACCTTTATTGCGGCGAACTTGTTTCAACGCGCGCAGTAGATTATTCCTATCTACTACACGGCCAATCAATGATGAACAAAAGGTGGATTTTGGTTCAACTGGGTTTCCCATTTCTGATTCACCCTCTGCACTTTCCAGAGGCAGTGATAACTGCTTAACAGGTGCCATTCAGAAACACTTCCCCAGCGAGTACTTTCCGTGATTTGTTCAGGCCTTCAGCTGCAAGAGTGCAGCCTACTATGCCTTCTGCTGACTTCTGCAATGCGGTCACAATCGATTGCTCCATTGTCAGTTGCTCCTTCAACACACTGCAGACCTCCCGGGGTAAGACACTTAACTTTCCTCGCGTAGACGCTCAATTTATAAAACATATTCCAGATGCAGATGGAGGGCTTAGCAGTCACGTGCCCGCTGGCCCTGAATATGTCACACCTCATATTGAGTTCTTGTTCATCGCCCCGCGATTTTGCGTTGGACTTCCTTCAGACCCTGCCTCGCGACAACGCCCTTGTCCTTTCGCTAACCTTCGGCTCTGCGAATACCTGGTACGAGGACTTGCACCTCGCTAGTTAAGTGCCATGCCCGGCACACACGTTTGGTTAAGGGGCGGGCTTTAGCCCGTCCCAGCGAGCGAAGCGAGAGATTTGAACCAGTTGTTAGAGGGAATCACTGCGAATCTCTCTTTTGGTGTTCTTGTATTTGGCTCTGAGTGCTTTCGGGTCCAGATCCATATCTAATTTCTTACCGATAAGCTGGGTCAGCTCCCAAAGCTTATTCTTACCGCCCGGATCTCCGGCGGTATACTGCTCGAAAGTGGTATTAGCTAGCCATCGTGTAGTTTGATCAAAGCCAGACGGAGAGTGAATACCATATCCAAGCTCTGTTTTTTTACCGGTTTCTAAGTCGTGTGATTTAAATACTGGGTCGTGATACTTGCCGCCATACATAGGCATGCATATTGCTGCGTCATAAATAAAATTATCTATTTCGATCCAAGAGTGGTCAAAATATTTATTAGCTGTTTTAACTTCTCCTATGCAGAGCTTATTTGCAACGCCAGACTCACAAAGGAGCATATGTAGAGCAGCAGAGGTGTCGTGACAGCCTCCACGGTATTCAGTGCTTATTATCCATTCCAGCATCGCACTGTAAACGGTGGCGATTTTTTTATCGTGTTCACTTTGAACAGTTCCATTGATAAAGTTATTCCATGCACCTTTCATTAAATTCCCTCTAACATTATATTAGTAGGCATGCGCGTATCGCTGCTGAACCGACTTAGTTAAATTGATAGTAAACTGTTGTTTATACGCAGCTTTTCTGCCCTTAGCAAGATACCTAACTATGGCAATCCGTGCATGCTTACTTTTATCTCAATGACTGCTCGTTAAGCACCCGCAGAAAGCGCTATCACTGCCGTTTTATTGGGTTTACTTAAACCTATGCAGAAATAAAACACGCATTGCTCACCATAGGAATATGCACTTTGCTGTTTGATACAGTTTTACTCACCTACTCACCTACTCACCTACTCATTTGGCAGGCTTTCAATAAAGTTAGTCAAGACCTGCGTGATAGTCAAACCTTGCTTCGCAGCATAAATCTTAAGTTTAGAATGCATCTCCAGAGGGAGATTAAAGTTCACCCTTCTCTGCTCCTCAATACCAGCTAAGTCAGCAAACTTGGACTTAGCATCTTGCCTGGCACTTGGCCGTCCTGCGTTTAATAATCTACTCATTTACTCAAACCCTCACTTACTCAACAGCGTTATAAAAAAAGCTTTTAATTTCAGCAACGAGCGCATAAATCTCCATAGCTGCATCGCCTGTAGGGTACTCATCTAACACAGTCGTACCTTGTGCTGCGGAGCCTGGGTAAATCACTCTTTGCGTTATTCTTGTCTCTAAAACAGGCAAACCATACTCTTTAAGAGCACCGCCAACCTCAGAGCTCATTTTTGTGCCTTTGATAGAACGTGAAATAACAAATGCAGCTTGAAGCTTTCCGTCGGTCATTTCTATGCGCTGCTGCACTAGATCAACCAAGTCTGATGTCGCCCAAATATCATAAGGACTCGGCTGCACAGGAATCAGAATAAAATCTGCAGCTTTAATAGCTGATACAGCAAGATTTGCTGCCTGCGGTGCACCATCAATAATTATAAAATCTTTGCGGCCGAGGCTCTTTAGGTCACGCTCAATCGTGGGTCTATCAATACCAACAACGGTAACAGGGTTGTCATCGCGTACAGCAGACCAATCCCTAGCGCTGCCTTGCGGATCTGAATCCACCAATAACACTTCTGCACCCGACAACTGAAATGCATGGGCTAAATGGGTTGCAACTGTAGTTTTGCCAGCCCCGCCCTTTTGGTTTAATACTGCTATCACTTTCATTCGTAGACGCCTTTTCAAAGAACATGTACTGAAAAGCATCTCATGGAAACTCAAACGCGCAAGTGAGGTTATGAGTAAATAAATAGATGAGTATCTATATAAAATGACGGATACTAAAGGCAGCCGTATAAACTACTGCAACTACTGTTGCCTCTGCTTGCGCCCTGAATGGCAAGTCGCTATCATGTTTCTTATACCTGCTCCTTGAGCAGTATGTCGGTCACTGGCCGATTAAAAGAACCAGTATTATCCTATCGTGCTGCACAGCCAGTACGCTGACAACCTGCAAACAATGTTCGCAGGCAAAAACCTCAGAACAGCATCCTATGCTGCTCAACAATCCTACAGCGCTTAAAGCGCTATCAGTAGTTTCGAATCCATATTCGAAACACCATGCTCTGATATGCTGATCCAGCTATCTCTTTGAGCCTAGAAATCTATTAATAGCCCGTACGGGCTGAATCTATTCACAGTCATCTCATCTATAAAATCATTTAGCCAGCACAGTTTATCGTGCTGGAACTGATCAAATTATTTATCAAATCTGATTCTCCACAAAAGAGACAGATTCTTTGGTCAGGTCCTAAGTGTCTGATAGATAAGCAAAATACTGCTGAATTAATCGTTGCTGCTCGCGTGAAAATGCGTGAAACGAGCAACCTAACTCGAAAAATGTGCGAATGGGAGCTTCCAGCAACTGGCTGGACAGCGCGTTGCTGAGGACTTCACCTACAGCATTTTTCTAGTTAATAAACACAGTAGAACATTCTAGGCAGAGGGCCGGGTCGCCAGCGGTACTGGCTGATTAGACCACTTAACACACTGCGTCACCCCCCTCCTCTCTTCTCTGCTAATGAAATGTTCCAGCGGGTCGTGCCGCTACACCATCGACGTAGTGTG
>DDQN01000043.1:0-23151 GCA_002342685.1 Vibrio sp. UBA2441
CTCTTAAGTGAACGGCATTAGCGCTTAATTGGCGCTCTTTTTTTATATTTATAGTGCAAATGTTGTTGTAGCTGGTTAGAATATTCGGCGCTGCGAGTCGCAGTATTTTTGGAGATCTTTATGAACAATACCGACCATCCTCCTAGTATGAAGGGAGAGAAATAACCCGCACGGTATTGGCGATCTTCGCTCCTGCCTGACGGTAGGAGATTTTACTTTTCACACTCATCTTCTCTATTTTTCTCCATTTTTACTAATCAGTGAAGCAATATAAGTAACTGTGATTTTGTGATCTCGTTTGCTTATTTAAATTTGTTTCACCTGATGGTCGTTACCATTTGCTAATCGGGAGATTCGCCATGACGGTAATGAGCAATATATTTATTGAAACAACTAGCCCATACTCTTCTGCAGAGTTAGGAGCAGCAAAGAACGCGTTTCTTCAATATGAAGAAGAGCAACAAGTGCACCTATTAACAGTTATGCCTACTGAAGAGGCTGTGGGAATTTTATCGCAGTGCTCAGTTCACTACGCTCAGCGCTTGATACAGCAATTGAAAGCGGAAGGGCATGAGAAGCAGGCAGGGCATTATGCTCGACAATTGGGCTTTATTCGTTCTGAGACTGCAACTGCAAAGAGGGAGCTATTAACGCGAGTGCCAAGGCACATAAAGCAGCGCGTAGGCTGGGTTATTGTGCTGGCACTATTTGGGCTTGGTTTGTATTTTATGGTAGTGAATTATTTTCTGGGGTTAAGTTAAGTAAATCTCGATAAAAGGCCTTTTCAAACTGAAAAATAGCAGGGGTGGTGTTAGATTCATCATCCCTCTTTTCTGGATAGTAGTCAGTAACGAATTGAACAAAAGTTGCTTTTGGTTTTCCTGATTCGTCCAGACTATAACCTGCCATATTATAGCTTCCATATAACGATCCACTTTTTGCTTGTAAGTGACCTTTGATGGGATCTTTACGCATACTTTGGCGATATTTCAGAGTGCCATCTTTACCCGCTGTAGGCAGCATTGCCAACAGGTTCAAATCTGCATCATTTTTCAGGATGTAGTTAAGGACCTGACTCATATCGTGGGCGGTAATACGATTATTTCGTGACAGGCCAGACCCGTCGGCAAATTGTGCATCTCTAAGATCTATCCCCGCTTGAGTATAGATTATCTGCTTAATTGCTTCTGTTCCGTTTTTAAAGCTACCAGGATGAAGGAAAAAGTGATTTCCTAATGTTTTGGTCAAGTTGTCCGCGATTAGATTATTCGAGTCTTTAAGCATTGATTCGAGTAGTACGGGCAGAGTTTCGGATGAGTGTGTTGCGATAACGTTGCCGTTAACCTTTTGGCTCGTTCTTATATTTCCGCTGAACTGGATGTTATGTTCGGATAAAAGTCGCTTCAGAACTTCGGTAGTGTAGATATCGGTTTCTTGTACTGCAAACTTTAACGGTAGCGGTTTTTTTCGGTTTAGCAGGCAGCCAGAAAGTAAGTATTGGTTATTGTCAAAGGTGGTTAGCTCTAATTCGCATTGCATCTCTTTTTGAGTCGTTTTTGAGACGGATTTCACCTCTGTTGAGACGATTATAGGTTGATGTTTAGGAACATAAACGCGAGTAGAACCATCCTTTTTTGTATATATCGATGCCTGTACACAGTTTTTATCTAAGGTAATTGCACTGGCAGGTGCACTGTAGCAAACCCCCAAAATATCCCATGGCCAGCCCACTCCGCGTTCATAACCGCTGAATATACCGTTGTGAAGCCAGATATCACCCTCAATTTTCTTTATTCCTTGGGCGGAGAGCCTCTGGATAAGTGCATTCAAATCTTGGGTAGTCAGAGTTGGATCACCGGAAAAGCGAAAAATAATATCAGAACCTTTTGCTTCGACTTGAGTAATAAATCGAAAGTCATTACCTAGTTCTAATTTAGCAGCTAATGCCGTGATGACTTTTAATGTACTCGCTGGAGGGAATAGTTGGTCGCCATTTATGGTAAATGGTGAGTTGGTCGAGGAGTCAATAGCAATACCTACACGCGTACCTTTAGGAAGATAATCAATTGGAGAATATGCGTACCCAGTGGTGGAAAACAACAGTATAAAACAACAGATAATAGTGCGCATGGTGAACTCGATGTCCAAGAATAACCAAAATTTAGTATATCTCTAATCGCAATGAAATGGAGTTTTAAATTGGATTTACTTTAGGGGATAGGATGAAAGAACAAACAAAAATGCCTGCTAATAAAGCAGGCATAGTACTTATGTCTTTGGATGATTAGAAATCGTAACGTAGACCTAACGCAATTTCATCTTCAGCGCCAATTTTACCGATCATACCATTTCCCAGAGTATCGTCTTTATCAAGCAGGTTGAAGTTGTATGATACATAGCTACGGAAATTAGGTTTGAAGTAGTAGGTCGCGTCTACAGCGAAGTTATCGGCTGACGTATCACCATCGGTTTCTGCATTGTTGTATGTCGATGTCAATACAAGTTTATCTAATTGATAGGCCGCAGCTACTTCATAACCTGTGTAATCAACAACACCAGTGAACTGATTATTGTCTAAATCTTTTTCACCATCCGTGAATGTGCTTGCAACATAAAAACCGCCAATAGCGTATGACGCAGCTAACATGTACTCGTTATTTTGGTTTTGGTCGGCGATACCACCACCCAGTTTAAGACCAGTATCACCCACCGCGTAGATAGCAGACAGAGAGTAACCATCTTGTTCGTTGTCATCGAAATCTGAACCTGATTCATCACGGTCTGCAAAACGGTAACTCGCTTTTAGGCCTAAGTCTGAGAACTGGCCTTTGTAGGAAACCATGTTGTCGGCACGATCAGCGACATTGATTTTATCTGCAGCAGAATTACCGTGGTAAGCCATGATGTCGGTAAAGTCGGTAATGACACCAAGAGCACCATCGTTTTTACCATAAGTGACTTCACCAAAAGCACCACCGATACCAGCATAAGTGTAACGATTAGTAATATCGCTGCTGTTGCTGTCAGTGGCACCGCCAGCGTCAGCGGTAGTAAATTCGCCTTCATAAAAGCCTACACCGTATAGACCATCATTGATTTCGGTCTTACCAAGGAAGTTTAATCGAACACGAGACTCATCGGAAGCCTTACCATCTTTAAGGGACATACGTGCTTCAGCGCGGCCACCAATTTCTAACGAGTTTCCGTTAGAGCTGTAAACTGTTGTATCCGATGCGTTTGCGCCGGTTGCCACTGCTGCTGCCGATACTGCTAAAGCTAAAATTGTTTTGTTCATCTTATTATTCCTAATGTACGTATTGTTCACGATTATTTAAACAAATGTGAAAATGGGCCAACTCTTTATCGCTTGAGCACAGAGGCTTGATAAGTTCACATTTTTTCCGTAGCCAATTTGTACCGTTAAAGTTCAGATAATCGTTAGTAAAATGATATAAAACCATATATCGAACATTGTTTTTTATTTGTGGTTTTAAGCTTAGTTCATTGTGTTTTAAGGAATTTTTTGATTTTATGGTTGAGGTTGTAAGTGTGGCGGTATTTAGCTTTTTTTAGCTTTTTTAACTGCTGTCATATTGTAAGGCGGGTGGTAAAATCTACTGCATTAGCGTTTTTGTGAAACAGAACGTGAATAAAGATGATCCATAACCAATCTTTGTTTACACTAGGGGAAATTTACCCGTTTTCTATCTTCCCACTCAGCGACAGTTGAGCGGGTTTGTTTTGTCCAAAGTAATTGTTGGATGTAGAGGTTTATATAATGGAAAAAGTTCCAATGACTCTCCGTGGCGAGATGAAGCTACGTGATGAACTCGACGTACTGTTAAAGCGTCGTCCACTTATTTCGGAAGCTATTGCTGAAGCTCGTGAATTAGGTGATTTAAAAGAAAATGCTGAATACCATGCAGCTCGCGAAGAGCAAGGTATTTGTGAAGCTCAGATTCGTGATATTGAATATAAGCTATCTGTCGCACAGGTGATTGACGTTACTAAAATGGAAAATACCGGAAAAATTATTTTTGGTACCACGGTGACTTTAATCGATTTGGATACAGATGCTGAATCGACCTATCAGATTGTGGGTGATGATGAAGCTGAAATTAAAGCCGGTCGTATTTCTGTTAGCTCTCCGATTGCACGTGGTTTAATCGGTAAAATGGAAGGTGACGAAGTTGCTATTTCAACGCCTGGTGGAGATAAAGACTACGAAATCGATAAAGTTGAATATATTTAAGGCGAGATGGTATTTTCGGTAACCGGTAATCCACTCCAACTTTCTTGTTAGTTGAATATAAAAAAAGACCACATTATGTGGTCTTTTTAGTTAAAGCAGATCCGATTATTTTCTAGGAATCTCGATTTTACGCTGTTCCGATTGGCGATATAGCACCAGCACTTTACCAATGCCTTGTACTTTTTCTGCGCCAGTTTCACGAACAATCGCATCAATAATTAGTTGTTTTGTCTCTCTGTCTTCAGAGGCAACTTTAATTTTGATTAACTCGTGGTGGTCAAGAGCAATTTCAATTTCCGCTAGTACAGCTTCTGTTAATCCGTTAGCTCCCATTAGCACAACTGGTTTTAAGTTGTGTGCCAAGCCTTTAAGATGCTGTTTCTGTTTGGTGCTTAGTTTCATTTTGCGGCCAATTTTATTTGTATTAGGATGTTATTATCTTACAGTGTTACCAATTTTGAAAGATATACAGATCCTAGGGTTGAAAAACGCTATTTTAACGCCATCTAATCACGAAGACTATATTTTCTACCATACTTTATATGATGAACTGTCATTATCTACTAGGATTAGAGTGAGTAAACAGAAACATTCTGCAAGTTCAGGACGTTGGCTAAAGGAACACTTCGATGACAGTATGTTAACGAAGCAAAGAAAAAAGGCTATCGTTCGCGAGCTAAGTTTAAAATAGAAGAGATTCAACAGAAGGACAAACTTTTGATACCGGGTATGTCGGTTGTTGACTTGGGAGCAGCCCCTGGTGGTTGGTCACAATATGCAGCTCAAATAGTCGGAGATAAAGGTCAGGTCATTGCTTGTGATATATTGCCAATGGACTCTATTGCTGGAGTAAGTTTTCTTCAGGGAGATTTTCGTGAAGAATCAGTGCTTGATGCTCTATTAGAAAGGATACAACCAAATATGGTTGATATTGTTCTCTCTGATATAGCACCAAATATGGCTGGAAACTTGTCTGTTGATCAATCAAGAGCTATGTATTTAGTAGAACTCACTCTTGATATGTGTCGACAAGTTCTTGCTCCTAATGGTAGTTTTGTGGTTAAAGTATTCCAAGGCGAAGGCTTTGATCAATACGTTAAAGATGTACGCGACATGCTTAAAGTCGTTAAAATTAGAAAGCCGGATTTATCCAGAGCACGATCTAGAGACGTTTATATCGTAGCAAATGGTTACAAAGGCTAATATTACAGTGTGGCTACAGTGAATAATCTGTAGTACTCTACCTTTTAATTACAATTAGTTATCGAGGGGCTTACACCTTGAGTGACATGGCAAAAAATTTAATTCTGTGGCTGGTAATCGCTGTTGTTTTGATGTCGGTATTCCAGAGTTTTGGACCTGGGGAAAGTAACGGCAAAACTGTCGATTACACCACATTTGTACAAGAGGTTGGCCAAGGCCAGATTCGAGAAGCACAATTTAACGAACAAGAGATCGTCTTTTATCGTCGTGACAATTCACGTTACGTAACGTATATGCCGTTCTATGACGCTAAATTGCTTGATGATTTGATTAATCAGAACGTTAAAGTTCAAGGATCACCACCGGAAGAGCAAAGTCTTCTGGGTACGATCTTTATTTCTTGGTTCCCTATGATTTTGCTTATTGGTGTATGGATTTTCTTCATGCGTCAAATGCAAGGAGGGGGCGGCAAAGGAGCAATGTCCTTTGGTAAGAGTAAAGCTCGCATGATGAGTGAAGAACAAATTAAGACAACATTTGGTGACGTTGCTGGCTGCGATGAAGCTAAAGAAGATGTAAAAGAGTTGGTAGACTACCTTCGTGACCCGAGTCGCTTCCAAAAACTGGGCGGCAAGATTCCAACGGGTGTGTTGTTGGTCGGTCCTCCTGGTACTGGTAAAACGCTTTTAGCAAAAGCCATTGCAGGTGAAGCTAAAGTACCTTTCTTTACCATTTCAGGCTCTGATTTTGTTGAAATGTTTGTTGGTGTTGGTGCTTCTCGTGTGCGTGATATGTTTGAGCAAGCGAAAAAAGCAGCACCTTGTATCATCTTTATCGATGAAATTGATGCGGTAGGTCGACAGCGTGGTGCTGGTGTTGGTGGTGGTCACGATGAACGTGAGCAGACACTAAACCAGATGCTGGTTGAAATGGATGGTTTTGAAGGTAATGAAGGTATCATTGTTATTGCCGCAACTAACCGTCCAGACGTATTAGACCCTGCGCTGTTACGTCCAGGTCGTTTTGACCGTCAGGTAGTTGTAGGATTACCGGATGTTCGTGGTCGTGAGCAAATATTAAAAGTTCATATGCGTAAGGTGCCATTGTCAGGTGATGTAGAACCTTCATTAATCGCTCGTGGTACGCCAGGCTTCTCTGGTGCAGACTTAGCGAACTTGGTCAATGAAGCAGCACTTTTCGCGGCACGTGGAAATAAACGTAATGTTTCAATGGTCGAGTTTGAGTTAGCTAAAGATAAAATCATGATGGGCGCAGAACGTCGCTCTATGGTTATGTCTGAAGATACCAAAGAGTCAACGGCGTATCATGAAGCTGGTCATGCGATTGTTGGTCGTCTAGTACCAGAGCATGATCCTGTTTACAAAGTGTCAATCATTCCTCGTGGACGTGCATTAGGTGTCACTATGTATCTTCCTGAGCAAGACAGAATTAGTATGAACCGACAGCATTTGGAATCAATGATTTCTAGCTTGTATGGCGGTCGTCTTGCAGAAGAGTTAATTTATGGTGCGGATAAAGTGTCAACGGGTGCATCAAATGATATTGAGCGCGCAACTGATATTGCTCGTAAGATGGTAACTCAATGGGGTTTCTCCGAAAAACTTGGTCCACTTTTGTATGCAGAAGAAGAAGGCGAAGTCTTTTTGGGTCGAAGCGTTACTCAGACAAAACACATGTCTGACGATACCGCTAAGTTAATTGATGACGAAGTTCGCATCCTTATCGACAGAAACTACGAGCGAGCTCGTGAAATTCTGGCAGCAAATATGGACATTATGCACTCTATGAAAGATGCATTAATGAGATATGAAACCATTGATGCAGGCCAGATCGATGACCTAATGCAACGTAAAGAAGATATTCGTGAGCCTCAAGGTTGGAGCACAGACGCTGAAGACAAAGTGGCGAAGTCACGTGCTGAAGCAAAAGAGATCCTTGATAATAATCACGAAGAGCCAAAAGCAGAACCTAAATCAGAAGAACAGTCAGCACCTGTGAAAACAGAAGAAAATGCAGATAGTGACTCTAAAGATAGCGATGCTAAATAGTTAACAATAAAATGAAACAAGACCTCAGCCATGCTGAGGTCTTTTTGTATGCATATGATCTTAAAATCGAAAAATAAAATACTCACCTTAGAACGTCCCCATGTCATGGGTATTCTTAATGTCACACCAGACTCCTTTTCTGATGGTGGGCGGTTTAACTCTATCGAATCAGCCTTGTCTCAAACAAAAAAAATGGTAGAGGCAGGCGTAAGTATCGTGGATATTGGTGGTGAATCGACTCGTCCTGGAGCACCAGAGGTCACATTATCTGAAGAGTTATCCAGAACCATTCCTGTCATTAAGGCGATTCGGAAAAAATACGATATTTGGATTTCTATAGATACCAGTAAAGCAGAAGTTATGCGGCAGGCGTTGGATGCTGGTGCTGATATTATTAATGATGTTCGAGCGCTCTCTGAACCTGGCGCAATGGAAGTTGCAGCTGAATATGGCGCTCCAGTATGCATTATGCATATGCAGGGTCAGCCTCAAACGATGCAACTGAACCCTAAATATGACCAGCTGTTAGAAGAGGTAGGACGTTTTTTAACGGATAAAATTGCATCATGTGAAGAGGCGGGAATAAAAAGAGAGCAGTTGATTCTTGACCCAGGGTTTGGATTTGGTAAGTCTTTACAAGATAATTACCAACTGCTTAATAATTTTGATTATTTTCATAAGCTTGGCTTGCCGTTACTTGCCGGTATGTCTAGAAAGTCGATGATATTTAAGGTTTTAGAAAAGAAGCCAGCCGATTGCACTGCGGGTAGCATTGCTTGTGCTACTATCGCTGCTATGAAAGGCGCTCATATTATTCGTGTTCATGATTTCGAAGAAACATTAGACGCAATGACTGTGGTTGATATGTTGAGCGGAAAAGAATAAAAAATAGGAATTTGTTATGTCAGAAAGACGTTATTTTGGTACAGATGGTATTCGCGGAAAAGTTGGTCAGTTTCCAATTACTCCCGACTTCGTTCTTAAATTAGGTTGGGCCGCTGGTCGTGTACTTGCTAAACAAGGTACGAAACAAGTCATCATTGGTAAAGACCCAAGGATTTCCGGCTACATGTTGGAATCAGCACTTGAAGCTGGCTTGGCGGCTGCAGGTCTAAAGGCCACATTAACGGGGCCGATGCCGACACCAGCCATCGCTTATTTGACACAAACTTTCCGAGCTGAAGCTGGTATTGTGATCTCTGCATCACATAACCCTTACTATGATAATGGTATAAAGTTTTTTTCATCAGAAGGGACAAAACTTCCTGACGATATTGAGTTAGCTATCGAGGCTGAACTGGAAAAAGAACTGGTATGTGTAGAGTCATCTGAGTTAGGTAAAGCCTCTCGTCTTGACGATGCTGCCGGGCGTTATATCGAATTTTGTAAAAGTACTTTCCCCAAAGATCTAAACCTTTCAAGCCTGAAAATTGTGCTCGATTGCGCCAATGGA
Organism: Vibrio sp. UBA2441; assembly: GCA_002342685.1. Classification (GTDB taxonomy): domain Bacteria; phylum Pseudomonadota; class Gammaproteobacteria; order Enterobacterales; family Vibrionaceae; genus Vibrio. The sequence continues at coordinate 8,978 of DDQN01000043.1, forward strand.
GCGACTTATCATATCGCGCCATCCGTATTCAAAGAGTTAGGTGCTGACATTATAGCAATGGGTGTTGAGCCAAATGGTACCAATATTAATGCCGGTGTAGGCGCTACAGATGTAAAAGCATTACAAGCTCGTGTCATACAAGAAGAAGCCCATCTTGGCTTGGCATTTGATGGTGATGGTGACCGAATCATCATGGTCGATGGAGAAGGTAATAAAGTCGATGGTGACCAGATAGCGTATATTATTGCTCGCGATGCGCTTCGTCGAGGAGAGTTGAAAGGCGGCGTTGTTGGTACCTTGATGACAAACCTGGGAATGGAAAATGGATTGAAACAGTTGGGCATTCCATTTGTTCGTGCCGCAGTCGGTGACCGTTATGTCATGGAGCAGTTACTAGAAAAAGGCTGGCGAATTGGTGCCGAGAATTCTGGCCACGTTATTTTGCTCGATAAAGTCACAACAGGTGATGCTATTGTAGCGGCTCTTCAGGTGTTGTCCTCTATTGTTGGTAGTGAAATGAGCCTTAAAGACCTGGCTGAGGGCATGACTCTGTATCCGCAGGTGTTAGAAAATGTCAGATTTGTCGGTGATTCGAACCCGTTAGAAGCGGAAGCCGTAAAAGAAGCGGTTAAACGTGTTGAAAAAACATTGGCAGACAAAGGGCGGGTATTACTACGTAAATCAGGTACAGAGCCACTTATACGAGTGATGGTTGAAGGTGAAGACTCTGATTTAGTAAAACGTTCCGCATTAGATATTGCAGATGCGGTGAAAGCAAGCTGTTGATCTGGGTTGATATTTAGGAAGTTACACTTGTAAGCCTTCTTATTTAACGAATAATTCGACTTTTGTTGTTAAAATAACCGATTGAACTTAATCTCTCTAAAATTACGGTTTTTTTACTTGTCAGCACTAAGTCATTCCTATAGTATTGCACGGCCTTCGATACTGGAGGTCGCTAGTTTGTCTCTGATGAGTTTTCATTGCAAATTGGCAAAACGACTAGAGACATAGGTGGAACAATGACAACCATTCTACTTGTGATTTACCTGTTGGCAGCTGCCGGTTTAATCGGCTTAGTGCTGATTCAGCAAGGTAAAGGCGCAGACATGGGAGCTTCATTCGGAGCTGGTGCTTCAAACACAGTGTTTGGTGCTGGTGGCTCAGGAAATTTTTTAACCCGAATGACCGCAATTTGTGCAACAGTATTTTTCGTTGTAGCTTTAGCTTTCGGTAATATGGCTACCCATAAAACCGAATCAGTTTGGGTAGATCCTACTCAAGGTGAAGCTGTACAAGAGCAAGTTACAGACGTACCGAGTGAAATTCCAGCCGAAGAAAAAGGCGACGAAATTCCTCAGTAAGCTTAACGCTTTCAATGCCGAGATGGTGAAATTGGTAGACACGCTAGCATGAGGTGCTAGTGCCTTAGGGTGTGAGGGTTCAAGTCCCTCTCTCGGCACCATTATTTTATAGTCATCGTAATCTATATTATAGAATTACAGCTTATAATTTGATGGTAACTTGTAAATCAATCTGTTGAGCGTATAATGCTCGGCAGTCGGACGCGGGGTGGAGCAGCTTGGTAGCTCGTCGGGCTCATAACCCGAAGGTCGTCGGTTCAAATCCGGCCCCCGCAACCAAACTTATTGAGTCTGATTTGCAAGTTTTCATAGCTAATGTTGATTTACAGAGTCTCATTAACTATGAACTAGATAACTTTTCTCAGAGGGTTATTTAGTAGTATCAGGGTCCAGCAATAAAAAACCCCGACTATCGGGGTTTTTTATTACCTAATTTTCTACATTGCGTAGTTTTTAAGGTAATTTGCTTGGAATTTAGAATGGGCTCTGAGCCCTTTTTTTGTTTCTGGAGTGGTTAAATGACTGGTTTAGAAAGACAACTAACTGAAATGCTGGAGTCACCCGTTGAAGCAGCAGGCTATGAATTAGTTGGTTTAGAGTTTATTCGCGCAGGCGAACACTCAACTTTGCGTATATATATTGATAGTGAAAACGGTATTAACGTAGATGATTGCGCAGAAGTAAGTCATCAAGTCGGTGCTGTACTTGACGTAGAAGACCCAATTTCTGTTATATACAACTTGGAAGTTTCTTCACCAGGTCTGGAACGACCACTTTTTAAAACAGAGCACTATCAACAATTTATTGGTCACGAGGTAAACGTTGTTCTGAAAATGGCTATGGGAAATCGTCGTAAGTGGAAAGGTGTTATCCACTCAGTTGATGGCGATACTATTCTCATTACTGTTGAAGGACAAAACGAAGAATTTGCGTTGAGCAATATTTCAAAAGCTAACCTGATCCCTAAATTTTAGTTCTCCCAGAGAGAAGAGCTAGTAAGAGGCTAGATTAATGAACAGAGAAATTTTAGCGGTAGTTGAAGCCGTTTCTAACGAGAAAGCTGTTCCTCGTGAGCGCATTTTTGAAGCGTTAGAGATTGCACTGGCGACTGCAACCAAGAAAAAGCACGCATTGGAAATTGAAGTTCGTGTTGAAATAGACCGTAAAACAGGTAATTTCGAAACTTTTCGTCGTTGGATGGCTGTAGAAGAAGTTGAAAGCCCAACAAAAGAAATTTCAATTGAAGCGGCTCAATACGAAGATGAAACTATCGAAATTGGTGGTTTTATTGAAGATGAAATTGAGTCAGTAACTTTTGACCGTATTACGACCCAAACGGCAAAACAAGTTATCGTACAAAAAGTTCGTGAAGCTGAACGCGCGCAAATCGTTGAGCAGTTTATCGACAACGAAGGTGAACTTATTACCGGTGCGGTTAAAAAAGTCACTCGTGAATCTATAATTTTAGACCTGGGCAACAATGCTGAAGCCGTCATTATGCGTGATGACCAGCTTCCTCGTGAAAACTTCCGTCCAGGTGACCGTATTCGAGGCTTGCTGTATGCAGTTCGCCCAGAAGCGCGCGGTTTCCAGTTATTCGTTACTCGCTCTAAGCCTGAAATGTTGACTGAATTGTTCCGTATTGAAGTGCCAGAAATTGCTGAAGAACTCATTGAGTTAAAAGGCGCTGCTCGTGATCCGGGCTCTCGTGCCAAGATTGCAGTGAAGACCAATGACCGTCGTATCGATCCTGTAGGAGCGTGTGTAGGTATGCGTGGAGCACGTGTTCAAGCTGTTTCCGGAGAGCTTGGCGGAGAGCGAATTGATATCGTACTTTGGGATGATAATCCTGCTCAGTTAGTTATTAATGCGATGGCGCCTGCTGATGTAGCTTCTATTATTGTTGATGAAGATGCACATTCCATGGATATCGCGGTTGAAGCTGATAACCTTGCTCAAGCAATCGGTCGTAATGGACAAAATGTACGTTTAGCCTCTCAGCTTACTGGTTGGGAATTAAACGTAATGACAGTAGAAGATTTACAGAAAAAACATCAGGAAGAATCAGTGGCATCCATTGAAAACTTCATGAAGTATCTGGATCTTGAACAGGACTTTGCAGAGTTACTCGTTGAAGAAGGTTTCTCTACATTGGAAGAAGTCGCTTATGTACCAGTGAATGAGCTACTTGAAGTCGATGGATTGAACGAAGAAATCGTAGAAGAATTACGTGGTCGTGCTAAAGATGCACTTACCACACTTGCCTTAGCGCAAGAGGAGTCATTTGAAGGCGTTGAGCCTGCTGAAGACCTATTAGCATTAGAAGGTCTGGAACGCGAAATGGCATATAAGTTAGCAACCAAAGGTGTTGCTACATTAGAAGATTTGGCAGACCAGGGTATCGATGATTTAGAAGGCATCGAAGACTTGTCAGAAGAGCGAGCAGGTGAACTTATCATGGCTGCACGTAATATCTGTTGGTTTGGTGACGAAGAATAATTTCAGCAAGGAGGTAGCGGAATGACGCAACTTACAGTCAAAGCATTGAGTGAAGAGATCGGAACCCCGGTTGAACGCTTATTAGAACAACTTGCTGATGCTGGTATGAAAAAAGCCAGCAAAGACAATGTATCTGATGAAGAAAAACAGCAGCTTTTGACTCATCTAAAAAAAGAGCACGGTGATACTTCGGGTGAAGCGCAACCGACTCGTCTAACACTTCAGCGTAAAACAAAAAGCACATTAAGTGTTGCAGCCAGCGGCGGTAAGAGTAAGAATGTGCAAGTTGAAGTGCGCAAAAAACGTACATATGTAAAACGTAGCGCCGTTGACGAAGACGCGAAGCGTGAAGCTGAAGAAGCAGCACTACGTGAAGCAGAGGAAACAGCAAAACGTGAAGCTGAAGAGAAAGCGAAACGTGAAGCTGAAGAGAAAGTGAAACGTGAAGCTGAAGAGAAAGCGAAGCGTGAAGCAGAGAAATCAAAACGTGAAGCTAGTGAAAAAGCTAAGCGTGAAGCTACAGTAAAAGCAGAGCCAATGATTGATTCTAAAGAAAAAGCGAAGCAAGAGGCTGCTCAAAAAGAAGCAGATCAATTAAAGCGTCGCCAAGATGAAGAAGCGAAGAAAAAAGCGGAACAAGAAGCCGCTAAACTAGCTGAAGACGCTCGTAAACTCGTTGAAGAAAACTCCGAGCGATGGACTGAAGAAGAGAAGCAGAAGAAAGCGCAAGAAGCGAATTCTGATTACCACGTTACTACTTCTACATACGCTCGTGAAGCCGAAGATGCTGCCGATCTTAAAGCAGATAGCGGTCGTCGCAAGCGCAAGAAGAAAGCGGCAGATAAAACAGAGCCTCAAGCCCGAGGTGGTCGTAACCAGCGCGGTCGAGGCCGTAAAGGCAAGTTGGCAAAACCAACTTCGATGCAGCATGGCTTTGATAAGTCAGCAACTGTTGCAAAGCAGGACGTTGTTATCGGTGAAACGATAGTTGTCTCTGAACTGGCTAACAAAATGTCAGTGAAAGGCACTGAGGTCATTAAGGCCATGATGAAGATGGGCGCTATGGCGACTATCAATCAGGTCATCGACCAAGAAACAGCGCAAGTTGTTGCTGAAGAGATGGGCCACAAAGTTATTCTTCGTAAAGAGAATGAACTAGAAGAAGCGGTACTGTCTGATCGTGATAATACAGCAGATGCTGTGCCTCGTGCTCCTGTTGTAACTATCATGGGTCACGTTGACCACGGTAAAACGTCGACACTGGATTACATCCGTAAAGCACACGTTGCTACTGGCGAAGCCGGTGGTATTACGCAGCATATCGGTGCTTACCATGTAGAAACAGAAAATGGGATGATCACTTTCCTTGATACTCCTGGACACGCAGCATTTACTGCAATGCGTGCTCGTGGTGCTCAAGCGACAGATATTGTTGTTCTTGTTGTTGCAGCAGATGATGGTGTAATGCCACAAACTGTTGAAGCTATTCAGCATGCTAAAGCGGCTGGCGTGCCTCTGATTGTTGCTGTGAACAAGATTGACAAAGAGGGTGCTAACCCAGACAACGTTAAGAATGAATTAGCGCAATACGATGTTATTCCTGAAGAGTGGGGCGGTGAGAACATGTTTGCTCACATCTCTGCAAAAGAAGGTACTAACATCGATGGCTTGCTAGAAACTATTCTTCTACAGTCCGAAGTTCTTGAACTTACTGCTGTTGCTGATGGTATGGCATCAGGTGTTGTTGTTGAATCACGCCTTGATAAAGGTCGTGGTCCGGTTGCTACTGTATTGGTTCAGTCAGGTACACTGAATAAAGGTGATATCTTACTATGTGGTCAGGAATATGGCCGTGTTCGTGCAATGCGCGACGAAAATGGTCAGGAAATCACTGAAGCAGGACCTTCTATTCCGGTAGAAATCATCGGTCTTTCAGGCGTGCCAGCATCTGGTGATGAAGCGACAGTTGTACGTGATGAGCGTAAAGCGCGTGAAGTAGCAAATTACCGTCAAGGCAAATTCCGCGACGTGAAACTCGCTCGCCAACAGAAGTCTAAACTAGAGAACATGTTCTCTAACATGACAGCTGGTGAAGTAGCTGAGCTTAATGTTGTTCTTAAAGCTGACGTACAAGGCTCAGTAGAAGCAATAACAGATTCACTGCACAAACTATCCACTGATGAAGTGAAAGTAAGTGTTGTTGGCTCGGGTGTTGGTGGTATTACTGAAACTGATGCTGTATTAGCAGCGGCTTCTAATGCAATCATTCTAGGCTTCAACGTTCGTGCGGATGCGTCTGCTCGTAATACTATTCAATCAGAAAACCTTGACCTACGTTACTACTCAATCATCTATCAATTGATTGATGAAGTGAAACAAGCGATGGGCGGCATGCTTGCTCCAGAATTCAAGCAAGAGATCATTGGTCTTGCTGAAGTTCGTGACGTATTTAAGTCACCAAAACTGGGTGCTATTGCCGGTTGTATGGTTACTGAAGGGCTGATCAAGCGTAATAACCCTATCCGCGTATTGCGTGAGAACGTGGTTATTTACGAAGGTGAGTTAGAATCGCTACGCCGCTTTAAAGATGATGTTCAAGAAGTTAAAAGTGGTTATGAGTGTGGTATCGGCGTTAAGAACTATAATGATGTTCGCGTTGGTGACCAAATTGAAGTATTTGAAATCATTGAAGTTAAGCGTACGCTAGACTAATCAATGTAACTGACATTATCTGGTTGCTTTTTAGTACCGGTAATAGGTTGTTAAATACACCATGGGGGGCTTAACGCCCCCCATTCTTTCTATAGTGAGATAGTAAATGTCAAAAGAATATAGCCGCACGCAGCGCGTGTCGCAACAATTGCAAAAAGAGTTAGCACTTATTCTTCAACGCGAAGTGAGAGATTCTCGCATTGGAATGGTGACTATTTCGGATGTGGAAGTTTCTAGAGATTTAGCCTATGCCAAGGTATTTGTTACCTTCTTATGTGTTGGTGAGCAAACACCAGAATCAAGTTTAGAAGCGCTAAAAGAACACGAAGTGCAGATCCGTATGATACTTGGCAAACGAATTCGCCTGCGTTTGACTCCGGAAGTTCGCTTTACTTACGATAATACGCTTGTTGAAGGTATGCGTATGTCAAATTTAGTGAGTGAAGTCGTTAGTGATGACAAACGAAGAGCGAAAGAGTCGGGTCGTGAGGATGAAGAATAATGGGTCGCAGAGGTCGTCGTAAAGGTCGCCCTGTCGATGGAGTTATACTTCTAGACAAGCCAACGGGTATCACCTCAAATGATGCGTTACAAAAAGTAAAGCGCATCTATTTTGCTGAAAAGGCCGGTCACACTGGCGCGCTTGATCCGCTGGCGACAGGAATGTTGCCACTCTGTTTTGGGGAAGCAACTAAGTTTTCTCAGTTTCTACTGGATTCAGATAAACGCTACCGTGTTATTGCTAAGTTGGGTGAACGTACAAACACGTCTGACTCTGATGGCGAAGTCGTCGAAACTAAGCCTATAAAAGTAGACCGTGGCCAACTGGAACGGTGTATTGCTAAGTTTCGTGGTGAGACGGACCAAATTCCTTCTATGTATTCTGCATTAAAGTATCAGGGTAAACCATTATACGAATATGCTAGAGAAGGTATTGAAGTTCCCCGTGAATCAAGAAAAATTACGGTTTACGGTATCGAACTTGTTCGTTTTGAAGGGGCCGAAGTTGAGATGGATGTTCACTGTTCAAAAGGAACATATATCCGTACTATCGTCGATGATCTTGGTGAAATGCTAGGTTGTGGCGCTCATGTAATTTATCTTCGCCGGACTGGAGTGTCTAATTACGCCTATGAGAATATGGTGACATTAGAGCAGCTAGAAGCGTTATTGGAAAAAGCTCAGGCTGAAGATATTGCTCCTCGTGAGTTGTTAGACCCATTGTTAATGCCAATGGATTCAGCGGTACAAGATTTACCAGAAGTTAATCTTATCCCTGAATTAACCGATATGATTCAGCATGGTCAACCTGTTCAGGTGTTTGGCGCTCCTACTGAAGGCGTTGTTCGAATGACCAACGGTGAAGAGAAAACCTTCATTGGTATCGGCGAGATTGACAATGATGGCAGGGTTGCACCTAAACGTTTAGTTGTTTTTAGGGATTAGATTTAGGCGATAGGTAATAGGTTATGGGTAATAGGTAATAGGTTATGGGCATTAGTGATACGAGATTATATTGGATCTTGGCTATTTTGCTTTAGAGTTTTCGAATTAAAGATTTGACTTAAACTAAATGAAGTTGAATGTTTAGCCCATAGCCCATAGCCCATAGCCCATAGCCCATAGCCCATAGCCCATAACCCATTTTTCCCCTTGCTTTTCTTGCGCATAATCCGTAATATACGCGCTTCCCGTGTCGGCTGAATCAGAGATTGGCGGCACAGTGTTTAACTTACTCTTATTAGGAGAGATATATGTCTCTGAATGCAGAAACAAAAGCAGCTATCGTAGCAGAATATGCACAAAGCGAAGGCGATACAGGTTCACCAGAAGTACAAGTAGCACTACTTACTGCTTCTATCAACCACCTGCAAGGTCACTTTGCAAACCATAAACAAGATCACCACAGCCGTCGCGGTCTTTTACGTATGGTTTCAAGTCGTCGTAAGCTTCTAGATTACCTTAAAGGTAAAAACCTAGGGCGTTACCAAGACCTAATCAAACGTCTAGGCCTACGTCGCTAAGATCAGTTTGTTGAAAAGGGGAGCGCTAAGCTCCCTTTTTTATTATCAATTTTCTGTTAAATAGTACTCATCTATTAGCAAAAACTTGTTCAGTTAGTTTATACTACGCATCGTTAAATCCCCATTATTTGGGTTTCTGACAAAAATCTTAACTCATAGTAATACTGTCACAGATGTCGGCCACTTGGTCGCGACTATTACAAATTGAATTCAACCTCCAGTTATATGATTTGTTGTATGAGGTTGAGTTAATTTTTACTAGTCGCGATGAGTATTACTTGGGGTATTTTTATTACTCTCGAAGCACAATAAGGTACTTCGATAAAAGGATATAAAATGTTCGCAAATCCAGTCGTAAAGACATTTAAGTACGGTAATCACACCGTAACAATCGAAACTGGCGTTATCGCACGTCAAGCTACGTCAGCTGTTATGGTTACTATGGACGATACAACTGTATTCGTATCTGTAGTAGGTAAAAAAACAGCGGTAGAAGGTCAGGATTTCTTCCCTCTAACGGTTAACTACCAAGAGCGTACTTACGCTGCAGGTAAAATTCCTGGTGGATTCTTCAAGCGTGAAGGTCGTCCATCTGAAGGCGAAACACTAACGGCTCGTCTAATTGACCGCCCAATTCGTCCTCTTTTCCCTGATGACTTCAAAAATGAAGTTCAAGTTATTGCAACAGTAATGTCAGTTAACCCTGATGTTCAACCTGATATGGTTACAATGATCGGTACTTCAGCAGCACTTGCTATCTCTGGTATCCCGTTCAACGGTCCTATCGGTGCAGCACGTGTTGGTCATATCGATGGTCAACTAGTTCTTAACCCAAGTATTACTGAGTTAGAAGCTTCTAAGCTTGACTTAGTTGTTGCTGGTACTGACAACGCAGTACTAATGGTTGAGTCAGAAGCGGATAACCTAACTGAAGAAGAAATGCTATCAGCTGTTGTTTTCGGTCACGATCAACAACAAGTAGTTATCAGCGCAATCAAAGAATTTGCTGCTGAAGTAGCAACGCCATCATGGGATTGGGAAGCGCCAGTAGTAAACACAGAGCTTAAAGCCCGTGTTGCTGAACTTGCAGAAACTCGTCTTTCTGATGCATACCAAATTACTGAGAAAATGGCACGTTATGAGCAAGTTGGCGCAATCAAGAACGAAGTTGTTGAAGCTCTACTTGCACAAGATGCAGAACTAAACGAGCGTGAAGTTCGCGGCATGCTTGGTTCTCTAGAGAAAAACGTAGTACGTAGCCGTATAATTGCTGGCAACCCTCGTATTGATGGTCGTGAAAAAGACATGGTTCGTGCTCTAGACGTACGTACTGGTGTTCTTCCACGTACTCACGGTTCTGCGCTATTCACCCGTGGTGAAACTCAGGCTATCGTAACTGCAACGCTTGGTACTCAGCGTGACGCTCAGATCATTGATGAGCTAACAGGTGAGCGTAAAGATCACTTCCTACTGCATTACAACTTCCCTCCATACTGTGTTGGTGAAACTGGTTTTGTAGGTTCGCCTAAGCGTCGTGAAATTGGTCACGGTAAACTGGCTAAGCGCGGTATTGCTGCAGTAATGCCATCAGTTGAAGAGTTTCCATATACAGTTCGTGTTGTATCAGAAATCACAGAATCAAACGGTTCTTCTTCAATGGCTTCTGTATGTGGTACTTCTTTGGCTCTTATGGATGCAGGTGTACCAATCAAGTCTTCTGTTGCAGGTATCGCAATGGGCTTGGTTAAAGAAGGCGACGATTTCGTTGTTCTTTCAGACATTCTTGGCGACGAAGATCACTTAGGTGATATGGACTTTAAAGTAGCAGGTACTACTCAAGGTATCACAGCGCTTCAGATGGATATCAAGATTGAAGGTATCACTAAAGAGATCATGCAAATTGCGCTTAACCAAGCGCAAGGTGCTCGTAAGCACATCCTTTCTGTAATGGATGAAGCCATCTCTGGTGCTCGTGAGGAAATCTCTGAATTTGCTCCTCGTATTCATACGCTGAAAATTAACCCTGAGAAAATTCGCGACGTTATCGGTAAAGGTGGCGCGGTTATTCGTTCACTTTGTGAAGAAACGGGTACAACGATTGAAATAGAAGATGATGGTACGGTTAAAATTGCTGCAACTTCTGGCGAGCAAGCTGAGGATGCTATCAACCGCATTAAAGCACTAACTGCAGAAGTAGAAGTAGGTACTATCTATACTGGTAAAGTTGCTCGTCTGGCTGATTTTGGTGCGTTTGTTACTATTCTTCCAGGTAAAGACGGTCTGGTTCATATTTCTCAAATCGCAGATAAGCGAATTGAGAAAGTATCCGACTACTTGACTGAAGGCCAAGAAGTTCAAGTTAAAGTACTTGAAATTGACCGCCAAGGCCGCGTACGTCTAAGTATGAAAGAAGCAGTAGAAAAACCAGCAGAAGAAGCGCCAAAAGCACCAGAAGCAGAATAAGTTTTACTATTTTTGGTTTTCTAGCGCAAAAGCTATAAAGCGTGTTATAAAGGGGGAACAGTGATGTTCCCCCTTTTTATATGGGCAAAGGAGATATATATCAGTGAAATGGTTGAAATTAGTTGCTTTAAGTCTGTTGGTTACTCTTTCTGGGTGCGCTTCAATAAACAGCTCACAAACCAGTCATTGGGTTTATCCTCCGATGGCTGTTCCGCTTCAGGCTAATATTCAGCAAGAAGTACAAATTGCCCGTCTAAACCAGTTATTGCAGCGCAGCGATTTGTCTGATGATATTAAAGCTAAAATGTTCTACGAACGTGGTAGTTATTACGATGCTGTAGGATTGCGCGATTTAGCCAGATTAGACTTTAATCAATCATTAAGTTTGAACCCAGCTCAACCTGATATTTTCAATATGCTTGGTGTGTATTTTACTCAAGTCGGAGAGTTTGATGCGGCTTATGATGCTTTTGATTCAACTTTAGAGCTTGACCCAGATAATCAATATGCTGAGCGCAATCGGGCTATAGCGCTCTATTACGGTGGTCGTGTTGATTTAGCGCTGGAAGAGATGAAAGCACATTTTAAAGATAATCAGGACGATCCATTTAGAGCACTTTGGCTATATATCATCGAGCGGGAGAATACGCCTAAAGTTGCGCATTCCAATCTTAAGCTACGCTACGAAAGTCGAGGTGATGAGTGGGGCTGGGTACTTGTGGCTATCATGCTCAATGACATCAGTGAAGAAGATGCTTTTAGAGCCGTTCTGGAAGGAACTCGAGATAATGTAGTGCTTGCTCAACGATTAACAGAAACGTACTTTTATCTGGCCAAGCGGTATAAAATTGAAGGAAAGTATGCCGATGCTATAGCGTTGTACAAATTGGCACTCTCTTTTAATATTTATGAGTATGTTGAGCACAGGTACTCTTTCTTGGAGCTAAGTCGTATTTTCAATGAGATACGTGAGCAGCAACAGTAGAACCTTTAATAACGATAATAAATGGATAGATTAGCTAAACGCCAGATTTTAAATCTGGCGTTTTTTATTGATTTTATAAAATCACCCATTAAAATAGTTAGCCTTGCTAACTAAATGGTAATTGTATGTCATTACAGGCCAGTTTGATTAAACTCGAAATATTTATGTTTAAAGAGTGGCGAATTGCCGCAAAAGGCGATGATCCTTTAAGTCACCTTAGCTTTAATGAATTTGATTATCTAAAAGTCATTCAGTTAGCCAAAGAGCCTATTCGAATTACGGATCTGGCTGAAGAGATGCAGGTCAGTAAACCATCGGCGTCCAACATGGTTGTAAGGCTGGAAAAAAAAGGCTTGGTTAGTCGTATCGCTTGCTCAGATGACGCGAGAGCAAAAAGAGTGTTACTTACCAATAAAGCAGAAGATAACTTTCTTTTAGAAGATAGAGTTCATTCTGAAATTACCAGAAAGTTGGAAGATAAGCTGACCGAAGGTGAAGTGGAACAATTAGTCTCCATTTTCGAGAAAATGCTGAAGTAAGTAAGTCAAAAACAGATGCGCATTAGTTTGAGCTGTAATCAATTAGTTAGCCTTGCTAACAATGTGGAGAAAAAATGTCTAATTCCGTTTATAACAAATTTTGGCGATATACCTTACCAACGGTAGCTGCGATGTTGGTGAATGGCTTGTATCAGGTCGTTGACGGAGTATTTATTGGGCGATACGTAGGCTCTGATGGATTAGCAGCAATCAATGTTACCTGGCCTATCATTGGTGCAGTGCTTGGGTTAGGTATGATGGTTGGTGTAGGTACCGGTGCCGTAATTTCAATTAGTCAGGGGGCGGGTAATAAAGAAAAAGCGAAGACAACCTTGAGTACTGGCTTATTATTTTTGTTCTTGTTATTTCCTATCGTAGCTATTGGTTTGTGGCACTATTCTGATGCGTTGATATTAGCTCAAGGCGTCGATGGACAAGTATTTGACTTAGCTAAACAGTACGTTGATATTTTAGTGTTAAGCAGTTTATTTTCATTGGGTTCAATCGCTTTACCATTTTTACTTCGTAATGATAACAGCCCTAATTTTGCGACAGTGCTTATGGTTATTGGTGCTGTGATTAATATTGCTTTAGATTACGTCTTAATTGCGTTACTAGGCTGGGAGTTGGCGGGAGCAGCCATAGCGACAGCCATTGCCCAATTTGTTGTTACTTTGTTGGGTGTCGGATATTTCTTTTCTCGATTTGCCACCATGCGCATGTCATTAAGGGACCTGGCATTTAGAATGAATCAAATACCGGAGGTATGCTCTATCGGTGCGTCCAGTATGTTCATGTATGTTTATGGGTCGTTGATGATTGCGATACATAATTGGATGTTTACTCAATTTGGTAACGTTCTGATCGTTGGGGCGTATGCTATTTTGGGTTATATCATCACGATGTATTATTTGACCGTAGAAGGGATAGCGAATGGTATGCAACCCCTGGTTAGTTTCAATCACGGGGCAAAAGACAGAACTGCGGTTCGACAACTGTTTAACGTAGCTATGTGGTCTTCGACAGTGTTAGGTATTTTATTTGTTGCGCTGTTAAATATTTATCCTAAGCAGGTAATATCTGTGTTTAACGATAGTGATCCTGAACTGATGAGGCAGACAATATTAGGGGTTCGGCTGCATATGTTTGCTCTGTTTTTAGACGGGTTTATTGTCGTTGTTGGCGCATACTATCAGGCAATTGGACGTAGTAAGAAAGCGATGTTTGTAATTATTGGTAATATGTTGGTACAAATTCCATTCTTGTTCAGTTTACCTACTTTTTTTGGGTTAGTTGGCGTTTGGATTGCTTACCCGTTATCGAACATAGCCATGACTATTGCGGTCATCTGGATGATTAAGGATGAGTTCAAGAAGGATAAAAAGGCTGAACTCGACAATGAAACTTACCAGTGGTTTAAGAAAGTGATGGGTGTAATAGGCAATAGGTAATGGGTAATGGTGATAGGTAATGGGTCATGGGTAATAGGACGCGGGTAAGCAGGGATTAAAGCCACTGTTAACTTATTACCCTATAACCGATAATCCTTTAGCCCATAGCCCATAGCCTTTAGCTTTTAGCTTTTAGC
>DDQN01000043.1:23264-54327 GCA_002342685.1 Vibrio sp. UBA2441
TTTAGCTTTTAGCTTTTAGCCTTTAGCCTTTAGCCTTTAGCCTTTAGCCTTTAGCCTTTAGCCTTTAGCCCATAACCCATAACCCATAACCCATAAACCCAGTATCCTACTTCACATCCAATCCTGCTAGTTGGTGCCAGTAGCCATTACACTGAAAGTCTTCTAGCTTTTCAGGTGTGTTGCCATTTTCATTTGCTCTGAACTGATTAACTTTAGAGAAGGTATCAACACCAAGTGGACTAAGGCGAACTACATCCACCAGACCTTTCATGCTTTTTAAATCATTGATTAAGTTGTAACAATAACCCGACTGAGTCTGAATGCCATTTAGGTTAAATACCGATTGGCCTTCCTGACTATGTACCTGAAGCCCGGTAGGGTATTTTATACAGCATGTCTCACATTCATCTTTTGCTTTGTTTTCTGTACGGGCAGTGAAGCAGCGAGCAGAGTATGCGAGCGGTAGATAGCCGTGACTGAAGACTTCAACTTCAAATTGATTTCGAATACCCATACCTTCACATTGACTCAATACATTGGCAAGCCACTCTCTTGAAAGCTCTACAGGCATGCACCAACGGATCATGCCTTGCTTTAAGAATAAGTTAAGAGTCTGAGCGTTATATGTATTTACTGCGGGACCAACAATGAATGGTACTTTCTTTTCAGAGGCGAGCTGAATAGCCGATACATCATTGGCTTCAATGGCGAAGTCACCATTATCAATGTATTTTTTCATTACATTAACTTCACTAGGTGCTTCTAGCAGCGCCATAGTAGAAAGTACGACTTGTTTACCTGACGCCGACAGTTCTTTAGCAATATGAAACCAATCAGCTGGTTTCATCAGTCTACGCTTTGAGCATACTGCTTCACCGAGATAAATGATGTCAGCACTAGACTTTTTTGCTTGCAGATAAAAATCTTCCACATCTTGTTTCGGCCAAAAATAGAGTAATGGTCCAAGGGCATATTTCATTTCGTTTGTCATGCTTAACTCCATTACTGCCATTTTCTATGGTAGGCACCAAGTGTTGTTTGAGTGCCTTCTGATACATTTGCTAATGCATTATTCCAAGAGTCTTCTACATGGTACGCTTCTGGGTTTTTTAAGTATCTGTCTATGGCACTTCGCCATGTGCGAGTTACTTGTTCAACATAAGCTGGGCTACGCTGACGCCCTTCAATTTTTACTGAGGCTACATTAGCAGAAAATAGTTCAGGTAATAGCGAGAGTGTATTGAGACTAGTGGGCTCTTCTAAAGCATGGATACGTTTGTCTGTTCCATCAAAGTTGACATCAAAGCGACCTTTACAAAGAGTGGGGTAGCCAGCGTTTTCTCCAGGCGCATATCGATCTATTAAAATGTCATTTAAACGAGACTCTAGGCCGTCTTCTGTTTCCTGCCAGCGAACATATTTTGCAGGTGAGCAAGCGCCTACTGTATTTGGTGATTCGCCTGTCATATAGGAAGAAAGATAGCAACGGCCTTCAGCCATGATACAGAGGCTACCAAAAGCAAATACTTCCAGTTCGACACCTTTAGGTATGTTTCGGGACAGTTGTTTAACCTGGTGTATTGAAAGTACACGGGGCAGCACAACGCGTTTTACATTAAAATTCTGTGTATAAAAGTTGATGGCAGCCACATTGGTTGCAGAAGCTTGTACAGAAAGGTGAAGTTCCAAGTCAGGGTATTTCGTTGCTGCATACTCTAAAACAGCAATATCAGCAATGATAAGCGCATCCACACCCATTGCCGCTGCATTATCAACCGCTTTAGTCCAGCGTTCAAAGCCGTCCGGGTGAGCAAAGGTATTTAGTGCCACATGAAGTTTTCTATCATGATCACGAATATACTGAACTGCACGCTCCAGTTTTTTTCCTGTGAAATTTAATCCGGCAAAATGACGGGCATTCGTATCGTCTTTGAATCCGATATAGACAGCATCGGCACCACAATCTACTGCCGTTTTGAGAGCGGGTAAATTTCCCGCAGGACATAAAAGCTCCATAAACTCAAACCATGTTATATTTTTTAGTTAAGTGTTGGTATTTTATTGATAATGAGTAACGGAAAAGTTGATTTAAGGCAGGTTTGTTAGACTCTGCCTTATGAAAAAGGATTGTTTGCCGGATAATTAGCCGTTAATTCTTATGACGGCGATTTTGAGCCAGCAATTCTTCGACTTCATGTTTGGGTTGTGGTCGGTGGAAATGGAAACCTTGAATAGAGTGACAGTTCAGGTTTGAAAGTAATGTGGCTTGTTGTCGAGTCTCAACACCTTCAGCGACGACTGACAAATCCAGTGAACGGCCTAAATTGATTATATTTTCGATAACGGTTACCTGTTTAGGTAATTTATCAATATCGGTTATAAATGCTCTATCAATTTTTAGTTCATCAATAGGAAAGCGGGCTAGGTAAGATAGCGAAGAGTAGCCAGTGCCAAAGTCATCAATTGACAGTGCAAACCCAAGGTTTTTAATCGCATTAAGCATTTGAAGCGTATGTTCACTGTCGCTCATAACTGCACTTTCTGTTAATTCGAAAGTAATGCAACTTGGATCCAATTCAGTCGAACGAAGTAATTTTTCCATATAATCGATTAATTTGGGGTTGCCAAATTGCTCAGGAGATAAGTTGATGGCTACACGCCCGGGTAAAATACCCTGAATTTTCCATCGCTTTACAGTAGCAAAAACTTCGCGCATTACTGCTCGGCCTAAATGCTCTATAAGTCCAGCTCTTTCAGCGACAGGAATGAAGGCTCCGGGACTGATATAGCCTTCAATAGGGTGTTTCCAGCGAACCAGAGCTTCTGCACCGTTAATACTAAAATCACGAGCATTGACCTTAGGTTGGTACCACACCTCTAAGCCATTTTGTTGTAGTGCTTTTTGTAACTCAATCTCTAACCAAAGACGCATTCGAGCTTCTTTGTTCATTTGATCGTGATATTTGATCAGGCGATTTCGTCCTCGGTCTTTTGCTTCATACATCGCAGTATCGGCATTTTGAAGCAAAACTCGCGCATCATTGCCGTCGCCTGGGTAACATACACTACCGATAGAACATGAAAGACGTTTACTGAAATGATGGAGGTCAAAAGGCTGATTAATTAGAGAAATAATTTTCTCGGCAATAGACTCTGTAATTTTATTGTGTTCTGGTTCAGGAAGGATTAGACCAAATTCATCCCCACCTAAATGCCCCAGAATTGCTTGTGCAGGCAATAGCCGTTGTAAACGAGCGGAAACCTCTTTGATAACCTTATCACCGATGTGATGACCTAAAGAATCGTTAATGTTCTTGAAGTTGTCGATATCAAGGTAGAGCATGACTAAGGGCGTTTCATTCTCGATGAAGTGCTCTAAGCGACGTGTAAATCCATAGCGGTTATATAACTTGGTTAGCGAGTCATAATGAGAGTCATGCCTGTCATCTGAAAGGTTGCCAGTTCCTTTTTCGGCATCTTCAATAATAATGAGTTGAGACTCGTTACCTAAAACGCTTGCTGTATCTGCGCTGAGCTGAACTTTTCGCTCAACGCCACAGCGAGCGCCTGTTAGACAGGTCACTGAATCATTTTCTAGCATTTTAGACAGAGAACCGTTAAAAACCGTCTTAGATTTTTGGTCGATAAACAGGCGGCTAATCTGTTCGCCCAGAAGTTCGTCCGTATCGTTAAACCCGAGTAGTCGAACAGCAATAGGGTTAGCAGAAATAATCGTATCGCCTTCGGTCAACACTAAACCATCAGGCAATAAGTCAGAAAGAATGGAAAATTTTGATTCTGACTCTTCAAGGGATTGGGCAAGAATTTGTTTCTCTGATGTGTCTATTGCGTGGAATGTGATGCACTCAACCCGTTTGTCGATAAGAACCGGTGAAACACTGAAATGGAGGCTGGTTTCATGGTCTTCATCGTTTAACGTAATTTCTGCTTCTACATTTTCACCCTCTAGAGCTCTGTCATAGTAGGGTTTAAGGGATTCATAGAATCGGTCGCCCAAGACTTGCGTGTCGTCCATACCGACGAGATCAGCTTTAGATAAGCCAGCGATTTCGCAATAGCGTTGGTTGACGCTGCTGTATTTATGTTGTTTGTCTAAAATGGCAAAAAGAAACGGACTGGCGTCAGTCAGTTTAGAGAACCACTCTTGTAACTGCTTTTCTGGCATTAATGCTTTACCGAATTCATATTAAACGCGTCTGCGCCATGTTACTTTCAAATCACCGAACCCATCTACTATAACCTTGATACATGCGATGTGAAAGGTATCAGAAGTAGAGATGCGCTTTTTTGATACATAACAGGAATTCTCCATCGAGATCTACTATTATGGCGGCACGAAAAAATAAGGTAACGGATATTTAGTGTGTTAAACAAGATTCGAACGCATCTAGTGCAAAATGCTGCACAAATTTTGAGATCTCCAGTCCAAATTTTGCCTAACACTGTACAAAATAAGGTGTTGTTAGAGGGCCTAAAGCAAGTTTTTCATGAAGCTTTAGTGGATGGTGATTTTGAGTTTTTGGAAGAGAAATGGTTGAAGGTGTCAATTAACGATATGAATCTTAACTGGTTTATTAGTTATGATGATGGGAAGTTAATTGTTTCTGATTCTGAAGAAAACGAAGATGTAAGTTTTTCTGGAAAACTAAACGATCTCGTTTTGATCGCAGGACGTAAAGAAGATCCTGACACTCTGTTTTTTCAAAGACGCCTGAGTATTGAAGGTGACACTGAACTAGGTCTGGAAGTAAAGAACCTGATGGACAGTGTCGATTTAGACGCGATGCCAAAGGCTTTGCAATTGATACTCAATCAGTTAGCCGATTTTGTATATAAAGGTGTTCACCCAGAAGTCGTAGAAGGCGGAGTTGAAAATGCTTATCAGAACTGAAGCACCAGCTGATATCCTACCGATTAATGCGCTACTTGAATCTGCATTTGAAACAGATGCAGAAGCTAAGTTGGTAATGAAATTACGTGAAAATAGTCGTTACACGCTCTCTTTAGTTGCTTGTAGTGATGAGGGTGAAGTTATCGGTCACCTTCTGTTTACGCCAATTACCATTGAAGGTGAAGACATCGGTTGGCAGGGTATGGCGCCAGTGGCCGTAAAAGAAGAGCATCGTAAGCAGGGTATTGCTAGTGCGCTTATAAAAGAAGGCTTTGATTCTTTATTTGAATTAGGTTATCCCGCATGTGCGGTGCTTGGCGAGCCGAAGTTTTATGGTCGATTTGGCTTTCGTGATGCACAAAAGTTTGCAATGCATTGCGCATGGGATGTGCCAAAAGGGTACTTTCAGGTTATCGAACTAGCGGAAGGCATTTGTGCTGGTAAGCAAGGCCTGATTGAATATTGCCCAGAGTTTTCAGAGTTGTAACGATGACGTCTTTAGAAAACCAATATTTACAAGAAATGGGGATTAGCCGTTGGCAATTGATGCACCCAAAACGTATGGAAGGTTATCATATGGAACTGATTTCCTTGCCTCTGCAGTGCAAGTTATTGTTTGTGTCTGCTCAAAAACCAGAGGGCGAATTAGCCGAAATGTTTGAACGTGTATTAAAAAGCATGAAGCTATCGAATGAACAGGCATTACACATTTATCCTGAGCAACTAGCACAGCTAGGTGACCATCAGCTCACTTGGATTTGGTTCTCAGGTTGTGACATAGAAGAGATGGATAACGTGAATACTCTTCAATCTCCATTGCTTATCGATATTCAAGGAAATAACCAACAACGTCGCGCTCTGTGGCAACAAATATGTACTTATCTATGACCTATCAAATTAAACCTTTAGCAGAAGAGCACTTGCTCGCAGTTTGGAACATTGAGCAATCAGCTCATACGTATCCGTGGGCCCAATCTATGATCAATGATGTGAATAGCCGAGGTGCATGTCATTATGTCTTAATGAATGAGGCTCAGTTAGTTGGTTACTTTTATGCGCAAAATATTGTAGGGGAAGTGACACTACTAAATGTTGCCGTCGACCCAAAACAGCAAGGGAAGGGGATTGGCCGAGTGTTAATGTCTCACTTTCTGGATATCTGCACTGAAAAAAAAGCAGAGAGTGCGTGGTTAGAAGTTAGGGAGAGCAATGAAAAAGCCTTTAACTTATACGACTCACTTGGTTTTCACGAAGTAGATAGAAGGGTTAATTATTACCCCTCGAGCAAAGGCAGAGAAGATGCCATCATAATGAGCTACTTGTTTTTTTAACCATACGCTAATACCAAACTACATAAGTCGTTGATCACACAGCCTGTTAAAACACCTTATATCTACGTCAGAAATTGTGTAATTAGAACTCCCCGTTACTGCAATTTCTACCTTGCTCTAAGGCGTTTTTCCTGCGCAGATTTCAGCACCTCAAGAACAAGCTCTTCGGTGATGAAATCGTGACAGCCTGACTCAACAATCTGCTATAGAATAACTCGCATCAATGGCCAGATTGACAGTGGCAAAAAAGTTTTCACGTCCAACGAGATCCAGTAGTCCCGCTTTTCTTAATTTTCCAGTAACCCTTGCATTCGCACCTGCGAACATGACCTTGACGTTACTCTGTTGCAGATCAGTAACTATGCTCTCTAACGCTTGCAGACCAGTAATGTCTACAAAAGGAACCCGCTGAAGGTCGATAATCAAGCTGTTTGGTTCGCGATGGATTTCAGATAGCACGTGTTCAAATTTATCAATGGCCGCAAAAAAGAAAGGTCCTTCCACTGAAAATACCATAACATCATCAGGCAGGCTGGTTATGCCTTGATGGGTTAGTTCCCTGTTTAAGTCCATATGAGAAGAGCGTTTCACTTCGACACTGTTCGCCATTCTTCCCAAAAAATGAAGAGTAGCCAAAATAATCCCGATGTTTACAGCGACAACAAGATCTGAAAATACCGTTAAACTGAATGTAATGAGAAGAATAACCACGTCAGCGCGAGGAGCCTGCCGAACCATTTTAACAAAATGTTTTGCTTCACTCATGTTCCAGGCAACAACAAACAGAATTGCGGCCAGTGTTGCTAACGGAATATGAACGGCCAGCGGAGCAAGGACAAGTAAAATAAGCACCAACGTAAGCGCATGGACAATACCAGCTATAGGGCTGCTGCCCCCATTCCTAATATTGGTAGCGGTACGGGCAATAGCGCCAGTTGCGGCAAACCCACCAAAAAGAGGTGTTACCATGTTTGCAACACCCTGACCAATGAGCTCCTGATTAGAATCATGTTTTGTTCCCGCCATGCCATCAGCGACAACTGCAGAAAGAAGAGATTCGATGGCTCCCAGCATGGCAATAGTAAAAGCCGGACCTATTAATTGAATAATCTGATTTCCGCTAATATCGGGAACAGAGAAGTCGGGAAGCCCTTGAGGAATACCGCCAAAAGCCGTGCCAATGGTTTTTACACTTTCGAATTGAAATCCATATTGAATAAGCGTTGCGGCGACCAGAGCGACCAAAGGACCGGGTATTTTGTGAATGCCGGGAATTCGGCTGCTAAACACGACTAATAATAACGAAAATATAGCCAGAGCCGTTGTTGTTGCATCAAGTTGAGGAAAAACTACCAGCATATTAATCAGCTTTTCATGGAAGAATTCCCCTTGGACTAAAGGTAAGCCGAAGAAGTCACGCCATTGCCCTACCCAGATAGTTACCCCTATACCAGATGTGAAGCCGATGATGACTGGAGCGGGGATAAACTTTATTACGGCGCCCATTTTCGCCAGACCAAAAATAAATAAGATCACGCCCGCCATCATAGTGGCGACCTGTAGTCCGGCAACACCATACTTTGCCGTGATCCCCGACAACACAATTATAAAAGCGCCAGTCGGCCCCGCTATTTGAAGTCGGCTTCCGCCAAAAAGAGACACACAAATACCAGCAACAATGGAGGTATAAATACCTTGTTCTGGTTTGACTCCCGAAGCAATGGCAAATGCCATGCCCAGTGGCAATGCAACGATCCCCACAATGACACCGGAAATAAGATTTCGTATCCAATGTTTCTTTTGCAGTAACCCAGCACTGTGGGCCTCTAAAATAGCGAACATTTGTTACTCGTGAATGCGGATGAAATGATAGCGGGATTATAGTCCTATGCTAATGAAAAACCAGAGGTTTTGTTAGTGTGGCAGCATAATGCCTATGCGATCAGTTCTAAGTTGCCCCGCGTGAAGGCTAAAACTGTTCAGGATGGAATGAGCCGCTTTAAGCCGCTTGGATATGTCTGGTGTAAAAAAAGAAAAATGAACTTTCCATCGTCACTACTGGAAATATGTAAAACGAACTAATAGCTGATATAATCCAGCCAAATTTCTCTAACAGACGATAAGTACACCGATTCGGTGCGCTTGGCTGTGATCATCACTGAAGATTCGGAATCATGTCAAATAGTCCATTTATAGGCGAAGTATCCAAGCGAAGAACCTTCGCTATCATCTCGCACCCAGATGCGGGTAAAACAACCATTACCGAAAAAGTATTACTTTTTGGTCGTGCTATTCAGTCTGCAGGTACAGTTAAAGGCCGTGGTTCAAATCAACACGCGAAATCTGACTGGATGGAGATGGAAAAAGAACGTGGTATCTCGGTAACAACCTCTGTGATGCAGTTTCCATACAACGATTCTTTGGTCAATCTGTTGGATACTCCAGGACACGAAGATTTCTCCGAAGATACCTATCGTACACTGACAGCAGTAGACTCTTGCTTGATGGTGATCGATGCGGCAAAAGGTGTCGAAGATCGTACTCGTAAATTGATGGAAGTTACTCGTCTTAGAGATACTCCTATCGTCACCTTCATGAACAAATTGGACCGAGATATTCGAGACCCAATGGAACTGCTTGATGAAGTCGAGAGTGAATTAAAGATCGCCTGTGCTCCAGTATCATGGCCTATTGGTTGTGGTAAAGAGTTCAAAGGTGTTTATCACATTCATCGTAATGAAGCGATTCTTTACTCGACAGGTCAAGGTCATACTATTCAGGACGAAGTGATCATCAAAGGGCTGGATAATCCAGAGTTGGATAAAGCCATTGGTGATGAGCTGGCAGAGCAACTTCGTGATGAGCTGGAGCTTGTTATTGGTGCTTCTCATGAATTTGATCACGAACTGTTTCTCGCAGGCGAATTATCTCCGGTATTCTTTGGTACGGCACTAGGTAACTTTGGTGTTGACCATATGCTTGACGGATTGACTAAATGGGCTCCAGAGCCGTTACCTCGTCAGGCAAATGAACGCGAAGTAGAAGCAACTGAAGAGAAATTCTCAGGCTTTGTATTTAAGATCCAGGCAAATATGGATCCTAAGCATCGTGACCGTATTGCCTTTATGCGAATAGTTTCTGGTACTTATAAACAAGGCATGAAGATGAACCATGTTCGTCTTGGCAAGCAAATTAATATATCTGATGCTGTGACATTTATGGCAGGAGATCGTTCTCGCGCAGAGACGGCCTTCGCGGGTGATATTATAGGTTTGCACAACCACGGAACTATCCAGATAGGTGATACCTTTACTCAAGGTGAAACACTTAAATTCGCTGGAATACCAAACTTTGCACCAGAATTATTCCGTCGAATTCGACTTAGAGATCCATTAAAACAGAAACAGCTATTAAAAGGGCTGGTTCAGCTTTCTGAAGAAGGCGCTGTTCAGGTGTTCCGTCCATTGCAAAATAACGATCTAATTGTTGGCGCGGTTGGTGTACTTCAGTTTGACGTGGTGGTTGCACGTCTTAAATCTGAATATAACGTTGAAGCGATATATGAAAGTATCAACGTCGCAACAGCCCGTTGGGTTGAGTGTGATGATGAGAAGAAACTGGAAGAGTTTAAACGTAAGAACCAAACTAATCTGGCATTGGATGGCGGTAACAACCTCTCTTATGTCGCACCAACTATGGTTAATTTGAACTTAGCTCAAGAGCGCTTTCCTGAAGTTCAGTTCCGAGCAACTCGCGAACACTAACGGCACGGTTTGTTAAAAAATAAAAAAAGGTCAGACACTAACAGTGTCTGACCTTTTTTAGTCTTTATTTAAACCGCAATTACTCACGTTCTTTGGTATAAGGAACACCAATCGCTTTTGGTGCAATAGCTTTACCAATAAAGCCAGCAAGCAGGAATACTGTAAGAACATACGGTATAACTTCGATAGCCTGAACAGGGATAGGGAAGTCACCGATACTGACGCCTTGCAGACGAATTGCCAGTGCATCCAAGAAGCCGAATAACAAACAAGCGCCCATTGCAGTGAATGGTTTCCACTTACCAAAAATCAATGCGGCTAATGCCATATAACCTTTACCAGCACTCATATTAGGAATGAACTGGGCGGTTTGGGCAACTGAAAGGTAGACACCACCAATACCCACTAATAGGCCACAGATAACCATAGCACTATAGCGCATTCCAACCACAGAGATACCAGCGGTATCCACAGCAGATGGAGATTCACCAACCGCTCTTAAACGTAATCCCCAACGCGTTCTAAATAGCGTATACCAAGCGAGTGGAACGATAAGTATGACAAGGTAATTTAGCGCGGAGTGGCCACTTAATAGTTCGGAATAAAGCAAACCAATAATGGGTGTATCCGCTAATTCGTTAGCAAAGGGCAGGTCGATAGGCGCAAAGCGAGCATCTCCTGAAAGTGCAGGTGTTTGCCCTCCCTGATGGAACCAGTGGCGGCCTAGCGTTACAGTTAAACCAGCGGCTAATATATTGATAGCCATACCACTTACTACCTGATCACCTCGGTGGGTAATTGAAGCAAAGCCGTGAAGCAGAGCGAGCAAAATAGAAACCGATACGCCAGCAGCCAGTCCCAGCCATGCTGAACCTGTCATATGTGCCGCCGCAGCACCAGCAAAAGCTGAAGCAAGTAGTTTACCTTCCAAGGCAATGTTAACAATACCAGAGCGTTCACTGAACATACCGGCAAGTGACGCCAATATTAATGGAGTCGCAACGCGAATAGTGGCGTCCAGCATAAGGATAATCGTTTCAAACATGATTAAGCCGCTCCATTTTCAGATTTAGTGAATAGTTTGATGTAGGTTTTTTCTAGTGATGGTCTGAACATATGTTCTAAAGCACCAGAGAAAAGAATCACTAGACCTTGCAATACAACAACAATATTTCGGTCTACACCATACTCAAAACTTAACTCAGCACCGCCTTGGTATAAGAAACCAAATAGCAAGCTCGCCAGAAGGATGCCCACAGGGTGATTACGGCCCATTAGTGCGACAGCAATACCCGTAAAACCAAAGCCTTCTACAAAGTTTAATTTAATTTGATGAAGCTCACCTTGCAGCACGTTCAAACCAAAGAAACCAGCCAGCATCCCGGAAATGAGCATAGTAATAACAACAATCTTTATGTAGTTAATACCAGCATATCCAGCGGCAGAAGGATTAGAACCTACAGAACGAATTTCATAACCCCAGCGTGAATGCCAGATAAATAACCAGACAAAAACACAACAAAGTAGGGCGAAAATAAAACTAAGGTTTAATGGGCTAGCTGCCATCTCAATACCAAAAACACCTAACATTTCATGCATTTTTGGAAGCCAGCTGCTCACCGCAAATACCCGACTTTCTGTTGCCATGGTATTTTCTGGTTTTAGTACATCCACCAGCAAATAGGCCATAAGTGAAGCAGCAATAAAGTTGAACATTATGGTTGTGATTACGATGTGTGAACCACGTTTAGCTTGTAGGTATGCTGGAATAAATGCCCAAGCTGCACCAAACAACCCGCCAGCAATAACAGCGAAAGGAAAGACGATGTACCAAGGAGCGTATTCGCCTAGTGTCAGACAAATTAGACCGACCCCTAAACCGCCGATGTAAGCCTGACCTTCACCACCAATGTTGAATAGCCCTGCGTGGAACGCAACAGCTACGGCCAAACCGGTAAAGACAAATCCAGTGGCATAATAAAGTGTGTAACCAAAGCCTTCGGCATAACCGAATGCACCGGTCCACATTACTTTTGCCGCATCGATTGGGCTAATATCAATATAAATAAATAATAGGGCTGAGACTAAAAATGCAACCATTACGTTAATAGCGGGTAATAGTGCAACGGTCACCCAAGCAGGAACTCTTGCCTGACTCATGATGCTTCTCCCTGCGGTTCTGAACTGTTTTTGATATGTTCGGGAAGAATATTTGCCATCATCAAGCCAAGTGTTTTCTCATCAGCTTGTTCAGCACTAACTTCACCGACAATAGAACCATCGAACATAACGATAATACGATCCGCTAGACTCAATATTTCATCAAGCTCCACAGAAACGAGAAGTACCGCTTTTCCGGCGTCACGACTAGCAATGATTTGTTGGTGGATATATTCAATGGCACCGATATCTACGCCGCGAGTCGGTTGTCCAACCAACAAAACATTTGGATTTTCTTCCATTTCACGAGCGATAACGAGCTTTTGCTGATTACCACCAGAGAAATTGGCCGTTTTAAGGCTGACGTCGTTAGGACGAACATCCCATTTATCCATGCTGGTTTGACAATATTCCTGGATAGCCGCTTTGTCTTGCAGTAGGCCAAGATCGCCCCTGTTGTACTTAGGCAAATTATGGTAACCAAGGATGTAAGCTTCTTGAGCTTCAAACTTATTGATTAGCCCTTGTTTATGCCTGTCTTCTGGAATGTGGCCGACTCCCATAGCACGAACATGTTGAGGGTGCCTTGGGGTCTCTCTATTAAAGGTGTGTCCATTTAAAGAAATATCACCAGAATGAGGAGGTAAAATACCGGAGAGCAAGCCTAAGATCTCTGATTGCCCATTACCGGAAACGCCAGCGATACCGACAATTTCACCTTCTCTAACAGAGAAACTGATCTCTTTTACTCGTTGAACGCCGGCATCATCAAAGTAGCTAAGTTTCTCTACTTTAATCAATTCATTTTTAGGAGATGCAGGTTTCTTTTCAACTTTAAGACGAACCTTACGTCCTACCATTAATTCTGCAAGTTGATTTTGATCGGTCTCAGCGGTGACGACATGCTCAACCATGCCACCTTGACGCATTACCGAGATATTATCCGTAATCGCCAGTACTTCACGAAGTTTGTGAGTAATGATCATCACTGTGGTGCCTTGCTCGCGAAGTTTATCAAGAATGGTAAATAGATGATCCGCTTCTTGAGGGGTTAGTACACCCGTTGGTTCATCCAAAATAAGAATGTTTGCGTCACGATAAAGGGCTTTTAATATTTCGACACGCTGTTGTAAACCAACAGGTAATTCGCCAACGATCGCATCGAGGGGAACATCGAGGCCGTAGTCTTTTTCAATTTGAATTAGTTTCTTTCTTGCTGAACTCAAACTTTCTTTTAATTTCCAGCCATTTTCAGCGCCAAGGACAATGTTTTCTAGAACAGTAAAATTTTCGACCAACATGAAGTGTTGGTGGACCATTCCGATACCTGCTGCGATGGCTTCCTGTGAATTCGATGGTTTATAGTCTTTATTATTTACTTGCATTGAGCCTGCATCGGCATGATAAAAGCCGTAAATAATACTCATCAATGTGGATTTACCGGCACCATTTTCACCAATAATTCCGTGAATTGTA
Source organism: Vibrio sp. UBA2441 (assembly GCA_002342685.1). Lineage (GTDB taxonomy): Bacteria > Pseudomonadota > Gammaproteobacteria > Enterobacterales > Vibrionaceae > Vibrio. The sequence continues at coordinate 36,908 of DDQN01000043.1, forward strand.
CCTGCTGGAACTCGCAAATCGATGGCTTTATTGGCGTGTACAGCCCCAAAGCGTTTGTCGATTTTTTTGAGCTCAATAGCGTAATTTTGAGTTTGAGTCACGAGATATACCTGAACGTCAACGTTACAATATAATACGCCGCTGATACCGATATCAGCGGCGTAAAGATCAACGAACTACGAGTAACATTTATTAATAGTTACAAGTGTTGTCAGACATGTAGTCATGTACATTGATCTTACCTGCAATGATGTCAGCTTTAATGCCTTCAACATAAGCTTTCATTTCATCAGAAACCAAGCTTGCATTGTTGTCATCAAGAGCCCACTCAACACCATTTTCTTTAAGACCTAATACTTGAATACCAGGTTTCCAAGTACCGTCCATGCTGTCGATCCACGTTTTCTTCGCCGCAACACCAACTCGCTTAACCATAGACGTTAGCATAGTGCCCGGTTGAAGATGGTTTTGGTTCGCATCTACACCGATAGCCAGTTTACCTGCATCCTTAGCTGCTTGGTAAACACCCATACCAGTACCGCCCGCCGCTGCATAGATAACATCAGCGCCTTGAGAGAATTGTGATTTTGCTAACTCAGAACCTTTAGCAGGGTCAGCAAATGCCGCTGGAGTAGAGCCAGTCATGTTTTGAAGTACAGTTGCATCAGAGTTTGCATACTTAGCACCCTGCTCGTAACCACATTGGAACTTACGGATCAGAGGGATATCCATACCACCAACAAAGCCGACAGTACCAGTCTTAGACGCTTTTGCTGCAAGAGCACCAACAAGGAATGAACCTTCGTGCTCTTTAAAAACGATAGACTGAACGTTTGGTTTGTCAACAACCATATCGATGATAGTGAACTGAATATCAGGGAACTCAGTTGCCACTTTTTCTACTGCTGATGCCATGTTGAAGCCTACCGCTACGATTGGGCTAAAGCCACGGCTGGCTAAGCGACGTAAACCTTGCTCACGTTGCGCTTCATTTTGAGGTTCAAATTCGCGGACTTTAACCCCTTTTTCAGCTTCCAATACTTTTACACCATTTTGGAAAACCGCTTCGTTAAAGGATTTATCAAATTTACCTGCTGTATCATAAATTACCGCTGGTTTTGGCGCAGCGAAAACACTGAATGATGAAATTGCTAGTGCTAGTGCAGATAGCTTAAGAGTCGTTTTTTTCACTTTAGAATCCCTATTTTGTAACCTAATTAATTAACATCCGATGTACCTACATCAAGGTTGTTAAAATATTTAGTGATTTTTATTGCTTTAATATAAGTAGATAAGGCTTTGCAACTTTATCGTTTGCTTCAACAAGAACGTACAAACAACGTGTAAGTTTATCGTTTGCCTATGAAAAATAAAAGCGCCTAGCTCACACGTAGTTACGGAAAATTGGCAAAAATAAGCCAACTGCGTCACGGTCTGTTAACTAAAAGTAATATTGTTGAGCAAGAAATGTTGATGCATGTCTACTTTTTACAGGTAAATTACATGAGGCGATAAAATCAAGAGATAATTTTCATCCTCGAATAAGGAGCAGATTATGTTTGAAAAAATGAAGTTGTGGATTAATCGCTATGATCGCTGGTGCCACTCAATGGGGTTAACACCAGAACAAAAGCGTTGTTGTGTTCCTATAAAGAAAGAAGATGTCATTTCTAAAAAAGAGAAAAAGGACACTAATAAAAGTGAGACATAAACTGTTTGATACTCACTGTCATCTTGATATGGACGAATTTCAGGATGACCTGCCCGCAGTTTTGCAAAGAGCAAAGGAAAAAGGCGTTGAAAAATTTATCGTGCCTAGTTGTGGTTCGTTCAATTGGGACAAAGCCGCTGTGCTGAGCCGCCAACATAGAGACATTTATTACGCATTAGGTATGCACCCTTATTTTACTCAGGAACATAACCCTGATGATTTAGTCGAGTTAGACAATAGGCTAGCAAGCGCTCCGACAAAGTGTATTGCTGTAGGGGAGTGCGGTTTAGACTTCTTTAAACATGACAGTGATGAAGATAAACAAATCGTCTTATTCGATGCTCAGCTAGAACTGGCTAATAAACATGACTTGCCAGTTATTCTTCATTGCCGAAAGGCACATCAGGAAATGATAAAGCGGTTAAAGCAGACAAAAGTAGCCAGAACAGGGGTAATCCACGCTTTCTCAGGGAGCTATGAGCAGGCAATGGACTTCATTAAGCTTGGTTATTACATCGGAGTTGGGAGTACGATCACATATTTTCGAGCTAAGAAAACCAGAGAGACGGTTTCAAAGCTGCCATTAGAGTATTTAGTGCTCGAAACTGACGCACCAGACATGCCATTAAGTGGCTATCAAGGGCAAAGAAACGTGCCGGAAAGAGTGTTAAATGTGCTAAATGAGTTGATCGTGTTGCGAAGTGAGCCTGAGCAAACGGTTGCTGAACAGGTATTTAAAAATAGTCATTTTCTATTTTCTATTTTTAAATAAAAACAAGTAAAAATGTTAATTTTATGAACCAAATGTAGTGTAAATGCGATTGCGCTCACAACTTGTGATGAATCAATAGATACGCAAATACAAAAGTGTGATTTATATATTACTTTATATCTGTGGGTCTGAGTATAATCGCCTCGCTTTTTAGATCCAATTTTGTCACACGCCATTTAACTTATAAGGAAGTCATAAACTATGAGCCTGTTTATGAGCCTAGTCGGTATGGTTGTACTGATTGCAATCGCAGTACTACTATCCGATAACCGCAAAGCAATTAAATTAAGAACTGTGGGTGGTGCATTCGCTATCCAATTTTCCCTTGGTGCATTCGTTTTATACGTACCTTGGGGTAAAGATTTACTGAAAGGTTTTTCTGACGGTGTATCTAGTGTTATTAACTACGGCGCCGACGGAACTAAGTTCCTATTCGGTAACCTAGTGACGTTTTCTGTTGATGGTCTTGGTTTCATTTTCGCATTCCAAGTTCTACCAACATTAATTTTCTTCTCAGCACTTATTTCTGTACTTTACTACATCGGCGCGATGCAGTGGGTTATCAAGATTCTAGGTGGTGCATTAGAGAAAGCACTTGGTACTTCACAAGCTGAATCAATGTCTGCTGCAGCAAACATTTTCGTAGGTCAAACTGAGGCACCTCTTGTTGTTCGTCCGTTTGTTCCTCGCATGACACAATCTGAACTATTTGCAGTAATGTGTGGTGGTTTAGCATCTGTAGCTGGTGGTGTACTTGCTGGTTATGCTTCAATGGGCGTGCCAATTGAGTACCTTGTAGCGGCATCTTTCATGGCTGCACCGGGTGGTCTACTATTCGCTAAAATCATTAAGCCTGAAACTGAAGAGTTTGCTGACGACCTAAGTGACGCGTTAAACAATGCTGATGATAAACCAGCTAACGTTATTGACGCTGCTGCTGGTGGTGCTGCTGCCGGTCTTCAACTTGCGCTTAACGTTGGTGCAATGCTTATCGCATTCATCGGTCTTATCGCGCTAGTTAACGGTATTTTGGGTAGCCTAGGTGGTCTGATTGACTTCCCTACTCTAAGCCTTGAGTGGATTCTTGGTAAACTATTCTCACCTCTAGCATTCCTAATCGGTGTGCCGTGGGCAGAAGCTGATATCGCAGGTACGTTCATTGGTCAAAAACTGATCGTTAACGAATTTGTTGCTTATCTAAACTTCGTACCATACGTTGGTGAAAACGCTCAAATCGTTGAAGCAACTGGTCAGGTAATGTCTACTAAGACAAGTGCAATCATCTCATTCGCACTATGTGGATTCGCAAACCTATCATCTATCGCTATCCTACTAGGTGGTCTTGGTGGTATTGCTCCAAACCGTCGTCACGATATCGCTCGTATGGGTATCAAAGCGGTTTGTGCTGGTACGCTATCTAACCTAATGGCAGCGACTATCGCTGGTTTCTTCATCTCTTTCGCTCTTTAATAGCGGTTGAGTTTAGAAATATAGACGCCATTAAAAAACACCGTAGCAAGAAATTGCTACGGTGTTTTTCTTGTTTTTGCAGAATTAAAAATAATTACCCTTGGTGAAACGGACTAATTTTCCTTAATACTGGTATTTTTTGAGATACAAACCGTTTGCTTGAAAAGTCGATGCTGTCACATTTTTGGATTATATCTATAATATAGATATCTAGAAAAGTTGGAGCCATAACTATGAATGAAGTTATTCTCGCAACACTTGCAGGTATTGCTGTTGGCATTTTGTTTTCGGCAATCAAGTTACCTATTCCAGCTCCACCGGTATTACCGGGCGTGATGGGAATCGTCGGGGTTTACCTTGGCGGGGTAACGTATCAATGGATTATCGAGCAATTTTTTAGTTAACGATAATTTTTCTAGAGTAATGCATGAAGCATTACGAGTTAGACACCGCAATCGCAGATTGTTGTGCCATATACCAAGTTGGTACTGTGCGGTGACAGGGATAGCAATTAGTACTTAAATAGTACTGAGTCTTCAAGGAACCAAGTCCGTTCATTTCGTAGCCCGAAAGCACAAATTGAACCCCATCTACTTAATGGTGGAAGGAGGGGGAGCGTTTCGGAAAACAAATTGAATATATTGATCGGAGATAGAAATGAGCGATTTAAAATCAGCAGCTCTACGTGCACTTAAACTAATGGATCTAACAACGCTAAATGACGATGACACTGACGAAAAAGTGATTGCATTATGTCATAACGCAAAAACAGCGGTAGGTAATACTGCGGCTATTTGTATTTACCCGCGCTTTATTCCAATTGCGAAGAAAACACTTCGTGAACAGGGTACTCCTGAAGTACGCATAGCAACGGTAACCAACTTCCCTCACGGAAATGACGATATCGACATTGCAGTTGCAGAGACCAAAGCGGCTATCGCTTACGGCACTGATGAAGTGGATGTTGTATTCCCTTACCGCACACTTATTGCTGGCGATGAAAAAACAGGTTTTGAACTTGTTAAGCAAGTAAAAGAAGCATGTGGTGATATCTTACTTAAAGTGATCATCGAAACGGGTGAGCTTAAAGAAGAAGCCCTAATCAAGCGTGCATCTGAGCTTTCAATTGAAGCGGGCGCAGACTTTATTAAAACATCAACTGGTAAAGTGCCAGTAAATGCTACGCCAGAAGCAGCAGAAATCATGTTAAAAGTGATTCGTGACATGGGCGTTGCTAAAAAAGTTGGTTTCAAACCAGCTGGCGGCGTTCGTACCGCTGAAGATGCAGCGCAATTCCTAGCAATGGCAGATGACATTCTAGGTGCGGATTGGGCTGATAACATGCACTACCGTTTTGGTGCATCAAGTCTACTGACTAGCCTATTAAACACATTAGAAGTAACAGACGAAACTGCAGACCCTGCAGCCTACTAATTCGATCTGACTAAGATGGAGCTATAAGCTCCATCTCCTCTTTTACCCTACTAAAATCTAAATGAGAGAGACTCTAATGTATTTACCTCAAGAAATTATTCGCAGAAAACGTGACGGTGAAGTGCTAACCGCTGAAGAGATTAACTTCTTTATTCAGGGTGTTGCTAAAGAAACCGTATCTGAAGGCCAAATTGCCGCATTTGCAATGGCGATCTTTTTTAACGAAATGACCATGCCTGAACGTATTGCACTGACTTGTGCTATGCGTGATTCTGGTATGGTTATCGACTGGGACCACATGAACTTTGACGGCCCAATCGTAGACAAGCACTCAACGGGTGGCGTTGGTGACGTAACATCATTAATGCTTGGCCCAATGGTGGCAGCATGTGGTGGTTTTGTTCCAATGATCTCTGGTCGTGGTTTAGGTCACACTGGTGGTACATTAGATAAGTTGGAATCTATTCCTGGCTATAATATCACACCGACAAACGATGTATTTGGTCAGGTGACTAAAGACGCAGGTGTTGCGATTATCGGTCAAACAGGTGACTTAGCCCCGGCTGATAAGCGTGTTTATGCGACTCGTGATATTACGGCTACCGTAGATAATATCTCATTGATTACCGCTTCTATTTTATCTAAGAAATTAGCGGCTGGTCTTGAGTCTCTAGTCATGGATGTAAAAGTAGGTTCTGGTGCCTTCATGCCAACTTACGAAGCATCAGAAGAGCTTGCTCGCTCAATTGTTGCAGTAGCAAATGGCGCAGGTACTAAAACAACCGCAATTCTAACGGATATGAATCAGGTATTGGCCTCTTCTGCGGGTAATGCTCTAGAAGTTAAAGAAGCCGTACAGTTCCTAACGGGTGAATACCGCAATCCTCGTTTGCTTGAAGTTACCATGGCATCTTGTGCAGAAATGTTGGTTCTAGCTAACCTTGCTAAAGATTCAACCGAAGCCCGTGCGAAGCTGCAAGAGGTTCTGGACAATGGTCTTGCTGCTGAGAAATTCGGCAAGATGGTTGCAGGCCTTGGTGGTCCGGTTGATTTTGTCGAAAATTATGCAAGCTACTTAGACAAAGCAGAAGTGGTTAAGCCAGTATATGCTGAAGAAAGCGGCATTGTTTCTGCGATGGATACACGCGCTATCGGTATGGCTGTTGTTGGCATGGGCGGTGGACGTCGTGTTGCGACTGATAGTATCGACTATGCGGTTGGTTTTGCAAGCTTTATCCGTTTGGGTGAAACCGCGGATAGCAATAAGCCTCTTGCGGTAATTCATGCACGTAATGAAGCACAATGGCAAGAAGCAGCAAATGCACTTCAACAAGCGATTACCGTTGGAAGTGAAGAATATATAGCAACGCCAGATGTATACCGTCAAATTCGCGCGGAAGATATTTAAATACATCTGATGGAGAGAACGATGAAAAGATCAATTATTTTAGTTTTAGATTCATTTGGCATCGGCGCATCAGCAGATGCAGACAAATTTGGTGACGTTGGTTCTGATACGTTAGGCCACATTGCTGAGCAATGTTCAAAAGGTTTGGCTGATAATGATGACCGTAAAGGTCCGTTAACGTTGCCTAATTTATCTAAATTGGGTTTAGGGCTGGCAGCAAAAGAGTCAACAGGCTCTTTCCCAATTGGCCTTGATGAGAACGCTGAAATTATCGGTGCTTATGGTCATGCCGCTGAGATTTCTTCTGGTAAAGATACTCCATCGGGGCACTGGGAAATGGCAGGCGTACCCGTATTGTTTGAATGGGGATACTTTACAGACAAAACCAATAGTTTCCCGAAAGAGCTGTTGGATAGAATTGTAGAACGCGCTAACCTCCCTGGTTACTTGGGTGATTGCCACGCATCGGGTACACAGGTACTGGATGATCTTGGTGAAGAACACATGGCAACAGGCAAGCCGATCTTCTATACCTCAGCAGACTCAGTATTTCAGATCGCTTGTCACGAAGAGACTTACGGTTTAGATAACCTGCTAGAGCTTTGCCAGATTGTTCGTGAAGAGCTGGAAGACTATAATATTGGTCGCGTTATCGCACGTCCGTTTACTGGACCAAAAGCGGGTGAATTCGCTCGTACGGGTAACCGTCGTGATCTTTCTGTTGAACCACCTGCAACGACTGTTCTACAAAAACTGGTAGAAGAGAAAGGCGGTGATGTTGTTTCTATCGGTAAAATTGCGGATATCTACGCGAACTGCGGAATTACTAAGAAAGTGAAGAAAAACGGCCTTAAAGACCTGTTTGATGCAACACTAGACCAGGTAAAAGAAGCGGGTGAGAACACCATTGTATTCACCAACTTTGTCGATTTCGATTCCGCATACGGGCACCGTCGGGATGTTGCTGGTTATGCTGCGGCACTAGAGTATTTTGACAGCCGTATCCCTGAGCTGTTGGCTATTCTGAAAGAAGATGACGTTGTCATAATGGCGGCGGATCACGGCTGTGATCCAACGTGGCCTGGCACAGATCATACCCGTGAGCATATCCCTGTATTAGTATACGGTGAAAAAGTAGCGGCGGGCTCTTTAGGTCTTCGCACTACGTTTGCGGATATTGGCCAAAGCCTGGCGGAGTACTTTGGTACATCCGACATGGAATACGGTAAAAGTTTTCTATAATCATTAATGAAAAGGCAGAGTTTAGAGCTTAATAAACATGCGACTAAACTTTGCCATCACTCTTTATTTAAATTTATGCTAAAGGAAAAATAAATGGCTACTCCACATATTAACGCTGAAATGGGCGCTTTTGCTGACGTTGTATTGATGCCAGGTGACCCGCTACGCGCTAAGTATATTGCTGAAACATTTCTTGATGACGTAGTTCAGGTTTGTGATGTGCGAAATATGTTTGGTTACACTGGTACATACAAAGGTCGTAAGATCTCTGTAATGGGCCATGGTATGGGTATTCCTTCATGTTCTATCTACGTGACTGAACTGATTAAAGACTTTGGTGTTAAGAAGATCATTCGTGTAGGTAGCTGTGGCGCTGTAAGCGAAGACATTAAAGTACGTGATGTGGTTATTGGTATGGGTGCAAGTACTGACTCTAAAGTAAACCGTATTCGCTTTAAAGGTCATGATTTTGCTGCTATCGCTGATTATAAAATGGTGAAAGCCGCTGAAGAAGCCGCTAAAGCACGTGGCATTGACGTTAAAGTAGGTAACCTATTCTCAGCTGAATTATTCTACACGCCAGATCCTGACATGTTCGATGTAATGGACAAATACGGCATCGTTGGTGTTGAAATGGAAGCTGCTGGTATCTACGGTGTTGCTGCTGAGTACGGTGCTAAAGCATTGGCTATCTGTACTGTTTCTGACCACATTAAAACAGGTGAGCAAACTACATCAGAAGAGCGTGCAACCACCTTTAATGAAATGATGGAAATCGCATTGGATTCTGTTCTACTTGGTGATGAAGATTAATTCTTTGTAGGATTTTTCCTGATAGTTGAGCGATAGGTTCGTTCAACATACCTTGAACAAAAAGCCTTGGGTATTCCAAGGCTTTTTAATTATTTAGCTTTTTTTAACAGCAAGTTCTCGCCACGTATTTTAGGTTTTCTTCTTAGAATAAGGGTAATGAGAACGCCACTGATGAAGCTCATTACAATCATTAAATACATATAACGATCACTTTTTCTATAGTGATGATCGGATACTGCTGTCACCATCCCTTTTTCAAACGTAATTCGAACATAGCCAATCATGTTGTCGGCATTAAAAACGGGTTGTACTAACTGTAATCGACCGATGCTGGCGGTTTCCAGCGGCGTGTCTAGCCCTAAGATTTCTCTTGCTGTTTTTGCATTCGCGCTGGAGGCGAGTTTTACACCTTCAGAATCGTAAATAGTGGCATCAAATACTAAGCGTTCTTTTGCGAGTTGATCTGTTAGCTTTAGCAGTCTTTCCTGATCGTTACTTGCGATCATATCGCTTGCAGAAAGTGCGGCTTGTGAAACAAGTACTTTCGTTAAAGTCTCAAGCTGATTTGACTGGATTTTTTCATTGCCTTTACTGATAAAAACGCTGTTTTGTGCGGTATACACAAATATAAGCACCAGAAGGATAATGGCGATCCCTTTTAAAAATAGGCGAAGAGGAAATAGAGAAGATTTCATAATTTTTCGTAATTCAGGGCTCTTTTTTTTGCTTTAGATATATTGGCGCTTGCCTTTTTAAATTGCAATAGGGTAACGTGCTATGAATTGTAAAATTGATAGGCACGGACGCAGTGAATACACTTGAGATACAAAAACCGACAACACTTTTAGAGTCATTTCCCGAAAAACGTATTTTCTCCTCAGATGAATTTAACTCATTAGAAGAAGATACTTCAGCTTGGGTTGTTTTTTCAAACACTTTGACAGAGAAACAGTTTGATGAAATAGACGAGCATACGGGTACATATAATACAATTAGAGAACTATGGAAGGTTGGTCATTATGATGTTGCTCTTATGTCAGGAGCGCTCACACAGCAGCATGAAGAGATATTGCAGAAATTAAGCATAGATTATGCGTTATTGGCAGATGTACCAGACCTGTCCGTGCCCGGTCTTATTGTTTTTGATATGGACTCTACGGCTATTCAAATAGAGTGCATTGATGAAATAGCTAAGCTGGCGGGCGTCGGAGAACTGGTTTCTGAAGTGACAGAAAGAGCAATGCAGGGAGAGCTGGACTTTGAACAGAGCCTGCGTCAAAGAGTATCCGCGCTTAAAGAGGCCGATGAAGACATATTGGAGAAAGTCCGTTCTGATTTACCGCTCATGCCAGATCTGGAATTGCTGATTGCAGCCTTAAAGCAGTACGGTTGGAAAACGGCCATCGCTTCTGGTGGCTTTACTTATTTTTCTGACTATTTGAGAGACAAACTAGCACTGGATCATGCTCAATCAAATGTATTAGAAATTGTCGATGGTAAATTAACCGGTGAAGTACTTGGTGATGTTGTTAGTGCGCAGACTAAAGCGGACATTTTACACAAGCTGGCTCTTCAATACGGTATTAACATAGAGAATACCGTTGCGGTGGGCGATGGTGCTAACGACTTAATTATGATGGGAGCCGCGGGATTAGGTATCGCCTACCATGCTAAGCCGAAAGTTGAGCAACAAGCTCAGACTTCTATCCGTTACTCTGGATTAGGTGGGGTATTGTGCATACTATCAGCACAGGTGGTGATTAATAAAAGGTGATAGGCTAAGGGTGATAGGTGATGGGTGATGGGTGATAGGTGATATGACCCATAACCTTTTATTAGATTCCGGAATATTAGGTTTAGGTTTTCCCGCCTGTAGCCTGTAGCCCACAACCCACAACCCACAACCCACAACCCGGTAACCCGTAACCGATCACCCATTAATCCTATTAACCTACGTCAATTCCAGCCGTATCAGAACCTCTTCGGTTATATCAATAATCTCACCAAAACCAAGAATAGAAGAGAACTCTTTTTCTAGTGATTTTGCATGGTGGAAAGTCGTTGCTGCAAGTTCGCTTAATTTAGTGCTTAAAATTTTTGTTACATTGCTTTGAACCGGAATTCCAGAGATGCGTAACGAAAAGAACTCCCCCAGTTGTCTTGATTTTTTTATGAATCGAATTCGCTCTTGCAGGTTGGCAAATTCATTCTCAAGTTTTGTATGTACGGCTTCTACTTCACCAAACTGATTTTTTATTATCGCGATGTAAATATCGTTATAGGTTACTTTTGAGTGGATCGTAGGCCTTAGGGGATCTTTTAAAAGGCGAGCACTGCGTTTTTTAAATATCGGTTCTAAAGATAATAGATTTTTTTGCCCTAATGTCTGAAAGACTTTTAGGTGGGATGACAGTGGATAATTCACTCCAATGGCGATCGGCTGAAGTATCTGATTTACTTTGGAGACATAAAATGGCGTGCTGACAAGTCGAGTTAATATTGCCTCATAGGTAATATCTAACATTTCTGTTGTGGGCAGTATCTCTTCGACCGTATGTAATTTGTCTTGATTATGAGAGATAAGCTTTTTCAAAAAATTGGCCGTTCTGGTGGTTTTACTACTATCTTCCACCGAAAGCTGGATATTCCTGCCATCAGGACTGATACGTATAACTTCATAAGGAACGTTGGTTAACGGTGCTGACGAATCATAAAGTTGAAGCTCTTTAAAGCTCACTTTAGCCAAGTCACCTACTTTGGTTTTTATCGGTTGGGGCAAGCTGACTAATAAACCTTGTGAGGAAAAATTAATGGTTATGCCACCCACGGTAGGGAGGTTGTTGATAGTAAGATCTATGGGCGTTTTAAACAAAAAACGAGGTTCTTTTCGGCGGGTCTTTGTATCAAAATAGATACCTTTTAGTTCACCTTCTACCTGACGATCCTGTCGAAATTTGTTGAGGACACTGGTATTGATATCTGGCTTTTCTGTCAGTTGATAGTCACGGCGCGAAGTAACATTCGATATCTCTTGTAAAATGCCCACGTGAGTAAGCATATTTTCATCTAGATCGATGGATGGCTCTGCATGAGCAAAGCGAGCTCTCTCTTCGTAATTGAGCTCATACATATGAATTCGGAATACTTTCCAGCTTTCTCTGCGTGCACCAGTATGCCAAAACAACTGCCTTTCTTTGCGACTGGCTTCGGGCAGCATCATTGAATAGTGTAGCGTTTTATCTTGGTGAGTATGCGTGAAGGCATAAATGACATTGCTGGAGTTTTTTACCCCAGACTTTGCCAGTTCAGACATGCGTGACGGACTGAACAAAGACCCTAAAGCCTGCTGAAAACGCTCGTCATGCCAATAGTTCCAAATTTCTTGATTATGGTCATTTAGAAGCGCGTATTTAAGTTTACCATGACTAAAAAGCAAAGGCAGATTGGGCGTATGTTTTATATAGGTATGTTCATAACCATGGGTACGTGCTTGTAGCACTTTGTCCTGATTATCATGATTGGCTTTTTTGCTTGAGGTATTGAGAGATATCTCTATCGCTTTTGCTATCGAGTCTGATTCTGTTAAACGCAAAGCTCTCAACCAGCGAATACTGTCGTTTTCGTGGCATTCATCAATACCGATAACTCGATAATCTAACGGTTTCTCTAATTCGGGTAGCTCAGTCTGTATCCTAAGCTCAGAAAAGCGTGTTTTTATGATGGCTCCGAGGCTGTACTCAAAAGCACTGGGCACTTTTAACTTTACCCCTGAATGAGATAAGTCAACGCTGGTGGCATGGATCTCTTGACCGTCAGGCAGAGTTATATCTACCTGAGTCGACATTTTAAGTCTTTTTTCTTGTCGGGATAAGGTCAGGCCTAACTTTATGGGTTCGACGCCAAATGGACTATCTGGGTCGGTTAATGTTGATACATTTTGATCTTTTTCTTTTTGGTGCATCACTCTAAAGTTATTTCGAGTGTTTACCATGGCTTCATAAACCCCTTCAGTGTAACCACCAAAGCGCTTTACTTTTTTGTGATAGGAATTGATGGCAACATCATCTAACCAGTGAGTTCGGCCTTCGAGTTTGTACTCTCTACACTCTCCCTGAACGCGTCCACGGAGGTCGATAGGTTTTGTGCAAGGCGTCATCAATCGATTTAGTTCCATCTTTGCAATGACTTTTGCCGATGGAGGGGCGTCCTGAGTTAGTTGATTTAAAACTAAATCAAAATCGGAAGCTCCATAAACTGGAATGAGCTTTTCTACTAATGAGAGTAATTCAGATTGCTGCATTTTTTTGGTAGTTTCTGCTAAAGTGTCATTCTCTTAAAGTAAACTATCGACCGTTTGGGCAAAAAGTTTAACGACTCATTCTATCCTCAAACGTCCTTGAGTATAACCACTAACCATATCTAATTAATATTGTGTATATCAATATAATTATAAGTTTTTATTGAGGAAGTATGGCAAAAGTAAAACGAGCCTATGTATGTAATGACTGTGGTGCTGACTTTCCTCGCTGGCAGGGGCAGTGCAATGCTTGCGGTGCATGGAATACGATCACTGAAGTTCGTTTAGCGGCTTCCCCGCAGGTCGCAAGAAACGAAAGACTTTCAGGTTATGCTGGCTCAGTTTCAGAATCAGCGGTTCAGGTTCTCTCTGAAATAAACCTGCAAGAAGTTCCTCGCTTTAGCAGTGGTTTTAAAGAGTTGGATCGCGTATTAGGTGGAGGGGTAGTTCCCGGCGCGGCTATTTTGATTGGTGGCAATCCCGGAGCAGGTAAGTCGACGCTATTGTTGCAGACGATGTGTTTATTGTCTGCTCATATGCCCACGTTATACGTTACTGGTGAGGAGTCTCTACAGCAGGTGGCGATGCGAGCGTCCCGACTTGGTTTGCCTAAAGAGCATTTGAAAATGCTGTCTGAAACCAATGTAGATAAAATTTGTCAGGTAGCTGAAAAAGAGCAGCCCAGAATCATGGTTATTGATTCTATTCAGGTGATGCATGTCGCTGATGTTCAGTCTTCTCCGGGTAGTGTTTCGCAGGTGAGAGAGTCTGCGACGACGTTAACTCGATATGCGAAGCAAAATAATGTCGCCGTGTTTATTGTTGGTCACGTAACTAAGGATGGCACTCTGGCTGGCCCTAAGGTATTAGAGCATATTATTGACTGCTCAGTACTTTTGGATGGCGGTAATGATAGCCGTTTCCGTACGCTTCGTAGCCATAAGAACCGTTTTGGCGCTGTGAATGAACTGGGTGTTTTTGCTATGACAGGGCAGGGCCTGAAAGAAGTGAGTAATCCTTCTGCTATTTTCCTCTCACGAGGCGAAGAAGAGACATCTGGAAGCTCTGTTATGGTGGTATGGGAAGGTACCCGCCCTCTACTAGTAGAGATACAAGCGTTAGTGGATTATTCGCAATTGGCAAACCCGAGACGGGTTGCGGTTGGGCTTGAGCAAAATCGGCTTTCTCTATTGCTTGCCGTATTGCATAAGCATGGTGGTTTGCAAATGGCAGATCAAGACGTCTTTGTTAATGTGGTCGGCGGTGTAAAAGTGACGGAAACGAGTGCTGATTTGGCGTTATTGATGGCATTATTATCCAGTTTTAAAGACAGGCCTTTACCTAAAGATGTGGTTGTTTTTGGTGAGGTTGGTTTAGCTGGTGAAATTCGTCCGGTTCCTAGTGGCCAGGAACGTCTAATGGAGGCGTTTAAACACGGCTTTAAGAAGGCGATTGTTCCGGCTGCCAACTTACCAAAGGGTGGAATTGCAGGTATGCAGGTTCATGGTGTGAAAAAATTGTCTGAAGCTATAGAGGCCTTTGATGAATTATAATTGCTTATAATTTAGGGTGTTATAGTGGGAAATGGCGATTGTACGCAACACTTCCTGTGACCGGAAGTGAACATTTGGTGATTTTTTATCTCAATTATCAATATTTACTTACTACAATTACAGCTGCGTGGTAGGATAAAAAACTTTTTTTAACACACATATGCACGTTAAGGTATCAGTCCTGTCGGATTGTGGTATACTCTGCGCGCATTTTTATACCTTATTAACAGAGTAAGACAATGACTGACTTATCAAAATACAGAAACATTGGTATTTTCGCGCACGTTGATGCGGGTAAAACTACTACAACTGAACGTATCCTTAAACTTACTGGTCAAATTCATAAAACTGGTGAAGTTCATGATGGAGAATCTACAACTGACTTCATGGATCAGGAAGCAGAACGTGGTATTACCATTCAGTCAGCTGCCGTAAGCTGTTTCTGGAATGACCACCGTTTAAACGTTATCGATACTCCTGGACACGTTGACTTCACTGTAGAAGTATATCGTTCTCTGAAAGTACTTGATGGCGGTATCGGCGTATTCTGTGGTTCTGGTGGTGTTGAGCCTCAGTCAGAAACAAACTGGCGTTATGCGAACGAATCAGAAGTATCTCGTCTGATCTTCGTAAACAAACTAGACCGCATGGGTGCTGATTTCTTTAACGTTGTTGGCCAAGTTAAGAAAGTTCTGGGTGCTACTCCTCTAGTTATGGTTCTGCCTATCGGCCGCGAAGATGACTTCGTTGGTGTTGTAGACCTTCTTAGCCGTAAAGCTTACGTTTGGGATGATACTGGTCTTCCTGAAAACTACGAAATCCTAGATGTTCCAGCTGACATGGTTGACGACGTTGAAACATACCGTGAAGAGCTGATTGAAACAGCTGTTGAACAAGACGACGACCTAATGGAAGCGTACATGGAAGGTGAAGAGCCTTCTATCGAAGACCTTAAGCGTTGTATCCGTAAAGGTACTCGTGATCTAGCGTTCTTCCCTACATACTGTGGTTCTGCATTTAAAAACAAGGGCGTTCAAATTGTTCTTGACGCAGTTGTAGACTACCTACCTTCTCCAACTGAAGTTGATCCACAACCTCTAATGGATGATGAAGGCGAAGAGACTGGCGAGCACGCTATCGTTTCTGCTGATGAAACATTTAAAGCGCTAGCATTCAAAATAATGGATGACCGTTTTGGTGCACTAACTTTCGTTCGTATTTACTCTGGTAAATTGAACAAAGGTGACACCATTCTTAATGCCTACACAGGTAAAACTGAGCGTGTTGGCCGTATGGTTGAGATGCAAGCAGATGACCGTAACGAATTAACTAGCGCACAAGCTGGTGATATCATTGCGATCGTAGGTATGAAGAACGTGCAAACTGGTCACACTCTATGTGATCCTAAGCACCCTGTAACTCTTGAACCAATGGTATTCCCAACTCCAGTAATCTCAATTGCTGTAGCGCCAAAAGATAAAGGCGGCTCTGAGAAAATGGGTATCGCAATTGGTAAAATGGTTGCTGAAGATCCTTCGTTCCAAGTTGAAACAGACGAAGAAACTGGCGAAACCATCCTTAAAGGTATGGGTGAACTTCACCTAGACATTAAGGTTGATATCCTTAAGCGTACTTACGGTGTTGATCTAACTGTTGGTGCTCCTCAGGTTGCTTACCGTGAAACTATTACTCAAGCAATTGAAGATAGCTACACGCATAAGAAACAGTCTGGTGGTTCTGGTCAGTTCGGTAAGATTGACTACCGTATCAAGCCTGGTGAAGCTGGTTCTGGTTTCTCATTCAAGTCTTCTGTAGTGGGCGGTAACGTTCCTAAAGAATTCTGGCCTGCAGTAGAGAAAGGCTTTGCATCTATGATGGAAAACGGTGTTCTTGCTGGATTCCCAACACTAGACGTTGAAGTTGAACTATTTGATGGTGGCTTCCACGCAGTGGATTCATCTGCAATCGCATTTGAAATCGCAGCGAAAGGCGCATTCCGTCAATCTATGCCTAAAGCTGGTGCGCAACTTCTTGAGCCAATCATGCATGTTGACGTATTTACTCCAGACGATCACGTTGGTGATGTTATCGGTGACCTTAACCGTCGTCGTGGCATGATCAAAGACCAACAAGCTGGTGTTACTGGCGTTCGTATTAAAGCAGACGTTCCTCTATCAGAAATGTTTGGTTATATCGGTCACTTACGTACAATTACGTCGGGCCGTGGTCAGTTCTCTATGGAGTTCTCTCATTACGCCGCTTGTCCAATGAACGTTGCTGAAGCAGTAATTGCTAAAGTTAAAGAAGAAAAAGCGAATAAATAATTCGTTTTCTCTGAAATAACTAAAAAACCCGTAAGTGAAAGCTTACGGGTTTTTTGTTATCTGGGCCGCTAATTAGTCGTGTGGCGTTACGGTTTGAATGACCAGCCTGTGAACTAAAGCGAAATTACTGCATGTTAAGCCAGATCGTTTCTATTTTAGTCCTTGCCCATTCGGTTTTACGCAGGAATTTTAAACTGGACTTAATGCTTGGATCTTTTTTGAAACAGTTGATATTGACCATATAGCTGAGTTCTTCCCAGCCATAATGTTCAACTAAATCTGTCAGTAACTTTTCAAGTTTAACGCCATGAAGCGGGTTATTTGGTTGAGTCATAGAATACTTAATGATGAATTTGTTTTAAGTATACGTGAACAATGGGCTATGGGCTATGGGCT
>DDQN01000043.1:54469-115710 GCA_002342685.1 Vibrio sp. UBA2441
GATGGGTGATGGGTGATGGGAAATAGGTGATAGGTTATGGGAGAAAGCGGAAGAAAAGGTGATGGGTTAGCCCACAACCCACAACCCACAACCGTTACTATATTATTCTTCCCAAACGACGACTTTGTCTTTAGGCCACTCGACGCCGATGTCATGGTATTTTTTCTCTAATACATGACGCTTAATTTTTAGCGTAGGTGTTAAGATGCCATTTTCGATGCTCCAAGGGTCTTTAATCATAAGAACCCCTTTAATTTTCTCATGGGATTCTAGATCTTGATTCATGCGTTTAATTACTTTTGTCGCTCGTCTTTCATAACGCGCTTTATCAAAGTTTGGAAACTGGTGAGGCACAGCCAATAGTATTGGTGCTGGCATTCCGAGCCCAACCAAACACATCATTTCCACTCGGGTATATTCGTATAATTTCTTCTCGATAGGCACGGGAGCAACAAATTTGCCTTTGGCGGTTTTAAATGTGTCCTTTTTACGTCCCTGAATCGTCAAGTATCCCTCACTATCAATATCGCCAATATCTCCGGTATGTAACCAGCCTTCTTGGTTAAACGACTCTTTTGTGGCTTGTTCATTTTTGTAATAGCCAGAAAAAATACCTTTGCTGCGAACCAGGATTTCTTCATCTTCGGCAATTTTTAATTCAATTCCTGGTCCAGCGTTTCCGACGGTACCAATTTTATCGGCTCTGAAAGGATAGTTAATGGTGCTATAGGCAAAGGACTCTGTCATACCCCATGCTTCGGTAATGTCGAGTCCAACGCTGTGATACCAATCAAGTAGGGCTGGAGATACGGGAGCAGACCCGCAACCTAATACTCTGCCTTGGTCTAACCCAAGACCTTCGGCAATTTTTTTCTTAATTAAGCTATTTACGAAAGGAATTTTAAGTAGGAAGTTTAGCTTCTTCTGTGGAAGTTTATCCTGAATTCTCTGCTGAAATAGAGCCCAGAGACGTGGCACTGAAATAAACAGCGTAGGACGATGCATTTTTACGTCATCAATAAAAGTATCTAGTGACTCAGGGAACGCCGTTTGAATTCCTCCAGCGATTGATGAGCCAAATATGTAAACACGCTCTGTGATGTGCGCCAGAGGCAGGTATGAGAACAATCTGTCTTGTGGTGCGATACCAATATGTTCAATTAGTTTTTGTGCTGACCAACTGAAAGCACCGTAACTTAGCATGGCTCCCTTAGGTACGCCTGATGTTCCGGAAGTATATACAATGCTCATTAACTTATCATCATAGTGCTGCGGACGGGTTTCTATTGGATCTGAAGCGGCAATAAGCTCATCAAACGTATATTGACATGTAGCAGCACTCTCATATGGGAGAGATATCGTTAGTAAATCCGGGAGATTCTCTAATACAGAAGAAACGGCCTGATCGTTGTCTAACTTGCCAACAATCATTGCTTTACTTTCACTGTGTGTTGCACAGTATTCGATGGTATCAGCTCCAGCCGTCGGAAAAATTGGTACGCTTACGTAGTCTCCCAACATGAGAGCTAGATCGGTAATAAACCATTCTGCACAGTTTTTTGATACCAAAGCGACTTTATCCCCAGGCATTATCCCCTTATCTCTCAAGGCTGATGCGAGCCGTAACGCTTTGTCCGCAACTTCGGCATAGCTGTATTCGACAAATTGTCGATTAATAATCTGTTTTAAGTAGATTTCGTTAGGCCGGGATTCCGCCCACTTTAAGATCATTTCATTAGGCGGAGGCAGTGTACAGGAACGCTGATTAGAATCGTTGAGGTATGTGTCTTCAGATGCTTGAGGCTGAATCATGCGATATCCGTCCATGGTTATTTTTATGTTATGAAAATGTTAACCTAAGTGTAACACAGTACAGCAAAAACAGAATTATTTAAACGTACGTTTGAATAACTCTTTAGTCTAATAGGTGTTCACATAAAATGGGGTTAACTTATCATAGGTGACCATGATCGCACTGAGTCACCTTACGATAACCTCCGGGGGTAAGACCTGTTTTCTTTTTAAAAATTCTGGAAAAATATGAAACGTCGTTGTAGCCACACTGGTACGCTATCGATGCAATTTTTTCATTTTTTAGCTTAGCGAGAAGTTGCTTCGCTTTATTAATTCTCTTGTTGATTAAATAATCGCGAAAGCTAATACCAATAACACTATGAAACAGTTTAGAAAAGTAAGTCACGGAATAGTGACATAATTCAGCCACTTCTTCTTCTCTGAGATCTTTTTCAAGGTTATCCTCAATAAATTTCAATGTTTGAAATATGTCTATGCGACTTCCATTGCTAGGGTTAAGTTGTTGATATGCTGATAATTCTCCTGACGAAGTTAAATCGGTATTTTGTAGGGATATATGCAAGGCGAGGGTTTTTATTTTATCTTTGAATTCTTTGTCCGAGAGTTTTAATTCACCATGTATGACATGTTGTTCTAGAATTATGTCGTAAATGGAGTCCTCATATAAGAGGATTATTTTTTTGTGTAAGTTGATACATATCTTTTGAGCAAGTAAAAATAACTCTTTGTTTTTCCTGGTAAGAAAAAACAAAATGTAATTTACTTCAGGTTGAGTAAGAATGGAAATATCATCCGAACATTCAATTATATTAAACTCATCGAGTATGAGGTTGGTGATATCGTTTGGTAGTCCTCGTATGGTAGGCCCAATCCAATGACCTTTGGGGGAAAGAAATATATCCATATAAAACCTGACGTTATAAGTTGAAAGTTGCTGTTATCTATAAATCTAGCCTAGTCCATACATAAGAATGTGCAACTTTATGGCAGAAAAATCCTAACCTAACTCTAGTTAAGAGACTAGTTTTATAGGGGGTTGGTAGCGATTATAATAATTTGGAAATATAAGCTATGAAAGGTATTTGTCTGATAGTAAGGGATTTTATTAATGATGAAGAGGGCCTTACGGTTGTTGAGTATGTAGTGGGTGCAGGCTTTATTGTGATTGTAATAGGTGTTTTTTTTACCAATTTCGGTAGAGATTTAAGTGATAAATTAACCTCTTATTTTTCTTAAAAATATAAGAACTTATTGAAGGTAGCAAATAGATAACTAAGCTGATCTTTTATTTGTGATTTTTAGGTTGTTATCTTTGGTCTATTTTACTTTATGGATTATCGCTGAGTTTTTTGATGTTCTACTAATAAAAATAATTATATGTGTTTTTTCACAAGAAAGTACAAGTGAATGACAATAAAGTCCTAACTTAGGCGCAGCTAACAGTCCTAGATTAAAAGTGATGTTACTAAAAAGTAACTATATATAAATTGGAGTGACAATTATGAGTAAGTTTAAAAATTTCTGTAAAGAATTTATTCAGGATGAAGACGGTTTGACAGTAGTCGAATATGTTGTTGGTGCGGGCTTACTCGTAGGCGGATTGACAGTAATATTCAGTAATTTGGGAACTAGTCTTTCTACTGCGCTAAATAACGCCATAGATGGTATTGGATCATAAAAACCTAGAAATTAACCGCAGTTAACTCTGAGTGATGCCTATTGCTCAGAGTTGATGCTGTGAGGTTAGGAGAATCTATTGCACGCACTCTGGTTAGTCTCTTGGGGGATATTGTTAGTTATCGCAATAAGTGACCTCAAGGATAATAAAATTCCAAATAAGCTGGTCGTTTTTTTGTTTTTCTCTCTGTTTTTTAATAGATTAATCATTGGGATTGATGACTGGTACAGTGCATTTTTTGGTGGTTTGGTGGTGTTTTTTTCAGGCTTGGTCTTTTACCTGTTAAAAGCGATGGCTGCCGGTGATGTTAAGTTGCTCGCGGTGATTGGTTTTTGGGTAGGTTGGGGGAACCTGCTTGAAACAAGCTACTATATTTTGCTCGCTGCTGCTGTGGTTGGCTGTTTGTACTTTATTCATAATCAGATATATCAGCGAGCTAATGTTTCCCTATCTAATCTTATTTTAAGCGCAAATAAATCAACTCGGAAATATGCCGACTATACTGTAACTAAAATGCCCTTGGCTCCGGCGATAGCAATTGGATTGGCATTGCATAGTTACTATATCTAACAGAGGCAAGACTATGGAAGGTAAAGGCTTTACAGATGGTCCAAGTAATCTAACCCCTCAGGCGGAAGCTCCTAAGGTTCCTGTTTCTATAGAAGATCTTGATGTTCCTGCTGCTGTTCTAGAAAACTTGGTGATAAAACACCTTGCCGCTTACCCTAAGTCCGATATTTTGGAATTATCGTCGCACCTTGGCGTTATTAGCCACTTTGTCGAAAATGTTATAGCAGTACTAAGAAAACGCGCAATGGTGGAGGTTTTTCAGGCAGAAGCACACTCACTATTTTCTGATACCTCGAAAGGTAATGTACGTTATGCCTTGTCTGAGCAAGGGCTCGAAGAGGCCGATAATGCTTTTAAGAAAGATGCTTATTTAGGTCCGATGCCCGTCTCGCTTAAACAATACAGTAAACTGGTTGAAGAGCAGGATGTGAGAGCGCAATTTGTGACACGCAAAGACGTTGACAGAGCATTATCTGATGTCTACGGCGGAGAAAGGTTGGCGGCAGTGCTTGGGCCTGCCATAAACTCGGGCCGGGCACTGCTTCTGTACGGTCATGCAGGTACGGGCAAGAGTTATGTGGCAGTGCGAATTTTAAATGCGCTAAATAGCTCTGTATATATACCTTATGCCGTGTTTGCCGCTGGGAATATCATGCGTGTTTTCTCTCCACAGCACCATACCCCTATTGACAAGAATCATAAAGAGCAGTCTGTCAACCTAAAGGATCAACATGATAAGCGTTGGGTACTCTGTGAGCGTCCCAATGTTCAGGTGGGGGGCGAACTGACTATGGATATGCTGGAGGTGAACCATACGGAGCATAGTAAGGTGTGGCTAGCGCCGATGCAGATGATGGCAAACAATGGCATTTTTATTATTGATGACCTCGGTCGTCAGCCTATGCCCGTAGATACTATCCTTAATCGCTGGATTGTGCCTATGGAGTACAACATCGATCATCTGGGTCTGCCTAATGGTCAACAAATTACCGTGCCTTTTATTTTGACTTTGGCATTTTCCACCAACCTTAATCCTCAAAAAATTGCCGATCCGGCCTTCCTGAGACGGCTTGGTTACAAGATACAGTTTTATGCTCTTGAAGAACGGCATTATCGTGAGCTTTGGGCGACGGTAACAGAAAAAAATAAATTTACATTAGCCGATGGAGCACTAACCAAACTTTTTGAACTACACAGAAAACATAATGTGGGCCTTTATCCATGTCTTCCCAAAGATATTGCGGGTATCAGCAGGGACATAGTGGTGTTTGAAGAACTAGAACCAAACATTACACCAGAAATTATGCAAAGAGCATGGGATCTTTATTTTACCGCAGATGAGCAAGGAGAGACATCATGAGTCGAACGCAAGTGATTTTTCTACTTCTATTGTCAATCGTGTTTGGATTGGCTGCGGTTTTTGTTGCAAAGCAGTGGATGGACGAGCAGCAGCAACCACAGATAGAAGTGGAGGTTGTCGAAAGGCATCCGGTTGTTGTCGCAGCACAGGATATCCCCGCAGGAGGGGAGATAAATATAAACCAATTAACCACTAAATTGCTGGAAGTGGACTGGCTATCTGAGAACAATTATACCACTGAAGATATGGAAACATTGGTAGGTTTGATTAGCAAAGATAACGTTTATGCTGGTGAAATTATTAATGGACTAAGGTTATCTGAAGCGGGTGAGGGTACGAGTTTAGCGGTATTAATTCCGGAAAATAAGCGAGCTATTACCATTCGGGTTAACGATGTTGTTGGTGTGGCAGGCTTTTTATTACCGGGTAATAGGGTTGATATTCTTAATACCATTAAGTACAGCGACACCTATGTCAAAACCAGCACGATTCTAAAAGATATCCGGGTATTAGCTGTTGATCAGACTGCTCGTTCTGACAATAACAGCCCTGTTATTGTTCGTGCAGTAACATTAGAGCTTACACCTAAACAAGCTGAAAAATTATTGTCTGAGCAGAATAAAGGCAGTATTCAGCTGGCACTGAGAAATCCCAAAACCATTGAGAAAAAAGTGGTACGCAAGAAGTATGTACCTAAACCGAGTGTGACCATTATTAAAGGTGCACAAACATCTAAAGTAAACGTCAAGGATTGAGGATACTGAACCATGAAAAGAATAATAGTAATGTTGAGTTTGTTGATTTTTTCCTGGTCGGTTGTGGCCTCTCAAACCGGTAGAACTATCACGATTCCTCACCATAAGTCTGTTCAGATAAAATTACAGGGGAAGGCCGACAAGGTATCGCTTGGTGACCCCGAAGTGCTTGATATCGTCATACTTAAATCCAGTGAGCTTTTTTTGATTGGTAAAAAGCTAGGTTCAACGAATTTGAGTGTTTGGGATAGAAGCGGCCGCTTAATTGAAACTCTCAATATCGAAGTTTCCCATGATCTGAATAACTTGAAAGCGAAATTGTTTGAATTTCTGCCAAATGAAACGATTAAAGTGCATAGTGCCAAAAATAAGTTGATTTTGAGCGGCCAGATCAGTAATCAGTCGAAAATGAACTTGGCGTTAAAAATTGCAGAAACATATTCAGGTGGCGATGCGGCTGACAAGTCTGGAAAGCAGCAAGTGAATACCTCCAGCATTATTAATTTAATGACTATCGGCGGGGCTCAGCAAGTGATGCTGGAAGTAACTGTCGCTGAAGTGCAAAGAAGCCTGACCAAACGATTTGAGTCCAATTTTAACATTTTTCAACAGAACGGTAATTTTGGTATTGGTGGCGGTACTGTAGGCGGTAATTTCATCACCGATGGATCAACGGTTTCTCCTGTTTTTGGCGTGCCGGGTTTTGACTCAAATGGCTTTTTAGGTGCATTAGTGGATGGTGATACCTTGTTTACTTTAGCGTTAGATATAGCTAAAGAAAACGGCATGGCGAAAATTTTAGCGGAACCCAACCTGACTGCTTTAAGTGGTTCAAAGGCTGAATTTCTTGCGGGTGGTGAATTTCCTATTCCGGTACCGAATGACGATGGCATTACCATTGAATACCGAGAGTTTGGGGTTGGTGTTAATTTTATACCGACGGTGCTCAGTGACAAAAAGATCAACCTGAACATGGCAGTGTCCGTGAGCGAGTTAAGTAGTACTAGTGCTGTTACTCTTTCTGGAGGAGCCAGTAACGCTAGTTTTGTTATCCCCGCCTTAACTGTTCGTAGTGCATCATCTACACTTGAATTAGCGGATGGTCAAACGATAGGCATTGCCGGGTTATTGAGTGAGAATATTCGGGAGAAAGTTCGTAAAACGCCGGGATTAGGCGATATTCCGATACTTGGGCAACTTTTTACCAGTAAAGAGTTTGTTTCTGGAGAAACTGAGTTGGTTATTTTGGTAACACCGAGATTGGCGAAACCGATAGACAGGAACAAACTCACTTTGCCAACCGATGGGTTTGTGGCGCCGTCAGACTGGGAGTTTTATCTGTTAGGTAAGAACTCTCGCTTTGAAAAACAGAAAGTATTTTCTAGTGCGGCAACAAATGAAAACAGTGTGACACCGCCCGCGGTACAGGGCGGCTCGGAAGGCACATTTGGCCATAGCCTATAGGGGACAGGATGATGAAATTAGCAGTGTTAAAGATGACAGGGACATTCATTTCGATATTACTCGTTGGTTGTGTCAATACGAATGCTCCTTTGGGAAGTTCTGTGGCTTTGATGAAGAGTGAGCAGACTTATAATCCTAATGCCAGCGTAGAAAATAGTGGTGTCGTTCCTACGGGCAGCGGGGAAAGAATGCAGGCAACATTAGATATTTATCATAAAGAAACCGCCAGTGATGAGAATAGCTCTATCAATGCTCAAACGGTTTTGGCGATTCCTCTATCTAATTGATGCCTAAGGTAAGGCGATATTATGAAGGGTAACAAATACGCGGTTGCAGGCTACCGTAAACAACAGGGGTTAGTGCTCATTTTAGTCACGATGGGCATGACGGTTTTGGTCGGTTTTGCCGCACTTGCCATAGATATAAATCACGCCTTACTAAACCATTCTAAGCTGCAAAATGCCGTTGATGCTGCGGCGCTTGCTGCGGCAATGACTGCGGATAAATTTAACGATGAGGATAAGGGAACGGAAGCGGCCATAGAGACGTTTAACCATATAACGTCTTCCAGCGGTAATAGCTCAATGGTGTTTGATTTTAATTCAAACAGTATCCATTTTGACTATTCTAATGACCCGGAGGTATTCCCTGATAATACCTTTACCAACACAGAAGATATTTATGTGAGGGTTTCGGTGACCAGTTACTCATTGACCAGTTATTTTTTAAAAGTGTTTGGTATCGATAAGTCGATCAAAGCCAGTGCTGTCGCAGGTGAGGGGCCTCCCGCTAATAAAATTTGTAATATTGTGCCTATGGCGGTTTGCAAGGGCGGAGAAGGAGACTCTTCTGACAATAACTGGGGATATGATTCTGAAGCTATTGTTGGGCTTAAACTGCCTGAAAGTATAAACAGCCCCATGGGACCGGGCAACTTCCAGTTACTGGACTTTGGCTCTGGGGGCGCTGATGTCAGAGAATATATGGCCGGTAGTTATGCTGAGTGTGTCACCCTTGGTGCAGATGTAACGACTAAACCGGGAGGCACCATCGGGCCTGTAGGTCAGGGGTTAAATACCCGCTTTGGTGACTATGCGGCAGGATTGAGCCGTGATGATCATAGACCAGATGACTTTATTGGTGAACCACCGGTAGATATCATTATTAATGATGATGGTACGGCGGTGAACCCCGATGGTAATTGGGCAGGGATAAATGCGTATATCGATGGAGTAACATATTGCAGCTCTGCTTCCCCCGACGATGCTTTGTGTGGCAAAAGTATAACCACACCGGAGACTGACCGAAGGAAATTAGCAGTGCCAATTATTGACTGTACTGGTGCCGAAGGGGGGGTTAATCAGCTACCGGTAGAGGGTGTTGGGTGTTTTATTTTGGTGCAAAAAGCACCCACTAGTAATGGTGGTAAACAGCATGTCATTGGACAGTTTGAGAAAGACTGTACCGAGGAAAACTCATACAGTGATGACGATGGCAGCGGCGATGAAGGTATCTACAGAATAGTGCTGTATAACGATCCTCTGAGTGAGGGCTCCTGATATGATTTTTTATAAACAAAACGGAATGGCAGCCATAGAGTTTATTGCCTCTATGCCTATCCTGTTATTGTTGATGATCGCGACACTCGATTTTGGTCAGGCGTTTATTGATTATACCATTTTAGATAAAGCAGTAAGAGCCGGAGCACGGCATGCGGTTAGAGATGGTATTTCAAATAATGATATAAAAAATATAGTGGTCTATGGGGATAAGGATGGGGCTGGCATTAACAACGAAAATAAACCAAAGCTTAAAAATTTGGTTGCTGGCAATGTCACTGTAGATAAGACCACAATTCATGGCTATGTGACCGTCTCTGTGACGTATGTTTATGTGCCATTTTTTCCCAAGGTGCCTGTTGCGGATATCAGCCTTCGTGTCCCTTTAACTGCCTCGGCGGTAATGAGGACTATGCCATGAATAAGTTAAGAACGAAACAAACAGGCTTGGCTGTTATTGAGTTTACTATCGTCTCTTCGGTACTTTTACTGGTGTTATTCAGCATAATGGATGCCGGCAGGTATATGTATACGGCTCAAATCTTAAATGACATAACCCGTAAAACCGCTCGGATGGCGGCAGTATGCAAGGTTGAAGATAAGAACTCCATGACAACATTGTCGACTATTACATCTCACGCGCCGAGTCAGTTTTCTGTGGCCGCAAACTTAACTATTGATTATATAGGCCTTGATGGTCAATCGGTTCCAACGCCCGCTTCAAATTATAGTGCAATTGTATTCGTACGAGCTACAGTTAGTAATGTGGCATACCAGTCATTTTCATTATTAAGCATATTTACCAGTTCAAATGCATTTCCTGATTTTGTGACGGAGGTGCCAGTTGAAAGCCTTGGGGTTTTAAAGCCGACAAAAAATAGAAATGAATCAACGACGGATTGTTAGGGAGAGAATCTATGGGAGAAGCGGTAAAGCTGTCTATCAATGAAGATAAAAAGTTTACCTTGAAAGCGAACTTATGCATTTGGCTTGTGTATGCGACCGAAGTATTTCGTAATCATATGCAGGCAGAGTTGGCTCAGTGCCGAAACTTGAATGTTGAAATCATTCCGTTGTCTTCGTTTACCATAGATGGAATTGCTTCATCTCCTCAGCCAGACATTGTTTTTATTGAAACAGGGGTGAATTGGGCAAAGAAAATTATTGACTTGCAGAACGAAGATTCAAATTTGCAAGGGCAGGAAACATCGTTAGTGGTATTTGGCAATGAGTCTGATAACGGTGCATTACGGATCGCATTGAGAATGGGAGCCTCTGACTTTTTGTCAGATAAAGTGTCGGTCAGCGAACTGATGCCAATGCTAAAAAGAACTGCGGATGAGAAAGTTGCAAACCGGAACTTAGGTGATCTTGCGTTGTTTATTAATACCAAAGGCGGTGCTGGTGCAACTACTTTGGCACTCAACACGGCGGTAGAATTAGCCAGTCATAACAAAAATAAAGTATTGTTGGTCGATCTTGATTTGCAGTTTAGTGTTGTTCCAGAATATCTTGATCTCAAACCCAAATACGGCATTGTCGATGCGTTGGATATTTTAGCCGATCTTGATGAAGTGTCGATTGATTCAATGGTGGCTAAACATGACTGTGGTGTACATGCCCTGGGTTTTTTAGCCACTACAGGAGCAGATAATTACAAACACGCTAAGAGTTTTAGCCGCTTACTTCCAGTATTGCGACAGTTTTACACACATGTTGTTATTGACCTGTCTCGAGGTATAGACAGTACCTTTGCGTCAATTATCGCCCCTGCGAGTCATATTTATCTAATAGCACAGCAAAACCTGATATCAATAAAGCATACAAACCAGATGATCAATTCGTTGCAGTTTGAATATGGTCAACCTAAAGATAATATTGAGGTTATCTTGAACCGGTTTGAGAAAAGGTTACCTATTCGGTTAAAAGACATAGAGAACACCGTTGCAGACGTGCCTATTCACCTTGTCCCTAATGAGTACAAAGTAGCTGTAGAAAGTGCAAATCTCGGGCATCCTATTGTTCTAACAAAGAAAAAAAGTGCTATTGCTAAATCTGTTGTGGAAATATCCAACAATATTTCATCACCAGCGAGAGAGAGAAAAGGCTGGTTTGGACGACTATTTTCATAGTTGTTAAGGGGCGAGTATGTTTTTTAAAAGAAAAAGTGTTAATCCAGAGTTTGAAGATAGAGTGCAGCAATCAAGTATTGAAGAAGCTAAGTTGCAGAAAAAAGAGCTTGATGAGTCTCACTCAGGAGAGAGCGCTTTAGATAAAAAAATTCGTGAGCGAGAGAAGAAAGAGAAGGGCATAGACGAAACCCGTAAGATTATTGAACAAGAGCTGGATATTAAACATTATTTCCATAAACGGCTATTAGAGACGTTGGATTTGGGGTTATTGGCAAACCTAGATGAAAGAAGGGCAAAAAATGACCTTCATGAGGCCATTGTCCAGTTGATGTCGGATGATAATGCGCACCCGCTAAGTGCTGAGGGACGTAAAAGAATCATCAAACAGATAGAGGATGAGGTCTTTGGTTTAGGTCCGTTAGAACCTCTTCTGGCTGATTCAACGGTATCGGATATTCTGGTCAATGGTCCTAAGAATATTTATGTTGAACGCTTCGGTAAGCTTGAGCGAACGCCACATACTTTCTTAGATGACCGACATTTACGTAATATCATTGATCGTATTGTTAGTCAGGTTGGGCGTCGGATCGATGAAGCGTCACCTATGGTGGATGCGCGGCTTATGGATGGTTCTCGTGTGAATGCGATTATTCCTCCTTTGGCCATTGACGGCCCTTCTGTATCTATCCGGCGCTTTGCTGTTGATAAGTTAACCATGGATAACCTGTTAAGTTTTAATTCAATTTCAGAACCGATGGCGCGATTTATTGAAGCTGCGGTAGAAGGTGAAATGAATATCCTTATCTCAGGTGGTACCGGCTCAGGAAAAACAACGACACTAAATATTTGTTCGGGTTTTATCCCCAGCGATAAACGAATCGTGACTATTGAAGACTCGGCAGAATTACAGCTGCAACAGCCTCATGTCATTCGTCTGGAAACGCGTCCGGCAAACCTTGAAGGAAAAGGAGAAATCGGTCAGCGTGAACTGGTTAAAAACTCACTTCGTATGCGGCCAGATCGTATTGTGCTGGGAGAAGTACGTGGTAGTGAAGCGGTCGACATGTTAGCAGCGATGAATACTGGGCATGATGGTTCACTGGCGACGATTCACGCTAATACCCCTAGAGATGCATTAAGCCGTGTTGAAAATATGTTCTCTATGGCGGGTTGGAACATATCGACTAAAAACCTGCGTGCGCAAATTGCTTCTGCGATTCATATTGTTGTTCAGATGGAACGTCAGGAAGATGGTAAGCGACGAATGGTGAGTGTTCAGGAGATTAATGGCATGGAAGGTGAAGTCATCACTATGTCTGAAATTTTTAAATTTCAACGCCAGGGTGTTGACGAAGAAGGCAATATTATCGGTTATTTCACTGCAACTGGAATTGTACCTGCCTGTCATGATCAATTGAGGCGCCGTGGGTTAGATTTGCCGTTTGACCTTTTTAATGAAACAAATAGGTAGGGCATTATGCAAGATACAACGTTGTTTCTAATTTTGCTTTTTTTGGCAGTGGTATTTATTTCACAAGCTTTACTCGTGCCTGCTGCGGGACAAAAAGCTAAACACAAAGAATTAGCGGCCCGACTGAGAGAATCACAGCAGAACTTGGATGAGGAAAGTCGCTCTCTATTGCAAGAGCAGTATTTGAAAGGACTCTCCCCATTTGAAAAGTGGCTGGTTAAATTCTCTTTTTTTTCTGATTTTAAAAAAGTCGTGGAGCTATCAGGTGTTGGTTGGGGCATGGGAAAGGTCTTAGGTGTAACACTGCTAGTTAGCCTGATAGCCATGTTGTTAATGGCGTTGTTTGGTCAGCTTTGGTTTATTATTGTTGGCTCGGGCGTTTTTGTCTGGGTAGCCATGTATATATTTTTGAACAAGAGAATATCAGATCGGTTAATGGCGTTTGAAGAGCAACTTCCAGAAGCGATGGACATTATTAAACGTGTATTACAAACGGGACAACCTCTTACTCAAGGGTTTAATGAAGTTGGACGGGAAATGCCACCCCCAATAGGTGTTGAATTTCAAAATACCTTTAATCTGCTCAATTATGGTTACGATTTAAGGTTGGCTATTTTACAAATGGCAGACAGAACCCCCACTATTTCAATGTTGGCTTTTTCCAGTGCCGTTCTATTACAAAAAGAAACGGGTGGTAACTTAACTGAGAACTTGGATAAAGTTTCAGCGGTGTTGCGTGCCCGGTTTAAATTGGCCAGGAAAATAAAAACCCTTTCAGCAGAAGCGCGTATGTCGGCATGGATATTAACACTGTCCCCATTTGGCCTATATTTTGGATTAAAGTTTATTAGCCCAGAGTACCTTGAACCACTAACGGAAGATCCTATGGGGATAAAAATGATTTCCGGCGGTATCGTGCTTCTGTTTTTGGGGTCACTATGGATTCGAAAAATAATTAATATAGGAGTGTGATATGGACAAGATATTTGAACTCCTTAGTCAGCTTGAACTCGATTCATTTGGGGTAGACAGACAGTGGTTGTTTTTAGGCGCCACCTTAGTTGCTACCGTATTACTGGTTATTACCGTAGGCTTCTTGCTTATGGGCTTCAAGTCCCCATTAAAGAAAAAGCTGGAAGAAGTGGCAAATCAGGAATTAAGCAGCCAGAAAAAATCCGGTAAATTAGGTAATACCCTAGAATCCTTATCGCCAGTGTTTACCCCTACAAGCAGTAAAGAGAGAGAAACGGTTAGTGTCAAATTGATGAATGCAGGGTTTCATCAAAAAAGTGCTTTGAATGCTTATTATGCGATTAAGACAGTGACAGCAGTCATTGGTGTTGGTGGTGCTGCGCTTATCTATTATTACCTTTCTGATAATGAGTATATGAATATGCTCATTATTATCTCAATTGCTGTAGGCATGTTTTCGCCAAATATTATTCTTGAAAAATATATAGGTAAAAGAAAAGAAAGTATGCGCGCAGCGGTGCCTGATGCACTTGATCTTCTT
The DNA here is from genome assembly GCA_002342685.1 of Vibrio sp. UBA2441. Taxonomy (GTDB): domain Bacteria; phylum Pseudomonadota; class Gammaproteobacteria; order Enterobacterales; family Vibrionaceae; genus Vibrio. The sequence goes on from DDQN01000043.1 coordinate 68,787, forward strand.
GTTGTATGTACTGAATCCGGTTTGGGATTTAATGCGGCAATGCAAAGAGTGGCTAAAGAGTTGATGGTATCACATCCTGAATTTTCCGATGAGCTGGATACCGTTTGTGTCAAAATTCAGGCTGGCGTCAGTATTCAAGATGCTTTTAATGAGCTTGTCCGACGTACTGGCTTACATGAAATTAACGGTTTGGTGAAAATGCTGAGTCATGCTGCCAGAGTTGGGGGGAGCCTTGCGCAAACTTTACGTGACTATAATGAAGATTATCGAGATCGTCGCCAACAAGAAGCGGAAGAGATTGCTGCTAAAATTCCAACAAAAATGCTTTTTCCTATGATTCTTTTTATCTGGCCTTGTTTCTTTATTGTTGCTATTGGACCCGCTTTAATTACTATTTTTACTACTCTGGGATAGTTAAGGAATTAATATGATTGTTTTTAAAAGGATTTTTGTTCTGTTTTCTACAGTGTTATTACTAGCGGCTTGTGCGTCAACTGAAAGTAAAAAGACAACCTTTGATAGTGAGCTCTATGATGGTGAGTCCGTCGATACGCTGACGGGAGAAGAGCCGCCCTTGACTGAAATAGAAGCCATTCAGCGTGGTGATTCGGCTCTTGAAATAAAAAACTATGACTTAGCTTTATATGAGTATATTCGTTCCCTGTCATTTACGGATGCTAAGTTTCAAGACCGAAGTCTGCATACCATTGGTGAGATTCATCAACGAAGAGGTAATTTTGCACTAGCGGAAAAATCTTTTTTGAAAGCATTGGAGTTTAATCCAGACAGTGTTAACACACTGGAAAACGTAGGTATTATTTATAGCAAAAAAGGATTGATATCAGAGGGGAGAAGCTACCTTTTTAGAGCGATTAATGTTGATCAGGTACGTTTAGACAATAAGTATATTATTGACCGATACGAATTGATTTCTGAGCCAGATGTAGCAGCATTAAATATCGATGGAGAGTCGCCAGAGAAAAGTTATATGGGGCTTGGTGTACTCGCTGATATCGATGCGCAACATGATATTGCTAAACGATTCTATGAAAAAGCGCTGGAGATTAATCCTAGGTCAACTCAAACAATGATCAACTTAGGGTATTCTCATTATATGAGTGGCAATTATCATATTGCGAAAAGACTAATGAATTCCGCCCTTCAGTTTGAGCCCAATAATGAAAGAGCCCTTAATAATCTGGCATTGACCCATTTAGCATTAAACGAAACGACGAAAGCTCTGAACGTTTTTATGCGCCAAATGGATGCAGCAGAAGCATTGAATAACATTGGATATTTTCTAATTTTACACGGTAAACCTGAGCAAGCCGTTGCTTACCTGGAACAGGCTATCGATAAAAAATCATCTTATTATCCTGTGGCAAATGAAAATCTGAATAGAGCACTTGCTGATATTAGAGCAAAATCAACGGCTCAGTGATTGGAATTTATACTCAAGCACTTTGAAGTTACTTGAGTATAGATAATAAAAAACGCAGTGAAGTCACTGCGTTTTTTATTAGGTCGTAGGAAAGTTAGTGGTAAGTGGACAATTTAGTGGATGTCACTTGGGTCTTTTTCCGGAAACTGACGTATGATTTCCCCTAAATAATCCTGATGCTCCCTTAATGCACTCACGCAGTTGCAATCCAATTTGCCATTACAAACCATCTTTTCCAGTTCTAACATGGCTGCTGGGACGGAGCATGCTTGCTTATAAGGTCGGTGGCTAGTTAAAGCGTCAAAAATATTGGCTACAGTGACGATTCTGGCGGCGACGGGAATGTCTTTGTGGGTGAGCCCATTTGGATACCCAGAACCGTCAAGAAATTCTTGATGGCAGGCAATGATACTCTTCAATATTTCAATACTGGGGTGACTTGGTGAGCCGAGATTTTGAATAATCTTGTCGACTAAGGCAATGCCATCTTCCACATGGTTCTTCATTTTATCTCGCTCTGCTTGAATCAGAGGATCTGGTTTTAACAGTATATCCGTAGGTAGAGCCGCTTTACCAATATCATGGAGGCGAGAGAAAAGGTGGATACACTCTATCGTTTCATCATCGAGTTTGTACAAATCCGCCACTTCTTTTGCGATTAACTGAGAATAGTGGCTGATTCTTTCCATATGCTCTTTTGATTCATTTTTGTAGCCCGGTGATAGCTCCTTGGTTAGCTCCGCTGAAGCGACAATGGCATGAAGCAGTGAATACTCAGCATTTACCACAAAGCTAATAAGATCACAGAATGGGATAAGTTCATGCTGTACAAGCGCAGTAAAAAGCCCTTTTTTATGCGAGTTAAAGAAAACAAAGCCAATAAAATGTTGAAAATTGTAGATGGGAACTGAATAGCTGGAGCGATAACCATTGTCGATTAACCACTTAGAATGAGTAGAGTCGGGGGAAAACTCAGTTTGAATATCGTTAATTACACGAGGCTCAGCAGTATCAGCGCATATTTTTAAAGATTTGCATGCATCTAACGGAAACTCATGGTGAGAAAATACGTCTATCGCTTGAGTACTTTCAGCGTAGGTCTTGAGTAAATTGCTTTTTTGCTCGTATGAGATCACCGCGATACGATCCACATCAGGAACTTTAACCATGATTTTTTTATGCAGATCAGCCAATTCATGGTTCAACGAATCAAGCTGGTTAGGATGCGAGTGAATAGGGTGCTTATTGAGATCGTTAATAGTACGCATATCGACGGCCCAGAAATTAAAGTGATTTTGCCTCTTTTTGTGAGTTATTGATAAGAATGTTATAACCCAATCTAAGTTTAGTCGGCAAATCCGTTTACTGGCTACTTTTTGCTTGGTTAAATCATGCTTTATTGTGTTAGATCCATTTTCCCTGAATATACGCCCAAGCAACTGCACATTTCAGGAACACAGGAATGTACCCATTTCAGAGTCTAATATCTTCGAAAGGGAAGCATCATTGCTTCGACTATTTTTCTTGGCTGGTGAGCCTTAAATAAGCGGTCTCATCAGGACAATTATTACTAAGCCAGGTTTGAGGTTTGTATTTTTCGCCCAGCGGTGGAGGGCTATCCAGATGAAAATTATTGGTAATCCGGTCATGAGAGCGATAAATAACCGCCAGCATAGATGCAATAATAGCGGAGAATAGAATTATCTTTGCCATTAGAGTAGGGTTGGCTTTAAAGGCTTTTCTCGGATAATAGTGACGATATGTACTCCAGAATAAAGCAATAGAAATGCAACCGAATAGCTGGCTTAAAGGTGTCGTTATTACTTGAGAAACTAGGCTGTACGCAAATCCGGTGAGTACCGAAATGCCGTTAATTCTGACAAGTCGAATGGGGGCTCTGTATACGACGAACAGCGCGGTAAAAAGTAGCATGAGGTAACTAAGAGCCGTGCCAAAGCCCCAATTAAACCAAAGTAATATAAAAGAGTTATGTGGGCCATTCGCTACCGGGTAGGCATTGCACACATATCCATCACCTCCGTATCCCCAAAAAGAGAGCAATTGCAATGCGTCTCGCCACATGGCAAACCTACCTGGGGAGTCTAAACGAATGTCGGGTTTAAGCTCGAAAAATGCCCCTGTATATAAAAATTCAGGGATGGGGGCTAAGAAAAGCAGTTTTATAAGGTATCCAATCAGTAAGAAAGAGAAAAGACGCTTAAGGATTTTCTGCCTAAGCACTTTATCGAAGCAAGCCCAAAGAATAATGCCTGATACAATGGCGATAGCCACTCCTCTGGCATCTAAAGCAAAAATCAAAGAGAAGCTCATTATGGTTGCAATCGCAGAAAGTAATTTTTTTCTGTTGCTCCTGTTAACAATAGAGAGATAAAAAACAGGCAGGGTGAGCCAGACTTGAACCTGATTCATCATTCTGGGATTTACAAAAGAAAGAATACTGCGGTTACTGGGGGAAAGATCAATCTTAATAGCTAAGTAGTGCCCTACAAGTACGGAGGCGAAGAGAAGGACCAGAATAAAAGAGAAATACTCAAAAACAGAGCTTTTATATTGGAACAAGTTACGAGTTAAGGTTGCTGTCATTAAAAACAGAGCGATAAAGCTTAGAAAATCGATAACCGATCTAAAAGGGTAAAGTGCAGAGATATTGGCTATTATTGAAAAAAGTAACATGGCCAATAGCAATGATTTGGTGAGAGCCGAAAGCTCGACATAAACCTGGATAACATGCCTGCGAGTGGAGCTGGATAAAAGTAAGGTAAGGCACGTGATAACAATGATAAAATACAAGAACAGACGTTTGTAGTCATACATTTTAACCGCATCTAACGGTTGAAAATATGGATTAAAACTGAGAATACATGTGCCGAGTAATGCAATAGTAATCAGAAATTGAAGTGATAGTTTTTCTTTTTGCACCAATTAGTTACTCCACGTTTAACGTTATGTTAATTGTAGAACATAAATTAATTGTTGTTTGCACAAAAAAGGCGAACAGAAGTTCGCCTATGATAGATAATGACAATGAGGGAGTGATTAACTCGTAATGCAGACACCATCTGTATCGAACAGGTGAATGTCATTTGTGGCACAACTGAGTGCTAGTTTTTCAAAGCTTTTTACTTCTTGATCGCCAGGTAAATGCACCTTAAAGCTGTCTACGCCTGCGGACTGACCAAACATATAGGTACTGTTGCCTAATCGCTCGACCACTTCACTTTGGAAGTCAATTTTAATATCGCCTTCATCATGTAAAAGAAGGTGCTCAGGTCGAATACCAAAGGTTATGTCATCACCTACATTAACCACTGTATTTGGCTTAGGTACGTGGAATTGTTGATCGTCTGGTGCTGATAGCGTCAAAGTCTCTTGATCCACGGAGGTCACTTTTGTTGGTAATAAGTTCATTTTTGGTGAACCAATAAAGCCGGCAACAAATTCATTCGCGGGTTTATGGTACAGGTCTAACGGAGAGCCGACTTGTTCTATTTTACCATCACGCAACACAACAATCTTGTCTGCCAGAGTCATCGCTTCTACTTGGTCATGGGTTACGTAGACCATGGTGTTTTTTAGCTCCTGGTGTAACTTAGCGATCTGTAAACGCATCTCTACGCGAAGTTCTGCATCTAAGTTAGACAGAGGCTCATCAAACAGGAATACTTTAGGGTTTCGTACAATGGCACGACCTATTGCTACACGTTGGCGCTGACCACCAGAAAGCTCTTTAGGTTTACGTTTACGTAAATGATCAAGCTGAAGTGTTTTAGATGCTAGCCCAACCAATTTTTCAATTTCTTCCTTGGGTACGCCATTCATTTTTAGGCCAAAACCCATGTTATCTTCTACAGTCATATGCGGGTATAAAGCATATGATTGGAAAACCATAGCAACACCACGATCCGCAGGATCAACGTCATTGACAAAAGAGTCGCCAATGTAAATTTCACCTTCCGTGATATCTTCTAATCCGGCAATTAAACGTAATAGAGTGGATTTACCACAACCCGACGGACCAACGAATACGACAAACTCGCCACTCTCGATCTCTAAGTCTATGCCATGAATCGTTTGTACATCGCCAAAACGTTTAATAACTTTCTTTAAAGTAATGTCTGCCATTACTGACTCCTTTGCTACAGCTCGGCTGGTATTCTGCAAATATTGCTTTCTTCTGTATAAAACATACCCGTTTTGTTGGAATTTGTTAGTAATGAAATTTAATTTGTTGATCTATGTCATGCTTCTGACACGATCTTAAGTGTTTTTTGTGGAAACGTTTACAAAACGGAGTCTTTGCTGTGCAAAATTTCTACCTTGGTTCTATTATAAATTCGTAAGCCGTCGCAAATGTGGCTGTCAGTGAGTTTTTAATTGCTTTAACAGAGGTTATTAAAACCGTACTTAATTTCGACTATTTTAGTGGGGTGTCGGACAAATGGAGCCTTCAGTGAAAACGATCTACCCAGAGAACCGAATGCCTTCGGTTAGCAAAAAAAGGCGAATCAGTTCGAAACTATCACCATGGCTATTTTTAGCGCCTGGTTTGATAGTTTTCTTGATCTATGTTGTTTATCCGATTCTTGACAGTATCGCGTTAAGCTTTTACGAATGGGATGGACTTGGAGAGAAAGTTTGGGTTGGTTTTGCTAACTATTTCGAGCTCTTTGATTCTGAGGCATTCTATACAGCGCTAAAGAACAACTTATTATGGTTAATCTTTTTCATGTTAGCGCCACCTATCGGCTTAGCTCTCGCACTGTTTTTGAACCAGCAAGTGAAAGGTATTCGCGTTGTTAAATCTCTTTTCTTCTTCCCATTTGTTATCTCTCAGGTTGTAGTGGGGCTAGTATTTTCTTGGTTCTATGATCCTAACTTTGGTTTGTTGAACATTGTATTTGGTTGGTTTGGTGCTGACCCTATATCGATATTGGCTGACGAAGATTTAGTGACCTACGGAATTATTGCTGCTGGTTTATGGCCTCAGATATCGTACTGCATGATCCTTTACCTCACGGGGTTGAATAACTTAGATCCTGAGCAGCTTGAAGCCGCGCGCCTTGATGGAGCGAAGAAACTGAAGATGCTTTGGTATGTGGTCATTCCTCAATTAAGACCTGCAACCTTTATCGCAATCGTTGTAACGGTTATCGGTGCACTTCGTTCTTTCGACCTTGTTGCGGTAATGACAACCGGTGGCCCTTGGGGTAGCTCAACCGTACTGGCTTATCTGATGTATGAAGAATCTATCTTTAACTATCGTATGGGTTATGGCGCAGCGGTGGCTGTCATGTTGTTCTTAATTATGGATATCTATATCGCTTACTTCTTGTGGCGTATGTTGAGGAGTGAAAAATAATGTTTCCGCAACCAATTGAAAAGTCAGGACGCTTTGTCAATATCAGTTATCGAGTAGCACTACCTATTTCTTTGGTGCTGTGGCTTCTGCCGCTTGCTGCGGTAATGATGACATCGATTCGTTCTCTTGAAGACATTAACACGGGTAACTATTGGGGCTTGCCAACGGATATCCAGTTCATTGAAAACTATTCACAAGTATTTACTGCAACACCTATGGGTCAGTACTTAATGAACAGTTTGATGATTACGTTACCAGCAGTATTCGGTGCAGTAGCATTGTCAACACTGGCTGGATTTGCATTGGCTAAATACAAGTTCAAAGCCAGTATCTGGATTTTCGCGATGTTTATCGCAGGTAACTTTGTTCCTTTCCAGATCCTTATGATTCCGGTTCGTGACCTGACCATCGCATTTGGTATCTACGATACTCATTGGGCGTTGATATTCTTCCATATCGCGTTCCAATCTGGTTTCTGTACCCTGTTTATGCGTAACTTTATTGTCGGCATTCCGGACGCGCTTATTGAAGCGGCGCGTGTAGAAGGTGTGAACGAATGGAAAATTTTCTGGCATGTAGTATTGCCATTAGTAAGACCGGCACTGGCGGCACTATCCGTACTGGTATTCACCTTTATCTGGAACGACTTTTTCTGGGCGTTGGTATTGGTGCAAAGTGATGAAGTTCGCCCAGTAACGGCAGGTCTGAGTGCATTGAAAGGACAGTGGACGGCTTCATGGCAATTCGTATCCGCGGGAGCTGTGGTAGCAGCAATACCACCTGTTGTGCTGTTCTTCACTATGCAACGTCACTTTATTGCAGGATTAACTTTAGGTGCGACTAAAGGGTAACTAAAAATGCCGCTTGGTTTGTTCGAAAACGAGAGTGGCATTATTGGTTAACGCACCAGATAGAGATTAAGTTCAATGAACATGAGTTCAAACAAACTTAGTTTCTATTACTCCCTTAGCTAAATTGAGAAACATACTAAAACAATAATTAGTCATTGGACCACCCTGAGCGAGAGCTCTATAACAAGGACCTCAATATGAAATATGTGAAACATATTGCTGCATCTGCAATGCTTACTGCTTCCCTATCAGCGACGGCATTCGCAGGCGAATTAGTCATTAACTCTGATCAGGCCGATCCTGCTCCAAAAGCAGCATGGGCTGAGATCATCAAGCGCTTTGAATCTGCAAACCCTGATATTACCGTTAAGTACAACCTTTATGATAAAGAAGCGTACAAAACAACGATTCGTAACTGGTTGGTAACCTCTCCGCCAGATGTGGTTTTCTGGTATGCGGGTAACCGTATGAAGACGTTTGTGGACCGTGGTTTACTTGAAGATGTAAGTGGCCTGTGGGAAGAGCAAGGCATGAAGGAAGACTTCAAGTCGGCAGCTCCTGCTATGACCGTTAATGGTAAACAATATGGTGTACCTTATACTTACTACCAATGGGGCATGTACTACCGTAAAGATATCTTTGAGCAATACGGAATTTCAGAGCCTAAAACTTGGGAAGAATTTAAGGCTGCTGCTTCAACACTTAAGAAAAACAATGTTGCACCGTTTGCAATTGGTACCAAATATCTATGGACTGCTGCAGGCTGGTTTGACTACCTCAACCTACGTACTAACGGCCTAGATTTCCATATTGATCTAATGGACGGTAAAGTTCCTTACACTGATGAGCGCGTTAAGAAAACGTTCGAAAACTGGAAAGAACTTGTAGAGCCTGGATACTTCCTAGATAACCATGCCTCATACTCTTGGCAGGAAGCTCAACCGTTCTTATATAACGGTGACGCGGCTATGTATCTCATTGGTAACTTCATTACGCCTAACTTCCCTGAGGAAATGAACGGTAAAATGGGCTTCTTCCAGTTCCCGCAAATCGATTCTGCAGTAGCAATGGCAGAAGATGCTCCAATGGATACTATTCATATTCCAACCAAAGCGAAAAACAAAGCAGACGCACGTAAGTTCCTTAAGTTCGTTGCTCAAGCTGAGATCCAAGAGCTTATCAATGGCAAGATGTTGCAGATCCCAACTAATAGTAAAGCGCCAACGGTTGACAACGAATTCTTGAATATCGGTGTGAAAATGCTTGCTGACGCATCAGGTACTGCACAGTTCTATGACCGTGATACCACTCCTGCAATGGCGAAAGAAGGTATGAAAGGATTCCAAGAGTTTATGGTTAAACCTGAACGCTTAGACAAAATCCTAAAACGTCTTGAGAAAGTACGTCAGAGAGAGTTCAAATAATCTCTTCTATATTACCGTGGTTCGAAAGAACCACGGTTCTTTTCCTATATCAATTCGACTAAAAAATTACCTCTGTAATACCTGACTTGTTGCGTAACTAGTTTCTTATTCAAATTGATATAAAAATTAATAGGCATAATAAGATGGATACTCGAACCCTCCACCTGTGCAGTGAAAATACAAGCGTGGTAATCGTCAGTCACCCTGTACCCCAAATCGTATATTGGGGAAAAAAGCTTAGTACAAATACAGACGATTTGTCCGTATCGTTCGACAGGGCTGTCCCACAGGCCCGGTTAGATATTGATATTCCATTTTCTCTTTGTCCAGAAAACGGCAGAGGGTTATTTAATAAAGCTGGAATCGAGGGTTTTAGAGCAGACAACACTGGGCGAAATATTGATTGGGCTCCCGTTTTTAATACCACATCGGTAATTGCGGCAAGCAACAGTGCGCAAATAACCTGCCTTGATGAAAGGACCAATATTGAATTAACCATTCGTCTTAATCTAGATGAATCCGGTGTGCTCAAATCATCTCTAGAAGTGAAAAATTTATCACAAGATCGCTATCAACTTGGCCATTTGGTTAATACTCTACCGCTGCCTCATAGAGCCAATGAGGTGATGAGTTTCCATGGACGCTGGAGCAAGGAGTTCCAATCCCAACGAGTTTCAATTGATCATGGCGTATTCAGTCAGGAAAACCGTAGGGGACGCACATCCCATGAATACTTTCCGGGAGTGATGATTGGTAGGAAAGGGTTTTCGGAGCAACAAGGAGAGGTTTGGGGATTTCATTTAGCATGGAGTGGTAACCATCAGGTACGCTGTGAAACTAAAAGTGATGGTGGTCGGTTTGCGCAACTGGGAGAGCTCTTGCTTCCCGGGGAAGTCGTACTTGGGCAAGGAGAAAGCTATGTTACACCCGAACTGTATGCATGTTATAGCCAAGATGGCTTAAATGGCATTCGACAACAGTTTCATCATGTTGTACGTCGTAATATTTTAACATTTCCCCACAACCAAGTTCGTCCTGTCCATCTAAATACCTGGGAAGGCATCTATTTTGATCATGACCCTGATTACATCATGAAGATGGCAACACAAGCGTCCGAAATGGGAGTTGAACGTTTTATCATTGACGACGGTTGGTTTATTGGGCGGCATGATGATCGCGCTGCACTAGGGGACTGGTTTTTAGATAAGACTAAATACCCTAATGGATTAGAGCCTGTGATAGAGCATGTTAACGATCTCGGTATGGAGTTTGGCTTATGGGTTGAGCCCGAAATGGTCAATAAAAACTCCCAACTTTTTTGCCAGCACCCGGATTGGCTACTGGCCATAGAAGGCTATGAGCAGCCAAGTGGTCGATGGCAATATGTGTTGGATTTACAGAACCCGGATTGTTTCCAATATATATTTACTTGCCTTGATGATCTACTGAGTCAATACAATATTGGTTACTTTAAATGGGATATGAACCGGGAGTTAGTACAACCAGCTCATCAGGGGTCGCCGGCAGTACGGGGGCAAACACTGGCTTTCTATCGTTTAATAGACCGGCTAAATGAAAAACACCCAAAAGTCGAGATTGAATCCTGCTCATCTGGAGGAGGAAGAATTGATTTTGAGGTATTAAAGAGAACACAACGTTTTTGGACTTCAGACTGTAACGACGCATTAGAACGACAAACGATTCAAAAAGGAATGAGCTACTTTTTTCCACCAGAGGTGATGGGAGCTCATATTGGGCCATATGAAAGTCATACAACTAGGCGTCGTCACGATATAAATTTGCGCGGCATTACCGCATTGGGTGGCCATATGGGCGTTGAGTTGGATCCGGTGAAAGAGAGCAGCGAAGAGAAAGCAAGCTTTGCCCGATACATCAAACTTCACAAATGCTATCGCACGTTGCTTCATTCAGGGGATACCTTCTATCTGGATACCAATGATGTAACGAGAAACGTGTATGGAGTCAAAAACCAAAGTGAAATGCTGATCACCGTCTGTCAATTAGCCATGCCGGAATATTCGTTGTCTGAACCATTACGACTCACCTATCTGGATCCTAATAAGCGGTATCAAGTGGAGGTGGTTGATTTTCCTCAGTCAAGTAAAGCTCTCATGAAGAAAATGCCGCAGTGGATGGAGAAACCATTCGTATTCAGTGGTGAACTTCTTAATGAGGCAGGCCTAAGTATGCCTGTTCAAGACCCGGAAACCGCAATGCTTATTCATTTAAAAGTGATATAGAGGAAATTTTCATGACAACGTTTGATTCATTAATTGCTCGCCGTGATTGGGAAAATCCACTGTCGTTTCAGATAAATCAGTTAGCGGCACACAGCCCGTTAAATTACTACGTCAGTCTGGAGCACGCATTAGGCAAGAAATACACTTCAAAAGTGAGTTTAAATGGTGATTGGCAATTTAAGCTGTTTGCCATGCCTGAGCTAGTGCCAGCTGAGTTTGTACAAAATGACTATGACGATACGCAATGGTCATCTATTTGTGTTCCTAGCAACTGGCAGCTTCAAGGCGATGAAATTAATACAATGGAAGGCTCTCAAACGGGGCAAATTGATCATCCCATTTACGCCAATATAAAGTACCCATTTAAGGTTAATCCACCCTTTGTGCCGCAAGATAACCCGACGGGCTGCTATCGAACTCAATTTGAGGTCAGCCAGGCAGAATTAAATAACCAAACCCGAATTATTTTTGATGGTGTTAATTCCGCATTTCACCTTTGGTGTAATGGTCAATGGGTTGGTTACTCACAAGATAGCCGACTACCGGCAGAGTTCGACCTTTCACCGTATCTTGTGACGGGCAAAAACTCACTGGCAGTGATGGTATTGCGCTGGAGTGATGGCAGCTATCTGGAAGATCAGGATATGTGGTGGTTAAGCGGCATTTTTCGAGATGTCACTCTACTGTCAAAACCTAAATCGCATATCGCTGATGTATTTATCCAGCCTAAGTTGGATAGCTGTTTTCGAGATGCAGTAATAGACGCTGAAATAAGTCTGAAACAACCGGATGGTCATCAGGTGCAGATTCAGTTATTCGATGGCGTTACTCCTGTTACGGGCATAGCGTCCGCAGGCGTACAAAACAGAATTGTGGATGAAAAAGGTGGCTGGGATGACAAAGTATTTCTGTCTATGTCGATTAAAGAGCCAAAGCATTGGAGTGCTGAGAGTCCTTACCTTTACCGCTGTGTCGTTACATTAATAGATCAAGACAATAATATTGTTGATATAGAAGCTTATGATATTGGTTTCCGCAATGTGGAAATTAAATCAGGGCTGCTTCTTCTTAATGGGAAACCATTGTTGATTAAAGGGGTTAATCGTCATGAGCACGATGAGTTCAAAGGGCATGCAATTGATGAAGAAGGAATGATTGCCGATATAAAATTGCTCAAGCAATCGAACTTTAATGCGGTACGGACAGCGCACTACCCTAACCATCCTCGTTGGTACGAACTTTGCGATGAGTATGGACTTTATCTGGTTGACGAAGCCAATATTGAGACCCATGGCATGTTCCCTATGGCGCGTTTATCTACTGACCCTCAATGGGCTGCGGCTTATATGATGCGCTTTACTAAGCTGGTGGAACGGGATAAAAACCATGCGAGCGTCATTATCTGGTCATTAGGTAATGAATCGGGACAGGGTAGTAATCACAATGCGATGTATGCATGGGCAAAGGACCGAGACCCATCAAGGCCAATTCAATATGAAGGCGGTGGTGCTGACGGTACTGCGACCGACATTATATGTCCTATGTATGCACGGGTAGATGAAGACCAGCCTTTTCCTGCAGTACCCAAATGGTCGATTAAAAAATGGATTGGCATGCCAGACGAAGACAGGCCGTTGATCTTATGTGAGTACGCCCATGCAATGGGGAACAGCTTAGGTAGCTTTAACAAATATTGGGATGCATTCAGACAATATCCAAGGCTACAAGGTGGGTTCATTTGGGACTGGGTTGATCAGGGGATCACCAAGAAAGACGAAAATGGACAGTCCTATTGGGGTTATGGTGGTGACTTTAATGACCTGCAAAATGATCGCCAATTTTGTATCAACGGCTTAGTCTTTCCCGACAGAACAGTGCATCCAAGTTTGTTTGAAGTGAAGTATTGTCAGCAGCCGTATCAATTCATTCTTAGCTCAACAGAGCAAGACAAAGACGCGATGGTCTGGACACTGCAGGTAACGAATGAATATCTATTTCGAGCAAGTGGTTCTGACTCATTTATGTGGACATTACTTGAAGATGGAATGCCTGTTTCATTAGATTCATCCGTGCTAAATATTGCGCCAGACAGCAATAAAGAGTGGAAAATAAAATGCGATTACACCCTAAAGCCTGGATGTGATTATCAGTTAAATTTGGATGTCAAACTAACAGCAAATACGCCATGGGCACAGCTTGGTCATTTAGTGGCTACTGAACAGTTTAAGGTCAAAAATAAACAGAGTTTAGTTATTAAAAAGCCGACTAAGCTCAAAGAGACTATTGCAGTGTCGGAAGACGATCTGCAATGGGGTGTGGTCCTTGATGAGCAGTCGTTCGTATGGAATAAAGTCAGTGGCGAGTTAGTCAGATGGACACAAGGTAATAAAGCCATACTTGCGGGGCCAGTTAAAGATAATTTTTATCGTGCGCCATTGGACAATGATATTGGCACTAGCGAGGCGGACTTTGTTGACCCCAATGCCTGGATTACCCGTTGGGCAGAGGCAGGAGTAGGGCAGTGGAAAAAACAATGTCTGGATATGAATGTTCAGAGCGTCGGGCATGACGTTCTGGTGACTAGTCGCTTTGCTTACTATCACAGAGACGAGTTGGTTGCCATTACCCGATGGAAGTACAAAGTCAGTGGTACTGGAGAGTTAATTTTAGATATTGATGTTGAACTTAGCGAACATTTGCCACCACTACCCCGCATTGGTATTGAAGCAGAATTAACACCGGAAATTGTACAAGGTGATATTGCATGGTACGGCCTAGGTCCGTTTGAGAATTACCCCGATCGTTTGTCTGCCGCCAGAGTAGGGTATTTTCAACTGTCCATAGAGGAGATGTTTACCCCTTATATTTATCCGACAGACAATGGGCTGAGATGCAATAACCAGTTTTTAGAGGTGGGTTGTATTAACGTCACTGGACAATTTCATTTCTCTATAGGGCAATATACTCAGGATGATTTAGCTAAAGCAAAACATCCAAATGAGTTGAAGAGTGAAAAAGAAAGTCTATTTCTTCGTTTGGACCATAAACATATGGGAGCAGGTGGTGATGACTCATGGAGTCCTAGCGTGCATCGAGAGTTTTTGGTGGACGAGAGTCGATATAGTTATCAAGTCGTATTGAAGGCTAAATAAGCCTTGCGTGCAAACTGTACGTTTACCGTATGGTTTGCACGCACAATTTGACTGGAATAGGGCAATATAATTACATTTTCCAGGTTTAATTTATTTTAATTTTTATGTAAATAAATGGATTTTGGTTTTATCTGTTGTTTTTAATATTGTTTTTCTGATATTCGTATTTTTCTTGCTTGTGGAAACGTTTACACAAATTTGATTTTGATCACAGCATAAGTAATCGATAGACTCTACACTTCATACAAGTTCTATTAATGAACATTGATAAGTTTAATTTATCTGCGTTGGAAATACGCAAAAGAGAGGCGATTGTGAAAGTACTGGTTACTGGTGGATTGGGTTATATCGGAAGTCACACGTGTGTTCAAATGCTTGAAGCGGGCATGGAGCCCATAATTCTGGACAATCTATGCAATAGTAAATTAGCCGTTTTAGATAGAATTGAAGCTTTAACCAAAGTGCGTCCGGTATTTTATCAAGGAGATATCCGAGATGAGCCACTTCTGGATCGTATTTTCACTGAACATGAAATCTCTTCAGTTATCCATTTTGCTGGGTTAAAGGCTGTTGGTGAATCAGTTAGTAAACCGCTCGAGTACTATGACAACAATGTGAATGGTTCTCTTGTTTTAACCCGTGCAATGCGCACCGCTGGTGTAAAGAGTATTGTCTTTAGTTCGTCAGCAACGGTTTATGGTGACCCTCAGGTAGTCCCAATTACCGAAGACTCACCCGTTGGGGCTACTACCAATCCATATGGACGCAGCAAATACATGGTCGAAGGTGTGTTGTCGGATTTCTTTGACTCACAGCCAGACTGGAGCATAACTTTGCTTCGCTACTTTAACCCGGTTGGGGCTCATCCTTCAGGTAGCATGGGTGAAGACCCTCAAGGTATTCCAAATAACCTCATGCCTTTCATTGCGCAAGTTGCTGTTGGTCGACGAGAAAAACTGTCTGTTTTTGGAAACGATTACCCTACTCCTGATGGCACTGGAGTACGTGATTATATCCATGTCATGGATTTGGCCGATGGTCATATTGCTGCGCTTAACAAGGTCGGATCAAAGTCAGGGTTGCACGTATATAACTTAGGCACGGGTAATGGTTCCAGCGTACTTGAGATGGTTGATGCATTTGCAAAGTCAAGTGGACAGCCTGTTGCTTATGAACTCTGTCCTCGTCGTCCTGGTGACATTGCTGAATGTTGGGCCAGCACTGCGAAGGCTGAAAAAGATTTAGGCTGGAAGGCCAAGCGCACGATTAAAGAGATGACTGCGGATACATGGAATTGGCAGTCGAAAAACCCGAAAGGGTATTAAGCAATTTCTATTTAGGTGCCTCTGTTGGGCACCTGTTTATAGCATTGAGAGCCTGTATGTCTAATATAAAATTTAACCCAGTGGATCATCCACACCGTCGTTACAACCCGCTTACTGAGCAGTGGATTCTAGTTTCACCACACAGGGCAAAACGCCCTTGGAGTGGTCAGGACGAAAAACCAGCAACAGAGCAGTTACCTAAATATGATGAGAATTGCTTTCTTTGTGCTGGCAATACTCGTATATCCGGTGATAAGAACCCGGACTATCAAGGTACCTATGTATTTGGCAATGATTTTGCCGCTTTGATGGTGGATTCCCCAGATGCTCCCGAATCTGAAAACCCGTTGTTTAAAACTCAAGGTGTTCGTGGGTTGAGCCGAGTTATTTGTTTCTCTCCTGATCACAGCAAAACGCTGCCAGAACTCCCTGTAGATAAAATCAGAGGCGTGATAGATACATGGGATGAGCAGATAGAAGAGCTGGGTAAAGATTATTTATGGGTACAAGCCTTTGAAAATAAGGGTGAAACTATGGGGTGTTCTCAACCGCACCCACACGGTCAGATTTGGGCTAATAGTTTTTTACCAAATGAAATTGAACGCAAAGAGCAAAGCTTAAAAGCGTATTACCAGAAATATGGTAGTAATTTATTAGTCGATTATGTTCAGGCTGAACTGAAAGATGGTGAGCGCACTGTTGTAGAAACAGAACACTGGATTGCGGTCGTACCTTATTGGGCTGCATGGCCATTTGAAACGATGCTGCTTCCTAAAGCTCATATTCGCCGAATGAGTGAACTGTCAGATGAGCAGAGAGATGATCTCGCCTTGGCGATGAAAAAGCTAACCAGTCGTTACGATAATTTATTTCAGTGTTCATTTCCTTATTCTATGGGATGGCATTATGCGCCTTTCTTTGAACAGGGTACGGATATAGAACACTGGCAACTTCATGCAATCTTTTACCCTCCATTATTACGATCTGCAAGCGTACGAAAATTTATGGTGGGCTACGAAATGTTGGCAGAGTCTCAACGAGACCTGACTGCTGAACAAGCGGCACAAAAACTCCGTGAGCTTAGCGATATCCACTACAAAGAGCAGAAGTAAACCTATTGATGACTTGTCGTAATCATACGATGAGTTAAGTAAAAAAATAGAAGAGAAATTATTATGACAATGTTATATGACAGTGTATTAACTGCGTTTAGTCAGGTATTTAGTTATCAGGCAACTCATGCTATTCAGGCGCCGGGCAGAGTAAATATTATCGGTGAACATACCGATTACAATGATGGGTTTGTTTTACCATGTGCAATCAATTATCAAACAATGGTCGCAGCTTCTAAGCGAAAAGATAATATTGTTCGGGTAGTTTCCGTTGATTATGGCAATGAAGTTGACGAATTTGATATAACTAAGCCAATAGAATTTCAAGAAAATAAAATGTGGGCTAACTACATTAGAGGGGTGGTAAAGTGCCTTCTTGAACGAGGTTATCAGTTTGGCGGCGCTGATATTTCAGTAAGCGGGAATGTACCTCAGGGCGCAGGGTTAAGCTCCTCGGCAGCACTAGAAGTGGTTATTGGTCAAACTTTTAAAGAGCTCTATGACTTAGATATTTCTCAAGCCGAAATCGCCCTTAACGGTCAGCAAGCTGAAAATGAATTTGTTGGTTGTAACTGCGGCATTATGGATCAATTGATCTCTGCAGAAGGGAAAGAGAATCACGCACTGCTTATTGATTGTCGTTCTTTGGAAACAACCCCAGTTTCCATGCCTGAAAATATGGCTATTGTTATCATCAACTCCAATAAGAAACGTGGGTTGGTTGATAGCGAATACAATACTCGCCGTGAACAATGTGAAGAAGCGGCCAGAATACTTGGTGTAAAAGCACTGAGAGACGTTACAATAGAGCAGTTTAATACTCGATGCTCAGAACTGACCGACGTTGTCGCAAGACGCGCTCGCCACGTTATCACTGAAAATGACCGTACTGAAAATGCAGCAAAAGCATTAATGGATGGTGATTTAACGCGCATGGGCGAGTTAATGGAAGAATCGCACAGCTCTATGCGTGATGATTTCGAAATTACGGTAAAAGAAGTCGACACACTGGTCGATATCGTGAAAGACGTTATTGGCGATAAAGGCGGTGTTCGTATGACTGGTGGCGGCTTTGGTGGCTGTATTGTTGCGTTGGTACCACCTGTACTGGTTGATGATATTAAAGTAGCCGTAGAAGCCAACTATGAAGCAGCTACGGGACTTAAAGAGTCGATTTATGTTTGCCAGGCAAAAGATGGTTCAGGGTTAGCAAGCAATAGTAATGACTAACTAAGCGGAAAAGTAACTGGCATTGCTCAATATAATAAGGGAATAATTGTGGCGGGAAATCTGCTTGATAGCATGACGAAAGAGGCAGCCTTTGATGGGCTGCCAGCGAACGTAGTCAAACTGGAAAACCAATCTGGTATGTCTATTACATTGATGGACATTGGGGCGACTTGGCTTAGTTGCACGCTTTCGGTTAAGAGTGAGGAAAGGGAAGTCTTGCTTGGTACGTCTACCATGTCTGACTTTAAGAAAATGTCAGGATATATGGGGGTTACGGCTGGACGGTTTGCTAACAGAATTGCTAAAGGGCAATTTGAAATAAATGGTCAATCGCATCAGTTACTTGTTAATCAAGCAGGAAATACGCTCCATGGCGGGCCAGAAGGGTTTAACGCGCGCCGATGGGATGTAATTTCGCAGAGCGACAGTCACGTTCAATTTGGGCTATTGTCAGAAGACGGTGATCAGGGTTTTCCCGGTAATCTGAATGCTTTTGTCCGATATGAGCTGTCTGCTGACAATGAAGTTGTGATTAGCTATAAGGCTTCAACAGATCAATCGACCCCCGTTAACTTAACCAATCATGCCTATTTTAATTTGATGGGAGAAGGTTCGGGCGTTTCATGCAAATCTTTTTCTTTACAGATGAATGCAGAGCAATACCTACCAACCGACAATGTCGGCATCCCATTGGGGCAATTAGCTTATGTTGAAAACACCAGTTTCGATTTTCGTCAGCGCAAGCAAGTAGACAGTGATTTTTTGAGTGATGAGCAACAAAAAAATGCCAATGGCTATGATCATTCATTTTATCTAAACCCTGAATGCAAAGATGGCGCTTGTGCTGCGGTTGTTAGTACCTTAGATGATAGTGTTACGATGAAGGTTTACACGGATAAGCCCGCTATTCAGCTGTATACAGGTAATTGGCTGAGTGGAGAACCGAGTCGAACTAGTGGCGAATATCAAAGCTATGCGGGCATCGCTTTAGAAACACAGTTTCTACCGGACTCCCCCAATCACCCTGAGTGGGAGCAAGAGAGCTGTATCTTAAAGCCAGATGAAGAATATCGATACCAAACTAAGTATCAATTTGAGTATTAAGCGAAAGTTGAGGGGGTAATGCCCCTAACTTTACTTTTCAGGTTGCGGTAACATCTTAATTTCTCGAATCTTTCGCCGCTTACTGTATTCGCTATCTTTGCTGTTAATTTGGACAACATGAGTCATTGCTAATTTTGCCGCCATTTCTACATAGCCTCGACACCCGCATTCGCTTTGTTTTATATCAGAGCACTTGATTGAACCCGTTTTTTGCTCAAACTTTTGCGAGACTAATGCAGATGCTTCTCCTTCGCCTAATATTATTTGAGCCGCATAGAGTGCACCACAGACACCTTTTGGCGCTCTTCCCCCTCCAGCTACCGTTGCTGAACGAATAGTCAATTCAGACATGCCGGATTCAGGTTGAAACGCTTTTAGTACAGCCTGTGCACAGTTGTAGCCTTCCTTGCCATGAAAAAAATGTGCTGCCAGCTTAGCTTTCATTACATCCTCTTTTCTACGGATTCTCTTCTGACAATAGTTGGAGAGAAGCGATTAGCACCTTGTTCTACTTCAGTACCTTTAGCTAAAGCGAGCGAAAGTTTAGCGGCTTTCTCTGCCATTAACTGAATTGGGTAGCGAATGGTGGTTAACTTTGGATGAACATAACGGGAGATCAATCCATCATCAAAGCCGACAATAGACATTTCCTGAGGTATTTTTATTCCATTTTCTTCGAAGACAGAGACGGCTCCTGCTGCCATATAGTCGTTATAAGCGACAACTGCAGTAAAGGGAACAGACTTTGTTAGTAAATTCGTGGCTGCATATTCACCACCATCACTGTTAGGCTCAGCATATTCAATAAAGCTATTAGGTGCTTCTAACCCATTATCTCGCATGGCGGCTCGATATCCATCGATGCGCTCGTCGGCATCCTCAATTTCATGTGAAGAGGCGATGCAGGCGATACGTTTATGACCATGACGAATAAGAAATTCTGTAGCGAGATAGGAGCCTTTATGGTTATCAAGCGAAATACATCTGTCGGCTATTTCTGCGATATGGCGGTTAACGATTACCATACCTTTTACTTCGTTAGCAAAGCCTAATAACTCTTCGTCGGAGAGGCTTTTTGCATGGATTATCAGAGACTCGCAACGGCTGTTTATCAGCAGTTCAATGGATTCTTTTTCCAATTTATGATCATGGTAGCCATTGCAAATAAGGATGTGCTTGCCATGTGCCTGAGCAATGGTATCAATCGCTTTTACCATAGTACCAAAAAAGGGATCCGATACATCTGAAACCAAGACACCCACAGTATTGGTGCTTTGATTGACCAGCGCGCGAGCATTTGCATTAGGGCGATAACCCAGCTTACTCATGGCTTTCTGTACTACTTCTACCGAGGTAGCACTGGCCTTTGGAGATTTATTTATCACTCGTGAAACGGTGGCGACTGAAACGCCAGCTTCTTTTGCTACATCTTTTATTGTTGCCATAATTACCTCATCGGAACGCCCTCCTATTTAACTATGTCGGTGAGGCTAACGCAATGAGCTGTATCTCAAATAACGGAAATACATCTAACTTGTTGTTTATTAGGGATTTGCTCTAATGTAAACGTTTATTTATAGTCACTAATTGAATGGATGAAGGAAAATGGTGCCATTCCTGAACAAATGGCACCTGAAAATACGGCATAGTTTAAAGGTTAGTTACGGCTCAACATCCAAATGCGGGCGACATTTTCGGCCAGGTTCTCTAAATTGACAGCGGCTTCAGAAAAAGCAGTTGGCAGATCAAAAGCTCTTGGAATTGCGACAAACACAGCATCAATACCATATTGATACACCGCTTGGTAGTTGTCACCAACGCAGCCTGCTAAAGCAACAACCGGAACGTCATATTTCTTGGCGGTTTGAGCAACACCCATTGGTGTTTTACCGTGTACAGTTTGCCAATCGATACGGCCTTCTCCGGTAATCACTAAATCGGCATCAGATACTTTATTGTCGAGATTAACGGTTTCTATCACAATGTCTATACCTGGCTTTAGTTGCGCCGAAGTAAAGCCAAGCAATGCTGCTCCCATTCCACCAGCAGCACCTGCGCCGGGAATGTCAGCAATCGTTTTGCTCAGTAGCTTAGCCGCTTTCTCTGAAAAATGACGTAATCCTCGGTCAAGAAATTCTATATCTGAAGCTGATGCCCCTTTTTGAGCTCCAAATGTGGCGGATGCACCGCTTGGACCACAAAGAGGGTTGTCTACATCACAAGCGACTAAGATCTCACAACCTGAAAGGCGTGAGTCTAGACCGGATACATCGATAGACTCAATTTGGTCGAGGCCTAAACCGTTGCTGCTAACAGTGTTGCCTTCAACATCAAAAAACTGGACACCAAGAGCTGTAAGCATACCAATTCCACCATCATTGGTGGCGCTGCCACCGAGACCAATGATCAACTTAGTAATGCCTTTATCCAGCGCATGCTGGATCAACTCGCCAGTGCCGTAGCTGCTTGTCAGTTTAGGATCTCGTTTTTCAGGAATAACCTGGTGCAGGCCACTGGCGGCGGCCATTTCGATTACAGCTGTTTTACCATCACCTAACACACCGTAAAACGCATCAACATCTTCATATAATGGACCAGTAACTTTTACGAATTCCATGTGTCCATCGGTGGCATCAATCAGTGATTGAACCGTACCTTCGCCACCATCGGCAACAGGAACGTGGACAATCTCAGCGTCTTTCCATACTTTATTTAAACCATTTTCAATCGCTTGGCATACCTCTTTTGCCGATAAGCTCTCTTTGAATGAATCTGGTGCGATTACAATTTTCATCTTACTTCCCAAAAATTAATAATATTACAAAAGTACTAAACTAAGGAGATATACCAAGGTCATTGCGGTAACACCCTGTACTAACGTTGCCATTGTTTGAGCCCGATAGGCTAGTCCTACACTCATACGGCTAAACTGCGAAACCACCCAGAAAAAGCTATCATTAGCGTGAGATATGGTCATTGCTCCAGCACCAATCGCCATAACAGTTAATACTCGTCCCATTTCTGAATCTAGGCCTAGCTGGCTTAACATTGGAGCAACTAGCGCAGATGTGGTCACAAGTGCCACAGTTGATGAGCCTTGTGCGGATTTAAGCGCAGCGGCAACAATGAATGGCATAAAAATACCAACCCCTAATGCGGATAAAGTTACGCCTAAATACTCCCCCAGAGGCGTCGCTTTAAGTACCGCACCAAATGCGCCACCAGCGCCAGTAATAAGTAAAATAGGCGCAGCTGATGTGATGCCTTGACTTATACGCTCACTGAATTCTGCAATCTTGTTTTCAGACTTTAATAAGCGTACAGATAAGAATAAACCAATGATAAGGGCTGTTAATGGTTGGCCAAAGAAAGCAAATGTTTCAAATAGGAAGCCATCGCCTAGTGGTGAACTTGGAAACTTAGCAATAGAGCCTAAACAGATGAGTAAGATTGGAACAAAAATTGGGGCAAATGCCTGGTTTGCCGTAGGCAACTGACCATACGAAGATTTTAGTGCTTTCCAATCTTGTTGTTGTTCATGTTGTTCATCTACGATATCTGGTTCTACATGTTTAAAGCGATTGGCCCAAAGCATGCCAGCAAATGCAGCGGCAGCGGCGACGAAAATACCCACTCCAATAACCAACCCTAGGTTAGACTCCAAACCAAGGTTACCTGCAGCGGCAATCGGACCGGGTGTTGGAGGGATAAAAGTATGAGTGGCATAGAGGCCTGTAGCCAAAGCGACACTCATTGCAACACTGGATATTTTTAAGCGATTGGCTAATGATTCCTTTAACGAGTTAAGAATAACAAAACCAGAATCACAGAAAACAGGAACCGATACGATATAACCAATGATGCTCATGGTTAGTGTGGGGAACCGCTCACCTAATAGCTTAATAACGGCATCGGCCATGGTGATAGCAGCGCCACTTTTTTCGAGAATAATGCCAATTATTGTGCCAAGAACAATAACTAAGCCTATGTAACCTAATATCCCACCAAATCCACCTGCAATGGTTTTAGCAATACTATTTACGGGTAATTCGTAAGCAAATGCGGTTAAAAATGCGGCGATAATTAATGCCAAAAAAGGGTGTAGCTTAAATTTAGCTGTCGCGATTACGATAAATGCAATAACCGCTAAAAGGATAATAATAAGACCCATAGTGAGCTCCATTCGTTGAATTCGTACCTTGAGGTACAAGACTCGAAATAGTATCCAATCTTGCCCGCCGAATTACTTTGGGCGTATAAACAAATATAAAGTTAGTTCGAATAGGGTTATTGTGCAGCTGAACAAAAATAGTTAATTTTTAGCGATCTGTTTTGCAATATATAATTCTACGAGGCCGGAAAACTCATAGGGAGAGATTTTGGTTATCGCTTCTATTTTTTTTAGTCGATAGCGTAATGTATTTCTATGGATAAAAAGTGCATCAGCGCATGATTTCATATTGCCTTGATGACTGAAAAGACAATGTAATGTTTTGAGTAACTGGCCTGATTTATCCATTTTTACCAATCGTAGATAAGGCCTGCACAATTGATGTCCTTGCCACACATCGTTTAATGGTGAAAGCAGGACCGGTAGGCGAACTTCTTCAAATAGGAATTTATTCTGTTCTGGGTAGTTCTTTTGTCCATAAGACATCACTTGTAAGGCGCTTTGATATGAAAGGTGTAGGTTTCTTATGTTGGGAAAGTACTGTCCTAGAGCAATATTGATATTATATATACCATGCTGTTTCAGCTTATCGATAAGCGCGTCAATTCGTTGGCTCTCTTTCTGACTGAATACTTGTTGAGTATCTGCAACGCAAGGTTTTACGACTACGACCTCATTGAGCGATAGTACGGCAACAAGGTTATTTCTTTCGGGGTACTCTAGAAGTTTAACTACTTTGCGTATTTTATTTTGATTAATAGAATTACTTGAATTGTTAAATTTTATCACGGCAACTACTCTGGGCTGCTCAAGATCAATTCCCAATCGAGATGCCCAATTAGTCAGTTCTTCTTCAGACAGCTGATTTTGAATCCATGCAGAGATAAAATCTTCTTTGTGCCTTCTATCCCACTGGAGTTTCTCGGTCAGTAGCGCTTGCTCAATGATCATTTCTGCGGTGAGTTTTACCAGTTCAGCATAGCTACGAATCGTGTCAGGTTCACCTGTAATGCCAACGACACCAATAACTTGGCCACTGTTTTTTAACAGAAGATTAATGCCATGTTTTGAGCCTTGAAGTGACTGAGTTGCATCAGTGGTAACCTCAACAGAGTCATTGCGTTTGAGTGCTAACAAAGCACCATCATGAAGTTGCCCAATTCGCGTTTTATCACCACTGGCGATAATAGTTCCAGCTTGATTTATTACATTGATATTATTGCCTATGATCGCCATGGTGCGGTCAACAATTTGTTGGGCTAAATGGTGGTCTAAGATCATAGTAAGGCTCTAAGTAACGAAGTTATCTTTTTATAACGGTTAGATTACCGAATGTCTAATGAACAGATGTAAAAAAGGCTGATTATGTAATCAGCCTTTTTTTATTGAGAGTCGAATTAGTTATTGCTGTGCAGTTCGCTGTTCAATTCAACGGCAGATTTATTGGTTAAACACTCAATCTGTCCTGTTACTGAGTTGCGACGGAACAGAAGATCTGACTTGCCTGCAAGGTCTCTTGCTTTCACTACTTCGACTTCTTTGCCGCTTGAGTCAAGCATTCTCACTTTAGCGCCTGCTGTCACATATAATCCAGATTCAATAGTGCAGCGATCTCCAAGAGGGAAGCCAAGGCCAGCATTCGCGCCGAGCAGGCTGTTTTCACCAATAGAGACGACAACAGTACCACCACCAGATAGTGTACCCATGATAGAAGCACCACCACCGATATCAGAACCATTATCAACAACAACACCAGCAGAGATACGACCTTCAACCATGCTGACACCAGTCGTTCCAGCGTTAAAGTTGATGAAGCCTTCATGCATTACTGTTGTTCCTTCACCCACATGCGCACCAAGACGAACACGGGAAGTATCGGCGATGCGAATACCTGTTGGTACAACGTAGTCCACCATTTTAGGGAACTTATCGACACAGTCGACAGAAATAATCTGGCCAGATAAGCGAGCTTCAATCTGACGTTCTGCCAGTTCAGGAAGATCAATAGGACCTTGGTTTGTCCATGCTATGTTGTGCAATAGCCCAAAAATACCGTCCAATACGGTGCCATGAGGCAGAACTAAACGTTGAGAAATTAACTGAAGCTTCAAGAAGCCCTCAGCAACAGATTGGGGTTTAGTATCTGTTTCAAGAATAACTAGCACCAGAGGCTGCTCGGAGGCGGCGGCCTTTTCGGCGAAAGAGGCATTGGCTGCATCAGCGTTATCAGCAAATGCTTGAGCTATTTCAGTGCTTAGCGCATTTGAAACTTCAATAGCTTGATTTCCACTTTCGTAGCCAGAGATTGACGCTAAAGCCGAAACGAGTGAATCACACGGGTTTAATACAGGGCTTGGGAAGAAGGCTTCAATGATTTTACCTTCACGGTTTTTGGTTGTTGTGCCGAATGCGAGAGAAAAGTGAGCCATTTTCTACGTATCTCCGTTTTAATAGATTATCTGGTTAAGTTGTTCGTTATCATAGTCAGAGCAGGAGAGAGTTGAAAGAGTATCGACAGAGAAAGTCCGTAATTAGATATCGTTTGTCGTTTTAGAGATATATTTTCTTAAAAAGAAAAACGCAGCGTTAAGCTGCGTTTCTATAGATGCGAAAGATTTCATTAAGCGGCGTCTTCTTGGGTATCTTCGACTGCTTCAATTTTCTTTGCTTTTTTTGGGGCTGGTTTACGTTTGGCACCTAAAGCGAACAAAACTTCTTCTTTGTTCTGAGCTAAAAACAGAGATAATTCTTCTTGTTTTCCTTCATCTTCCAGCAACTCACTCTTACCGATTAGCTCGAACAGCTCATCGGCCATATCCAACATTTTATCATAAGCGTCAGCTTCAGCTTTAGAGGTAAAAGTCATCTTTTCTTCTCCGTTGCGCTCGACCACGTACTTGACGATTACAGCCATGGTTATTCCTCAAAAAATTGGTTAAATTACTGTTTATGTATACAGTTTTTTGTGCGATAAGTCCAACGGAGAACGCTGAATTGAGATACGTACCTTTAATGGAGTGTTTTTTTTTGTATATAAACTGAGAACTTAAATTGGATTGCCGCTTGGAATTCGTAATCGAAAAGTAGTAGTATCTTTACCGCTTCTCAATAACGAGAAGTGACATTTAAATAATTCTCAGGGCGGGGCGAAACTCCCCACCGGCGGTATACCTTTTAGGTGAGCCCGCGAGCGCTCAAACAATGTTTGAGGTCAGCAGATTTGGTGAGATGCCAAAGCCGACGGTTATAGTCCGGATGGAAGAGGATAAAAACACTGCGTCAGTACTAGTTAATACTAGCAGCTGCTTCGGTGTGTTTTTGCTTTGGATTGAAACTGAATAAGTTTCGGTCTCCCTTCACTTATGCCCTGATTCTGGTAACACAAATGGAGTACTACCATGAATCAGATTCAAACCTCTCTTTTACAAAAATTAGGCACACCACTTGAGCGCGTCGAGATAGCGCTTACTGCGCTTAGGAATGGTCAGGGTGTATTGCTTTTAGATGATGAAGATCGTGAAAACGAAGGTGATATCATCTGTTCAGTGGATCACTTAACTAACCAGCAAATGGCGCTAATGATACGAGAATGCAGTGGTATAGTTTGCCTGTGCATCACAGACGATCATGCAAGCCAATTAGCGCTACCGCCAATGGTAGAAAATAATAATAGCGCCAACCAAACCGCCTTTACTGTGTCTATAGAAGCAAAAATAGGCGTGACAACGGGGGTTTCCGCTGCGGATCGTGTTGTTACGATAAAAACAGCGTGTAATCCAAATGCAAAACCAACGGATCTGGCTCGTCCAGGGCATGTATTTCCGTTAAGAGCGAGAAAAGGGGGGGTGCTTAGCCGTCGTGGTCATACCGAAGGCACGGTGGATCTCATGCAATTGGCAGGACTATCGCCGTTTGGTGTACTCTGTGAAGTCACTAACCCTGATGGCACTATGGCGAAAACACCTGAAATTATAGCGTTTGGCGAGAAGCATGATATGCCGGTTCTGACAATCGAGGATATTGTTCAGTACCGCTTATTGAATGAAGAAAAAATTGCCTAACTGAATAAAAAGAGCTCGCTACTTTTCTGGCGAGCTCTTGTTCAAAAAAACATCATCTCCAGTATTACTTGGATATATCCCCGCTTTTAGGTTGTTGTGTTCATATTGTAGGCAGAACTGAATAAATGCCTTAATGAGTGGGCTCTGATATTTTTCTTTTTGCACCAGCAGCCAATAGTCTCTTTTTACTTTGAGTGGAATATCCAGACACACAATTCGCTGGTCATTTAATGCTGACTGAACTGACAAGTGCGAAAGGCAGGCTATGCCGAGGTTTGCGGAAGCGGCGTTAATAATGGCTTCGGTTGTATTCAACTCGAATGCGGTGCGCCAGTGGTCAAGTTGATTGGCGATATGTTTTAAAAAGTATTCGCGCGTACCAGACCCAAGCTCCCTTAATAGCCAATTATTGCCTTCCATTGCTTCTAAGTCGATATTTTGTACTTTTGCCAATGGATGCTGTGGACTGGCAACTATCTTCATTTCATCGGAGAACCACGGGGTTGATGTTAATTGCGGGTAGTTAGCTTCTCCTTCAATGAGACCCACATCTAATTCATAGTTGTTGAGCTTTGAGCAAATAGCTGAAGAGTTTGAGATACAGAGCGTTTGGTCACTATGAAGATATTGTTGGCGAAACTGGCTTAGCATAAAGGGCACAAGTTGATTGCCTACGGTATTGCTGGCACCGATTCTCAACGTTCCATGCAAAGAAGTATCGTCGTGAAACAGGCGTTTTATCTCCTCTGTGCGATCAAGCAACTCGTCAGCCAGTGGTAACAGCCGCAGCCCTTCATGGTTAAGGATAAGGCGATTGTTGACCCGGTCAAAGAGTGCATGTCCCAGCTGTTTTTCCAGTTCGCCGAGCGCAAGGCTGACTGCGGCCTTAGATAAACAAAGTTCATTGGCTGCAGATGTCAGAGTTTTACATTGGGTGACTGCAACAAACACAGCCAGCTGTTTTAGGGATATATTCATTGAACGCCTGTATGAAGCTAACTTCTCCTGAATACACAGAATAATGCCGTCAGGTGAATTGGAATGAATTAACAGTAACCAAGTTTAATGATCTTGCCAACCAAGGCTTGTTTATTTTTCAAAAACTTCATGCAGTTATGCTAATCTGAAGCATAAACTTCAATTAATCGCAGTAGGTGCGTTTTGTTTACTGTCTATCACTCAAACCAGATCGATATTCTCAAATCTCTTTTGGTCGAACTCATCAGGGTAAATCCGTTAGAAAATCCATTTGAAAAAGAGCAGATCCTGGTACAAAGTCCGGGTATGTCACAATGGTTAAAAATGGAGTTAGCTCAGGAGCTAGGAGTGGCTGCAAACATAGAGTTTCCTCTACCAGCTACTTTTATCTGGAATATGTTTGTCCAGATATTAGATGACGTTCCGCAGCGAAGCGCATTTAATAAAGAGGCGATGACATGGAAGCTAATGCAAATTCTGCCGGACCAGCTAGATAAAGCAGAATTTTTGCCCTTGGCGAATTATCTGGCCGACGATGCTGACCAGTCTAAGCTCTATCAATTATCAGAAAAAATTGCCGATATATTTGATGGTTACCTTGTATATCGTCCTGAGTGGATAGCGAGCTGGGAAGCGGATGTTGCAGTGACAGAGATAGGCAATGAACAGGAATGGCAACCGTTGCTATGGCAAGCGCTATATGACCATACGCTGGCCCAGAATCAATCTCCGTTTCATAGGGCAAATTTATACCAGGAGTTTATTGAACGTTTAGAAAGCAGTAGCGTGTCTATTGAAAATGTCCCTAAACGCTTATTTGTGTTCGGTATATCATCATTGCCTCCCCGTTATATGGATGCGTTGAAAGCGCTTGGAGAACATATAGATGTTCATCTAATGTTTACTAACCCATGTAGATATTACTGGGGGGAAGTGAGAGACAGAAAATACCTGTCGAAACTATCTGCTCAAAAAAGAAAGCATATTGAGTGGAATAATGATCATTCTGAACAGAAAGGCGTAACCGAACAGCTGAAAGGCAATATAGAGCAGAATTTAGCCGACTCGCTACATATGGATGTGGTTGGCAACAGCCTGCTCGCTTCAATGGGAAAGCAGGGTCGAGATAATATGTATTTGCTCTCTCAGCTTTCATCCAATGAAATAGAAGCTTTTTCGGATGTTAATCGAGACTCGTTATTGCACCAAGTTCAAGCGGACATTCTCAATCTGGAAGAGCGTCAGGATGACAAAAATTTAGACTCCAGCGAACATAAACTGCCAATTTCTAAACAAGATAACTCTTTGGTCATACAAGCTTGCCACAGCCCTATGCGGGAAGTTGAAGTCCTACATGACAAGTTGTTAGCCATGTTTGATGCCGACACCGATTTAAAACCACGAGATATCATTGTGATGGTGGCAGATATTAATGCTTACAGCCCAGCGATTCAGGCGGTATTTGGAAATGCACCTGCAGAACGTTTCATTCCATTCTCGATCTCTGACCGGACAGCATCAGAAGAGAGCCCTATTCTGGCTGCATTTATCGATTTGGTTAATTTACCCACTTGTCGTTGCCGCGCATCTGAGCTGCTAGAGCTACTTGAAACTCCTGAAATTTTGGCTAGGTTTGAACTTTCTGAGAGCGAATTTGAAAAAGCGAAATTATGGATTGAAGAGGTCGGTATTCGTTGGGGCATAGACGCCGATACCGCCCCTGAATTTGAATTGCCGGCATCTGAGCAGAATACCTGGTTATTTGGTATTCGCAGAATGTTGTTGGGCTATGCAATGCATGAAAGTGCCGGGCTATTTTACTCATCAGAACAGGTCATCTCCCCCTACAACGAAGTGCAAGGTATTGATGCTGAACTGGCCGGAAAAATAGCTCACTTTATTGATAAAGTCGCTTTTTACCGAAGTGAACTGGCTTCGGCTGACTCGGTATCGCAGTGGCAGGAAAAACTCTATCGCCTAATTGATGATTTCTTTTTAGTTGAGCTGGAAGGCGAGGTTGCACTCAAATCGATTCGTGATTCACTGGTTCATCTCACTGAGCAACTCACCGATGCGTCGTATCATGAACCGATTGCACCTGGGGTATTGATTGAATATCTAAAAAACAAATTGTCGGACTCTCGGGTCAGTCAGCGATTTTTAGCCGGGCAGGTAAACTTCTGTACTCTGATGCCCATGCGCTCCATCCCTTTTAATGTGGTTTGTTTATTGGGAATGAATGACGGTGTTTACCCACGCTCAATGCCACCAGAAGCTTTTGATTTGATTAATGGCCGAGGCCGACCGGGCGATCGCTCCCGCAGAGATGACGACAGGTACCTATTTTTGGAAGCCTTGCTATCTGCTCAAAATAACTTGTATATAAGTTATATAGCTCGTTCGATTCAGGATAATAGCGAACGCGTACCTTCTATTTTGGTCTCCGAACTACTTGAATACTGTGGACAAAATTACTGTTTAGAGGGAGAGCAGCATCAAACCAGTGATGACTCAGCGACAGGGCTGGTTAATCACCTGATAACTCATCATGCTATGGTGCCTTACAGTGAATCCGCTTTTATAGGCGACAATTCCAGTTACGCTAAAGAGTGGATTCCGGTTGTGAATAAACAAGGCGTTCAGGCAGGTAATTTCATACAACCACTGGATGATTTTATATCCACTCAGGACAGGCCTCTAACGTTATCACTAGCAGAACTTCAGCGTTTTTGGCGCTTGCCCGTTCAGTACTTTTTTAATCGACGCCTGAAGGTTTATTTTGATGATGGGGATGCTCGCATTGAAGATGATGAACCTTTCGTATTGAATCAACTTCAAAGTTACATGATAAGAGATGAGCTATTAACACAGATGCTCATGGCGCGCCTCACTCATCAGGATGAAGAGCTGATTGTTGAGAAGTACCTGCAATCTCAGAGAGCCCAAGGTGTGCTGCCTGTTGGTGCGTTAGGTAATATTGATTTTGCGTTAAACAAAGAACAAAACCGGGCTTTGGTTGATGAGCTTGCTCATATTTGTCAGTCGCCACTGGAGGATCTCGAAGTTAATCTCGATATTGATATGCTAGGAGAAACTCAGCCATTATTGCTTACTGGGTGGCTAAGAAATCAGTTCAGTTCTGGCATGGTGAGGTACCGAAGCGGAAAAATTCGTAGTCAGGACTGGTTAAGCGCCTGGATTGATCATCTATGTGCCGCTTTGTCTGGTGGGCAAAAAGAAACCCATATAGTGGGATATGATAAAAAGAACGGCGTTCAACATAAAGTGTTGCAACCCGTAGAGAAAGAACAAGCCTATAAATGGTTGTCTGAGCTTATTGAGCTTTATTATCAGGGGCATAATCAACCGTACCCATACCTTCCGCGAACCGCTTTAGCTGGTGTAGAGCAATTGTTAAAAGGCAAAGAGGACATGCAGAGCAAAATGTCTGACTGTTTTAATGATGGTTATCTGTTTTCTGGTGAAGGTAGCAATAGTTATATTGCCAGAGTATGGCCTGAGTGGACTGAAAACCTACAGAAACAGGTTTGGATTAGTGCTCAATCGGTATTACTCAATGTTATTTCGAACAGTAGAGACGCCGGTGAAGAATAATAGCTTAGAGTTAACTCGAATCGAATCAGAGATAATATAATGACTGCAATGTTAGATACAATGACATTTCCTTTGCATGGATCTCGGCTGATTGAAGCCTCGGCGGGGACAGGAAAAACCTTCACGATTGCCGGGTTGTATTTACGCTTATTGCTAGGGCATGGCAGCCGGGAAAGCAAGCATTCGGTTCCGCTTACAGTGGATCAAATACTGGTCGTTACGTTTACTGAAGCGGCCACTGCGGAGCTTAGAGACAGAATTCGCAGCAGAATTCATGATGCCCGTATCGCTTTTTTACGCAATAAAAGTACTGACCCCGTAATAGCGCCACTACTTAGTGAAGTGATCGATCATTCATGGGCAGCTCAAACACTGCTGGATGCAGAGAGACAGATGGATGAGGCGGCGGTCTTTACCATTCATGGTTTTTGCCAAAGAATGCTGACGCAAAATGCTTTTGAATCCGGTAGTCGATTCTCCAATGAGTTTGTAACCGATGAAAGTAAGTTAAAAGCACAGGTAGTTTGCGATTACTGGCGCAGCCAATTTTACTCATTACCAATGCATTTAGCGTTAGAAGTCCGAAATTTGTGGTCATCCCCCGATGCTCTGCTTAAAGACGTGGGGCGGTACTTAACTGGGGTACCCGTCAAGTTAACCGTGAAGGCAATGCCCGATGATCTGGAAACCTTGCATCAGGAAAACCTGAATAAGATTGAAAAATTTAAAGCGGAATGGTTAGAAAGTTGTGATGAAATCGCCTCGCTGATTTTAGAGTCAGATGTCAGCAAACGCTCGTTTACCAAGAAGAATTTACCTAATTGGCTGAATGAAATTGAGGCATGGGCAAGAAGTGAAACGAGCGACTACCGGGTGCCGGACAAGTTAACAAAGTTTTCTGTGGAATTTTTAACAGAGAAAACCCTCGAGGGTAAAAAAACGCCTGTAGGCCCGATTTTCGACAAGGTTAGCCAGTTTTTAGCTACACCACCAACAATCCGCGAACCTCTGCTGGCTCACGCAATAGAAGCTTGCCGCCAGCGCTTAGAGCAGACAAAACAACAGAAGCAGTGGTTGTCATTTGATGATCTGTTAACCCACTTATCTGTGGCTATTGATATAGATGAACAGTCGCTACTTACTGACCGTATCCGCGCATTGTATCCGGTGGCCATGATCGACGAATTTCAGGATACGGATCCGCTTCAGTACAGTATATTTAGTCGTATATACCTAAATAGCCCTGAGTCAGGGTTATTTATGATCGGCGACCCAAAACAAGCGATATACGCTTTCCGCGGTGCGGACATATTTACTTATATTCGGGCCCGAAATGAAGTCGTCGATCACTATACGCTGGGCATTAACTGGCGTTCTGGCGGTGAAATGGTTACCGCCGTTAACCGGATATTTGAACATGCAGATTCTCCATTTATGTATGATCAGGATATTCCGTTTACGCCCGTTTCTGCCAGCCCGAATGCAGAAAAAAGAAGTTGGTGGCTAGGAGATCAAAAGCAACCAGCAATGAATTATTGGTTGATGGAAGCAGAAGAGCCATTGGCCAAAGGCGATTACGTTAAGCAAATGTCCGTATCCACAGCGGTACAGATAAAGTCTGTTTTACAAAGTGCTAAAAAGAACAAAGCCTATTTTGTTACCAGTAGCGGTAATAAAAAGCAGATACAGGCTGGGGATATAGCGGTATTGGTTCGAACAGGTACGGAAGCTCAGAAAATTAGGCAAGAGCTGTCACAGCTGGGTGTGGCGAGTGTTTATCTTTCTAATCGAGACAGTGTTTTTAGCAGTGCCGTTGCCACAGCTATCCAACGTATTTTGCGTGCAGTGTTAAACCCTGAAAATGAAAGAGCATTGAGAGCCGCACTGGCCAGTGATCTTTTAATGCAGAATAGCCAAGATTTAGATGACCTGAATATCAGCGAGTCAAAACTGGAAGAGCAGATCTATCGTTTTCAGGAATATCGCAAAATCTGGAAACAGCGTGGTGTCATGCCTATGCTGCGCGCAATAATGAGTCGGCAACATATTGCTGAAAATTTGCTAACTCAGGAGTTTGGTGACAGGGCATTAACCGATTATCTTCACCTGAGTGAATTGTTGCAACAGGCGTCATTAACCTTAGAAAGTGATCATGCCCTATTAAGATGGTTTTCAGAGCAAATACAGGAAGCGAATAGCGGAGAGTCAGGCGCAGCTGACGATCAAATTCAACGCCTAGAATCGGAAAAGAACTTAGTCCAAATTGTCACTATTCACAAGTCTAAAGGACTGGAATATGAGTTGGTCTTTCTGCCTTTTATTACCGCCTATAGAGAGGCACAAAGCGGTAAATATTATGATGAGCAGCAAAAAGAGACCATTTTGGATATTACTGGCAATGCTGACTCTATAGCGCAGGCAGACAAAGAAAGATTGGCTGAAGATTTACGTCTTTTGTATGTTGCCGTTACCCGTGCCGTTTATGGCTGTTTTATTGGTTTAGCACCGCTTAGACGCGGACGTTCCAGAAAAGAGCCCACTGCAGCTCACCTCAGTGCCATTGGCTATCTGCTACAAAATGGTCAGCCTTCAGGCTGCGATGGTTTGAATCAAAGCCTGAATCAATTGATAGCGTCTGCCGATTCGACGATGGCTATGCAAGCTTTACCTGAGACGGAAGATTTATACGAGCAGATGGATTTATTTGGCAGTGATGAGCTTTTGGAACATAGCAAGCTAAAAGATCATCATGATCTAAAAGCACGGATATTAAAAACAGAAATTGACCGTAAATGGCGTATTACCAGTTATTCGGGCTTGGTTAAGCAGTCTCATAGTAAAGCTTCGGTTGTTGATGTATTTGACGCTGTTGCGCATGCTCAAGGTCTTGATATTGACTCCGCTGAAGATGAAAAATTGATTGAAATAGAAGAGCAACAACGTTCTATATTCACTTTCCCACGAGGAGCAAGAGCGGGTACATTTTTACATACTTTGTTTGAAAAAATAGACTTTACCTTGCCTGCTACCAGTGAAGAGACAACCCGTATTATTTTGGATGTTCTGGCTTTGGAGCAATACGAGTTGGACTGGTTACCTGTGCTGCAAAAACTCATTCATGATGTATTGACCATCAACCTTGACGGTCAATCAATGCAACTGTCAGAAAAAAGTGAACAACATAAATTGGTTGAGATGGAGTTTTTATTGCCAATAAAACTATTATTGGCACCACAACTGAACCAATTGGTTTGTCAGCATGATGATTTATCTACAAGAGCGGGTGATCTTGGATTTCAAACTGTGCAGGGAATGCTTAAGGGATTTATTGACCTGATATTTGAGCACAAGGGTAAATACTACGTGCTGGACTGGAAGTCGAATCATCTTGGGGATGATACCTCAGCCTATACTGAGCTCGCTTTGGATTTGGCCATGATCGATCATCGCTATGATTTGCAGTATCAGATTTACTCCTTAGCCTTGCATCGTTACTTGCGTACACGAATTGCGAATTATAGTTATGAAAAGCATTTTGGCGGGGCCTATTATATTTTCCTACGAGGTATAGAAAATGGCGAGAGTAGTGGAATTTTTTATCGAAAACCAACGGAAGCATTTTTGGACCAGTTAGATGCGTTGATTGATGGATTAGTTCCTGAGGATTCTTATGCTTAAGATACTGGAAAATCTATGTGAACGAGGTGTAGTCAGACAGTTGGATTATCAATTTGCTCGGTTTATTGCTTCTATAGACGATGTTGATGATGAGACTGCATTCCTAGCTTGCGTGCTCAGTCATGAATTAGCCAAAGGACATATCTGTCTTGATATCGACAGTATCGACCTGGTTAAGTCATTTGGTCTCTACGGGGAGGCCGCTGAAAACATAGAGCAGAAAGTGTCTTCTGTTAATTGGCATCAATCCTTAGCAAACTCGCCCGTGGTTGGCGATGGGTCAACGAGCTTACCGCTCGTATTTGATGGCAAGCGCCTTTATCTCCATCGTTATTGGTTTTATGAGAACAAACTCATTAGCAAACTCATACAGTTGGCTAAGCCTGTAGCATTAAGTCAGCAAGAAACGGCGGTACTGGCGCACACTCTAAATGGCCTGTTTGGAAATGAGGGAGCATTGAACTGGCAAAAGGTAGCAGCCGCAGTGGCTCTGACCCGAAAATTAGCCGTTATTTCTGGAGGTCCGGGCACAGGAAAAACCACAACGGTAGCAAAAATTCTTTCTGCACTTGCTGAGCAGGGTATTTCCCGGGGAGAGGCTCCGAATATAAAGTTGGTTGCTCCAACGGGAAAAGCGGCAGCACGCTTGACTGAATCTATATCAAATGCGATTCAGCAACTTGGTATCAGAGATGAGATAAAAGCCTCAATACCAACCGTAGCAAGTACTATTCACCGATTACTTGGCGCAATGCCCAACCGCGCAGAGTTTAGACACAACCAAGATAACCCGCTCCATCTAGATTTGTTGGTGGTGGATGAAGCTTCTATGGTCGATCTTCCACTAATGTTTAAACTCATCTTCGCACTGCCGGAACATGCTCGGCTAATCTTGCTGGGTGATAAAGATCAGCTGTCGTCAGTAGAAGCGGGAGCGGTGCTTGGCGATGTCTGTTCATTTATAGATGTCGGCTACAGCACAGAGCAAAATGACATACTGTCGAGCTTAACAGGTTATCAATCACTCCCACTGTCTCAACAAAAAAATCCGATAGCAGACTGTTTGTGTATGCTGAAAAAAAGCTATCGCTTTGACGAAAATTCAGGAATAGGGCAACTGGCCAAGGAGATAAACAGGGGAGATATTTATGGTGTGGATAGGGTCTTAAAGCAAGGTTATAAGGACATTCAATATAATATCTTAACCAATGAAAGCTATTCGTTGTTAATTGATAACCTGACCGTTGAGTATTCAAAATTTATCGATTGTCTCTACCAACCTGCGTTGGTTGATGATTCGTATGCAGAGAAAGCAAAACAAGCGTTAGATTTGTTTGGCCGTTCGCGTCTTTTATGTGCTGTACGCCAGGGGGATTATGGCATTGAAGGGTTAAATAAAAAGATAGAAAGTGCCTTAATTCGTAAAAACAAAATCCCATCAGGCGGTGAGCTTTGGTATGTGGGCAGGCCAGTGATGGTTGTCAGAAATGACCATGCTCTAGGTTTGTATAACGGAGACATTGGTGTCTGTTTTAATGTGCAAGATGAACAAGGTTCGCGTCTGAAAGTATTCTTTGAACTTGCTGATGGTTCGATTAAAAGTGTATTACCAAGTAGGGTTCCAGAACATCAAACGGCTTACGCAATGACAATTCACAAATCGCAAGGAAGTGAGTTTGAGCATACGTTTATGATTTTGCCGGATGATTATTCTCCTATTCTAACCCGTGAGCTTATCTATACCGGGGTGACCCGAGCAAAGAAACAGCTGACATTGTGCGGGAATCAACAGGTTATAAAAAGAGCCGTTAAGGTTAAAACAGAACGTTTGAGTGGATTAAAAGAAGGGTTACTGAAGGCTTAGTTAGATGTTTTAAACTCTGCAACTAAAACTACTTCAAGATACAGAACCGATTTTTTGGTGCTGTACCTTGAAATTATTGCTACTGATTTTTCATCACAGTGTCAGAAAATGAAACGTTATTAATGCTGTGTCGTTTTTGACAATGCAGTATCATTTTTCTGACACTCGGGTCTGCGTGAAATACGCAGTGTACATTCAGTCCATTGAGAAAATTATTCTCGGCCATGTCGATAAAACTCTGGGCCGAGTTGCATATAATGGTTCTCATAATTTATTTGCTCATAATATATACGTTTTGCGCTCTCTGTATTTATTGGTATCGAGAGTAACGTCAGTTCAAACTTACTGATGTGTCAACTGAGTGGGGCTGATTATAGCATTAATTGTACAAAAATAGAGCTGACCTGTATCGGTTAATGTGCGGTCTATCAATAAGTTTAAGTTAATATATTGATTATTACGTCTAAGTAACTTCAGGGTGCTTGTTCAGCGAGAATTTATTGGCTTCTGATCAAGGTACTGATTTGAAGCCCAATAAATGCCATTGCAAAAAACAACGCTTTATAAGTCCAGAACAAGTATTTTTGAACGTCTTTGGAAATTATACAGGTCTTGTTTTTTCATAGGCAACGCGGAAACCTCGACTTCGTAAAAGCCCTGCTCCCTGAACCAGTGCAAGCTATGCGTAGTCAGCACGAAAATTTTCTCTATACCTTGATTTTTGGCCTGCTGTTTCATTTTGTTTAGCAAGTCAGCGCCGCGATTCCCGTCACGATAGTCTGGGTGTATAGCGACGCAGGCCATTTCAGCCATTTTTTCCTCTTTATAGGGATAGGTAGCAGCACACCCAATGGCTAAACCATCTTTTTCAATAATAATAAATTGGTGTATTTCTTGTTCAAGCTGTTCCCGAGAACGTCGAACGAGTATTCCTTGTTCTTCCAATGGCCTGATCAGGTCGAGAATGCCACCAATATCATCGATTTGGGCATTACGTATTTGTTCAGCACTCGCCATAACAACCTGAGTACCAATACCATCGATAGAAAAGAGCTCCTGAACCAATGCGCCATCGACTTTATAACTGATTAGGTGGCTGCGATGAACCCCAGCACGACAAGCAGTAATGGAACCCCGTAAGAAACGCAGAGTGCCTGAGCTATTATCCTTGGACGTCTCATTACCAGGCTCGAGTTGGTGCAAAATTTCCTCGGCATGGCTAGGAAAGAGCTCCGGTATCACCTCTTGATTATCATCAATAATGCCTTGCTCAGAGCAAAAACCGATAAGCTTGTCAGCTTTAAGTTTTATCGCTACTTGAGTGGCGACCTCCTCAGATAACAAGTTGAAACTCTCTCCTGTTACAGAACTAGCTACTGGACCTAACAACACAATAGAGCCTTGGTCGAGTACTTGGTTTATGGCTGCGGTATCAATACGCCTTACTTTGCCACTGTGGCAATAATCAATGCCATTATCGACACCTAAAGGTTGTGCAATAATAAAATTACCACTAACAACACTCAATGCCGTACCAGCCATCGGCGTATTATTCAGGCTCATTGACAAACGCGCGGTGATATTGAGTTGCAATTGACCTGCTGCTTGCATAACTAGATTGAGCGCTTGCTCGTCTGTAACACGGATTCCATTATGGTAAGGAGTCGAACTTTGATTAGATTCGAGAATGCGGTTAATTTGTGGTCTGGCTCCGTGCACGATTACAATTTTTACTCCTAGACTGTGCAGCAAAGCAATATCACTGATTATACTAGTAAAATTAGCTGCATCCACAGCTTCACCACCAAGCATGATGACCATCGTTTTACCCCTATGCGCATTAACATAAGGTGTTGATTGCCTAAATCCTTTTACAAGTGCTGTGTTTCGTATCTTCATAATCGTACGCGGTGAATTATTATCCCTTAATAATGAATTAAAATTCACCCCTGATCAATGGATTTTTAACAACATATTAGGTTTAATCTTAAATGGTTCCCTTTAGTGATATTTCTGTATTAGTATGCAATAGAAATTGATAGGTTATGGTAGCCCGATGGGTTCAGAATTGAACGAAAATAAAGATCAGAGTGAGTTAAAAATACAACGCGCTATTATTTTAGTAGTGGCTATTTTATTACTAATGATCCTCGCTATTTCTAGTGTTTTGATTAGCCGTGAATTTGAAGATGATAACGATATAACTCAGATCTACGGTATTTGGGATGAACAAAATGTACCAGGCTACGCCCAAGACAGTTTTGTTGTACGAGAAGAGGGGATATACATTAACGAACGAGTAGTTGCGGTAAATTATTCGTTCGATGGCCGTTTTTTGATCTATCAATACGATGAAAAAGAGTACAAGTATAGAGTAGCAAATGACGCTAATACGGAGTTAAAAAGAGTGGCTCCATTACATTATGAGTCTACTTTTTTCTTACGTGGAAAACACCAAGACCTAAAAAAAGAAGCTGCTGTTGAGTAGCTTTTTAACCTTAAGACACAGGATTGTTTAAGTGCATAAACTTATTGTTTCAGCCGCCTGCATTATCGGACTCTTTGGTTGTGCGCAACCTACAAATCGCGCCCAGCAATACTATGATCAAAGTTTTGATTCAAATCTAAATAAAGCTGAAGTCATTGAATCCAATAAACCACGAAATTACTTAACATTCTCAGCGCAGGCAGATCAGGTTGTCAGCAGCTCTGCTTCTCTCGCAACTCGTTTTCAAGATCTTTACCTACAGTTAAATGATTGGGTATTGCAAAGTGGCGATCCAGACGATTTGGCTAATTTCGGTATCCAGTCGGCTCAGTTAGGCGGGGGGGACAAAAAAGGAAATGTACTGTTTACTGGCTATTTCTCACCTGTCATGGAAGTTCGCCATAACGCAGATGATCGCTTCAAGTATCCTGTTTACTCTCTACCAGAGTGTAATGAAGAGTGCCCGACACGAGCCGAAATTTATGCTGGTGCTTTAGATGGTATGGGGCTTGAGCTTGGTTACGCAGAGAACATGATTGACCCGTTTATTATGGAAGTTCAGGGTAGTGGATTCGTTCACTTTGAAGACGACGATACTTTACAATATTTTGCCTATGCCGGAAAAAACAACAAAGCTTATGTCAGCATAGGAAAAGTGCTTATTGAGTCCGGGCAAGTTCCCAGAGAGAAAATGTCACTTAAGGCGATTAAACAGTGGGTTTTAGCTAACGATGAACAGACAGTAAAAGCGTTGCTGGAGCAGAACCCATCTTTTGTTTTCTTTTCACCAAAAGATGACGCTGCGGTTCGAGGAACTGCAGGCATTCCTTTGCTTCCAATGGCATCCGTCGCCGGAGACAGAGACCTATTTCCAATGGGGACACCAATATTAGCGGAAGTACCGTTAATAAATGCAGATGGCACTTGGAGTGGGGCGCATGAGTTGAAGCTCCTGATAGTATTAGATACCGGAGGTGCGGTAAAAGAGAACCATCTGGATTTGTATCATGGTATGGGTCCAAGGGCCGGAACCCAAGCGGGCCACTATAAACACTTTGGCCGGGTATGGAAGCTTGGGTTAAGCAGCGGTGAGTCTGCGTTGCCGTGGTTAACAGCAAGTGAAGCAGAAGCTTTGCGGAAAAACCAAGTGGAAAATGATTTGGTAGCTGAGCAAGCATTGGAAGAGTAGCTGTTTCTCACTAGACTTTTTAGTAAAGAGTGCGTATAAAACGCACTCTTCTTTTTTCTACAACAATCCGGTCAT
This sequence comes from Vibrio sp. UBA2441, assembly GCA_002342685.1. Taxonomy (GTDB): domain Bacteria; phylum Pseudomonadota; class Gammaproteobacteria; order Enterobacterales; family Vibrionaceae; genus Vibrio. Next base: position 110,186 of record DDQN01000043.1, read on the forward strand.
TATTATGCGTGAATTAAACTCTCCAGCTTCAGACAGCTATGATCAACGTTTTGGTGGTAGCCGACGTTTGTACGGAAATCAAGAAGTGGAGATTTTAAGAGCCGCTCACGTATGTGTCATTGGCATTGGTGGTGTCGGTTCATGGGCTGTTGAAGCATTAGCCCGAACCGGTGTCGGTGAGCTGACACTTATTGATATGGATGATGTGTGTGTAACCAATATAAACCGTCAAATTCACGCACTGTCTGGTACCGTAGGGCAGAGTAAAATTGAAGTGATGGAGCAAAGGGTTGCTCTGATTAATCCTGACTGCAAAGTAAATTTAATCGATGACTTTATCACGCCAGATAATATTAGCGGCTACATTGATGCTAGGTTCGATTATGTATTGGACGCCATAGATAGCATTAAGCCAAAGGCCGCTTTATTAGCTTATTGTAAGAGCAATAAAATTAAAGTTATTACTACTGGCGGTGCTGGTGGGCAAGTTGACCCTACTCAGATTCAGGTGGCCGACCTTGCACGCACCATTCAAGATCCATTAGCGAGAAAAGTTAAAGAAAACTTGCGTCGTTTTTTTAATTTCAGCAAGAACCCACAAAGAAAGTTTGGCATTGACTGCGTATTTTCTACGGAACAATTAAAGTACCCTCAGGCTGACGGCAGTGTATGTGGTACAAAGTCAACGGCAGAAGGTCCAAAAAAGATGGACTGCGCCAGCGGTTTTGGAGCTGCTACCGTTGTAACCGCCACCTTCGGTTTTGTCGCAGTATCGAGAATAGTCGCTAAACTGATTGAAAAGCATAAGATTTAGGCAATAGGCAATAGGCAATAGGCAATAGGCAATAGGCATAGGTGATGGGTAACAGGTGATAGGTAATCGATAATTCCACAGTCCACAACCCACAACCCACAACCCACAACCCATAACCGATATAATTATGAATATTCCAGCTTCTCCTTTTGGTTCAGATATTAACGTTGATGACATTATCCAAACAATGCAGCAGTTCTCCCATTGGGAGGATCGTTATCGTCAGGTGATTCAGTGGGGAAAACAGTTACCCAAGATGCCAGATGAGCTTAAATCAGATCAGGTTACTGTTGCAGGGTGCGAAAGTCAGGTTTGGTTGCTGAGTGAAAAAGTAGATAACTGTTGGTATTTTCAGGCAGATTCAGATGCAAGAATTGTCAGAGGATTGATCGCACTGGTGTTAGCGGCATTTAACGGTAAAACCAGCGAAGAGATCAAACAGTTTAATATTGAACGTTACTTTGACGATATCGGATTGATTGCTCACCTTAGCCCATCGAGAGGTAATGGACTAAGGGCTATTGTTGATAAGATAAAAAACGTTGAGCTGAATGATTATTAAGGCTTGTTAGTTAAAGCATATCAACTGCCTTTTTAACCGCAGCTATAAGCCTTTCGACATCTTCTATCGTGTTATAAATAGCAAAAGATATACGAACGGTTCCTTTCAGTCCTAATGCATCCATTAATGGATGAGCGCAGTGGTGACCAGAGCGAACGGCAATACCCTGCTGATCCAATAACATATCAATGTCCTGATGATGAACGCCGTCCATGACAAAACTGATAATAGAGCTGTTTGGTTGGTAGCCAATAATCCTGATATCATCTATTTCACTGAGTTGTTGATAAGCCAAATGTTGCAACGAATGAATATGCTTCTCTACCTCATTGTTGTCATACTGCTTCAACCAATTAATTGCTGATGCTAATGCGATAGCTCCGGCGATATTGGGCGTGCCCGCCTCAAATTTTCCCGGTAAATCCGCAAAGGTGGTTTTACCAAAGGATACTTTGCTTACCATTTTCCCGCCGCCATGCCATGGAGGCATGTTCTCTAGCAGGTTAAGTTTTCCGTATAGGACCCCGACACCAGTCGGTGCGTACATTTTATGACCGGAAAAAACGTAAAAGTCGGCATCCAACTCTTGGATATTAACGTTTTCATGTATAACTCCCTGAGCACCGTCAATAACAGCTACCGCGCCGACGTCATGAGCGCGTTTTATTATCTGCTCGATTGGATTTCGGGTAGCGGTAACATTGCTGATATGCGCAATCGCGACAATTTTACATCGCTGGCTAAGTCGTTCGGAGAATGCATCCATATCTAGTGTGCAGTCACTTAATACGGGAATTTTGATCACCTTAGCCCCCGTCTGTTCTGCGACTATTTGCCATGGAACAATATTGGCGTGGTGCTCCATTTCGCTGACTAAAATCTCGTCATTCGGTTTTAACATGCCTCTTGCGTAGGTTTGTGCAATTAAATTAATTGACTCTGTCGCACCACGGGTCCAAATAATTTCCTTGCTAGAGCTCGCAGAAATATACCGCTGTACTGTTTCTCTTGCACTCTCAAACTGACTGGTTGCTTTTGCTGTTAAGCTATGGCTACCACGATGAACATTGGCATTTTGTTGCTGGTAGTAATGCTGGATTGTATCTATTACACAGCTTGGTTTTTGTGTTGTTGCGGCGCTATCTAAGTAAATTGAATTGTCTTTTCTATCATCCGACAGTGCGGGAAATTGTTTCCGAATTGACAAGATATCTAGCATTTTATTTACCCAAAATATGATAGTGAAGCGTTGGTAAAGTCACCATAGGTTCCGCGATAGACCATGCGTGAGCCTTTCCAGACAAAAGAATAACAATTTCCATTGCCAACTCTAGCGCCGTACCGGGACCTTGGCTTGTTAGCAATTTATGAGTTATGTCGATGGTGACGCGTTTAGGGCGCCAGTTTTTCTCCGGGATATGAGACTGGAAACTTGGGTGACATGTCATCAATGCGTCGGGATAAATATGATGAGATTGAAGGACAATTGCAGGAGCGGCGCATATGGCAGCAACCCAGCGTCCATCATACTTCTGCTGTTTTATCATTTCTGTTAGCAAGGTGCTGTCGCGAAAATTCTCCGCTCCTTCCACACCGCCAGGCAAGGCAATGACGTCAAATTCGTCATCGGCCACGTCGACCAATCTGCAATCTGCCGTTAGCGTCACACCTCTTGAGGCCTTCATTGTTAGGTTGCCTTCAAAGTCTGCGCTCGCAACAGTCACCTTGTATCCAGCCCGGACAAAGATATCAATAATGGTAATGGCTTCCATTTCTTCTGTCCCAGGCGCTATTGGGACAAGGACTTTAACGCTCATTCTGTTCTCCAAGAGTGTTCAATCTGTTTAATCTTATTATAAAGCGATAAATTGTTGCTGGCATCTATATGGTGTTTCTTAGCCGTCTGACATAGATATCCGCTGATATAATCTATCTCTGAGTGTCGTTGGTAGAAAATATCCTGTTGCATTGAAGAATAGTTTTCGGCTGTTGCCTGCACAACATGCATGACTGTCGAGTAAAGTTCGTCTTGTTGTATCTCTATTCCTTCAGCGATTAATACCTGAGTAATCTCATTGATAAGGCTTTTTAATTCCGCTAAGAATTGTGGTTCGCCGAGCTGCCCGTTTTTGCATTGGTGAAGTGCTGTTAGTGGGTTAATAGCACAATTAATCGCCAGTTTTCGCCAAAGTGCTGGTCGGATATCTGAACTCCAGCTGGCTTCAGCTAATGAGTGGTTGAAAACCTCAGCCAAAAAACTGCACTGCTGCCCTTTGCTATTGAACCCTCCGAGGTGTGTAATACCATACCCAGTATGAAGAACGTGATTTATGCTTGGCTTATAAGCGGCTTGAGTCGTGGTTGCTACGACAACAGGATGTTTATTAATAGTGCTAAACACTTCATCTATGGCTCCCATGCCATTGTGCATAAACATGATGATGGTGTCTTTGTTTAAGGCATTAATCACAGTGGACAGGGCTTCTTTCACTTGCCAAGCTTTAACGGTGATCAACAATAAATCAGATTGGGATAAGTGAAATAAGCTATTTGTTACAAAAGTGATATCAGGTTGGTCGTCTAACTTGAGGCGATGCGTATGTTCTGCAGAATGTCGTAACCAGAGAGTGGTATTATGGCCGGATTCTGCAAGTTTATAAGCCCATAATGAACCAATGGCTCCAGCGCCTAAAACAGTGATATTCAAGGGAAGACTCTCTAATAGGATTTTCAGCAAGCATAACGAGAGCGATAAAGAATGCAATAAAAAAGGCGCATAAAGCGCCTTTTAAAATCAGTAACTGATAATTGGATTAGAAGTTATATTGTAGACGGTAGATAACTAAGTCTTGATAATCTTTACGAGCTAGCTTGTTTACTGTGTAACGATATAGTACACCAGTAGACCAGTTTTCGTGGAAGTTCCACATTGCGTTGACGCTACCGTTTAGCCCCCAGCTTTCGCGATCAACACCGCTAGCAAAGTCTGTGCTTTGTACGTCTGAATACTCATCGTTACGAGCAAACTCTAACTCACCCCAAGTAGAGAAAGTAAAGTTTTGACCGCCGATGTCTGTGTTGTAGAAACCAACCCAACCAGCCATACCGCCATTGCTGCCGCTGATGCTTCCTGAGTTAATTTGGTGTGCACCGATAAATGATGTCACACCCCAACCGTCGCCGCCAAGACCAGTATAGCCTAGACCAACAACGCGGTTTTGCTCATGGAAACCTGCATCGGTATCTGTGTTGTATACTTGAGCATAAAGGCTGACACCAGAATCAGTAAGGTTATAGTGAATTGTACCTTTAGTTGAAGCACCGCGGTCATCGCCTGCACGATCTACACCTTCGTAGTCGTAGAAACCGTAGATTTGGCCCCAATCAAAACCAGCACCACCTTCAATACCGATAACAGCTTGGTTACGGTCGTTGATATCATTGCCAAAGTTATCAGCATCGTTACCAAAACCTTGGTCCCAAACCTGATAGTCAGCATACATGCTACCAAAGCCATATAGATATTCTGCTTGTGCAGGGATTGCAGCCGCTGCCGCCATAACTCCAAGAGCTATAATTGATTTACGCATAGGGGATACTCTTTATCGTAATGTTAATTTTAAAGTAGCCAGTTCCGTGGGCTGCTTGTTTCCTTAGGCGGCAAATAATAACGACAAAAGTTCAAAATAAAAGTGAGAGATAGTGCAAATATGTAAATAAATAGTGATTCAGATCTCTTATTTGTCATTAATATTAAGAATTCTCACCTTGGTGGAGTTGTTGCATTTAATTGCATTAAAAGAGTGATTATTATCTCATTTTTCTGGTGAATGTAACGCTATGAATTGTTTGTCATATCAATGACTTGCATGCGTCTGGTTTGGTGAGGGCCTGTTTTTAAAGGGGTGTGGCTTGTTTGTCGTATTGTTTTGTTAGAAACATCCGCATGTTATCGGTTCATGTTGTTTTTATGAATTCAAGTTATTTTATTGAAAGTTTGAGGTTGAGCGGGTTGATTGATTGTTGTTTGTTATCAGTATGATACGAAGATGTGTAGGAGTTGCATATGGAGGGGGAGTAGTAGGCGATAGGCGACAGGCAATGGATGAAAAGCGGGCTACAGGCGATAGGTGATGGGTGATGGGTGAT
>DDQN01000043.1:115805-132161 GCA_002342685.1 Vibrio sp. UBA2441
GGTGATGGAGCAAAAGCGGGTGGTGGGTATAGGGGCGGGCTACAGGCAATAGGTGATGGAGCAAAAGCGGGTGGTGGGTATAGGGGCGGTGGATGAAAAGCGGGTTATGGGAAAATCCCACAACCCACAACCCACAACCCATATCACCTATTCGTTTTTAATCTCGGCTTTTTCGAGTAGTTTGGTAAAGTAGTGACGAAGTGAGTAGAGCATTATCAGGCTTGGTATCACCATAAGAGCGGTAATGATAAAGAACAATGACCAATCATTTAAGTAGTCGGCCAATTCACCGCTAAATGAAGCCAGCGTTGTTCGGCCAAAGTTGCCTAATGACGCTAGAAGGGCATATTGAGTCGCAGAGAACGCTTGGCCAGTAAGCATCGTCAGGAAGGATACAAACGCGACGGTGGAAAATGCCGTTGTAAAATTATCAACGATGATTGTGGCTAGGAACAGGTGTTCGCTAGGCCCAACACTTGCTATCCATGCAAACATAAGGTTACTGGATGCCATGGCAATCCCGCCAATCATCAAGCCTTTCACGATACCGAACTTCACATTAAACATGCTGCCAACTAATGTGAAGAAAATGGTTACCCACCAGCCAATAAGTTTAGAGTAATGACCTATCTGCTCATTACTAAAACCAACCTCTTTGTAAAAGGTAATCGACATTCTACCCAAAAAGGCTTCACCAATTTTAAACAGAAATACGAATAAAAGAAGAGTGAGAGCGACTTGAACACCATTTCGTTTAAAGAAGTCATAAAAGGGTTCGATGACGGTGACACTTAACCAGGCAATTAGTCGGGAGTGTACCACTTTATTATGTCGTTCCTCCGCAATGTGCTGTAGTTGCTCTCTTTTGGTCGTTGGTTCACCAACCAGTAGAGTGAAGACCATCAGGACACCAATAACAAAAGCCATTCCGTAATAAACACCGTTCCAGCCAATGCTATCGGCATTAATAAACGCGAGGTAACCAGGAAGTGAATATCCGGTCCACCAGCCTATAACGGCCATTGCAGAGGCTTGAGGGAGTTTACTTGAATCGGATTTAGGAAAGGTATCAATACGATAAGCATCGATGGCAATATCTTGAGTCGCAGATGCGGTTGCTATGCCCAGAGCCAGCATTGAGGTGAACATTAAGTCACTGGCAGGGTTTACGCCCGCAATAAACAAGGTGAAGACAAGTATGAAAGACTGACAAAGAAATACCCAGCTCCGGCGCTGACCCAATAGAGAATGTAAAACAGGAAGTTTTACCCTGTCAACCAGCGGTGCCCAAAGAAAATTAATGGCGTAAACGGCAAATACTGAACCGAAATATCCAATAGCCGCTCGAGTAAGACCTGCATCTTTAAGCCAACCAGACATATTGGAACCGATCAAAACCCATGGGAAGCCGCTGGAGCACCCGAGCATGAATACCCATAGTAATTTTTTGTCTAGATAACTTTTGAACGTCTCTAGCCAAGACATTTGATGTGTCATCAAACACTCCCTGTTTATTCTAATGTGAAAAGGGCTGATGAGTATCAGCCCTTTTTAGTGTTACTTATTTTTGTATGGTGACTTTATTGATTACAATGGCAGTCGCTGGTACATCATGGTAACGGCCAAATGTTTTCGTTGGTTGTTTGGCCATGTTTTGAATAATCTCGAATCCAGCCGTTACTTTTCCGAAAACAGCATAACCTGGATTTTTCCCTTTTTGGAAATCTAAAAAGTGGTTGTCGCTATAGTTAATAAAAAATTGGCGTGTTGCAGAATCAGGGTTATTGGTCCTTGCCATAGCGATGGTCGCTACTTTATTTTTCAGACCGTTTTCTGCCTCATTTTTAATAGCAGCGTAAGATGGTTTCATTTTCATATCGGTATCAAACCCACCACCCTGAGCCATAAAGTTTGGGATGATGCGGTGAAATATAGACCCTACATAGCTTCCGTCTTCCACATATTTCAAAAAATTGGCAGCCGTAATTGGTGCCTTTTCTGAGTCGAGCTCTACTGTAAATTTGCCCATGCTGGTTTCAAAAACCACACTCGGTGCTGCCATTACAGATGCACTAATAAAGCAAAGTAGTGATATAAATAGTTTATTCATTAGAAGCGTTCCTTCATATAGCCGTTTAATTCAGGGTCATTGGCGATATCGGCCAGTACAAGACGAGTAATATCATTTAAGACTTCTTCAATTTGTGCATCAGATGCACTGAAAGTACCGGTTTTGCTGGCTGTGCCGTTAAAGGTTTTGACTAATTTTCCAGCGGGAGTTTCAGCGGTTAATTGAAGGGTAATTTTAGCGTGCATCTCATTTGACATGACGCTATGTTTCACGTTAACCAATAGTTGTTGGATTTCCAGTGATAGGGAGTTTTCGCTATTAACCGTCACCTGATAACCTTGTGAAGCTAACTGGTCATTAATGGCTGACTCCAGTGAGATGCGTATATTTTGTTTTGCATGGATTGGCTGAATGTTATTACGACCACTATCAACCAGCGCAACGTACTGGGCAGAGCGAACATCTTTACTATCTAGCGTTAAGCTCAAATTATCGACGGTTTTATTTTGGCTCGTCGTCGCTAAAGGCATGAAGTTGACTTGTGGCTCGTCAGGAGATGATGAGCAAGCTGCTAATAGGACGATCGATGCAGCCAGGATCATTTTTTTCATAGTTAATTTCCTTTTTAAAATGCATTCATGCCATTTTTATACAGCACAGTACAGTTATCTATTTATAGATAATAAAGAATTATTTAGTCGCTTGTAAAATAACAAATTTACTATTGGATGCGATTCTTTTTACTTTGTTCTGTCCAAAGAGTCTTGATAGCTTATTATCGTAGCCTAGGTGACGGTTACCGATAACCAATAATTGCCCGCCAGTCTTCAGAACTTGCTTAGCATCACAGAACATTTGCCAAGCAATATGATCTGTAATGGTATTACTTTGATGAAATGGAGGGTTACATAAAATTAGGCTAGCACTATTGTGTTCAAAGTCATCAAGGCAGTTGTTCGCAATATAGTGAAAATCACGTTCTTTTCCTAAAGCGGCTTCGGTATTCAGTCGGGCAGATTCCAGTGCCATAAAACTTTCATCAACGCAGGTGATTTTGGCCTGAGGGTTTAACTGTCCCGCCTTAACAGACAGTACGCCATTACCGCATCCAAGATCTATAATATGGCTCAGTTCAGGATCGCTAGGTATATGCTGTAGCATAAATCGGGCACCTAAGTCTAAGCTTTCTGCGGAGTATACGTTGGCGTAATTTTTAAGCGTGTAGTTTTCACCATCGACTTGCCACTCAGTAATAGGTTCGACGGTTTCGTAGCGATTAACACTTACAGAGCTAAATACCAAACGGTGCTTTTTCCATGCTAGTGATGTGGTTGTGTCACCTAAAAAACGGTCAAATAATTTAAGGGTTGAAGAGTGAATATCTTTAGCTTTATTTACCGCGATGACGGTAGTGTTCTCGGGCATTAAATCTTTAATTTTAACGAGTTGCCATGTAAGTAAGCGATTACTTTTAGGCAGTTTCATAATCACTAAGTCAGTGTTGGCTGGGATGTCATTCAGACAATCAATAAATTGAATGTGGTTACACTTATTTCGTTGGAGATTCTTCAGTGTCGCCTGATGAGAAATGTAAGAGTCACTCATCATGGTGACGTTGTGTTTTTCAGAAAACCAGCATGACAGTGCACCAAAACTATCATTCATAATTAATATGTTTTGATCAGCCTTTAGTGGTAATTCCTCAATATGCTTGATCAGGTATTCATCTCCTGCATCCCAGGCTTGAAGTGTTTCATTGGGACGCTTGGGGAAACGATAAAGAGTGAGGTCTCTTTCTTGTATTTTTAGCTGGACTTTTACATCGCTCATTCAGTTAGCCATGTTAGAAACTAGTTATATGGGTGCCTATTGTCGCAAAAGCGATGGAAGCAGGAAACAAAAAGATACACTTAGTGGTTTCTAAACAAGACCTGACTGCTGAGTTGGGTTTTTTTACCGGGTTGTACGCGCTCAGGTTATTCGACGATGCAGACCAGTTTTTTGTGACAATGACGCGGGTAATTACTCACAATTGGGTATTAAGGTCATTTAATTTGATGAGTATCATACTCGCCTTCTATACTCAGCTAATAATTATTTAGCCAAACAGTCGTAGAGATAGAGCACATGATTCAAGAAGCGATCGAAACAAAGCTGCACAATGCGTTTTCTCCTTTTCATTTACAGGTTGTAAATGAAAGTTATATGCATAACGTACCTGCAGGATCCGAAAGTCATTTTAAAGTGGTCATTGTCAGTGATGACTTTAACGGTGATAGGCTAATAGCCAGACACAGGAAAGTGAACACAATTTTATCGAAAGAGCTTCAGAATAATATTCATGCTCTTTCAATTCATACCTTTACTCAAGAAGAATGGAAGGTTGAAAATGTTTTGGTTCCAACGTCTCCCGACTGCATGGGTGGCGGTAAATAGCGAGGCAAGAAAAGGCAACCTAGAGTTGCCTTTTTTATACAGCGCAGTAGCAAGTTCACTGGCGTAAAATTGCTTAAAAACAGGTCTAATATAAATTTGTTTAGTATTATTATTAATAATGATAAATATCAACATTAATGATAAGCGAAATGTTTTAGTTTTACTTGAATATAATGTTATTTCACAATTGAACTTAACTACAATTATGATGTTTTTTAACAATTGTGCTTAACTTCAAACTTATTGATATTTGATCTGTGTATTGATGAAGTGAACATAAGATTTTGTGGCAGTTGCCTGTATTGGTAATGGTAACAATGCTATAAAAAATGCTAAACTGACGAACCTAAAAAGTCCTTCCATTCTCATTGAGAGGGATATTTTAACAGAATGTTGCGATTCTGGTGAATTAAAAACCAGAGCCGGGCACAACCATGTCGTGTCTATATGTTACGCAATTAAAGAATCTTTTTTCCGATAAAAATAGTGCAAGTGCGTATGATTACAATAAAAAAGGGTTTAGACCTTCCGATATCGGGAGCTCCTGCCCAGGTGATTAATGACGGAAATACCGTCAAAAAAGTCGCCTTGCTAGGCGAAGAGTACGTGGGTATGCGTCCAACAATGCATGTCCGCGTAGGTGATGAAGTGAAAAAAGGTCAGGTTCTTTTTGCTGATAAAAAGAATCCAGGCGTTATCTTCACTTCTCCAGCAAGCGGTAAAGTTATCGAAGTTAATCGTGGTGCAAAACGTGTTCTTCAATCCGTCGTGGTTGAAGTAGCAGGTAATGAGCAGATTACCTTTGATAGCTATGATGCCAATCAATTAGTTTCTCTTGACCGCGATGTGGTTAAGAAGCAACTTATTGATTCGGGCATGTGGACTGCATTGCGTACTCGTCCGTTTAGTAAGGTTCCCGCGGTTGATTCATCAACCAAAGCGATCTTTGTGACCGCCATGGATACCAATCCATTAGCGGCGGATCCCGAAGTGGTGATTAAAGAGCAACCTGAAGCTTTTGTGGCTGGATTGGACGTTTTATCCCGTCTTTCTGATGGTCAGGTGTATGTGTGTAAAAAAGGCACGAGTCTGCCTAAATGCTCTGCTTCTAACGTGGAAGAGCATGTTTTTGATGGTCCACACCCTGCGGGGCTGGCGGGCACTCACATGCATCATCTTTATCCGGTCAATGCCGAGCATGTGGCTTGGAGCATTAACTATCAAGATGTGATTGCCTTCGGTCAGTTCTTCCTGACGGGTGAAATCTACACCGATCGCGTGATTTCTTTGGCTGGTCCGGTGGTCACGAACCCTCGTTTGGTTCGCACTCAAGTCGGCGCCTACGTTGACGATATTGTTGAACGTGAAATTATGCCGGGCGAAGTCCGTATTATTTCAGGCTCAGTACTGTCGGGTGTGAAAGCCTCTGGCGTACACGCGTACTTAGGTCGATACCACCAACAAATTTCAGTGCTTCGTGAAGGCCGTGAAAAAGAGCTGTTTGGCTGGGCGATGCCGGGTAAGAACAAATTCTCTGTCACTAAGTCTTTCTTAAGCCATCTATTCAAAGGTCAGCTGTTTAACATGACCACCTCACTCAATGGGGGGGAGCGTGCCATGGTGCCAATCGGCAACTATGAAAAAGTGATGCCTTTGGATTTGGAGCCAACCCTATTGCTGCGTGACTTGTGCGCGGGTGATACGGACAGTGCTCAACGTCTGGGTTGCTTAGAGCTGGACGAAGAAGATTTGGCATTGTGCACCTATGTATGTCCGGGTAAATACGAGTATGGCCTCATGCTTCGTGAATGCCTCGATACGATTGTGAAGGAAGGGTGATCATGCTCAAGAAAATAATTGAGGACTTAGAGCCGCATTTTGACGCGGGTGGTAAGTACGAAAAATGGTACCCACTTTATGAAGCAACGGCGACGTTGTTTTATACCCCGGGTACGGTGACTCAGCGCAGTGCACACGTGCGTGACAGCGTTGACTTAAAACGCATCATGATCATGGTGTGGTTTGCTGTGTTCCCAGCTATGTTCTGGGGCATGTACAACGCCGGTCATCAGGCCGTGGTTGCGTTAAACCACATGTATGAAGGCGCGCAATTAGCTGAAGTGATTTCAGGTAACTGGCATTATTGGTTAACCGAAGCACTGGGTGGCTCGCTAGGCAGTGAAGCTGGCTGGCTTTCCATGATGCTGCTGGGCGCGACCTACTTTCTGCCTATCTATGCGGTAGTCTTTGCTGTGGGCGGTTTCTGGGAAGTATTGTTCTGTGTCGTGCGTAAGCACGAAGTGAACGAAGGTTTCTTTGTAACGTCTATCCTGTTCGCGCTCATCGTGCCACCGACATTGCCACTCTGGCAAGCGGCGCTCGGTATTACGTTTGGTGTTGTGGTTGCCAAAGAGATTTTCGGCGGAACCGGTCGTAACTTCTTAAACCCAGCGCTGGCGGGTCGTGCGTTCTTGTTCTTTGCCTATCCAGCACAGATTTCAGGTGACGTGGTCTGGACAGCCGCGGATGGCTTCTCAGGGGCTACGGCGCTGAGTCAGTGGGCTAACGGTGGCAGCGGTGCGTTGATTAACAACGTGACGGGCGACACTATTACCTGGATGGACGCCTTCCTTGGTAACATCCCAGGCTCAATCGGCGAAGTCTCTACCTTAGCACTAATGATTGGTGCGGCCTTGATTGTGTACATGGGCATTGCGTCCTGGCGCATCATAGCCGGTGTGATGATTGGCATGATTGTGACCTCAACGTTGTTCAACGTGATTGGCTCAGACACCAACCCGATGTTCCAAATGGCATGGCACTGGCACTTAGTGCTGGGTGGATTTGCTTTTGGTATGTTCTTCATGGCGACCGACCCGGTGTCCGCGTCCTTTACCGACAACGGTAAATGGGCCTACGGTATTCTTATTGGTCTGATGTGCGTATTGGTTCGTGTGGTCAACCCGGCGTACCCGGAAGGCATGATGCTGGCGATCCTGTTTGCCAACCTGTTTGCACCCCTGTTTGATTATTTCGTGGTTGAGAAAAACGTGAAGCGGAGGTTAGCGCGCTATGGCAAGTAACAACGATAGCATTAAGAAAACGCTGTTTGTCGTTATCTCATTAAGTTTAGTGTGCTCGGTGATTGTATCGGCCGCCGCAGTATTCTTACGTGATAAACAGCAGGCGAATGCCGTGCTGGACAAGCAAAGCAACATTGTTGCGGTTGCCGGTTTAGCCAGCAAAGAAGGCACTATTCCAGAGCTGTATGCACAGTTCATTGAACCACGTTTAGTGGACTTCTCTACGGGTAGTTTCGTCGATGGCGATGCCAATGCTTACAACCAACGTCAAGCAGCCAAAGACCCTAAGCAGTCAGTGAAACTGACCGCCGAGCAAGACAAAGCGAAAATACTGCGTCGTGCGAACGAAGGTCTGGTGTATCTGGTCAAAGACGGCGACAAGGTGTCTAAAGTCATTCTACCTATGCATGGTAACGGCTTGTGGTCAATGATGTACGCGTTTATTGCGGTAGAGACCGACGGTAATACCGTATCGGGTATCACTTACTACGAGCAAGGGGAAACTCCAGGTCTGGGTGGTGAAATCGAAAACCCACGCTGGCGTGCCCAGTTTGTTGGTAAGAAACTGTTTGATGCGAACCACAAACCAGCGATTAAAATCGTGAAAGGTGGCGCTCCTGCAGGCAGTGAACACGGTGTTGACGGTCTGTCTGGCGCAACGTTGACGGCGAATGGTGTGCAGAACACCTTTAATTTTTGGTTAGGCGACATGGGCTTTGGTCCGTTCCTGACGAAAGTACGTGATGGAGGACTGAACTGATGTCTGTTGATGTTAAAGAGATGAAATCCCATCTTTTCGCTCCGGTCATGGACAACAACCCAATTGCCCTTCAGGTTCTTGGTGTTTGTTCTGCATTGGCGGTAACGACGAAGCTGGAAACCGCGTTTGTTATGACCTTAGCGGTTATATTCGTAACGGCACTATCAAACTTTTTCGTTTCCGTCATTCGTCACCACATACCAAACAGTGTACGTATCATCGTGCAAATGGCGATTATCGCCTCATTGGTTATCGTGGTAGACCAGATTTTGAAAGCCTACTTGTACGACATCTCTAAGCAGTTGTCGGTCTTCGTTGGTCTTATCATTACCAACTGTATTGTTATGGGACGCGCGGAAGCGTACGCCATGAAATCAGCCCCACTTCCATCGCTTATCGATGGTATTGGTAATGGTCTGGGTTATGGCTTTGTACTTATCACTGTCGGCTTCTTCCGTGAGCTGTTTGGCTCCGGTAAGTTGTTTGGTATGGAGGTTCTTCCTCTCGTTTCTGAAGGTGGCTGGTATCAGCCTAATGGCATGATGCTGCTTGCACCGTCCGCCTTCTTCCTGATTGGCTTTATGATTTGGGGAATCCGAATCCTAAGACCTGACCAGATAGAAGCGAAGGAGTAAGCGTCATGGAACATTATATTAGTTTGCTAGTGAAATCGATTTTCATCGAAAACCTGGCCCTGTCGTTCTTCTTAGGGATGTGTACATTCCTGGCTGTATCGAAGAAAGTAAAAACCTCATTTGGTTTGGGTGTTGCCGTTATTGTGGTACTTACCATTGCGGTTCCGGTCAACAACCTGCTGTACAACCTGGTCCTGAGAGACAACGCTTTAGTGGCGGGGGTGGATTTAAGTTTCCTTAACTTCATCACCTTCATCGGTGTTATCGCCGCCTTGGTACAAATACTGGAAATGGTGTTAGACCGCTTCTTCCCGCCTTTGTACAACGCCTTAGGGATTTTCCTGCCACTAATCACGGTGAACTGTGCCATCTTTGGTGGTGTCTCCTTCATGGTGCAACGCGACTATAACTTTGTTGAGTCTGTGGTGTATGGATTTGGTTCTGGTGTGGGTTGGATGCTGGCCATTGTTGCCCTAGCCGGTATTCGTGAGAAAATGAAATACTCTGACGTGCCTCCGGGATTGCGTGGTTTAGGTATTACCTTTATCACCACGGGATTGATGGCGTTAGGCTTCATGTCTTTCTCTGGTGTTCAACTGTAAGTCGGGTAAACGACACAAATAATAAGGAATAGTCAATGCAAAGCATTATTCTTGGTGTAGTGATGTTTACCGTGATCGTACTCGCGCTTGTGCTCATCATCCTATTTGCCAAATCTAAGCTAGTACCATCAGGTGACGTTACTATCACCGTCAATGGCGACCCAGAGAAGAGCTTTATCACGTCTCCGGGTGACAAACTACTGGGCGCGATGGCGGGCAGTGGTATCTTCGTATCCTCGGCCTGTGGTGGCGGTGGTTCATGTGGCCAGTGCCGGGTTAAAGTGAAAGCGGGCGGTGGTGACATTCTGCCGACCGAACTTGACCACATCACCAAAGGTGAAGCACGTGAAGGCGAACGTCTGGCTTGTCAGGTGGCGGTGAAGACCGACATGGACATCGAATTGCCAGAAGAAATCTTTGGCGTGAAAAAGTGGGAATGTGAAGTTCTGTCGAACGACAACGAAGCCACCTTTATCAAAGAGCTGGTACTGAAAATCCCGGATGGGGAAGAAGTACCGTTCCGCGCAGGTGGATACATCCAGATCGAGGCCGAGCCTCATCACATCAAATATTCTGATTTCGATGTGCCGGATGAATATCGTGAAGACTGGGACAAGTTCAACTTGTTCCGTTACGAGTCGATTGTAAAAGAGCACTCTATCCGAGCTTACTCTATGGCGTCATACCCAGAAGAGGAAGGTCTTATCAAGCTAAACGTGCGTATTGCAACGCCGCCGCCGAACAATCCAGACGTACCGCCGGGCATCATGTCCTCGTTCATCTGGTCGTTGAAAGCGGGCGATAAATGTACTATTTCAGGGCCATTTGGTGAGTTCTTCGCTAAAGAGACCGACAATGAAATGGTGTTTATTGGTGGTGGTGCCGGTATGGCGCCGATGCGTTCACATATCTTTGATCAGCTATTGCGTCTTCAGTCGAAGCGTAAGATGACCTACTGGTATGGTGCCCGTTCTAAGCGCGAAATGTTCTACATTGAAGATTTCGATAAGCTGGCGGCGGACAACGATAACTTCGAATGGCATGTGGCCCTTTCGGATCCTTCACCAGAAGATAACTGGGATGGCTACACCGGCTTTATTCACAACGTGATTTATGAAAACTACCTCAAAGATCACGATGCACCAGAAGATTGTGAATACTACATGTGTGGTCCACCGATGATGAACGCAGCGGTTATCGGCATGTTGAAAGACCTAGGTGTCGAAGATGAAAACATCTTACTCGATGACTTTGGTGGTTAATTACCCTCGCTGAAGGTAATCGATAGTGGCTGACCCTTTGGGGTCAGCCATTTGTTTTTGAAAAATAAATAAAAGTATAAAAATAAGGAGAAGGCCATGAAGCCTCGCTCTAATTGGTTTGCTAAGCATTTTAACCTGCTGATACTGGCGGTGAGCTCATTACTGCTCATGACCGCATGTAGTGAAACCCGAGAACAAACACATTTTACTGGCCCAACGATGGGAACGTCTTACAACGTAAAATACATTAACGCGAAAGGTGTCCCGGCGAGTGAAGCGCTACAAAAAGAAATAGATCGTCTGCTGGAACAAGTTAATGACCAGATGTCGACGTATCGGAAAACCTCAGAACTTAGTCGTTTCAATCAGTATAAAGGCGCAGATGCTTTTAAGGTTTCAAAAGAGACCGCATTGGTAGTAAAAGAAGCGATCAGACTAAATAAAGTGACGTTAGGCGCGCTTGACGTTACTGTTGGACCGTTGGTCAACCTGTGGGGCTTTGGTCCTGAAGCTAGACCGGAAGTGGTACCCACAGACAATGAGCTTGCGGCCAGACGTGCGAACGTAGGTATTGAGCACTTGAATGTTGCTGGAAATACCTTACGTAAAGATATTGCCGATCTTTACGTTGACTTGTCTACCATCGCCAAAGGGTGGGGTGTCGATGTGGTTTCCGAATATCTGGAAGCGCAGGGCGTGACCAGCTATATGGTCGAAATCGGCGGAGAGATCCGCATGAAAGGTAAAAACCGTGAAAATATCGGTTGGCGTATTGCTATTGAAAAACCCGACGTGAATGAGCGTGCAATACAGGAAATTATCGAACCGGGTGATATGGCTATCGCTACGTCCGGCGACTATCGCAACTACTTTGAACGAGATGGTATTCGCTATTCACACATCATAAACCCTGAAACAGGCAAGCCGATTAACCACAAAGTGGTTTCTGTCACGGCGCTACATCCATCTTGTATGACGGCTGATGGATTAGCAACAGGCTTGATGGTTCTAGGTGAAGAAACAGGTATCAAAATTGCCAACGAGCAGGGGCTTGCGGTCTTTATGGTCGTGAAAACCAACGATGGCTTTAAAGAAGTCTATTCAGATGCTTTTGCTAAGTATCTGAACAAGTAAGTAATTTAAAAAAGTAAGGGTTTAACGTGAATACATTTCTGATCACATTTGGTGTTTTTTTATTGGTGATTACTGCTATGGCAGTTGGTTACATCTTCCAGAAAAAAACCGTTAGCGGTAGTTGCGGAGGTTTAGGAACGGTTGGCATCGATAAGGTGTGTAATTGTCCAGAACCGTGTGATGCACGTAAGCGACGTGAGGCCAAAGCGGCAGCGCGTGCTGCCAAACTTGCCGAGTGGGATAAAGACCGAATAGCCTGATAGCGAGTCGGTGCAGTAAATCAAATAACCCCTATTAAATATCGGCAGAGATCAATTGGTTTCTGCCATTTTTTTTAGCGATATAGAGCCTGTCGTCCGCATGCCTTATCATGGTATCAAGATCCCGGATAGCACGAGTGCAACCAATACTAATGGTTAAATTTATTGATTCACCATTGTAAGGAATTGGTGTTTTTTCTACCCGCAGTCGCATGTTTTCCAGTCGTTTAACAAAGCTATCATAATCACCATAGTTAACGATGCAAAACTCTTCACCACCAAATCGAGCCGCCAGATCATCTCCAAAATAGATAGACATAATGTGGCTAAGTGTAATCAAGGCCTGATCGCCACCTTCGTGTCCGTAGTTATCGTTAATTTTCTTAAAGAAATCGATATCCAGCATGGCAACGTTGCACTTATCTTTGGAGGTGTTGGCATTTTCGAACAGATAACGACGATTCCACAGACCGGTTAATGCATCCTGATTGGCCATCTTATACATGTCATCACTAAAGTCTTTCATGTCGAGCATGTTGTGAACCCGGCAGAAAAACTCTTCCTGATTAAACGGCTTATTTAAAAAGTCGTTTGCGCCAGCTTTAATAAACCGAGCGGTAATATCTTTAGATTCACTACTGGAAATACCCAGTATCGCCAGCCTTGCTCTATCATATACACGGCGTATTTCCCGTGTCATGGTGATCCCATCTTTTTCTGGCATATTATGGTCAGAAATGATCAAGGTGATATCAGAATTGTTATCCAGAATATCCATGGCCTGAGCGCCATTTTCGGCCTGTAAGGTAGTAATATATTGGTGCTCTAATAACTGACTTAAATATTGTCGGACTATTTTGGAATCGTCAACGATAAGGGCTTTATGGTTTCGATTGCGGCGTAATCGGTTGAGCAATGGTAGAAGATAAGAAACCGACGCCATATTTTCTTTAAGAATATAATCGATAACACCCTTATCCAATACTGCATCTTTAGTTGTTCTATCAAAATTAGCTGTAAGCACAACCACTTTAACGCCATGCTGGAGGGCAAGATCGATGATCTCGCCGTCTTGTGCATCGGGAAGGCAAAAATCGAGAATCGCACATAAAAAATCTTTATCGTGTTGGATGATGTCTTCTGCTTGCTGGAATGACTCGCACAGAACAACCTCAATATCTAGTTTTGCCAGCTGTGTTTCCAAATAGCTTCTGTACATTTTGCTATCTTCAACCACTAAAACTCGATTACTCAATGTAACCCCTTATTTGTTCGCCTGTTTATAAAAAATCACTTGTTTATAAAATATAGTGCGAATTAGCAATTATGTATCTTGATAATTTGAATAATGCTAAATGACACAGAAATCGCTATACTGTTTTTATATACAGCTTATGTGCTTTCAGTATTATGCCTGAAGATGAAATGAAACAGCAGAAGATAATTCATGTCGATATGGATTGCTTTTATGCCGCAGTGGAAATGCGTGATAATCCGGACTACCGGAATCGTCCGTTAGCGGTCGGCGGTCATGAAAAACAACGTGGGGTGTTGAGCACCTGCAATTATGAAGCGCGAAAATTTGGTATTCGCTCGGCGATGCCGACAGGACAGGCTCTGAAGTTGTGCCCTCAGCTTCTGGTAGTTCCCGGCAGAATGCATGTTTATAAAAGCGTCTCTAAACAGATCCGTGAGATATTTGAACGATATACCAAACTCATTGAGCCCCTCTCGCTGGATGAAGCGTACTTAGATGTAACAGATTGTAAGCAATTACATGGCTCCGCCACACTCATTGCGGAAGCAATAAGAAAAGATATATGGAATGAGTTGCAACTGACGGCCTCTGCAGGTGTTGCGCCGATAAAGTTTTTGGCCAAAGTCGCTTCGGATATGAATAAACCGAATGGACAGTTTGTTATTCCCCCGGAAGACGTGCAAAAGGTGGTAGACAAATTGCCGCTGGAAAAAATACCCGGCGTTGGAAAAGTCAGCTTAGAGAAACTTCATAAAGCTGGATTTTATGTATGTGAAGACATCAAAAACTGTGATTATCGGGATCTGTTATTGAAATTTGGCCGCTTAGGCGCATCGTTATGGAACCGTAGCCATGGTATTGATAAACGGTCTGTGGAAACAGAGAGAGAACGGAAGTCAGTTGGCGTTGAAAGAACATTCAGTAGCAACATAGAAACCTATGAACAGTGCTGGAGTGTCATTGAAGATAAGTTATTTCCGGAGCTTGAGCGCAGGCTAGAAAAAGCAGACCCAAACAAAGCTATTATAAAACAAGGCATAAAGGTCAAGTTTGCCGACTTTCAGCAAACGACAATAGAGCATATTCATAACGAATTAGATCTGGAGTATTTCAAACAGCTACTGAGAGATATCTTAAAAAGACAAAAGGGAAGAGAGATACGATTGCTGGGATTAAATGTTATGCTAAAGCCCGAAGAAAAAGTGAAACAACTGAGTTTAGAGTTAACGTGAATAAAGCGGAATTGAAAAAAGCCATTTTGCATGAGCTGAACAACATCCATAAACAAGCGCTGAGTGCAACACAAACAGCCATCAATGATGCCACTGATGAAGAAACAGTATCAGAACATAAATACGATACCTTAGCTCTGGAGGCGTCTTATCTGGCTCATGGGCAAGCAGTACGGGTCCAAGAATGTGAACAGGATATCAGGGCGTATCAGGCTTTAGTCATGAAAGAGATGACGGAGCAGGGGAGGATATCATTAAGCTCGTTAGTCACTCTTATTGATGAAGATGAAAAAACCGCCCACTTTTTTGTTGGTCCATCGGCGGGAGGAGTCACTTTTGAGTTTTTGGATATGAAGATATCCATTGTGACGCCAAATGCACCATTAGGTAGAGCTATGATGGGAAAAACACAAGAAGAGGATGTCGAACTTATTTTAGGTAATAAGACGGTTTGTTATGAAGTGGCCCGAATAGTTTAACCAAATATTGACGGTAACTAGATATAAATTTGTTATGGTTTGAAACATATTACCACCAAGGTTGAGGCAGTTATGAAAAAGGTTGGTTTAGCACTAACGTTATTGGTGAGCTTAAATGCTCAGGCGCAAATACAGCAGCAGTGCAATGTAGATATTCAAAACGAAGTGCACTTAGATGGCGCTCAGGTAGAAATTTATCAGCAGGACGCGCCGCAGGTGCTGATTGATAAAGACAACAATGTGTTTATTAACGGTAAGAAACTTGATTTAGATGCCGTTCAGAGAGAGGCTGTAGAAAGTTATCGCCAAAGTATGAACGAGTATCTTCCTAGAGCAAAAGAGATTGCCAGAAATGGCTTAGAGCTCGCCAAAAGTATTTTGGACGACATCGCCACCAGCTTTAACAACTCGGAAGCCTTTAATGACGTGAAAAAAGCGCTGGAAGAGTTTTTTAATGGTCTGGAAAAACGTTATCAGAAGGGCAATGAATTTGTTCTACAGGAAGCGGCATTTGGCGATGCAATGAGCAATTGGAAAGAAGACTTTTCCGCAGCCAAAGAGACCTTTAACTCAGAGTTTTTCTCAAGTGCCTTCACTGCTCTGTCAGAGCAGATGAAACAGGAAGGCGGAATAAACCTGACGGAGCTGAAAGATAAGATGCTGGCGCTTCAGGAAAACTTAGACACAAAGCTAAAAAGCGAATCGACTTCACTGAAGAAAGAGGCCGAACAATATTGTGGTGATTTAGAAAAAGTAGCAGAAGAAGAGAAAATGCTGCACGAGAAAATCCCAGAGTTAAAAGACTATAAAGTCTTTCTTATTTGATCTAAGGATTATTTAAGCTAAAAAGAGTGTTTCTCTCCCCCTTCGGGGGAGCGAGGCACTTTTTATCTACAGCGACAAAAAGTACCCAAAAAACGCCGTTGCCAGATTTTCCTTTTCTCTTAATTTTTTACCAATCTATTCGCATCGTTTTGTAAACTCGCTTCGCTCAAACAGGACAAAACTGTCCTTCGGACTGCGATATCTTGCCAAAAATTAAGCGGAAAATAGGTAATTAAAGTAACAAAACTTATTGACGCTATCGAAACTGTTTTGCTTGCGGTAAAAATTCAAATCCGACTTCGTCATATATGGACCCACC
>DDQN01000089.1 GCA_002342685.1 Vibrio sp. UBA2441
TCTACGCTTTGGTTGCTCAGCGCAATGGCCGTTGGCGCTTCGTTCAGGTCATTAACGGTAATAGTAAAGGTTTCTTGGGTGCTCAGGTTGCCGCTGTCGGTGCTGGTCACCGTAACGGACACGCTGTCTTCGCTTTCGTGATCCAGGCTTTCACCGTCTTTGAGTTTCAGCTCGCCGTTGACCACTTCAAAACGGTCATCACTGACGCTGTAACTGTGGCTGTCGCCATCGTCTACGTCCGCTGTGCTTAGGCTGCCGATCACTGCGCCCGCTGCGTTTTCGTCTACGCTTTGGTTGCTCAGGCTAATAGCCGTTGGCGCTTCGTTCAGGTCATTAACACCCAGAGTTGTGCTCGCGCTGTCATCAACACCCGTTCCAACAGTTGGGTCATCTACCGTTACGTTTACGTCTAAATTGGCCAGTGTTTCATGGTCAAGTACTTCACCTGCTTTTAAGTGCAGTTCATAGTTATCACCAACCGTAACAATTTCGAATTTATCCGTATCAGTGCCCGTCAAGGCTAATTCATTTGTGCCTTGCTCATCGTCATTTATTGTAATGTCGGCAATTTTAATACTGTTAGTGGTATCGGTATTTTCGTCAATATCTAAAACGATATTGGTTAGGGTTACCGTTGGCGCGTCATTGATAAATTGTTGAAAAATGGCTAAAGACTGCGTCTCAGATAAGCCTTGCGCTTCCAGACCTGTGGTATCAAATGACGTTGACGCTATTGTTTCAGTTCCGTCTCTCTCGATAACTGTCATAGGCGCTGCTGATGAGCCTTGAGCTTGTCCAGCTGCTGGCGCGAATTCATCACCCAGTTGGGTCGGGTCTTGTCCGGATTCTAACTGACCGAATATTTGAGCGATTTCATCATCTATATTTAACGGATTTATATCACCATTTTCATCAACGATTTCAGCTTTTATCGCCACATCAGACAATATAGGGTCATCACCTTTAGTCAATACGACTTCACCAGGTAAAAGTTCAGAATAATCGGTGATAGTTTTGATGTTACCATTGATGTCGATAACGATTATATTATTGTTTTCTGCTATCGCGCTTAGAAGTGAAGCCATCTGTATAACCCTTTCCTAACTGTCTGTTTAATTTGGATAACAACACCAAACTATGACGTTTCATAAATTGATATTCATTTGGCGAATAAAATACCATCATTGTGGAAGCAAGACCACACTTTTGACTTTGCCAATGTAACAAGAAGTGCGTTCGGTCGCCCATGCAAATGTTAACAAAATGAACACATACTATTAATAAGTAAATTTCCCCCTTTATACGCTAACACTTTGTATATATTGGATGAATTATTTCCCACTATGTGACATGGCACATAGACATATGGATTTTTTTGTTAATAACTTTATTCGGAAAATCTAGTGGAAATAATGAGAAATTGCATTTTTTCAACAAGTTAGTCAAAATGTCGCGGTCTTTGCGTTTTTTCTCAAGAATGAGACACGATTTTGTGCTTAAAATACGCCAATCTAAACTGAGGAGAATAGATTTTGAAAAGGACCCGATTAGGTACTCTCGCTTGTTTGGTTGCATTGAGTTTGTCTGTGCAGAGTCAAACATTAGAGCAAGCCATCGCTACCACCATTTCAACTAACCCTGAAATCAAAAGCGCGTACAACGACTATATGAGTTATGTAGAACTCAATAATGTTTCTACCGGTAGCTACCTGCCGAGTATCGACTTAGATGCTGGAATAGGTTTCGAAAATATAAATCCCGCAACCGGAGACTCTACAGAGCTTATTCGTAAAGACGCGACGCTTAGTTTGACTCAGTTATTATGGGACGGTTCTTCTACGCTAAATGATATTGACCGCACTGCTGCTGAAGCCGAGTCCATGAGGTTTCAAGTCATTGCTGACGCGCAAGATAAGGCATTGCAAGTAACTCGAGTTTATCTCGATGCGGTTAAAGCAAATGAAGTTTTGAGGTTGTCTGAAAGTAATCTCGCCACCCATAAGCGTATATTTAGAGATATTAAAAAACGAGTCGATTCTGGCATTGGATCTACCGCTGATTTGTCTCAGGTAGAGACGCGTATGGCTAATGCTCAAAGCAATTTGCTTGCGGCTCAAAATAATATTTTCGACACTCATACCCAGTTTAAGAGAATTGTTGGTCAGCCCCCCATGGGACTCATCTTTCCAAGAGCGGACCAAAATGCAATACCGCTTTCACTAGAAGAAGCCAATAAGCTTGCTGAAGAAAACCACCCGGTACTAAGAGTCGCTGCCGCTGATGTAGATGCTGCTCGCTTTCAATACAAACAGTCTAAGGGTTCTAATTTACCTACTTTTTCAATTGAGGCCGCTCAAACATGGTATGACGATGCAGCCGGTATCGAAGGTAATCGAGATGAACTTTCAGCAATGTTGCGTATGAAATACAACCTTTATAACGGAGGTTCAGATTCAGCAACCCAGGATCGAATGGCTTACCAGTTGAATAAGTCAAAAGACCTAAGGGACAGTGCTTTTCGTTCTTTAGAGGAAAGCCTCCACCTTGCTTGGAGCGCGTTAGATCTGACCCTTCAACAAAAAGAGTTTCTAGAAGATCAAGTTGACTCAGCATCAAAAACCGCGATCGCTTACGATAAACAATATCGCATAGGCAAGCGTACGTTGCTGGACCTTCTTAACACTGAAAATGAATTATTCGAAGCGCGAAAAGAATATTTAACGGCTCGCTATGAAGAGCAGTACGCTAAATATCGGGTATTAAATGCCAGTGGTATCATGCTGGATTCATTACTTATTGACGTTCCTGAAGAATGGAACGAGCCTGTCGCATATTAAGGAAATATTTAATGAACATACCTAAAGGCTTATTGGCTCTAATCACGATGAGTTTTGCGTTGTCATCAGTTGCACAAGAGAAATACGACTATATTGAAGCACCACAACCTAAGCAAGTCGCTGACTTACAAGATGATGACCGTGACGGTGTTATTAACGCCAGAGACAAATGTGCGGGAACTAAACCAGGTTCAGAAATTGATAATGATGGTTGTGGTAGCCGAATTAAATCGTCAAATTTAATGCAATTAAAAGTTCTTTTTGCTAACGATTCGGCGTCTATAAATCCTGTTTTTAAAGATGAAATCAAAACTATGATTGATTTTCTGGGCTTGTACCCAGATACCGCTATCGAATTACAAGGTTACGCTAGTAAAGTCGGTAATGCTGAGCACAATATGGCATTGTCTAAGCGACGAGCTAGTCAAGTGAGAGAGAATATGATCTCCACTGGTATCGACCCATCCCGTGTCACTATCCTTGGTTTTGGCGATACATCGTTGGATGAGAAAGGTGATAGCGTACTCTCGCATGCGCTTAACCGCAAAGTAGTAGCAACGGTAGTCGGCTATGACGATAACATCGTTCAAGAATGGAATATTTATTCTAAGCGGAAGAAGTAGAACGAATTCATAACAATTGTGCTTTTTTAAAGCCCAACATTCGATATGTTGGGCTTTTTCATGTCATCTTACAGGTGATATTTGCGTAACATTTCTTGCTGTTGTGCCGAAACATTCGATACTTTTACTGCCGCGCCTAACATAGATGTCAGCTGTTTTTTCGTTTCTGCACCTTGGGCTGCAATTTCTGCAACACTTTGATTTACGTCTGCGGTGGCATAATCTTGCTGTTGAGTCGCAACAGAAACCTGCTCTACACGTTGTTTGATCTGTTCTATTGACTGAAAGATTTCGATAAATGTACTTTTTAACGTTTGATTCGAGTTAATAGCATAAGCCATCTTCTCTCTGCTTACTTCCACTGCTTTTTTTGAGTCATTAGCTGATGATACAAGCTCTTCCATCATATTTTTTATGCTTTGTGTTTGACCGCTTGTATCACTTGCAAGCTTTCTTACTTCGTCGGCCACAACCGCAAAACCTCTTCCTTGCTCTCCCGCTCGCGCTGCTTCTATCGCCGCATTTAACGCTAGCAAATTGGTATTTTCAGCAATAGCACTGATCACATCAACCATTCTGCCAATTTGATCTACGTTACTATCCAGTGCAGTCATCGACTTTTCGCTAATAGACAATGTTCTCTCAAGCATTGCCAACTGAGAAGTGTTCTCTTCCAATGCCTTGGAGCCCTGAGCTGCTTTTTCACTGGCCAGTTGAGATTGATTATAAGACTGAGAAGAAGTACTAGCGATTTCTTTTATTGATTCTTGCAGTTGTTCCAGATTAGCGGTTATCGCTGTTAGAGAATCATTTTGCGCCGTCAGGCTCTCATTTGTCTTTCTCGCAGCCTCCTGACTCATCGCCGCAGTTGTATTTAATACATTGCTGTTAGCCGTAACCACTGCTATAGACTCACTAGTAGAACCTATTACTTTATTTAGTTCATTACTGATTTCGCGTAATTCTCTAGGTCCCGTAGAACTGGCCGGGCATGAATAGTCGTGCTCTACCAACCTAGTAAGCAAACGGGTCACATTTACCAAGCTTCGCTTAATCCATGCTTTTAGAAACATACCTGCTACAGTGACAAAAATAGCGAGTGCAAATGACCATACGATAATCACTTCACTCATGTAGTCAATGGCTGAATTCACTTTTTTGTTGCTCTCAACCATTAATTGGTGCGACATATCAGAAATTCGCTCCAGTGAATCGATTGACTTATTTCCTATCGTTGTCGCTTCTTGTATCTGTTTTTCTTGTGCCTCAATAAGCACAAGCCTATCAAGCATTATTCTTAAAATTCCTTCGGGCTTAAATCCATCTTTAACCATGTCAAATGGCATTGTTAAGCTCGAAAACTCGTAAATTTCAGGGTGCCATTCGCTGAAATCATCATACGCCAGATCGATACCAGCAATCCGGTTTTTCATTTCTTTGTATTGAAGTGTTGCCTTCTCAAAATCGGTTAACATTAACATAGTTAAAAAGTGACTTTCCATTTCGGCCGCCTGAGCAGAGTAGCGATTTGCAGCATCTGATGATGCTGGATTACCAACCGCCAGAAATGATGCAATACGAGTCATCTCCGAACCAATCGAACTCAATCCGTACCGAAAACTAGGCAACAAATCATTAATCTTATCTTGCTCTCCTAACGAATGTTTCTTTGCCAGCATGATATTCTTGGCCAACTCACTTAAGCGATTGATATCTTGTTCTAGTTCGTTACGTTGCTGATTAGAAGCCAAGAACCCCAAGTCATGAGTTAAACTAAACAACAATTGTAAATTCACCTGCGATGATGATGTAAGTGCATTAACTCTGTGTATTTTTTCATTCAGTTGCTCAATACTGGAAACCTGCATACCTTCTCGTAGCACTTTTAATTCTTCCAAAAGCACCTTAGTTAGTTTGGCATTATTCATTGCAAGCGGAAGAGCTTGTTTAGAGAGTTTGTTAAATTCATTTTCTACATGTTTTATTTCTGATTTAACAAAATAGGACTGCATAAAAGCGATGACGAAAATAACAACAAATACTGTGACCACAGTCTGAACTAATGAAAAAGATCTGTATAAATTTTTCTTCTCACGCATAATGCTTCCAATAACATATAAATTTCTATGCTCGGTATAGTATTTGGTGACTATTACAAATCTATGACATTTATCAGCCGCACTTAGTGCTATCAGATAGTGGAAATCACAATGGAAAAAAACCTATTAAATATTGGATTACTATTATTTACAATGGGGCTAAGTGGTTGTTCATCAAACTATAATACAACCAAAAACATTAGCCAAGAGCCTTCAAAATCAGCTCAAATTATATTGAACAAATCAGAGAATAGTGAGTTTAAAAAACAATTTAGTGACTGGAAAGGAACGCCATATAAATATGGAGGAGTAGATAAGTATGGTGTTGATTGTTCTGCATTTGTACAATCCGTTATCGTTGCAGCCAAAGGAAACTTTTTACCCAGAGCAACGAAAAAACAAAGTAAGATAGGTTATAAAATAGATATTAACGAGGCAAAAAGTGGTGATTTAGTTTTTTTTAAAACCACAAATAAAAATAATCATGTAGGTATTTTTCTCGGAGAGCATCAATTTATGCATGCATCAACCTCAAAAGGGGTAATCATTTCACGATTAGACAACCCTTATTGGGCTTCAGTTTTCTGGCAGGTACGTCGTATTAATTAGTCGTATATTGCAACTGCGGTGTCAAACAGGTTTTTAACCAGCGCTATATACTCATCTAAAAAAACAATTTGTTCATTGGTGGCTTTTTTCACCCAAACTCCGGCAAGTACTTCAGCGAGATCTGCCAAGACAAGATCTGCCTCTTTCAATAACTTAAATCGAACACTAGAATGTAAGTCTGGGTTTTGTTCGAAAATAGCCATGATATTGGACGCAATCATATCAGTAACAACATCTTCAACCGTTTCTACACCGGTATCCCCGCTTTCTGTCGTGAATACACTGAGGTTAAATGTCAAATGTTCAATAAGACTTAAATATCCATCCGTATCTACAACCACTATGTAACTCCAAAGATATTATTCGTTTGATACAATTATCACCTACACGTTTAAAGTTATATTAATCCATTGAATTCAATGTTGCCACTAATTTAGCATGGGTTAAGATCTCGCTCAGAATTTATCATACTATTGTTATCTTTCTTTATACGACCAGCGATGATTTCGTTATTGAAATGATGATCATTTTAATGGCAATACGTTGCATATCATTCTTCCCCAGTAAAAGACAAGCTTCCTGCTAAAGATTAATATGCAAACGAAGCAAAACATTTCCTAACTTGGTATAAACTTCTACTTTTTTGAACCCTATCAAGAACTAAGTGAAGAATTTAACATTCATTTTGAATGACTTGCCAATTCTGTTCTAGACTGAACATAACGCTTTCGGTTATCGAGGTCTTATATATGTGGCAAGCAATATCCCAGCAGTTGTCGGACACACTTATGTTCGACTTTAAGATTCGCGAACGCACCAGGGTCGACGGTGGAGATATTAGCGAATGTTATATGATTAGCGATGGCGAACAACGCTACTTTGTTAAAGTCAACAACAAAGACTTTTTGCCTAAGTACGAAGCTGAGATTGATAACTTAAAAGAGCTACGAAGTACTGGAACAGTATACGTTCCCGAAATGGTGTGTATCGGTAGCTGCAAAGGTCACTCATTTTTAATTTTAAATTATATTACGACTAAACCGTTGGACAGTGCCAAAGAGAGTTTCTCATTGGGTGTTCAGCTAGCAGAGCTGCACCAATGGGGTGAGCAACAAGAATATGGCTTTGATCACGACAATTTTATAGGTGCAACCGTTCAACCTAATAAATGGCGAAAAAAGTGGTCGCGTTTTTTTTCCGAGCAACGAATTGGTTGGCAACTCCAGCTACTGGAGGAAAAAGGCATCAGCTTCGGTAACATTGATGACATTGTAGCAACCATCAATTTTAAGCTATCTAACCACCATCCTACCCCATCACTTATACATGGTGACCTCTGGCATGGCAATGTCGCAAATACCGCATTTGGCCCCTTATGTTATGATCCTGCGTGTTACTGGGGGGATAGAGAATGTGACATTGCAATGACAGAATTATTCGAAGGATTTCAGCCAGAATTTTATCAAGGTTACAAGAATATTTTACCGTTAAGTGATGGTTATGCTGAAAGAAAAACCATATACAACCTTTACCACATTCTTAACCACTGCAATCTTTTTGGTGGGCACTATTTAGATGAAGTCGATCAGTATCTATCCAGCATTTTAAAAGAATGAGAAATAAACGTCTATTTATAAAAAATGGTCATTAACCGAAATTATCATTAGTTCAACGCGCTGACCATTTCTATCTTCTATGATTAAAGCATAGACAAATGTAAGGTGGATTTATTATGAAAGCGTATACGGAACGACACTTTGCTTGCCCACATTGTGGTCACTCTATTGAGATTACATTAGATGCATCACATGGTAGCCAGGAGTTTTACGATGACTGCCCTGCATGTTGCAGAGCAATTCATCTAAATATGCAGGTCGACGAGGTAAATGAAAAAATCTTACTCTCCGTTGACGCTGACGATGAGCAATTCTTTTAGCTTTTAGTCTCGGTCTGCTAAAACTCGCTCTACGGTGTCGACAATCGCTTGAGTCTGGGGATCATACTCTATGTTTACCCGCTCACCTTCTTTTCGACTTCCAAAAAGTGTTCTATGCAGTGTCTCTGGTATCAGATGAACACTGAAACGTTCACTCTCAACTTCCCCAATCGTCAATGAGCAACCATCAATGCCAATGTATCCCTTGGCAAGCACGTATTTCATTGCGTGTTTCGGTAGAGAAAACCAAATAGTTCGATTGTTTTCGGTATTAATTATCTGCTCTATTTTAGAAGTTTGCGAGATATGCCCCGACATCGAATGGCCTCCAATTTCATCACCAAACCTTGCAGCTCGTTCTATATTTATCCAATCACCTTCTTCTAACAAGCCTAAATTAGTATGCTTTAATGTTGCCTGCATAAGATCGAACGAAACACAGTTCTTTTCTATTTTGGTAACTGTCAAACAACAACCGTTGTGGGCTATAGATGCACCGATGGAAAGTTCATTGATCTGGTGAGAATCAAATTCAATCACGTGAGTCTGAAACTGTTCTTTTTTTTCAATGGACACTACTTGCGCCATTCCCTGAACGATTCCTGTAAACATATTCATATACCTCAATTTTTGATGGTGCTAATAATGACATTTCTTTATTATGCACCCAAGTATTTAAATCAACTTTATGGAGAAGTGAGTGCATCGTTATCAAAAAGAAGCAAAACAGCTGATTAAACTGGCAACCCCTGTACTGATTGCTTCAGTGGCGCAAACTGGAATGGGGTTTGTTGATACCGTCATGGCTGGTGGTGTAAGTGCTACAGATATGGCAGCGGTCGCCGTAGCTTCTAGCATTTGGTTCCCTACTATATTATTTGGTGCAGGCCTGCTCATGGCCCTTGTTCCCGTTGTTGCGCAATTAAACGGTGCTGGTAAATCAACGCAAGTACCTTTTGAGATTTTTCAAGGTTTTTGGCTCTCACTGTTTCTGACACTGCCTACACTCGCTGTTTTGTTCCAAACGCAAATCATACTTAGCTGGATGGATATAGAAACAGTAATGGCAGAAAAAACCATCGGATATATGAATGCAATCATGTGGTCGGTACCTGCTTTTTTGCTGTATCAAACGTTACGCAGTTTCACCGACGGTATGGCAGTCACAAAGCCCGCCATGATTATCGGTTTTATCGGTTTATCTGCCAATATCCCTTTAAACTGGATGTTTGTATACGGTAAATTAGGTGCTCCGGCGTTAGGTGGTGTTGGTTGTGGAGTCGCTACTGCCATCGTTTATTGGCTAATGTTTATATCCATGCTTATTTACATTTTAATTTCCTCACGACTAAAAAGTGTACATCTGTTTCGCCGGGCCATTGGGCCCAAGACCAAAGCCCAAGTTCGTTTGTTTAAACTTGGGTTACCCGTTGCGCTTGCGCTGTTTTTTGAAGTGACGTTGTTTGCCGTTGTAGCGTTAATGGTTGCTCCTCTGGGTTCTTTAACCGTCGCGGCTCATCAGGTTGCAATCAATTTTTCATCTCTGGTATTTATGTTGCCAATGAGCATTGGTGTAGCCGTCAGTATTCGCGTTGGGCAAAAGTTAGGCGAACAAAATATAGAAGGTGCAAAAATATCTTCCCACGTTGCAATTCTTATCGGGCTTGCTTTAGCAGTAGTTACGGGTGTCATTACGGTAGCTCTGAGAGTACCCATTACGCATCTCTACACCACGGACCAATCAGTCGTGGTTGTAGCAACTCAGTTGCTCCTTATTGCCGCTGTATACCAACTTACGGATGCTTTTCAAGTTATCGCCGCTGGCGCATTACGTGGTTATAAAGACATGAAAGCGATATTCCTTTGTACTTTTATTGCATACTGGATTCTTGGTCTGCCATTAGGTTATATGCTTGGTATGACAGATTGGATTACTGAAAGAATTGGTGTTTACGGATTTTGGGTCGGCTTTATTGTCGGTTTATCCAGTGCCGCAGTCATGCTTGGGCTTCGCCTTCGCTGGATGCATAAACAAGATCCTGAGATACAACTTGAATATGCCTCAAGATAAATTTTGTTGTATTTTAGTTACATACGTTCTAAAAACACGTGAAATAGCTTAACAATAAATTTGCATTATTTACTTAACCTTAGACAAAAGACAGGTTTCATATGTAAATAACACAATTATCTTTTTGTTGAGCTTTTCACAAAACTCCTGTAAACAGTCCTGTTTTTGGGCGAAATGATGAAATCAATTGTAAGAATGATAGCATCACCGCCATTATCGTTTTAGAATCCACGTTCAATTTTTTTAGAGAGTGTATATCCATGCCCAATAGTTTAGCGGTGACCGTTTCTGGTGTAAAAGGAACTAGCCACTTTAAGCTAAGTCGAAAAACCGTAAATCGACTAAAACTATTGATTCTGACCCTTATCGTTACTATTTTTGTAGTGACGACAACGGTGCTGAAACTTGTAGACGAAGTTCGTTATTCCAGAGAAAAGCAAGCACAGTTGGAAGTTCAATCATCCGACTTAACGACGCAGCTAACACAGTATCAAAACCTAAAAGAACAGTTAGAAGGTGATATCTCTTCCAAAGAAGATGAATTGCTTTCTGTTTCCTCTCGACTTGAAGAAATTGAAGAGTATCTTGGTGGTTCGAAACCCGAACTGGATATGAACTCCAGACTTAATATCGCAGCAGTTAACACAGCGGTAAGACTTGCGCTATTAAAGCAAATCCCCAATGGTTCTCCGGTAAAAATTGGTCGTCGCTCTTCCAAATATGGAATGCGAACACATCCAGTGACCAAAAAGAGAACGATGCACCGCGGGTTAGACTTCGCGGTTAATACAGGTACCGCGATTTACTCTCCTTCCGACGGCATTATTGAAGTAACGAGGAAAAGTAACAAAGGGTCTGGTAATTTCATTCGAATTTCGCATGCATTTGGCATTACTTCTTCATATTCACATATGAAGTCATTCAAAGTGAAGTCTGGTCAATTTGTCAAAAAAGGCGACTTAATCGGATACTCAGGTAACAGCGGACTTACCTCCGGGCCGCATCTGCATTACGAAATTCGATTTATAGGCCGGTCGATGAACCCGTCTAATTTCGTCGACTGGAATATTGATAATTTTGAATCCTTATTTGAAAATCAGAAGGGAATACAATGGGATTATTTGATAAAAAACGTGGAGCAGCAGGTAAGCATGACGCTCCAACTATCATCGCCGAAAGAGCAATTATCTCCGGAGAGCTAACACTCTCTAGTAATATTCAGGTTGATGGTAAAATTATCGGCGTTTTACGTACAGATCATAATGTAACCATCAGCCCAACAGGCTCCGTTGAAGGTACCATCTTTGCCGATAATGCCATAATAAATGGCGTTTTCGTGGGCGATATTTACGCAAAAAAAATTGAAATTTTAAGCAAGGGTGAGCTAAAAGGTGACATTACTTGTGCAGAATTTATCATTCAAAAAGGAGGTCAGTTTTTAGGTAACTCTAAAACGGTTTCCAATGAAGAAGTCGTCAACTTATCTGATAGCAAAGAGTCACACCAATCTATAGCGACTAAAGTAAAATCCGCCTAGCATAAAAAGCAGAACCACAAACTGTTCTGCTTTTCTCCGCTCACTACAGAGCGACACAATAATACAATCTACTTCTTTTTTACTTCAATGTTGCTGATCTCATAATTCTTGGGAACCTGGGTAATCCTTTATAAGTAAAACCATTATATTGAAACGTAATTACACTACCGATTGGGGGCGGGTTTTCTCTTTGTTCATCCGTTAGACCAGACCCTATGTATAACTGTCTACCACTTTCTAATAGCACTAATACAGAGCCTGTTTTACCTTGATATTTACCCTTACCTTGTTTATATCCAATAACCACTGCCTCTGCATCCTGATGCTTCTTTACCTTAAAAAGATCACTGGATCGTCCATGTCTGTATGGTACATCTGTCTTACGTAACATTAGCCCTTCACCGCCAGTATTAATTACCTCATTCAACCTATTTTGAATGTCTTCGTTAGAGTTAATTGAATGGTGCTTAACAGCTAATAACTGGTCACTGTTTGCTTTTTTAACGAGCTCCAATAGCTCATCATATCTTGTTTTATAAGGCTGCTTTGAATTGGGCAAATCAAAAAGCATATACTGGATATTGCGCCATGCTTCGTCCACTGGTTGTCCATCCAGTACCGTTTGCTGCACAATATGAAACATTCCCCGGCCAGCCCATAACTCCCCTTCTAATAATTGGTTCGGCAGTTGTTTGGTAAACCAAACTGGCGCATGAATTACATTGCCTTTACGTGTGAGAAGTTGGGTTCCAGTCCAAATTGCTCGAATACCATCTAACTTTTCACTCATCCAATATGACGTCAAATCAACATTTTCATCAAGTTCATTCGCAAGCATAAGCGTATCTTCAAGAGGAGAAGCCATTAGATGGCTTATATCAGGATTAGCAAATAGACAAATATTCAAAATTGATAGTTTCATCGTTCCATTCATAGAAATCGTTCCTTACCAGGTAGACAACGAATTATGAACACACGACGTATTTAGGATGAAGGGTTGTTAAGTCATGATGCGAGCGAGCGTAAGGAATTTCTCTTCTGTAACCAGTCAAGTTTCTACTTTTAGCGATGCAGTTCGAACTAAAAAGCATACATTATCGACAATGTGTCGATAATAGCGTCAAACAGTTCAAAAACATGGAAATTTTACTTGCACCACGTAAAGTGAATCGCTAATATTCATCTCGTTCCAAGACGATGCGTCCGTAGCTCAGTTGGTTAGAGCCCCACCTTGACATGGTGGGGTCGGTGATTCGAATCCACGTAGACGAATTGTTACTTGAAACATTTGCTCGCTTAGCTCAGTTGGTTAGAGTACTTGCATGACATGCAAGGTGTCACTGGTTCGAGTCCAGTAGCGAGCACCACATTTAGATAATATGCAATAGCTTATTGTCGCACCGTATAATTTGCTCGCTTAGCTCAGTTGGTTAGAGTACTTGCATGACATGCAAGGTGTCACTGGTTCGAGTCCAGTAGCGAGCACCACATTCAAATAAAAAAGCCTGCTTAAAAGCAGGCTTTTTTGTGTCTGAAAGTCGCCTTCTTATCCCCTCTCATTTTTACCCGGTTCCAAAACAGTTCCCAGCTTCAATCAATTTGTTGTCAACTATCCCCTGCTCTTCGATATCATAAATAGGAAGTGGTTTACTGTATAAAAAACCCTGAAAATGTCGGACACCAAGCTCCCTAAGAGCACTTGCTTGTTCTTCTGTTTCAACACCTTCGGCAATGACCTTACACTCTAAAGACTCAGCGACAGCACACAAAGCCTTAACGACTTTATAAGCTCGAGGGGAATCAGATAGAGCCTGAACAAAGCTCTTATCAATCTTAAGTTCAGAAAATGGCAATTTAAGTAACTCTGTAAAACCTGAATTCTGTGTCCCAAAATCGTCGATAGAAAGGCAGCAACCCGCCATTCTAAAATTATTCAGATTGTGCATAACAAAAACATTGATGACCGGACTACTTTCCGTTAACTCTATGGTTAACCTATCAGCAGGAAAGCTATAACGACGAATCACCTTGAGCAATTTTTCAGAGAAATCATGCTCAGCCAAAGATTGATAATCTACATTAATGGATAAAGTGCCACTGAAACATTGAACACTGAGAATAAACCTTAATGACTTTTCTAATAATGACAACGTAAAATCAGATATACGCCGTTCAGAAACAATGACGGGGATAAATATTTTCGGTGGGTATACAATATTATTTTTTTTCAACCTTGCCAATAATTCAAACCCGGTAATCATTCCTGACCTTGACGATACCTGAGTTTGAAAAAAAGGTTCATACAGATCATTATCCACAGCGTAAATAATATCACTTTGAATCAACTTTGGTATATTGACTCCGTTACAACTGCTTTTATTGCTTTCTAGCTCAGCAGCTCTAATTATTTTATTTCTGATATTTTTACAATCTGCGGGCAACGTTAGGCCGTCTATATTTTGGAAACCGATGTCCTTTCCTATCTGTTTCGCGGTTGAAATGATATCATCACCATACTGGCTTAGAAATACTATACCTTTAAAGCATTTTAACTCTAATATCATACGCATACCGGACACATCAAACTCAGACGAGCTAAGAATTTCACTCAAAAGAATGAATGGTGTCACCTGGCTGCTGATGTGAACAAATGCGTCAGATGCATTAGAAAATGATGTAATGTGAAACAGTTCAAAACCGACTGAACGCTCTATTAAATCTTGAGTTAACTGTTCTGATTCTATTATTATTAATTTAATCATATACGAAAACCAATTCCCTATTAGTATACGTATAATCCAGTATTCAAAATTTGTCGAGTATTATAAATATCAGTTCATCGATGTATCATTTTTGATACTACATTAATTGCTAATGTAATTAAAATATTGTTCTCCTAGACCAGAACCTAATCAAGGTCAATATTTTATTCGTTTACCCATGAACAAACATCAGCATCGTCTAAAAACCCCGATGCTTCCAAAACTGTCCCTCATCACGCGCATAAAGATCGAACGTTTTATCTGCCACAATCTGGCCGTTGAACTCAATAGTCATACGCCATGGACCTGTTTTATTATCAATTGGCTCCCATACGGTATCGCCAAGGTAAAAATCCCAGTCGTTACTACCTATATGCTCTTCACCATCAAAAGGCGCCAATACTTCACCTTTATCGGTGGTAATATTTGGGTGATAAATACAATATTTTATCTTTTGCCCTTTTGCTTTTTTGATGTTTACAGTGAATCCAAACTCAACATCAAGCTCAGCAGGCACTCTAGTTGTAAACTCCTGAATTTTTGGAAGTGATTTCGATTTCGAATCCCATATCGAATAAATTCCATATGAGGTAATTTCAATGATTGGAGATCGTTTGGCCATTATTAATACACAAGCTAAGTTAATACATAAAATAAATTAATGCATTATTATACACTGCCTTGTTTTATCCGAATATAGACAAACTTAACTATGTCGATTTATCCCCTTCACACTTTGAATAGCAACTCGGTTTACGAGGGCAAACAGCCCCACGAGAGCAAATAAGCCGGGCTGAACTTTGAATTCCGCGTTCAACCCAATTGATATTCAATATGCGAGAGATGGAGGAAAGCTCTTTCTTTATGTGGTTAGGAATGCCGACTTCACCACCATTTTCAACACAAAGCTCCTTAAGTTCACTCGCGATAGCTATCGCATCCCCCCCTTGAGCTTCTATTGCAGGATTCAGATCTAAACCTGCACACAAGACTCGATTATTGCTAGCAGGGTCAGTTACATTGACAGATTCACAGCAATAAAGTCTGGGCTCTTCGTTCACATCGAGTATTGATATCTGTGCGCACGTTCCTCGTTTGGAATCAGACAGCATTCTAAATACGGACCAATGCTGACAAGGATCATTTACCACGCGCATATTCCCCCATGGTAGTGGGATCCCATTTCCTCGATAAACCGCCTTTAATTTCCCAGGTGCATAAGCATCAAAATAATGCCAATGAGGATATGGGGATACCACTGTCATTCGACGCATTGCTACAGAAGGAGAAACACCTATAGCTTTATGAACATCTACTTCATACCCATGCCTGTCCAGTAATTGTCTGAATGGCACTTTGGGACACAGTAACGCCCCAGCAAAGAAGCTTGATTCGAAATCTCGCCACGCATGTAAAATATCTTGTGGATTAATTGGTGAGCCCTGAGAAACGCGATCATCAGCTCTCCATGAATGGTTCCCTATGGTCAGAATGCTCTTAAGCCCTTCTCTGTTGTGTAAAACGCAATGGCCTATATAAACCGCAAGATCATACTTTAAACGTGTAGGATGCTGTCTAAGCATCTTGTTCAGATAAATCTGACCCGGGGGTTCAAAATAAGAGGTCATCAGCTGGCGACTAACCACTCCTAATTCATCCATCACTTCAGAGGGAGTAGAATCTATCCAATTTATAACCAGCCCTTGTGCTTTAGCTAAATCCAGCATGTCTTCTACTGTCATTGCCAGTCGCTTCAGTCCGATCTCTTCAGCCGCTCTCTCCAGATCAGGGAAATGGTTTTGATGGTGTTCCTGATGAGCGCGGATAAGCAACTGAGCAAATTGTCGACCATTTACTCCTGTTTGTGACAACAACTCAGGTATCGCAATTTGCAGCATCTCATTTGAAAATAAAAAGCTGGGCTCTAATGGAATACCGTTGATTCCCCCTTTACGACCTTTATCCGGCGTGATGTTTTGTGACTCTGGTTCATCATCCAAAAACCATGAAGGATTTTTTTGAAATACCTTGGCAATGACATCGAGCATATCAGCACTGGGAAATCGTTTTCCTCGCTCAATCATAGATAAGTAAGAAACGGAGGGTGAATTTTCTGCATCAATACGAACACACCGCGCAGATAGATCTTCCATGGTTAAGTGGTTGCGTTTTCTAAGGTTTCTTATCTTTGTACCTAAAAAATGGGACTTCCTGGCTAAGCTTTGCGTCTGTCTCATATTGTAAAATTCACATTGTAAAATTTTTGTTGTGAAATTGTAGCGAAAAATTCGGTAGTCTACAAATGCAGCAAGTACACAAATCGGATGAGTCGGCAAAATAATTTACCGGCAGGTGCTTGAAAAATCTATTAACGGACTATTTTAAGAGGGCGAGACTATGAATATGCCAGCACATATCAGCACAGATAACCATACGGAAAACGGATCTTTTATTGCTGAAGCGGTCTTCGCCGTCGAGACTTTAAAAAGTCAACAGGCACAAGAAAAACAAGATAAAGCGAAACAACTTCTTGATACCTTGTTCCCGCTAAGCACTGGCAGCCACGCTAATGTATCCAGTTATTTGTTAGACGGTCGTCACTTGATGATGTTTTTCGACAATGGGCAGCACTGCGGGTTATCAAAAGCAGGACAGTTTGTCGCCTACACAGGGCAAAAGGCTTTTCCTGACTCAATTCTTTTGCGAGGAAAGGATGGCAGCCACATTGAAGTAAGCTTTAAACGGGGAACGAATCAAGGCAATTATAATAACGTTGAAATTTCTGACATCCAATTTGAAACGTGTGCGACGTTTAGCCATGGCTGTGTCGACTCGTCTCTCGAGGCAATGCGACACTGGATAAGCTTGCTAAAAACCGATGATAACGGTCAGCCAAGAGCTTATCTTGATGACAAAGAGTTCACCGCAAAAAACGGAGAAGACTACTTGTTAACTTGTTGGTTTAAAAAATAGAAACTTTATCGCCTCCGTTTATTTTCTGCCGCTTCGACGAAGCGACGGTGATTTAGATGGAGGTTTTTTCTTCCGGCGATTTATCGATCTGTATTCTTGCCAAATAACCCAACTAAAGATAATTAACCCTATTAAGGTGACCAATACAATAATCCAGTTAATTACGTTGCAAACCGCTGCAGGCTCACAAGGCATATAAATCTCAATCTGCATGCGTATCCCTACGTTTAACCAGCATTCTCTACAATAGACCTTAGCCTTCAGTTTTTCCTTTCAGGTTTAAATAAATCATGTACAACCTGGCATCAAACTCTAATTGGTGGTATTCCGGATCCATGTGACAACACAAAGAATAAAACGCCTTATTGTGTTCTTTTTCCCGTAGATGAGCCAATTCATGAATCACCAACATACGCAATAAAGCTTCCGGTGCATTTTTAAACACGCTGGCAATTCGTATTTCGTTCTTTGATTTGAGTTTCCCACCATGAGATCTTGAAATGAAACTATGGAGGCCAAGAGCGTTGTTTATAAGATGTATCTTTCCATCGTATATCACTTTGCTAACAGGCGAACTTTTTTTGATATGACGATTTTTAATCGCCATGGCATAGTCAAATAACGCCTTTTCACTTTTAACCTGATGGCGGTCAGGGTACCGTTGATCAAACCACCCTATGAACTTGCCTGTGCTTATCAAGTGTTCAACTTGAGAAACAATAGACTCAGGATAGCCTTGAATTGAATGAAGTATAGGGTTCATGATTATCTCAATGCAGAAAAGAGTGGCATTGTATGCACCCCTTGTTGTTAATGCTACTGTTCATCAAAACAATCAACAACGGATAAACGCACTGTTGATTCGACATAGTTAAATTAGTTACAATCGCGCATTATGCATATTGATAAGCCAAAAGTCAGGTATTGCTCACGTGAAAAGAGTTGTTTTATACATAAGTGACAAATGTCCACATTGCAAAGATGCACAACGTTATCTTGACTCTAAGGGGATTAAGTATCGATTAACTAACGCTAAAATGCAGCGAGGCAGAAAAGAATTAGAAGCATTAGGCGCACGCTCCGTTCCGGTACTAAAAATTGGTGATCAGATAATGGTAGGCTGGAATCAAAAAAACTTTGATCGTATGTATGGTGGGAAGAACTAATTAAACGTTTCCTGGCAATAGACCACTTTATCTCTACCCGTTGATTTTGCTTCATAAAGTGCTTTGTCTGCACACGATAAAATCTTATCAATCCTATCTTTCGCTGCCGGTGTAGATCCTTTAACACAACTAAAGTGACAAGCACCCGCTGAGATAGTTAAAAAATGCTCGTTTAAAATTATATGGCGAGTGGATTTCATAAGCCTATCTATTTTTATTTGTCTACTCTCCATGGTCGAATCAGGCAACCAAACGACAAACTCCTCTCCGCCAAATCGAGCGATAAAATCTTTTTTGCCAATACAAGTTTTAAGCCTTTGAGCCACTTCCTTTAGCACTTCATCACCTTTTTGGTGGCCAAAAGTATCATTAACCATTTTAAAATAATCTAAGTCAATGATAACAATAGTCCCTTCTCCACCAGCATAACTCACTTGTTCCATCTGACGATTGATGGTTTCAAACAGCTGCCTGCGGTTTGGTATCTTAGTAAGTAAATCAAAATTGGCCTGATATTCTAACTGTTGGTTGAGCGAAAGAAGTTCTCTTTCCTGCTTGTGACGTAAAAGCTCCGACTCTACCCAAGACGCCATTAAACGAATAAGGTCAATATCCGATTGAGAAAACGGTTCCTGTCTAATATTCATACTGGAAAAGTTTAATGTTCCATAAAGCTCATCATTTAGGTAGATAGGAACGCCAATATAGCTCTCTAACCGACAGGATTTATAAGAAGGATGATTAGCGAATACTGGGTTAGATCCTGCATGCTCAACGGTAACTGGCTGGTGTGAACGACAGGTCAGCGCACAATAAGTCTCTTCATACTCGAAAAAATCACCTTGGTTAATATCAATCTCTTCAGGTGTGACACACTGGATAACCTTATACTTTTCATTCTCAACATTCGATAAAATAGCGATATCTAAGTTGTATTGTTCTAACCCTAGCATTAGTAGTTGTAGAATCTGAATATCAAACCCTTTTTGGTAATCGCTTGTCACTTGATATAAGCGTCTAATAATCCATTCTGTTTGGCTGGGTTTATCCATTATTAGCTCACTATCTGTTATTATTTTCTTTATTAGTTAAATTATCATAGTCAAAATTTCACCTTTTTAACTACTTAAACATCACGTAAATGCATTTAGTTTCAATTCATTTTCCTTTAAATTCTGCATCTTGAAATAATTTGAGTATAATCACAGCTCAATTGAAAACCCGGACAGCAGAATGAAACTAAGTAAGCTCACCCAACCGTTATACGACCATATATATAAAGACATACTTGAATTTCGATTAACCTTTGATCTTCCTGTAGAAGACAGCGCTTCTATGACCGATGCATCTGACACTCTTCATACGTCTTTAATCATTGAAGAACTAACAGAGCTTGCACAGGCCGATTGTAAAGAAGAACAAGCCGATGCTATCGTCGATAGCGTTTACGTCTTAATGGGGCGCTTGGTTCAACTGGGAGAAGCTAAAATCAATGATAACTTTACGATAAGCTATTTGATTGATCTTCTTTTAAATGCTGCAGAAAATCTTGATATCAATTTTGTACCTTGTTGGGACGAAGTTCACTCTAGCAATATGAGTAAAGTCTGCCGAAATCAACAAGAGTATAGTGAAACTGAAGCTTTTTACGCAGAACAAGGGATAGCATTAAACGCAGTAGAAAAAGGAAACTATATTATTGCGAAATGTGCACAAGATTTTGTATCAAAAAACAAAACCATCCGTGCTGGGAAAGTGCTTAAATCTGTTTATTACCGACCTGCAAACCTTGCTGATTTGGTTTAATACAAAGACTTAATTGAATAAAAAATGCGCCTTCTAAATGCTCATTATCGAGTAGCGTAAAGAAGGCGCCAATGCAAAACAAAAGTATAACGAGAATGTATCACTCTATTACTTGCCAAATGCGTGCCAAATCCTCACCAACAACAAAAAACAAATAAACACTTGTTTTTAAAGGGGAATAATTTAAAGGCTACATTTGGCTGACTTTTGTTAATGCACTGCATTTGTGCTCTATGCACCATTAATCATAAACCAGTTGGTCATCTTCATATCGGGTTTCAACCAAAGAGACCATTAGCGCTGCACGCTGACCTACAGCAACATTCTTATTCGGGAAAACGACCGCTTCATGCTCAACCTTAGCGAAAAGTAGTTTATCTCCGTCGTGACCTAGCACCTGTCCATGCTCAAATTGAGTAAAGTTTTCAATTTCATCACTGAAATTAAACCCAAAATCTTCATGTAAACGCCTAATAGTCTGGGTAACGCGATAAGTTATCAGGGGTTTAGCTTCTATAGATTCAAGTTGATAGCTGACTAGCCCTCTTAGTGCACGATCAAAGCTAGTCATTAAAGTAAGGTCATTTTCTCCCAAAGGAGAAACTTTACCCAACTCTAATGTTAGTGCCTGAGCGGCAAAGTGTTCTCCACTAAACCAGCTAAAAGTACTCGCTGGTGAGTTCGATAATAATATCGCTTCAACTTCTGCTTTCTGAAGAAATGAAATAAGTGCCTGATGGCGGGTTTTACTGTTAGTGACTTTTGGGCTCACAGCAAAGGTGTAATGCTTAGAGCGCCGGATTGCACAATGTAAATCTAGGTGCCAGCGCTGACTTTCTTGGGTAGACTCATAAAAATCGCTGACCGTTGACTTGTGCACTTCAGCAATCTTATGTTCAATCGAATTTTCATGCGGCTTTTCATCAAATAATCGATTTAAATTTTCATCCAAAAATCGAACATGCTTATTCGTCGCTTCAGGATGTCCAAGTATAAATAAACATCGCTCTGTGAGCCTAATATTGCCACTGATAATATCAGAAACCAAGTTATCAACCAGTTCCATTGGCGCGGTTTCATCGCCATGTATACCAGCAGATATAACGATAGATTTAGTGTTGTCCGACATTGTTTTTGGAACGACTTCAAGCACCCCTCTCATAAGGAGCTTGATGCTCAGCCCTGCAGGTGTTTCTACACAGAAGGCCGGCATTTCAACGTTTAGATCCAAAGTGTCGTATAAAAAAGACTGACGAAACAAAGGTTTTACCATGGGTGATGAACTCCACTATTACATCTGGATATTACTGATTTTAGCTAAAACGAGTATGTTAATAAGATATCATGATAAAGAATGTTCACCACTTCTCAAATATGCCATCCAATAGCGCATTAGATGAAATAAGTCAGGCCTTCTTATTCTCTTAATACTCGTTCATGTCTCTCTGGCTGTTCAGACAGTGACTCCAGCACTTTCAAAACTTGCCATATGATTATAAAACTCGGCAGCGGCATTAATTAAAGGCATCGCAAGTGCTGCTCCTGTACCTTCTCCTAAACGCAGCTCTAAATCCAGTAAAGGCTGTGCGTCGAGCTCTTCTAACAATAATTGATGACCGGATTCATGAGATTTATGAGCGAATATCATAAGTTCACGACAATTAGGGTCAATAATCGATGCAACATAAGCCGCGCTGCTAATTATAAAACCATCTACTAGGATTGGAACATTGCGTTCCGCAGCGCCTAACATTGCCCCGACAGCCTGTACAATTTCAAAACCACCAACTTCTGCGAGAACTTCTTTTGCACTTAACCCTTTACAGCGTTTCACTCCTTGTGAAACCAACGCAACTTTATTAGAAAACTGTTCAGCACTGATCCCTGTTCCGTAGCCAACACAAATGCTTGGATCTTTTCCAGAAAGAGCACTCAATATCGCTGCCGCTGAACTAGTATTGCCAATACCCATTTCACCGCAGAGTAAGATATCAGTTCCCTCTTTGATACATTGTTCTGCCAAAGACTTTCCTTTAGCCAAACCTTCCTCTACCTGAGCCATACTCATGGCTGATTCTTTGCCAAGGTTGTTTGTTCTGACGCCCAGTCTCTGCACAACAAAATTTTCAGCGTCGGTTTCTACTGGCAACAATATTCCTGTATCAACAATTTTCAGATCAATATTGTTAATTCTGCAGAAACAATTAATTGCAGCACCACCATTTAGAAAATTAATTACCATCTGTTGAGTGACAGCACTTGGTGCAATACTAACACCTTCGTCAGCAATACCATGATCGCCAGCAAAGACCAACATAGTAGGCTTAGCAACCTGAACGTTAGTGACAGCGTCACTACGACCCTGACTTTGTATCAAGGCGAGTTGATAAGCCACTTTTTCAAGTAGGCCTAATGCGCCTAACGGCTTAGTTTTCTGGTCAATTCGGTGTGAGATAGCTTGGGCGTATTTTTTATCTAACATTAGCATTCTTTTATCTAATATGATGTCACTTAAACAAATACAATATGCGTGGCTTTGTTTATTGCGCATCCATGGCAAATATTGAGTACTGAGTGTACTTATCAGAGAGTCTATTGGCTATTAAAAAATGAGTATAATTAACGTGTTATTTCATTAAGCCAGTTTTTATCGCCACATCTTGTATCGTTATTTGCAGTTGA
This sequence comes from Vibrio sp. UBA2441, assembly GCA_002342685.1. Lineage (GTDB taxonomy): Bacteria > Pseudomonadota > Gammaproteobacteria > Enterobacterales > Vibrionaceae > Vibrio. The sequence continues at coordinate 23,102 of DDQN01000089.1, forward strand.
TCGGCAATGTCTTTCAAATAAGACATCTCTTCTTCTGTAAACGGATGTATCAGTATTTTCTCAACACCTCTACGAGAAACGACAGTAGGAAGGCTCAGCACCACATCATTAAGCCCATACTGACCTTGAATCAAAGTCCCTATTGGCAGTACCGACTTCTCATCAATCATGATGGCTTGAATAATACGAAATACGCTGGCGGCAATACCATGCGTTGTATTCTGTTTTTTAGTGAAAATATCAAAGCCCGCTTGTCGAACCTCATCAAGCAATTCTGTTGCGTCTATTTTTTCTAACCCGTTCGTTTCACAGTAATAATCCGCTGGTTGTCCAGCAATACTAATCAAACTTTTCGGTGTAAAGCAGTGACTACCATGCTCTCCCAAAACATAGCCAAACACGTTTTTAGGGTCTATGTCGGCTTTATCGGCAACAATAGTCATCAACCTAGCTGTATCGATCAAACAACCAGAACTGATTATTTGTGAAGAAGAAAAGCCCGTATTTGCAGCAACAAAATACGAAACTATGTCACAAGGATTGGTTACAACAATTAAGATCGCATTGGGTGCTACCTTCTCGACTTTTTTAGCAATATCCACACAAATCTTGCTATTAATTTCAGCCAGATCGAGTCTGGTTTGCCCCTGTTTTATCTGCGCACCTGCCGTAATAACCACAATATCTGCTCCGCGAAGCATTTCGTAATCATCACCAGATTTAAGTAAGGTATTTTTACTAAAGGTCAACGCATTGGTATGACTAAAATCCAGCATCTCTCCGTTGGCTTTATCTCGGTTCAGGTCAATCAGTACCAACTCACTCACGCTACCTAATGTTAGCAAATAATTACATATACCAACGCCAACCGAACCCGCGCCTATTACCCCAATCTTCATATATTCGTTCCTTGAAAGTCTCTTAATCTATCCACTTAATGACAATAACCCATGCAATGAAACAATTACAAACGCAAACACTATAAAAGTTCATATTTAGCAGAATTTTCTGCTGGTTTGTTCTCGGGTGAATGCCAGAAAACCAACCGAAATTACGCAGCTTTTTAAACAAAAGCTATAATTAAACGTGAGGAGATAATAAAAGCAGGAGGTCATTTTATGCTGCTAACGAGAACCTCAAAAAAGTCAAAGTCATCTAAAAAGGAAAAACAGAAGGCGAGAAAGTCTATTCCCATTTCATTGACCTAACCACGGGCTCTAACGAGCCCATATTTTTTTATAGTGATATTAACAGGTTAGACAATTGACTATCGCAAATAAATCGTTAATGTTATTGCTAATGGGATTAATGCAATAACGGACGTAACATGGATAAATTTGGTGGAGATACTACAGCGATCATTGCCGGTGCGAGCGGTTTAGTCGGACGTTCACTCACTGAACAACTCCTCAACGAGTCAGCGATTACGAAACTGCATGCCCTTGTCCGACACCCCTTGCAAATTCAAAATGATAAACTGAATCAAATTCAGGATGCCGAGTTACGAATAACTCAGTGGGACGATAACAATACCGCCCCTGACTTCGGATTTATCTGCCTTGGTACAACAATAAAACAAGCCGGAAGTAAATCGGCATTAGCCCACGTCGATTATGAAATGGTTTGCCAGGTTGCACAAACCATGAAACTCATTGGCGTTAAGCGCATTGCAGTGGTGTCTTGTTATGGTGCAAACGCCAGATCTCTCTCGCATTACCTGCGTTGTAAAGGAAGAATGGAAAAGACAATACTATCAATGAATTTTGACCGGGTTGTTTTTGTTCGCCCAGGCCCCCTTGCCGGAGAACGAATCCCACCAAGGAAAGACGAAGTTATTATTGGCCATTTGCTTCGGCTGGTAAGTCCTATGATGATCGGCCCTCTCGCCAATTTCAAACCAATTGAAGCCGATAATGTGGCCCGTAGCATGCTATTTTCACTGTTTCAGCCACATCGCACACCAGCGGATAAGTACATTACCCTTAACACTCCTCAAATGAATCGACTATTACAAAGTTACCATTTCGTTTCATCCTGAAACGATATTGGCTGGTAATTTGGATACTTTTGAAGCACATACCACTGCGTGGATTGCTATGCACTGCTAGCAATGGTCTAATGTTATTAACAAGCCTTCATATTTATCTGGTTCACTAAATGCAAAGCGAAAATCAACCTACCTTCTTCTGGTTTGACTATGAAACCTGGGGCGTAAATCCTGCTACTGACAGGCCATCTCAATTCGCAGGTGTCCGAACGGATATGGATTTTAATATCATCGGTGAACCATTAGTTATTTATTGCCAGCCTCCTAGTGACTATTTACCATCGCCTGAAGCGGCTTTGATCACCCGCATCACTCCTCAAAAAACAGTACAGCAGGGTTTGCCAGAGCCCGAGTTTATAAAACGTATTCATGACGAACTTTCCAAGCCAAATACAACCAGCCTTGGCTATAACAGTATTCGTTTCGATGATGAAGTAACCCGGTACACGTTATATAGAAATTTTTATGACCCATACGCCTGGAGCTGGAAAAACGGTAACTCACGCTGGGACTTGTTAGATGTGATGCGAACTTGTTTTGCACTTCGCCCAGAAGGAATAGAGTGGCCTACCGATGATGAAGGCAAGCCCAGCTTCAAACTTGAAAAGCTATCGGTTGCCAATGGTATCGAACATGAAAATGCGCATGATGCAATGGCGGACGTTATAGCAACAATCGAGCTGGCAAAAAAACTAAAGGCCGCTCAACCAAAGTTGTTTGACTACTTATATAGCATGCGCAATAAACGTAAGATAAATGAATTGGTCGATATCGTAAATATGACACCGCTAGTTCATGTCTCTGGCATGTTAGGTGTGGGTTGCTCAAATACTACTTGGGTTGTACCAATGGCTTGGCACCCTACCAATCAGAATGCGGCGATCATGGTTAATCTGGCAATGGACCCTCGCCCATTATTAGAATTGGATGCCGACACCATCCGCGAACGTCTATACACAAAACGAGATGAACTTGCTGATGATGAGCTCCCTATTCCCGTCAAACTGGTCCATATCAATAAATGTCCAATACTGGCGCCCGCAAAAACATTAACCGCTGAAAATGCACAGCGCATAGGCATTGATAGAGAACAATGCCTCAAGAACCTTGCACTACTAAAGCAGCATCCAGAAATTCGCGAAAAACTGATAACCTTATACGCGACTGAACGAGAATACGGTGAGAGTGATAATGTTGATAGCCAGCTATATAGTGGTTTTTTCACGCCGTCCGATCGTACCGCAATGGATATTATTCTTGAGACAGCACCAGAAAATTTATCACAGCTTGATATCACTTTTAGCGACTCAAGAATTGAGCCCTTATTGTTTCGATATCGTGCACGACATTTTCCGCATACGCTGAGCGAAACAGAGCAGAGACAATGGGCTGCACATTGTCGGGATTATTTCGAGACCCGGCTTCCCGATTACATGCTGAATCTGGAAAATCTCGTCAGTAAAAATGAAAGCGATGAGAAAAAAATAGCCATCTTGAAATCCATTTACCATTATGTAGAGAAGCTTGTTTCTTAAAAATGACAAATAAACTGATCCGTTACATTACCTCCCTTGCCATTATATTAATCGCGCTTGGGCTGGGGACACTCACCCAGCAATTCCTGCATTTAGCCATACCCGGTAGTGTTATTGGCATGCTATTGCTGTTTTTTGCGCTAGCTTCTGGTCTGGTCAAGCCTGAGTGGGTTAAGCCGTCATCTAGCCTATTTATCCGTTATATGATTTTGTTGTTTATTCCTATTAGTGTCGGACTAATGGAACATTTTGATCTTTTAATTGAAAACGCAATCACCATATTGGCGAGTACTATGGGGGCTACATTCATTGTGATCATAGGTCTCAGCTCATTGCTTGAACGCATACTGGTGGGTAAAAAATGATTTGGGTACTGCTAACCTTGCTTACATTCATATTAGCCCGATTTATCAGTGCTAAGTTAAATCACGCGCTAGCAAACCCACTTCTAATTAGTATCATTATTATTATTCCTATACTTCTGATTTTAGATATTCCGTATGCTCAATATAATGCAGACAACCAGTGGTTCACTTACTTGCTCCAACCCGCAGTCGTCGCTTTGGCGCTCCCGCTATACGAGCAGCTTCCGCAAATCAAAGCAAACTGGAAAATTATTTTTCTTGCCTGTGGCATAGGCAGTGCGTTCTCAATGCTAACGGCATCATTCATCGCTGTATTGTTAGACGCTGATTTAACGTTAGTCGCCAGTATCATGGGGAAGTCAGTAACAACGCCAATTGCAATGGAGGTATCTAGTCATCTTGGTGGTGAGCCTGCAATCGCAGCTATTATGGTTTTACTCGTTGGCGTTTTCGGTGCTGTGTTTGCCTATCCCATTTATAATTTAATAGGTATTACCCATCCGATCGCAAAAGGATTAACCATGGGCACTGTATCCCATGCGTTAGGGACAGCAACCTGTGTAGAAAAAGACCATCGTGATGCGGCATTTAGTTCGCTCGCGCTTGTTTTGTGTGGAGTCATCACATCAATTCTTGCACCGGCTATTTTTGCCCTTGTCCTCTGGTTCTACCAATAAGGGAAGCCTTTATTCTGAATAATCGACCTGATTCAATACTGTTCCTCTACCGATGAATAATTTTTGTATCATTACCTCATTTCGCTAACCTAAAGATAAAAATATCGGCATTACAGATCCACGAATTTCTATCACTCTCAACTTACGCCCTTATCGAGAACATGCGCAATCCTTTGCGAATGTGACCTCACTCTATTTATGAAACATGAAATTCATTTGCACTCAAACGTGGGATCTGCGTCACGGATATTAGTTTCTATCTCTCTAAAATAAAATTAATGCTTAATAAAGGATTCGCTATGAACTCACGATTAAAAACGGCGTTAAAAGAGGCCCCCTCTCAAATCGCTCCGTATTTGCAACAAATTTTTACTGCAGATGATTTTAATGCCACTATTTCATCTCAGCAATTTGATGAACTGCTGACTATCTCCGGCTTTAAAGATAATGAGCTTCGTGTAGCGTTGCTTCCTTTCGCTGCAGCGTTTTCGTATGCGCCTATTTCCAATTTTTACGTTGGTTCTGTCGTCCGTGGGCTATCGGGTCGTATCTATTTTGGCGCAAACATGGAACTTATCGGCGCTCAGCTAGGACAGACCGTTCACGCTGAACAAGCCGGGATCAGCCATGCGTGGATGAAGGGCGAGAAAGGTGTTAAAGACATCACTATCAACTACAGCCCTTGTGGCCACTGTCGTCAGTTTATGAACGAGCTCACAACAGCAAATGATATGATTGTTCAGCTTCCAGAAAGAAGCGAAATGACACTGCAGCAATATCTTCCTGAGTCATTTGGTCCTAAGGATCTTGATATAGAGAAGCGCTTAATGGACGATTCTCGACTGACTTATTCAACAGAAGCATGTGAACCGTTGGTCGCGAAAGCAATAACCGCGCTAAACATGAGTCACTCCCCCTATACGCAAAACTATAGTGGTATCGCTATAGAGTTAAAAGATGGTTCCGTTTATTCGGGTGCGTACGCAGAAAATGCCGCATTCAACCCAAGCTTACCCCCTCTTCAAGTTGCATTAATCCAAATAATGATGGCAGGAAAATCATTCGAAGAGATCAAGTCAGCTGCTCTTGCTGAGCTGTCAACGGGTAAAATCAGCCACCTTGCCTGTACTCAATCCACATTAGACGTTATTGACTCAGACATTCCGCTAAGCTATTTAGCTATTTAGCTATTTAGCTATTTAGCTATGCATCACAAAAGGCTTTGATATGTTCGAAGCCTTTTTTTATTAATTTCAACGCAAACGTTTGCGTTACTTATTCAAATCAGTATGATTCGCTCAAGTTTGCTAAATTGAAGGAATTGTCATGTTTGGAACCGCCACTTGTGAAGGATCAACCCGAGTATTATTGCTTGGCTCCGGAGAACTAGGAAAAGAAGTCGCTATTGAGTGTCAACGACTCGGTTTGGACGTCATTGCCTGTGATCGTTACCCTAATGCACCAGCGATGCAAATTGCTCAAAAAAGTTATGTGTTTGATATGCTCGATGGAGAAGCACTTAAAGCGGTTATCAAAAAAGAATCCCCACATTATATCGTTCCTGAAATAGAGGCTATTGCAACTGATACGCTCGTCGAGCTAGAGTCACAAGGATTAAATGTGGTTCCAACAGCTAAAGCCACTCAGCTTACAATGGATCGTGAAGGGATCCGTCGTCTCGCTGCAGAGGACTTATCACTGCCCACTTCTCCTTACCAATTTTGTGACCAATTTGAACAATTTGAACAAGCCATAAATGCCATTGGAATGCCCTGTGTCGTCAAACCCGTAATGAGCTCATCAGGCAAAGGACAAAGTGTTATAAAGCGCACTCAAGACATACAAACAGCCTGGAATTATGCACAGGAAGGCGGCCGAGCAGGTGCAGGCAGAGTCATAGTAGAAGGCTTTGTAGACTTTGACTATGAAATTACATTATTGACCGTGCGTGCGGTTGATGGTGTTCATTTCTGTCAACCGATTGGTCATAGGCAAGAAGATGGTGACTATCGCGAATCATGGCAACCTCAATGCATGTCAAAGCAGGCTTTGCATGCTGCCCAGCAAATCGCCGAGAAGGCAGTCAATGCACTTGGAGGTTATGGTCTGTTCGGTGTGGAACTATTCATTAAAGGCGATAGTGTTATATTTAGTGAAGTATCCCCCCGCCCGCATGATACTGGAATGGTCACGTTAATATCTCAAGAACTTTCAGAATTTGCATTACATGTGAGAGCTTTTTTAGGGCTACCCATTGGTGGCATCACTCAGTTCGGGCCTTCGGCATCAGCCGTTATACTAGGTGAAGGACAATCTAAAAACATCCAATACAGTGGGCTATCAGAAGCACTAACTCTGCCTCAAACACAGGTTCGTTTATTTGGAAAACCCGAGATAGACGGCCAGCGTCGATTAGGTGTCGCATTAACGACCCGAGAGACACTGTCCAGTGCTGTTGAAGATGCGGTGTTATCGGCAAGCAAAGTGACTATTCATTATCAGTAACCTATTTTTAAATGCCACCATTTTGTTCAAAAATCGGTGGCATTTTTTACCTAAATAAGACAGAAACTAAGGGGGAGCTGCTTATCTATCTTCAATTAACCACACAATTTCAGCAAATCGACTTAATCCTTTTTTAGCGATTTTAGGATGAGACCCGTCGGCTATATCCGTGTTTAAGCAGGTCACCTTAAACTCACTAAACAGAGACATCACTTCACATTCAGGAACACTAAACGGAGGTCCACTCATTTCTTCTTGGATATAGTCCAAGGTTACCAACAAAATACGGCCTCCATCAGCTAACAATGTTTTCAACCGATCTACATAGGCTTCACGCATATCCTTAGGCAGCGCTATCAGGGCGGCTCGGTCATAAATAATATTAGCGTCATCCAATGGAGCGGTAAAAAAATCCCCCGCATAAATTGATAGTTCGTCAAATTGATATAACTCATGATGAGCATCCAATTGAGTTACCGTTGGAGTGAAAAAATGTTCCGCAAAAAAAGAACGAACCGCAATATTACTGATTTCTACGCCTTGCACCTGTTGATGCTTGTTAGCTAGCCAGGTAAGGTCTTCACTTTTACCACAAAGTGGTACCAGTACTTTTTCAGTAGCTTTTGGGTTTACGGCGTCCCAAAACTTAATTAAAAGCGGGTTCACATCTTCCAGATGAAAACCAATCTGGTTTATTGCCCACTTTTTATGCCAAAACTCTCTGTCTTTCATAATTCACAATGATTAATAAGGATCTATTTGGGCTAATTTCCCTTAATAAGGGTTTGATTTCAAGCTTTATATACACACACACCCTCACACTTTCATTCATCTAACAAAAACTGTTCCCTACAGCTAAAAAGCTCTTCGGCTAGACATTAAAGACGACTCTTAACTCACCATATGTAAATTAATGCAAATTGTGGGTTGGTTTTCTAAAAAATGCCCTAAGATAATACTTATACGCCGAGAGCGACTCATATAAAGATAGATAAAGCTTAGTTCTTTTTGTTCCCCATTTTACTGAGGATCTATCTACTCTAGGAGTTTAAATGAGCGTATTTCTGCGAACCCTTTTAACTATGTTAGTACTTAGCCGTACACCGGCTTTTGCTGCAACAACGCAAATTACTCAGGATCAACCTGCCCGAAAGCAAACCCAAGACCAAGTCAATCCACAGCTATTTAAACATAGCTTAAGTGGCTTATATGGGATCGAATCCTTCAAGCTGAATGTGAATCAACCTTATAACAATTTCAAACAGCTTTATAGTCAGTCTCTGATAGCACAAAAAGAGTTGGAAACCATTTGTCAAAGTACTGCGTTATTATCCAACGCGCAACCGCTCTTTTCTGGCGTAAAATCCAAACAACGTGCTCAAGAAAAAATTAGACTCGACCTAAATGGTGACAATCGAAAAATTACAGATATAGCCAGAGCCACGATTCTTGCACATGACATAGACGGCTTAGTCACCGCATATGAAAATCTAAATAAACAAACCAAGATTCTTGGCGTGAAAAATAGATTCAAGACCCCTGCTCCCTCAGGCTATCGAGATTTAAACCTCTTGGTCGAACTGCCTGACACAAAAATTATTGCAGAAGTCCAACTGCATTTATCAGAGATAGAAAAAGTAAAAAGTGGTCCAGAGCATGATCTTTATGAAATAATTCAAGGTATTGAACGAAGAGCAAGCGCAGAAAGTCGGGAGCTTAACGAGATAGAAACAACCAAAATTACTAACTTAAGACGTGAATCACATGAGTTATATCGCTTGGCTTGGCAGCCATATATAACAACTAACCTAAAAGCGGCGTAAAACTCAATGCTCAAGTGACTATTTCAATAAAAGAAGATTAAAAAGACCACGCTTTGCGTGGTCTTTTTAATTGGTTATTTTTCGAATTTTATATTTTCAACCCGAGCTTTCAGTTTTTGCCCTGGGCGGAAAGTAACCACACGTCGAGCTGTAATTGGAATGTCTTCACCAGTTTTTGGATTTCGACCTGGTCTTTCACTTTTTTCTCTTAAATCGAAATTACCAAATCCAGAAAGCTTAACTTGTTCGCCACTTTCGAGAGCCTGACGAATTTCTTCGAAAAATACTTCAACCGTTTCCTTGGCATCCCGTTTACTATATCCAAGTTTCTCAAACAGGTTCTCAGCCAAATCGGCCTTTGTAAGCGCCATAAAAACTTCCCTCAAAGCTGTGTTAAACATTGTTGCAATAATGCAACGCCAAATCGTTATTTAGAAACCGATAGCTATTATCGGCGACATCAAGTGAAGTGTATGCCAACCTTATGATTTTCGCCAATATTTTTATTTTAAAATTCGACAGAATTGTCATTAAAAGGCAAAGTAACACCATCCACACCCATTAAATATAAAGATTTAGTTACAATATTGTCATTAAAAGCATAATAAAACACTAATATAAGGCCAATTTCAGCATAAAAAACCACACCTGCTTTTTTGTGACAAATTTTAATTTTTTTCAATTAATTCATGATCTTGCATATGTCTTTACACCCATTTTGACTCATGATACAAAAGTACGGAAGCTTCATACCTTTATGTGACTGTAATTATGAAACCCTACACACTGCTCACTATTCATACAATTAATATAAGTTTTTCTTTTATTGGTCATTTGATTTTAGTGATACAACTCATAAACACAGCAAAGATCACTGCTTTCTTACCATTAAGTGACGGAATCCACATTGAAGTATAAGTATTCGTAGTAATTTATTGATAGGTAGTGTCTAGCCCCCTCGGTAACACAATTAGACAACTATCTTAACTATTACAAACTATCTATAAGGCTTTAAATTTATGTCAAGTAACAACTATTCGCATGCCGATACCAACAAACTTGTTCGTGAAACAAGTGCACTTATTCTGGCTGGTGGCAAAGGAACTCGATTAAAGGGATTGACAAATAATAATGCGAAGCCAGCCGTATCGTTTGGCGGCAAGTTTCGTATTATTGATTTCACATTATCTAACTGTATTAACTCTGGCATTAGACGTGTAGGTGTATTAACTCAATATATGGCTCAAGATCTCATTGACCATTTACAAGCAGGCTGGCAAATCCTTTCTCCAGCTATGGGGGAAGGTGTAAATATAGTACCAGCGCAACAAAGGACAGGAGAAAGCTGGTATAGAGGTACCGCAGATGCTGTGTACCAAAACTTAGATTTGATCCGCAGACAACGCTCAAAGCAAGTTCTAATACTAGGTGGTGACCATATTTATAAAATGGACTACTCTCGTATGCTGAACTTCCATGTAGAGAATAACGCCGCAGTTACCGTAGCTTGCATTCACAAACCTATCGAAGAAGCTTCTTCTTTTGGTGTTATGGGTATTGATGAAACAGGAGAAATAAAAACTTTTGTTGAAAAACCTGAAAATCCAATGTCTGACCCAAGTGATCCAACCCAAGCTTTGGTTTCGATGGGCATTTATATTTTTAACACCGACTTATTAGAAAAAGAGCTGGTAAATGCGCTAGAAAATCCTGAGTATAACCACGATTTTGGTCACAATATTATCCCAGGGTTACTTGGTCGACATAACGTGTTCGGTTATGTTTTCACTGAAGATGGACACCCGGAAAAAACCGCATACTGGCGTGATGTAGGTAACTTGGACGAGTATTATGCAGCAACAATGGATCTATTATCTCCCGATCCTGAATTAGACTTGTACTCTCACTACTGGCCTATCCTTACCAATCAAAAACAGCGTCCTGGTGTAAAGTTTGTGTTTAACGACGAAGGCCGTCAAGGTTATGCCGTTGACTCCGTTCTAGCCGCTGGAGCCATTGTTTCCGGTGCTGCGATTAATCACTCTCTTATCTCTGTTGACGTTGTTGTTCACAGCTATGCTGAGGTTAAAGACTCTATATTATTGCCAAACTGTGATATTGCCAGAAATTGCAGACTTAACCGCGTTATCGTCGGTGAAGGCTGTCATATTCCTGAAGGAACTGTCATTGGAGAAAACCCAGAAGAAGATAAGAAAAAATACACGGTGACTGAAAATGGCATCATACTGGTAACATCAGAAATGTTTGAATAACTAAATCTTATTTAAAACAGGACATAAATAAAAAAAAGGGTTCATATTGAACCCTTTTTTATTCGCTTAAGATGCGTTTGCTAGATTATCAATCACGCAGTGATGCACCAAACTTATCAGATACCGATGCAACAATAGAATCAACTGCACCAGCAATGTCTGCTTCTTCTAAAGTACGTTCTAAAGATTGAAGTGTTAATGCAATGGCTAAGCTCTTCTTGCCGTCTTCAACGCCTTTTCCAACGTATACGTCAAATAATTTCACATCTGTCAGAAATTCACCGCCAACTTCCAGACATGCATTTACAATATCACCAGAAGTTACAGCCTCATCAACTACCACAGCAATATCGCGACGGTTAGATGGGAACTTAGATACGGCTACCGCTTCTGGGATAACGCGCGTATCGATTGCTGACCATTCAATTTCAAAGATGATAGTACGACCATTTAAACCAAACTTACGTTCTAACTCTGGATGAACCGTACCGATAACGCCTACTTCTTTACCTTCAACCATGATGATTGCAGATTGGCCAGGATGAAGCGCTGGGTTTTTCTGTCTGTTTTCCGCAGAAAGAGAAGCAAAACTATATGCTTTTTCATTGGATGACAGCTCTAGCACTGCTTCCAAATCACCTTTCAGATCAAAAAAGTCAACGGTATTGGTTTCAATATCCCAATGCTCTTCACTACGAGTTCCGGCAATAACACCAGCAAGCATTGGCTCTTGGCGCATACCGTTTTCAGCAGAATCACATGGGATGAAACGCAAACCATATTCAAACAAACGAACACGTGGCTGTTGGCGTTTTTGGTTATGTACAACCGTATTCAGCAAGCCTTGAACTAAACCAAGACGCATTGCAGCCATATCTGCAGAGATTGGGAATGGAAGAATCAGTGGCTCTACGTTAGGCACAATCAACTTTTGTTGCTCAGGCTCAACGAAGCTATAAGTAATTGCTTCATGGTAACCGCGGTCAACTAAAAGGTTACGTACACGCTTAAGCGGTAGGTTAGCTTCTTTATGATCGTTCATTTTAAGCGCGGCAGCAGGTGCTTGATTTGGAATGTTATCGTAACCGTAGATACGGCCAACTTCTTCAATCAAGTCTTGCTCGATAGCGATATCGAAACGCCAAGTTGGTGCAACGGCGCTCCAACCTTCCGTCGTTATTTCAACTGTTAGGCCTAAACGCTCTAGAATCTCAGCAACGTCTGCATCTTCAATGTGATGACCCAAAAGGTTATCAAGCTTAGTACGACGAAGTGTCACTGTGTTTGGTTTAGGCAGATCTGCTTCAGACTCAACAGCAATAACAGGAGCAACTTCACCACCACAGACTTCTACGAGAAGCTCTGTTGCACGTTCCATCGCATTTGTTTGTAGCGCGTAATCAACACCACGCTCAAAACGCATTGAAGAATCAGTGTGTAGACCGTATGCACGAGCGCGACCACGAATATGGTCTGGCGCAAAAAATGCGCACTCTAGTAATACGTCTTTTGTTTCCGTAGTAACACCTGAACTTTCACCACCAAAGATACCCGCTATCGCAAGCGCTTGGTTATGGTCGGCAACAAGGAGTGTTTCTGCGTTTAATTCTGCTTCGTTTCCGTCTAAAAGAGTTAGCTTTTCGCCCTTCTCTGCCATACGAACTACGATTCCGCCTTCAATTTTAGCAAGGTCAAATGCGTGCATCGGCTGACCTTGTTCGAGAAGGACGTAGTTAGTGATGTCAACAACCGGATCAATTGAGCGAATACCACAACGACGCAACTTCTCTTGCATCCATAATGGAGTTTCAGCTTGAACATTAACGTTCTTAACCACACGGCCAAGGTAACGAGGACACGCTGCTGGTGCTTTTACTTCGATAGAAACTACATCATCAATCGCCGGAGCAACTGCTGTCACTGATGGCTCAGTTACGTCTGCGCGGTTTAATACGCCTACTTCACGAGCCATTCCACGGATGCTAAAGCAGTCAGCACGGTTAGCTGTTAGGTCTACGTCGACAGTAACGTCATTAAGTTCTAGAAGTTCACGTACATCCATACCTAGACTAGTACCTTCAGGTAACTCAAGGATACCGTCAGATTCAACGTCTATACCTAGCTCAGAGAAAGAACAAAGCATACCGTGTGAAGGGACACCACGAAGTTTTGCTTTCTTTATTTTGAAGTTACCAGGAAGAACCGCGCCTACTGTTGCAACTGCCACAGTGAGGTCCAGACGACAGTTAGATGCACCACATACGATGTCTAATAATTCTTCTTCGCCGATATCAATTCTAGTTACTTGAAGTTTGTCTGCGTCTGGGTGCTGACCGCACTCAACCACTTTACCAACTTTAACGCCAGTAAATTCGCCAGCTACAGGAAGAACATCATCTACCTCTAGACCAGCCATTGTAATTTGGTGTGTTAGTTCGTCAGTAGTAACTGAAGGGCTAACCCACTCACGAAGCCATGATTCGTTGAATTTCATAGTGTCTCTACCTTGAATTACTTGAACTGTTTAAGGAAACGTAGGTCGTTCTCGAAGAACGCACGTAGGTCGTTTACGCCGTAACGAAGCATCGTTAGACGTTCAACACCCATTCCGAATGCAAAGCCAGAGTATTTCTCAGAGTCGATCCCAACACTACGAAGAACATTAGGGTGGACCATGCCACAACCTAGAACTTCAAGCCATTTACCATTTTTACCCATAACGTCGACTTCAGCAGAAGGCTCAGTAAACGGGAAGTAAGATGGGCGGAAACGTATTTCAACTTCTTCTTCAAAGAAGTTGCACAGGAAGTCGTTTAGAATCCCTTTTAGTTGTGCAAAATTTACATTCTCATCCACTAACATGCCTTCCACTTGGTGGAACATTGGAGTGTGAGTTTGGTCGTAATCGTTACGGTAAACACGGCCTGGCGCAATGAATCTGAACGGTGGCTTACCGTTTTCCATTGTGCGTATCTGCACACCAGATGTGTGAGTACGCAACATCAAGTCAGGGTTAAAGAAGAAAGTATCGTGGTCAGTACGAGCAGGATGATCTTCTGCGATGTTCAAGGCATCAAAATTGTGGAATGCATCTTCAATTTCAGGACCAGACTCAGTACTAAAACCAAGCTCACCAAAAAACTGTTCAATACGTTCAACAGTACGAGTAACAGGATGTAAACCACCATTTTCGATACGACGGCCAGGCAAGGTCACATCAATAGTTTCCGCGGCTAATTTTGCTTCTAACTCAGCACGTTGTAGTGCGTCTTTACGAGCAGCAATAGCTTGCTGAACAGCGCCTTTCGCTTTGTTGATCTCTTGACCAGCAGTACGACGCTCCTCTGGTGGAAGTTTACCTAAGCTTTGAAGCTGAGCCGTTAACTCACCTTTTTTGCCTAGAAACTGTACGCGCACTTCATCCAGTGCGACTAACGAGCCAGCGCTTTCAATAGCAGCTGTAGCGTTAGTAATAATCTCTTGTAGATGTTGCATCTTTTCCTCATCTACCCTTGGGTAGGGTCCATAATTAGGGCGTTTTGTTCTTTCAAAATGGCGCTTTCATTTTGAAAGATCAACACGCCCAACCTATATAAATTGAATAGCTGTACATAGTAATCAAAGCCAGCAGTAAAGCCAAACTGAATATGTGTTTAAACACCTTATTGCTGAAAAAAACAACAGTTTATTGTTTTAATGCCAATCACTGGCCTAAAGGAAGGTAGGTTGCAAAAAAATAGCCGCATTTTTTAATTGCGGCTACATGCTTAAAATGATTAATTCAATCGAACGTTCTATAATCGTTGCACGGACTTTACGCAGTTTTTCCCTTGATTTTTAGCTAAATAAACCGACTCATCCGCTAATTTTATTAGGTCACTAACGTCCTGCAATACGTTTGATTTGTATGCTACTCCCACACTAATGCTTCCCTTCCAGCAATAGTCATCATAGTGCAAACAAATCTGCTGAATTTTGTCATGTACTTGATTAGCCAGTTGTTCCCCTTCGGCTAGATTCAAACCCGGACAGACAACCAGAAACTCATCGCCTCCTAGTCGACAAACTGTGTCCTCATCACGAAACCCAGCCACCAGAGCGTTGGACAATGTCACCAAGACCGCATCTCCCGCATCATGCCCACAGGAGTCATTCACTTCTTTAAACTTATCAGCATCAATTAACATACAGACTAGATCGCCATCATCAGCATTCGCCTTATCCCATTGAGTCGCTATTTCTTGCATTGCAAACCTACGATTAGGTAAGTCAGTCAATGTATCTGTGTATGAAAGTCGTTCCAGTTCTTTGTTTGCCGTTGATAACTGCTCTGTCCTCTGTTTAACTTTGTCCTCTAGCGACTGATTCAGCAAAACTAATTGCTTATTTCTGTCAGACACCTGTTCAAACATTGCTTTTAGGGATTTGAGCAAAGGTCCGATGGCTTCGTCGTGTTCATGTTCGCCATCTTCATACGCTAAGTCAGGTTCGATACCGCCCTTAATCAATTCGATTTGTCTGGCCATATTTTGATCACTTCCAAGAATATGATAAACCAACCATTGAATGAGGAAATCCATTAACGAATCGGATAAATTTTCGTTACTGCCAGAAACAACTTGTGCAAAGTCATTAATATCACAAATGAATTTTTGGTGCGTTGCATGATGTTCTTCAAAGTGGGTTTGAGAGATACCTGCCTTAATCATCATTTGCTCTTCTTCATGGAAATGATAAGAGGTATAAGCTGAAAGCTCTCTTAAAGCTTGCTTCACTTCTGTCAAAGAAAAGTCATTCTGAGCGGTTAGCTCACCATATTTATTGATAAGATCAACAAGGTATAGATGCTGTTCATCTACTTCTTTTATTCCTGTTTCAAAATTCTTGTCCCATTGAAACGACTTCATGCTCAACACCCTTACCTTTCATACTTCCAGTATATTCACATCATTGTATACAAAGATGTTATTTATAAAACTAATTACTAATATATCCCTTCTAAAACGGTCCTCAGAGCACAAAACCAAGAATTACACTATGCTCAACATGCCAACTAACGCGTAGTTACCCTATTAATAACTCTGAGTAATGCAGATGAAAAAAAATGCTTTGATACTTCTTTGCTTATACAGCCACCTAACCATTGCTAACGATTACTCTTCCCAACTTGTCGTATCGGGGCTGTCTGTTCCTTGGGGAATGGCATTTATAGACTCTAATACATTAGTCGTTACAGAAAGAAACGGGACGATTAAACGAATTTTGCTAGCTACGCTTGAAACAACGGTATTGTCTAGCCCAGAAAACATCTACGCTCAAGGTCAAGGTGGATTATTGGATATCGCCACTTCACCAAAAAATCCGACCCAACTGTTTATTACCTACAGCAAGGCAGCAAAAAACGGTGCCCGTACAACCCTAGCAACAGGGTATTTAAACAAGAGCGACGTTATTCACTGGCGAGATTTGTTGGTAACGGATTCCGCTTCTGAAACGAGTCGTCACTTTGGGAGTCGACTAACATTTGATAATAACAATGCGCTTTATTTTTCGATAGGTGACAGAGGCGTTCGACCCAACGCTCAAAACCGTTCCAACCATGCAGGTTCCATTCTTCGAATCAACCTGGATGGTACGATACCCACTGATAATCCATTTTATTCTCAATCGGGCATAAAAAGTGAGATCTGGAGTTACGGTCACCGTAATCCTCAGGGGTTATTCTTTGATGATGAAAGTGGCCAACTCTGGTCGATTGAACATGGTCCCAGAGGGGGAGATGAAATCAATTTAATTAAGAAAGGACAGAATTACGGTTGGCCAATCACCTCTCACGGCAAAGAGTATTGGGGACCTGTAAAAGTGTCCGACCATAAAGTAATGACGGGTATCGAAGCGCCAAAATTAGTTTACATTCCTTCCATAGCACCAGGCAGCCTTATCCTATATCGTGGCAGCAAGTATCCAAAACTGAACGGTAAGTTATTATCTGGCGCGTTGAAACTCACGCATATCAATGTTATTGCCATTGGTAAAGATGGGTCTATTGAAGAATCGGCAAGATTAGTACAAAACTTAAAACAAAGAATAAGAGATCTGGAACTCAGCCCAGACGGTTTTATTTATTTTAGTACTGACCAAGGCAATATTTATCGATTGATAACAAAAGATTAAGACAATTCGTAAACTAAATATCAGCAGAATGGCTATGCTGCAAACACTGATTTGCTAAGTTTCGAATTATTCTCTTGGTTTGTTTCACATTACTTGAGACAATCAGCAGCGTATTCTTTTATTACTCGGTTATATATGAAACTTTTAGTTCGCAACCTCTCTCGTTCAACCACTGAACATGAAATTCGTGTTCTGTTTTCCGCTCATGGCTCTGTTACAGAGTGCACCCTGGTTTTAGACCAAACAACAGGGAAATCCAAAGGTTTTGCTTTTGTGGAAATGCCTGAGGTGAAAGAAGCAAAATCAGCGTTAACTGCCTTAAATTACGCAACCGTCGATCAGAACAAGATTCGGGTAAAAAAAGCTGACGCGTAAATAAACAAGCCTACTTTATACAAAAGCCAGCATTTAAAGATGCTGGTTTTTCGTTTCCATCTCATCAGTGATGATATTCCAAACCCAAACTGCCCTACCTATAGAAACCGTACCCACTCCAAACAAAGATGCTCTTATCCACACTTGTTAAACCATTCCTGTTAGCAGTGCTATAGTTTTAACAACATTCGCCAATCACAAATTATATGCCACTGCCTATTCTCTACTCTCTACAGCAATGCCCTTACGCCATTCGAGCCAGGCTTGGTCTGATCCAAGCGGATCAACCCGTTATAATCCGTACCGTTAAGATGAAGGCATTACCCAAAGAAATGCTAACTGCATCTCCAAAGGGAACAGTACCAGTACTTATTCTCAATGCCGCCGTAGTTATCGATGAAAGCCTCGATATAATGCTCTGGGCTCTAAAACAAAATGACCCAAAAAATTTATTGCTTAAAGATGATAAAGAAACAGAAAGAGCAATGCGAAAGATCATCAATCGCCATGATTTTGAATTTATCGAACAGTTAGAGGAGTATAAGCGAGCTCATCGCTACCACGATGGTAATAAAGTATCTCTTCGTCAACAATGTGAACATTTCATTGCAGATTTAGAACTAAAACTTTCTTGCAACAACTTCTTATTAGGGCCACAGCCTAGCTTAGCTGATTATGTTGTTTTGCCATTTATTCGTCAGTTTTCCCGCGTAGAAAGACAATGGTATTTAAGCTCACCCTATCCAAACCTCCGTCATTGGCTTAATACACTCTATCAAGACCCTCTCTACGCTAAAGCGATGAAAAAGTACCCTCAATGGTCGGAAAACCATGATGATACAATATTCAACCGTGATTGAAATGGTGGCGCTCAGATTAATAATGTGTTCACAACTCACTCTGCTTGACAAATAGCTAAGTGCTTCACATCACCAAAATTAGAAGTCCTTCTAGTACTATAGGGGTAAATAGACACATAAATTGATTTAGATCATATTACATTAGTATGGTTACATATTATGTTACAAGCGGGTTAAGAAAAGGTTTACAAGGAGTTCGTATGAAATTAAAACAAGAGCCTAAATGTTACACAGATGTATGCGTAAATGGGAAGTGGTTTCATCACGATCACGGTACAAGAACAGCCTATATGTTAAAAGGCGGCGCAACAGCCTGTTTTGAATTGGCAAGAATGCCCGTCACCGAGAATGAACTCGTAGAAATGCTTAGCAACGCTCTATAAATCAATAAAAATGCGTTAACCCTAATTGATGGCTATCGTGCTCAATTATAATCTCGATTTATAGACGCTCAAAATTGCATCCATATACAAGGACTAAAATACATAATATTTTAGTCCTTGTTGCTTTCTCATTATATGCTTCCCGATGAGACTTTATAATAAACCACCCCAAAAAGACCTGCGAATACCAGTACTGTTAGTAGCATTTTTAACCAAAGAAATTTCATTTAATACCTCACATAAAAACTGAAAATACACTTAGAAATTGATCATGCTGCTCTGTATCCGTTTCAAAAATACATTACTCAAAAATGGGAGTATCGAAATTGTGTCCCTCATCAGAATAAGCGGTAACAACCACATCCTCAACCAATCCATCTTCAGCCTGAACTTGCGTCTCAAAAAAATGTTGAATTTGCTTTCTTCGTCCGTGAGCAGACCAAGAAGCAGCATCCACCCATACCTCATTAAACACAATTGGGTATTCGTTTCTTGTGGCACTTGCGTGATCAATCTGGCGTGTCAGCACATATTGAATACATCCCTGCTCACGTAGAGAGTCTGGTTCCAGTGCTTTCAATACTTCAAATAACTCGGTTTCTTTACCCTCTTTAGGCTTAAATTGCGCAATTACATATACCCGGCTAGTCATAGTCTTTCCCTCTTAATTAATCTTATTTACTTAACACTTTTTGTTACAGGCAAAAAAAAGAGACCCTAAGGTCTCTTTTTCAAAGTCTGTATAACTGCTTAATTAAAGAGCAGCTTTCGCTTTTTCAACTAGAACTGCAAATGCAGCTTTATCGAATACAGCGATATCAGCAAGGATCTTACGATCGATCTCGATAGATGCTTTCTTAAGACCGTTAATGAAACGGCTGTAAGATAGACCATTTTGACGAGAAGCAGCGTTAATACGAGCGATCCATAGTTGACGGAACTGACGCTTTTTATTGCGACGGTCACGGTATGCATATTGACCAGCTTTTGTAACTGCTTGGAAAGCTACACGATATACACGTGAACGTGCACCATAGTAACCTTTAGCTTGCTTTAGAACTTTCTTATGAGATGCACGAGCTTGTACACCACGTTTTACGCGAGGCATGTTGTCTCTCCTAAACTATTGATAAACTAAAAAGAATTAAGCGTATGGCATCATACGAACGACTGCAGCCACTTCACATTTAGGAAGGATTGCATTTGGACGTAGCTGACGCTTGTTCTTAGTAGTACGCTTAGTCAGGATATGACGTTTTGTAGCGTGCTTGAACTTAAAACCACCACCCGTTTTCTTAAAACGTTTAGCAGCACCTCTGTTGGTTTTCATCTTAGTCATGATGAATAACTCCGCATTGTTAGTTGTTAATAAACATAGTAATTAAGGCGAATAAAGCCCCGTAGCTTAACAGCTACAGGGCTGTATTACTTGCAGGCCGTTAATTACTTCTTCTTAGGGGCCAACACCATGATCATTTGACGGCCTTCGATTCTGGTCGGGAAAGACTCAACTACTGCTAAATCAACAGTATCCTCTTTCAGACGATGCAGAACGTCGACGCCAATCTCTTGGTGTGCCATTTCTCGGCCACGGAAGCGAATTGTTACCTTCACTTTGTTGCCTTCTTCTAGGAAACGGGTCAGGTTGCGTAGTTTTACCTGATAGTCTCCAATATCAGTCCCAGGACGGAATTTAACTTCCTTAATCTGGACCTGCTTTTGCTTCTTCTTCTGCTCTTTAGCAGCTTTGCTCTTTTCAAAGAGGAACTTGCCATAGTCCATCACACGACAAACTGGTGGCTCGGCGTTAGGGCTGATCTCGACTAGATCCATACCAGCTTCTACAGCGGCTTCTAGTGCTTCAGCAATAGGTACTACACCTACTGGCTCACCGTCAGCGCCTGTCAAACGAACTTCACGAACGCCACGAATTTCACCGTTTAAACGATGCTGGTTTTGTTTGGCCGGTTGTTGGCCACGTCTTCCGCCTTTAATAGTTTATTCCTCCAGATTAAGCTTACGGCTTGAAACCTCGTTTTCAAGGTGACTAATAAAGTCTTCTACCTTGAATTTACCTAGGTCCTTGCCCTTACGGGTACGTACTGCAATTTCACCGGCTTCCATTTCTTGGTCACCACAGACGAGCATGTACGGTACACGTTTTAAAGTGTGTTCGCGGATTTTAAAGCCTATCTTCTCATTTCTCAAGTCCGGTTTGACTCTAAATCCTGATTTTTGCAATTTATTTGCTACTTCTTTAACGTAATCAGCTTGTTTGTCAGTAATATTCATAATAATTGCTTGTTCTGGTGCCAACCACGTTGGGAAGAAACCAGCATACTCTTCAATTAAAATACCGATAAAACGCTCTAAAGAACCTAAAATTGCGCGATGAATCATTACAGGTATCAATCTTTCGTTGTTTTCGCCAACGTAAGTTGCACCCAAACGACCCGGTAAGTTGAAGTCTAGTTGAACTGTACCACATTGCCACGCACGATCTAAGCAATCATGTAATGTAAATTCAATTTTAGGTCCATAAAATGCGCCCTCACCTTCCTGAATATCATAATTAATGTTCAGGTTTTCCAGTGATTCTTTCAACGCTTCTTCTGAGCGGTCCCAAATTTCATCGCTACCTACACGTTGTTCTGGGCGAGTAGATAACTTAACTTCAATTTCTTCAAAACCGAATGTTTTATAGACGTCATAAACCATCTTAATACATTCAGTCACTTCTTGTTGTATCTGATCTTCAGTACAAAATACGTGTGCATCATCCTGAGTGAAACCGCGAACACGCATTAATCCATGAAGTGCACCAGACGGTTCATTTCGGTGACATGAACCAAACTCTGCCATACGAAGTGGCAAGTCACGGTATGATTTCAGACCTTGATTAAAGATCTGAACGTGACCTGGGCAGTTCATTGGCTTAATCGCGTATTCACGATTTTCAGAGTTGGTTGTAAACATCGCATCAGCGTATTTATCCCAGTGCCCTGAACGTTCCCACAATACACGGTCCATCATCAACGGACCTTTTACTTCCTGATAGTCATATTCGGTTAGCTTTTCACGAACGAATACTTCTAAATCACGGAAAATAGACCAGCCATTGTGGTGCCAAAATACCATTCCCGGAGCTTCTTGCTGCATGTGGAATAGGTCTAAATGCTTACCAATTTTACGATGGTCACGTTTCGCTGCTTCCTCTAAACGAGTAAGATGCGCTTTTAACGCTTTCTTATCGTGGAATGCAGTACCGTAGATACGTTGCAACATTTTATTATCACTGTTGCCACGCCAGTATGCACCAGCAACGTTCAGTAATGTGAAATGTTGACAAAATCCCATATGTGGAACGTGAGGACCACGACACATATCAACGTATTCTTCGTGATGATAAAGTCCCGGACGGTCATCTTTTGATACATTTTCATCCAAGATTTCAATCTTATAAGTCTCGCTACGCGCGTCGAATGCATCGCGCGCTTCCTGCCAGCTTACGTTCTTTTTGACAACTTGATACTTCGTCTTAGCTAACTCTTTCATACGCTTTTCTAACGCGTCTAAATCTTCTTGAGTTAAGGAATGCTCTAAGTCGATATCATAGTAAAAACCGTTATCGATGGTCGGACCGATTGCCATTTTGGCTTCTGGGAATATTTGCTTAATTGCATGCCCCAAAAGGTGAGCGCAAGAGTGACGTACAATCTCAAGACCATCGGCATCTTTTGCTGTGATGATTTCAAGGCTTGCATCGTTTTCAATCAGGTCACAAGCATCAACACGATTGCCGTCTACACGACCGGCAATTGTAGCTTTAGCAAGGCCAGGGCCGATAGATGCAGCGACATCCATAGTTGAAACAGGGTTATCAAATTGACGTTGACTACCGTCAGGAAGAGTAATTACAGGCATGATATTTCCTTACAGTGGTGTTGCGTACCAAGCAACACATGCGAGTTAATGTTTAAACTTTTAAGTGTTCCCAATGAACTTCACGCAGTAATACGCATACCGGAAATTCATCGAAGAGGCGATTTTACTCGCTAATCAGTTAATTGCAATGAGAAGCTTTTATTAAATCAATAATTTGTACAATGCTAAGTAATGGTAGTTGCACCATGCATATTGAACTACTTGGATTTAACTAAACGATAAGAAATAACCCACAGTTTGCTTGTTCCCGGATAGATGTCAGAAATTACCGTTTTTAGTTCATCAAGCGTCATGTTTTCCTGTGTAGCGTGATAATCGTCTAACTCATCAAATAATATAGGTTCTACATTCTCAATTTCGAGTTGGCAAAACCATTCATTTTCTTCGAATGTCGTTACCTCTACGATGCTACCAATGCGGAAATCTTTTTCACTTTCATTACGAATTGTAATGACTTTTTTTCCAGATAAAATATCGGGGACAAAGCGTTTGAAAAATGAGGTTGATGTTAAAGGGGACTTAGCCATGATACTCCTAATAATAAATACTGCATTTATAGGGGACTTAGCCATGATACTCCTAATAATAAATACTGCATTTATAGATAACTTAGAAAGATAAAGCTATATCTTCAGTTATCTTTCTTGAACTAAACTCATTGATGAAGCGCTGAGTCCTGCATCTTGGGTATAGTTGTAATTGAATCTACTGAGCAATTGAATAATGTTCTTTGAATCGGCTCATCATACGCTTTGTATTGTCAAAAAGTTTAACTTTACTTCTTATCCGATATAATAACGCCTTAAGTGTGATTTAAGAACCTATGTAAACTCTCTGATTTCAATCAAATAACCCAACGCACGCTGGCGTCGTTTTTTTCGATTCTCACTGGATAGACCATTTAGTTTCTTAATTTGTATATAATTAGCCCGTTTTTGGCAATCAAAAGAAAATTATGTTTTTAACTCCCTATTTTTCAGTAAGTAACGAACAGTTTCAGTTTACCCGTCAGCAAGCAAGTCACTTTGCGAAAAAAGTAGCAGGCGACTTCAACCCATTGCACGATGAAGATAATAAGCGCTTCTGCGTACCTGGCGACCTGCTTTTTGCTGTTTTGCTGAAAAAAGAAGGCGTTAGCCAAAAAATGCGCTTTGATTTCTCGGGCATGGTCAACGAAGGCGTCGCACTTCATATTGAGAATAAGTGTGAGAACGAAAGTTCCGTTGTTGATGATAAAGGCAAAGAATACCTGCACATGACGCATCAGGGAGAAGTTAATCACAACCCTGAGTTCATTGAGTTCGTAGTCAAAAACTATGTTCAGTTCTCTGGCAGAAACTTCCCGCACATTATGGTTCCTCTTATGCAAGAGAAACAAATGATGATTAACTGTCAGCGACCTTTAGTTATCTATGAAAGCATGGAAGTTGAATTTAGCCGTTTAAACATCTCTCACCCGGAAGTTGAATATACTGGCGCCACCTTCGATGTAGAAGGCAAACGTGGTCTAGTCACTATGAATTTCGAATTTAAAGAAGACGGTGAGATCGTTGGTAAAGGTGTAAAACGCATGGTAGCTAGTGGCCTTCGTCCGTATGAGCAAGACGAAATAGACAAACTTGTTGCTCGTTTCTTTGCATGTAAAGAGGCTTTTTTACAGCAACTTGATACTGCCGCATAAATTAGCTTCCCAATACAACTAGTTACTATTAAAAGGTCTTCGCTTGAATATTCAAGTAAAAGGCCTTTTTGACTTTGTGCATTAGTTTAGATTTTAAGTTTGAACTGCCTAAATCCACCGCCTCACTTTTTGTTTATAACTCCTAAATTCATCACCAAATCTAGCTTCCAAATGTCGTTCTTCCGGACCAATTTGATATCGATTCATATAGGCAATAAACAGCAGCGGAATCAATAAACACAACCAGTTTTGTTGTAGATAACCGTAACCGATCAACAATAACAATAGCCCAAAATACATCGGATTTCTGCTGGTTCGATATACGCCAGTATCGACAATAGTTGACGTTTTATGTATTTCAACCGGATTAACCGTCGTCTTCGCTTGCTTAAACTGGTAAATACCACTCAAACCAAAATAACCACTAGCGATAAAACAAACTCCGAAAAACAGCCATGGAAAGGGAAGCGAGACGTCCAAACTGGTGAATGAATCACTGCAAAATATTAACCCAATCCCGATCAAAAATATCAGTACTGGCGGTATTTTTAATTCCAACCTTTCCATAACATCCCTTTCCATGTTTTTTCTATAACAAAGTTAATATTGCCTGCAATGGATGCTTCATTTTCTCTGACTCCATCCTTTTCACTTGGCTTCGGCATGAATAACCAGTCACAAGACAACGTTCTTTTGCTCGCTTATCAAAGTTTGGTCGCCAACTAAGATCATAGATATCTTTGGACATTCCTAGCTTATCAAGTTCATGGCCGAATGTTCCAGCCATACCACAACATCCCACCGCAACCGGTTCCAAAACACCACCAAAAAACTTAAAAATGGCTTGCCATTCTTTTTCTGCATTTGGCATGCGTGTCTTTTCAGTACAATGAGCGAACAAGTACCAAGGTGGCTGTTGTGACGGGGTGCCTACATCCATTGTATCAAGCTTATCAATCAAGTATTCATGGACGTTTAGCACCTGGAAATCGCCTCGCTCTTTGCCCAGGATATCGACATATTCATCTCTATAGCAAAGCACTAATGCCGGATCAACACCCACCATAGGAATATCTAAATCTGCAACAATATTTAAAAAACTGGCGGATGTTTGTGCCGACTCAGTAAATTGCTTTAAAAAGCCTTTGATATGTTGAGCTTTCCCATTAGGTTTAAAAGGAAGCAAAATAGGTTTCTTACCGAGCTTTTCTAATAAAGTAACAAAGTCAGAAACAACATCGGCGTCATAGAATGATGTAAACGGATCCTGAACAATCAATACATAATTGTCTCGATCTTGTTTCGACAGCGCCGCCAGTGCCTGAATATCAAATTTTACTTGCTGGTTGTTGGCCAACTGTTTGTTCAATGTCGGGTCAGACATTAGTGGAGCATCAACATAACCAACCGTTGTAGCGGTTAAACTCTGAATCCAATTTTTCGACAACGCTGCATTAACTACTTTCGGCATTTTTGCCATCAACGGCAGCATGGTTTCAATATTTGCCACCAAGTAATCTTTAGCTGGTCTCTGATAACGAGAGTAGTATAAGTTTAGGAATCGGGCTCTAAAACTCGGCACATCAACCTTAATTGGGCATTGAGTCCCGCAGGCTTTACACGCTAAGCAACCGTTCATTGCTTCATAAACTTCATGAGAAAAATCATATTCGTGTCGTTTATTAATACTATTTCTGACACGATCGACCATATTTTTGATGGTAGGATTTTTGTCTAGCGTATTTTTTTCTAGATCAAGAATGTCAACGCCTTGCTCTGTCAGTTGTCGTAACCACTCTCTCACCAATCCAGCCCGACCTTTTGGCGAATGCCTTCTATCTGCCGTTATCTTCATCGAAGGGCACATAGGCGAGCTAGTATCGTAATTAAAGCAAAGTCCGTTACCATTACATTCCATCGCCTGTTGGAAACTATCTCTTACTTTTACATCGATTTGGCGGTCATAGTAAGCCCGTTTGGTTCCATTTACTTTAACCAGCTCTTCACTACTATCTAATGGGGTACATATTTTACCTGGGTTCATTTTATTATGTGGATCAAACGCTGATTTTACTTTTCGAAGCTCTTTATATAATGCTTCACCAAAAAACTCAGGCCCGTACTCAGAGCGATAACCTTTGCCATGCTCTCCCCACATTAAACCACCATACTTTGCAACAAGATTAACGACGTTATCGGAAATCTCCTGCATTAATGACTCTTGAAGGGGGTCACACAAATCCAGAGCAGGTCTCACATGCAATACGCCAGTATCCACATGACCAAACATGCCGTAATGAAGTTCTTTGCTATCCAAAAGTGTTCTGAATTCTGTAATAAAATCCGCTAAATTCTCAGGCGGAACACAAGTATCTTCGACAAACGCGACAGGTTTAGCTTTACCTTCTGTCGCACCCAGCAATCCGACCGCTTTCTTTCGCATGTTGTAGATACGATTAATACTAGCCAGGTCATCACAAACTTGATAACCAATCACACCATTGAGTTCATTTTCAATCATGTCATCAAGTTGTTTGGTCAGTGCGTTTACATCTTCGGAGGTTCGCTCTCTTTCTTGTCCTGCAAATTCCACAATATTAATGCCTAACATCTCTTTATCAGGCACATCAATGAGAAGGTGGCTTACTGTATTCCAGACAATATCCTGCTTAGCAAGATTAAGAACTTTAGAATCTATGGTCTCAACAGATAGTGCGTTTGCATCAACAAGTAAGGGGGCAGTCCGTAATGCAGAATCAAAGCTATCGTATTTTACATTTACCAACACCCTCGCTTTAGGTATAGGCGTAAGATTCAACTTAGCTTCAGTAATAAAAGCCAATGAACCTTCGGAACCACATAGAATTCGCGTCAGGTTGAAGTCACCCGATTCTGTCAACGCATTTTTTAAATCATATCCGGTTAGGAATCGATTGAGCGGTGGAAATTTGTCGACTATCGCCTGTCTGTTAACCCGACAAATTTCTTCAGTCGAGTGGTAGGCATCAAAGGCATATTCGCCCTCATTTGGCATTCCGCACGAAGAGTCCGTTTCAAGGTATGAGCCATCTACAAATACCGCTTGCAACGACAAAACATGATCGGAGGTTTTTCCATAAACCAATGACCCCTGGCCTGATGCATCTGTACTTATCATGCCTCCTAGCGTGGCACGATTACTCGTAGAAAGTTCTGGAGAGAAAAACATCCCTAACGGTCTTACTGCATCATTTAACTGATCTTTAATAATACCAGTCTGAACACGAACCCAACCTTCCTCTTCATTAATTTCGAGAACTTTGTTCATGTGCCGGGACAAGTCAACCACAATTCCAGGGGTTAAAGACTGTCCATTTGTTCCTGTCCCACCACCTCTAGGAGAAAAAGTAATACGTTCATAATCTGAATGACTAGACAGTTTTCCTATCAGAATGACGTCTTCTGTTGATTTAGGATGCACCACCGCTTGGGGAAGTTGTTGATAAACACTGTTATCGGTCGCAACGGCTAAACGACTGGCATATTGAGTTTCCACATCACCAGTAAAGCCTTTCTCTTCAAGGCTAGTTAAAAATTTGATAACAACTGGATCAACACTAATTTGATTTTCTAATCTTGGTAACATATCGCTTCCTGCCCCGACATCACTGAATCCTACAGTATGGGTATGTATTTTTATGATTACCGTCACTTTACAACATTTGAAATATGAACAAAACCGTTGAGACTGTTAATCTTTTATTGATTAATGGAAAATCTTTCTATTGAAATTACTACAGAACGGATTGTAATGAAAAAAAATAAAGTTGTAACAACGGAAGACATCCTATTAAAACTGTGTCAATCAGTTTCTGGCGTATTAACAGCGGCGACCAATTCTCAAATTAACTACTCCGCCATGGTACAGAAAATCAATAAGACCTGTCTTAAACCGGACTTCGGTTGCTTCGTCCTTTTTGATGGCGGATTTTCAGGGTTAGTTGTAATAAATTTCACTTCTCAGGCAGCTCTTGAAGTTTATACCAACTATATGCGCAATATGGGCATGCCAGAAGAAGAGTTAGCAATACTTCACACGTCGGATGAGGTCGGTGATGTACTTGGCGAACTAATGAACCAATTGGTTGGGGATTTTACCAGTAAAATTCGTAAAGAATTAAAAACCAATATTACTCAGAACCAACCTAAGATGCTTGCAATAAACAAACAGGTTTTGATTTCTGTTGACACTAACTTAGATCGCCCTCAGGCTCGTCGGGTTACGTTTACGACAGAAAATAACAATATTTTCTATCTGGAATTAGCGATGGATAAAACCGAATTTATTCAGCTAGAGGAATTTGAAATAGAAGCGGATGAAACACCTGATTCAATCTTAGAGGCGGAACAAAATAAAAAACAATCTAAAACCGCTGACTCCAATCCTGAAGACTTAGCCAATGATTTATTGGATGAGTTAGGTATCTAACCTAGCAACCTTTTCCATCACTATACTGAAAACCGCCATAATGGCGGTTTTTTATTAATAAACCTTGCTATCCTTAACTTTAACTCCTGATAAAAAATAGGTAAAATGGTCGACTTTTCTTATCAAAGTGGTTGGATTTAGTTATTTCAGTGGATAAAAAGAAAGCCCTCAAAAAAATCGCTAAATGCCTTGAGCTTGGCAACTCTGCTAATGTTAATGAAGCAGCTCAAGCGATAAAAATGGCGCATCGATTAATGCTCAAATATGGTCTTGATAAAGATGATATTGAGTTTATTAAAATGGGTAAAACTCAATCTACTCACCTATTGCCTGCTAGCATTAATTCTACGTTGCTTCGCGTTATTCGTGGTATCAATACAAAGTTTGGTGTTGAAGCTGTTTTGTTAAACCACAAAGGGTTAAAACGTGTTGAGTTTATTGGCGAAGCTGACCGCGCCATTTTTGCCGCATTTGCCTTTGATATTATTTACCGCGAAATGAATGAACATACCGGTCAATTCCGCAACAGTTTTGCTGGTTCAGGAACCAGTACAGCAGAGGTGACACGAAGAGTAAATTCGTTTGTCTCAGGCTGGGTTGAAGGTGCATTAGAAAAACTTCCCGTGATCACACCGGATGATGATTCAAACAGCACGATAAATAACTATATCGACCGTGAATTTAAAAACATAGATCGTGAGACTTTTAAACAACAGCTTAAAGAAGCGATGAAAAACCTAACTGCCGATTATGAAGTTGGTTTAAAAAAAGGCCGTAAATTATCAGTCAACAGACCGGTCGATGGTGCACAAGCGAAGAAAATGTTGAAGTAAACGGGCATTATAATGATCTAAGGAGAGCAGGTTGAATATAGGGTGTTACAAAAAATGCGCGCGTTTCCTGCTACTGCTATCCTTGTTCATTTCACCCTTGTTGCTTGCTCAGTCGAATGACGAGTTAATTGAGAAAGCAAAAGGAAACGATGTTGCAGCCCAGCTGAAACTAGCCAACATTTATGAAGCTGAAAACAAAGTTAAACAAGCCCACTTTTGGTACATTACCGCAGCTATTAAGGGTGAACCTAGTGCATTAGCCGCACTTGGTCGTTTATTCGAATCTCAAAAAGACCATTCGATTAATCCACTCAATTTCGCTGAAAACTGGTATTTATTAAGCCTTGAAAATAACAATCCTGACGCAGAAGAGGCTTACTCTAGAGTATTAGAAGCGCTATTTAATCAACGCAGAGCCAAACAAGTCTCTTCCATTACTGTGTTAGATGAAGCCATTGATCTTGACATCATCGATGGCAAAAGCCCCGTACCAAGCTCTCCAACTTCGGATAAAAAGATTGGCATCGATGTTATTGTGATATCCCTTGTCATATTAGTCATGATCATCTTCGTCAGTGTCAGACGTGTATTACGACAAAGAAAACGTAGCGCAAATAATAAAATTGAACTTACCGTCTCTGAACAAGCACAAAAAATCAAATCACTAAACAGACATCTTAGTAAAGCTCACGACCAGATTAAACGCCAGCAACAAATAAACCAAATCAATGCGACTGAACAAAACCTAACTATTGCATGTGCCATACTTGGGTATAAACCCTCTCAAATTCCTTCAGAGAAAGATCTAAAACTTCGCTACAAAAAATTAAGCCGGATATACCACCCGGATACCAGTGGCAGCGACGAAGAAATGAAGCGTCTAAATGCATCAATCAAAATAGTGATAACACACTTGCAAAAAAACAAATAAATTATTACATAACATTTCATTAACATCTACTGGCGATTAGTGTATAATCCTCGCCGAATTACTCCTGTAATTTTGTTGAATAAGGAAAGTTATGTACGACAATAAAGGCTTATGTGATTGGTGTAACAAACTAAGCTTACTAATCCGTCACGATTACGTTGATGGAAAGTGCCACTATTCATGTGCAAGTTGCCATGATTTGGCCACATTAGATGTCCGACTATTCAACAAGGATGAACTCGCACTCAGAGGAAGACACGGCGAAATCAGACAAAGTTAAGCTTAATGCTCAAACTAACTATCTGGTTATATATTAGTTAGTTTGACTACATTCAAATAGAGTCGCCATTATGCGGCTCTTTTTTATTCCCCCTCCCCTTTATAGAACCAACTTAATAGGTATCTCAACATCTACTTATCGAGATTCTCATACCTATTTTAACCTTTCAACTCTCACGTTTGCTTATAAATCACTCAAAAAAATGCTTGCATATTATCCAAACCCAGAGTACTGTTGTTTTATACAGTATGTACGTAAGGACAGTATTATGCTTCGAGTTAACAGACTAAACAGCACTTATTCAAATATTGGTTTGATCACAGGTTCTCGTGATTATAGCGGCAATTCGGATAGCACTACTTTTGCCCGATTAGCTACATTATCTCATCGAAAACAGTGGATTCTGTTTACATCTCACTGTCCTCGCCCTGCACA
Organism: Vibrio sp. UBA2441; assembly: GCA_002342685.1. Classification (GTDB taxonomy): domain Bacteria; phylum Pseudomonadota; class Gammaproteobacteria; order Enterobacterales; family Vibrionaceae; genus Vibrio. The sequence goes on from DDQN01000089.1 coordinate 54,692, forward strand.
ATCTGAGTTCAGCCGTTACGATATAAACTGTAATAATATTATTCATTTGAAACCCTCTTCTTTACTAACAGAAGAACAGATTGTGCTTAAAGCAGTGCAAGCAGGCACCGCTAGCGCAGTGGTTGCCAGTGCTTCGCTTCCTCATTATGCCAGAGCAAAAATTCAATCCATCGCCAACGAAAATAATTGTGAAGTTTTTTTTCTTGCTCAACCTTACTCTCAGCATCCTCCTTATCATAAATGGCACTAACTAGTTCCTATTTCTTTTCTGCCACTAATCGCCCAGCATTGGTGGTTATTTTTCATTCAACACTTCTCCTTCCCCTCAAAGCAAACGATTGCTTTTTAACTGGCAGCTTTACAAAGTTCTGGTATCATTCGCATTAATTGCAACACTACTATACAGATACCGCTTCTTATCTATTGGTATATACGACAAATTGAGGAATGCCGAATGAGTCTCGCAGATCAAGTTCTTGCTGTTAATGATGATCTTCCAATACGTACTAATAAACCCGTTCATAGTGGAAAAGTTCGCTCTGTGTACTGGTTGACCGATGAAGACAGCCAGCGCCTAATTCAGGAAAAAGGATATAACGTAGCGCCAGATGCGCCACTCGCTATTATGGTTATTAGCGATCGTATTTCTGCTTTTGATTGCATCTGGCATGGAGAGAACGGACTGAAAGGGGTTCCTGGTAAAGGAGCTGCACTGAATGCTATTTCTAATCACTGGTTTCGCCTTTTTAATGAAAATGGATTAGCTGACAGTCATATACTTGATATTCCGCATCCTTTTGTCTGGATAGTCCAAAAAGCGAAACCTGTAATGATTGAAGCGATCTGTCGTAAGTACATTACTGGTTCAATGTGGCGTGCTTATGAAAAAGGCGAACGACAATTTTGTGGAATCCAGTTACCGGAAGGGTTAGAAAAAGACGGTGTGCTTCCAGAGCTCCTTATTACTCCATCAACAAAAGGGATATTAAAGGGAATTCCTAGTGTTCCAGAAGCCGATGACGTCAACATTTCCAAACAAAATATTTTGGACAATTTCGCTTCTTTTAACTTCAGAAGTAGTGATGATATCCAACGATACGAAGAACTTCTCAAATCAGGATTTAATGTTATTGATCAAGCGCTGAGTAACATTGATCAGATTTTTGTCGATACCAAGTTTGAATTCGGTTATGTCACAGATGCTAACGGTCAGGAGCGATTAATCTACATGGATGAAGTTGGTACCCCTGACTCTTCTCGAATCTGGGATAAGGCTCAATACTCTAATGGGACTATTGTAGAGAACTCAAAAGAAGATTTCCGTCAATTCTTGCTTAATTACTTCCCTGACCCTGACATTTTGTTGAATAAAGAGAGAATGACTGAGCGGCTTAAACTCGCTCAAGAGAATGAGTTACCTTTGGATGCTATATTGCAAATTTCTAAAATTTATACCGATATTGCAGAAAAAATCATTGGTGAGAAAATCCATCTAAGCGATAACCCTAAGCAAGAAATCATTGATATTTTAAGAACAGATTACGATTTAATAGACGGTTAAAAAGTTGTCTATAGTCACTTAATGCCCGTGCTCTGGTTCACGGGCTATCTTTATATTCTGATAACAATAATCTCTATAAATCTACGTGCAATAATTCCTGAATCTCACTACTTATGTACATTTCATTCAGTGCTTGTTCCATTTTTTTCAACTGAGCACTTGGCATCTCCGGATGACAAGCCATATAATTTATACTTGTGAAGAACACCAACTCAGGCTCTCCAAGCTCAATCTGATACTTCTGTGCAAGCTTATTGGCCGAATTAACATCCGAAACCCAAAGATCGGTCCTATTATATTTAAGCATCAATAGCCCCTGTTTCATTGAGCCGGTTTGTCGAATATTAAACCCCTTTCCTTTAAGGTAACCTCCAATGCTTGCCCCCAAATAGGTCGTCATATTGTAGTCCTTTGCATCCGCTAACGTTAACAATGGAATCGATTCATCAGGAGCGCTATAAAAGGCGTATTGATTGATGGCTATTGGACCAACCCAACTGAACAATGCTTCTCTTTTTTGAGTTCTGTCTATAGGGAATATACAGGTGTTTTCTCTATTTGAAGTGGTAAATAAACCTCTTTCTGCAGGCTTAACTGTTAGAGTATGGGATATTTGAGTCTTAATTAGCAGTCGTTTTACAACATTCCAAGACGTTCCTTTAACCTGCCCATCATCATCAATTTCAACCAAAGGCGGATAATCAAAAGTAACTAGGTCAATCTTATTGTTAGCATACAAGGGAGAGCAGCATATACAGAGTATGCTAGTTATAATTAATCGTTTCGCCATAGCAAATATGACTCCTCTAAAGAGAGCGTCTTTGGTGCATCAAAAACCGTAATCATAGGCCACGGAGCGCCTTCTGCTTCTAGCCAGACTTCAGGGTCGCCCGGTTTTTCTAACTTAGGTTCACAACGTATATTCGCTCTGTTACCAATGGTGATTAATCGCTGATCCATCTCCTTTGCAAGATTCTTCATACTCTGCTCAATACTCACTTTTTGTTTAACTGCCGGGCCTATATGCTTCCACCACACACTTGAAAGTTCTGCATAGTTTGGCACACTAAAACCCGTTGGGGTCCAGTACCTTCTTGCATTACTCGTATAAAACTCTATTAACCCACCCCATTCACTTGCTCTACTTTGAAGATAATCGGAAACCAAATCAGATTGACGTATTGGCGTCAACCCTGCCAAAAACTTTTGCATTGTCACTGTTTTCGAAACCGTAAATTGAGCATAAAGCCAAGCTGCCATACTCCGTTTATCAGGGGTTAATGACAAGAAAGTCCAGCCGCCTATATCCTGATATCCCGATTTCATACCATCTCGCCAATAGGCGCCCCGAGGAGAAGGGGCAACTCTCCATAATGGTTTACCATTTTTATCAACCACCTTAGAATCTGGTAGTGCTAAATCAGGCAGAAACGCGGTATACCAAAAGACCTGCTGGGCTATGTTTCCCTTAGCCAGATATCCACTAGAGGAGACGAAGTTCTGTTCTTTTGCTTCAGGAGGAGCAAATCGATGCAACCAATTTACGTACTTTTCTACCGCATAAATCGCTGCAGGACTATCTAGTGCCCCTCCACGACTAACGCTGGAACCCACCGGATGACACCCATTCAACCGAATACCCCAATCACCTACCGATGAATTATTTTCATTGGCTCCGGCTAAGCTCAACCACGAATCTGAAATTCTCCACCCTAAAGAAGGATCGAAATGACCATAGTCCATATGGCCCCACACTCGTTTCTCATCGACATATTTTATTTTTTCGGTAAAAAATTCAGCAATATCTTCGTAAGCCTGCCAATTTTGTGGAACTCCTAAACTATAGCCATAAATTTGTTTGAATTTTTTCTGAAATTCGGGCTTGGAAAACCAGTCATGTCTGTACCAATAAAGATTTGCAAACTGTTGCGTCGGCAGCTGATAAAGTACATTATCTGGTCCGGTGACAAACTCAAGGCCAATAAAATCCTGAAGGTCCAATGTAGGCAGTGTTAATTTCTTCCAACTTTTTTTCATCATGTCAGAAATAGCAAGGGTATTCTGAGTACGATAATGAGTTCCAAGAAAATCCGCATCATTCACATACGCATCATATAAATTAATACCTGTTTGCGTTTGTACCTGAAGCTTTTTTACTAAATCATCCTCTTCTGTCAGTTCGTGTATGACATGGATTCCAGTCAATAAGGTAAAAGCTTTGGCCAGTACATCGGATTCATATCGGTGAGTAGCAATATTTTCAGAAACAACGCGGATAGTCATGCCATGAAAGGGTTTAGCAGCCTGTATGAACCACTCTAACTCTTTTTTCTGTTGCTCATATGACAAAGAAGAGTGTTTAAACTCTTCCTTCAACCAGAATTCAATCGCTGATTCTTGCTGTATAGACAGGTCCTGATTTTGTGCAAATACTGAGGTAGTAAATGCAAGAACGACAGCAGGACAAAACAATCTGAATTTCACTGAATCCCTTATTTTATTGGAGTACAATATATAAGCTTTGATACGTTGATTAAAACGAGAACATATAAGCCATCTTCCTATAATGCTAGGAGAATTTTTATAAATTGCTAGTGATGCACCTCCATCAACCCAAAAAGCAGACCTAATACAACAAAAAACGCAGCCTTAGCTGCGTTTTCAAAATTGGATGGGTAATTTGATCAAATATTGATAATAAATTCATCTTGAGCTGAATGAAGGATTTCTGAGTTTGTTTGCTCTGCTATAACCTCAATTTGTATGTCATCAAGCTCATAAGGCATCATTAATTTTAATTCACCAATGCCCTCATGTTTTGCCAGATTAACTAATCGAATCAAATTTATTTCATCACTAGTTTGAGCTGACAAATTGTTAAATGCCTGTTGCCATAACCTATCTTCAGGTTTAGATAAATCTTTAATACTATCATTCCACACAGTAGTGAATACTGGTGCTATTGAGGTGAGAATCTCTAAAAAAGTCCATTTTTTCTTACAAGATGCTCCTAAAAATGAAGTGTAATCGAATACTACAGATACGGTTTCATCTTTTTCCATTATGTCCTCCCCAGTCATAGTGGCAAAGTGTTACAACCTTAATCTCCACTATTAACCAACTTTTTGCATATATCAATACAATATAGAACAATAATCTTTTATACCCATTTAGCTACAACAAATAGAATATAAAAACCAGATTATTAACACGAGTCATACAAGATTCCTATATTAGCCATTAATTATTTAATCTTTTACTAATAAAAAAAAACCATATGGTAAGAACTAAAGATGGTTATCTGATAACAATAACTCTGCTCGCTTTTTTATAATGAACTCGCCAACCAAGCCAGTTCGGCAATTCCCAACTTTTAGGGTCACCTTTTCTAAGACCACTCTTGTATTCAATATGGATTAATTTTTTGTATGGTAAATAGTCAACTCTAAGCTGTAGATCTCCCAGATTGAGATCAAAAGGGTATGTCTTTGAAAAATCATCATACTGCCAGTATGGAATACCTTCGAACGGAAAGTCGTCTTCGCTAAACATTAACAACTCTTCGACATCACTAATACCAAGATCTAACAGCTGTTTGGTAAACCATTGATCGAAATCTAGCCCATTGTGACTTGCATTATTCTCATCTAACCCTAGGTCTACATACAGACGCCACAGGTCGATTTCCTTACTTCTTTTTCCAGCCAAATCAGGAAAAATATTTTGATTAATAACAGCATCAATCAATGGTTTTAAAAGTAATTCTCCTTCAGGTTCAATCTGCTTTCTTGCCAAAGTTCTACCGGCATACACCAACGATAGTTGTGTCAATATAGCATCTTCAGTCACCATAGTGCTGCCTTGTATCCAGTCCCCTAAAGACATCTCAATCAGCATAGAAATGGGCACCGGTAACATGGCTGTTGCTAAATTAAGTGTTTGCTTAACGCCTCGACCTGGAAGTGAGTGTTGATCTAGAATAATTGCTGCTTCATCAGACTCACCAAACCGACTATTTCGTGCCGGAACCATTTCTATCCGTCCGTTCCCTAATGCTTCACGCCGCTTTTCACGGCGAACAAACACCAATTCAGGGTGAATTTGGATAATAGCCGAGAGCCATTGCTTACGATCAAACCGAGATGAAACTTCTAACTGAGGTAAATTGAGTACACAACGCATTTGATTTGCTAACAACTGTGCTTCCCTAATCGCTTCCCTATCTAGGTCTAGAGACTCATTCAAATCGCTACGAATTAACTTAATGATAGTTTCTCCATCGCAATTAAATGTTTCCCATTGAGCTACTTCTTCAAGTTTCTCCTGATTTTTGGGCAATTGGTATAAGTTAGCAGGAACCGCTAAACCAGCAGCAAGATCAACCATAGCTTCCTGACAACCCTTATTAGGCATTCTTGTTAGCAAGTCAGCGTATAACGCATCAATCGGTAATGGATAGATAATTCTTCCATGCTCTGTCACCTTGCCTTTACTATCAATGGCTCGCATATTGCTCAAAAACTGACTTGCCAGTTGCATTGATTTGGCAGGAAGCGGGTCCAAAAAACTAAGTTCATCGAGCCTATATCCACAACAGGCACTTGCTAGCATCGCTTCCGTTAACTCTTCTCTTAACAATTCAGGTGGTGTCACAGCTTCCAGCGCGGCAAATTTCCCGTAAAGCCGAATACATCGGCCATCCATGACTCTCCCGCCCCGCCCTAACCGTTGCTTAGCACTTGCAAGGGAGATACTTTTAAGACTAAGTACTGTACGTCCATTCCGTTGCATGGTTCTTCGTTCCAACCCGGAATCAATGACAAGCGAGATATTAGGTATGGTGAGTGATGTTTCTGCTACGTTAGTTGCTAATACTATGCGTTGCTTTGACTGTTGAGTCAGCGCGCGGTTTCGCTCTAAATCAGACACCGAAGCATGTAATTTAATAACATCCACATCTTCAAGCTTTGATAAGGCCTGAGCACATTGAGTGATCTCTTTTCTTCCAGGCAAAAATACCAACACATCGCCCAAAGTACTCTGATATTCAGCTTGAACTACATCTGCAATTTTTCGTTCAATGGATCGCACATCTGGTAAGTAGTGACCACTTTTCGCCTGATACTCAACATCAACATTAAATAGACGCCCATTTGCAACTAACCTTTTACCCCCGATATAGTTAGCAAGCTTTTCCCCTTCAATAGTTGCCGAAGTAACAACAAGCCTATGTTTATTTAGCCGTTTCAATAACGCAACTAATAGGTCCGTATCCCAACGCCGCTCATGAAATTCATCAACAATCACCACATCAAAGCCAGCGAGTTTATCTTCTGACAGCCAACGTAACGCGACTCCTGGTGTAACAAACACCACTTCAGATGCCTCAGAAAAACAAGTGTCTAGCTTTATGGAATAACCAATTTTTTCACCAACTCGACCTCCGTCATGCAACGCAATGTACTCAGCCAACGAAGTGCAGGCGATTCTTCTCGGTTCTACAACTAACACTCGCCCGTATGAAGTCGCCCATAAAGGCAGCTGAGTAGATTTTCCTGAACCAGTTTCTGCTTCTACAACAAGATTTTCTTTTTGAATAGAATGACAAAATTGCTCTTTAATCGACTCAATTGGAAGTGACAACATAGTCGCAATAAACCGTAAAAATGAAAAAGGAAGGATACTATACCTACTTTTCCACAAGAATGAATGACAACCATCCACTCATTGAGCCTCAATATTGCACTATCTCATGAAGACAGAAATCGGTATTATGTGTTTCATCCTGTAACTCAATAAACTCAAAAGAAAAGAGGGTTAAATGCTTGATGTTCTCGCGCCCGTGGGTAAGCATATTGTTCCTTATACAGCAGAGATTTCAGTCGCCTTCATCGCTTGTTTACTGGTTATTTTAGGCAACGATATCAATCGATTGCTACGAAAAATAATGAACGGTCAACACTTTATACTAAGGACTGTAGCGTTTATCTTACTCAATGCTTTTGGCTACGGACTGTTAATGATTAAAGCCACTCCCTATCTTTCAAGCTGGTTGCGCACTTTTGAACCAGGGCTACTACTCATTGTAGTATTATCAAGTTTCACCATCATCGGTATGTGGGCTCAAAAACATCGTCATGTATAAGGTAGCTGTATTGTGTTAATCAAGTTTCCATCTTCCATAAAAAAAATTTGGCTTTCCACAATCGCTTTTGTGCTCACGGCGACTGTGGCCATTATTTTAGTGGATCGTGTGGTGAGTTGGAAAACAGAAGATAAGATATATTCAGACGCCTCTTTGCTTCCAAGTTATGATGTAGCGCTCGTTCTGGGTACCAGCAAATATCTAGGCAGAATATTAAACGATTACTATGCTAATCGCATTAATGCGGCAATCGCTTTGTACGACAAAAAAAGAGTAAATACCTTTTTACTCAGTGGTGATAATGCTCATCGTTCTTATAATGAGCCATGGACGATGAAAAGGGATCTACTAAAAGCGGGGGTTCCAGAGGAATCGATATTTTTAGATTACGCTGGCTTCAGAACGTTAGATTCGATTGTCCGGTCTAAGGAGATATTTGATGCAGATGAGTTCATTATTATTACGCAAAAATTCCACTGCGAAAGAGCATTGTTCATAGCCAACTATTATGACATACATGCCGTATGCCTAGCGGTGCCAGGCCCCCAGCAATATTCTGGTGTATCTATTCGATTTAGAGAAGTCTTTGCTAGGGTTAAAGCTGTTCTTGATCTTTATCTGTTTAGAACACAACCTAAATTTCTCGGCCCAAAAGAACCTATTAGGTTAACTCACTCAGATTCTGAATAAGATGAAACCATTCTTTGCACAGATCAATGTTTCTTTCGATTCTGTATCGAAAACCGTTCAGATTATTTTGCCACCTTACTGAGTATCTATACTAAAAAGAGTAAGTATAAACCCATGTAAAGGTGTTTGTTATGTTGGTATTAACCTCTCATTTTCCTAAAGGTTTGTTCAGCAAAAACGCATTTATTCTCGTCAGTGATATTGTGATATTTATTACGTTATTACTCACGCTGCCTTTTGAAAAAAGTATCGTTCATGGACTTAGCATTCTTATCTTTATCGCTATTCTATGGCTTACGGAAGCATTACACATAAGCATCACAGCGTTACTAGTGCCTATGTTAGCAGTCGTCTTTAATGTCTTCGACACATCAGCAGCGTTTAGCTACTTTTCTAACCCGATTATATTTATCTTTCTCGGCGGTTTTTCTCTGGCAGCCGCATTACATAAACAAGAAATAGACAGAGCAATAGCTGACCAAGTTCTTATCGTCGCCAACGGTAAAATGTCAGTTGCTGTCATTATGTTGTTTTCTGTAAGCGCGGCACTGTCTATGTGGATATCTAATACGGCCACGATAGCAATGATGTTGCCTCTGGTTCTGGGCTTAATGGAAAATGTAGACAAAACAACGCATCGTAGTACTTACGTCTTTGTATTATTAGGTATTGCTTACTGTGCTTCCATCGGTGGTATCGCTACCCTCGTTGGCAGCCCACCCAATGCCATTGCTGCAGCCGAACTAGGTTTAAGCTTTACTGACTGGGTAGCAATGGGGCTCCCTATATCTTTAACTCTGTTGCCTATCGCGGTAACCGTACTTTATTTAATTACCCGACCAAATTTGAACCACACGTTTGAAATTCGCCATACGACATTAGAGTGGACTCGTAGCCGAAAAATTACGCTCTTCATATTTATGGTAACGGTCATGCTCTGGGTATTTAGTAAACCAATAAATACCCTACTTGGCGGATACGCAAAATTTGACACCCTCGTTGCCGTTGGGGCAATACTAATGCTGGGCGCTTCACGTGTCGTAAAGTGGAAGGATATAGAAAGAACCGTAGACTGGGGAGTATTGATTTTATTTGGTGGAGGTATCTGCCTTAGTAATGTTCTTAAAGTAACGGGAACCAGTGTTTTCCTTGCTCAGGAGCTTAGTCAGCTTTTAAGCCAAATGAATATGTTCATTACTTTACTTGCCATCATTGGATTTGTCGTGTTTCTTACCGAGTTTGCAAGTAATACCGCAAGCGCTGCACTATTGATTCCCATATTTGCCAGCATTGCTGAAGTATTAGGGGTTTCTCCAGTAATCTTATCTGTCATTATTGCCATCTCAGCATCGTGCGCATTTATGCTGCCAGTAGCAACACCACCAAATGCGCTTGTTTTCTCATCTGGTCATATTGAACAAAAAGAGATGATGCGGGTAGGCTTAGTTCTGAATGCAGTCTGCATCGTCACGCTGGCAGTTATCGCTAATTTTTTCTGGTAAAGCCAACAACCAAGGCGTTTTAAGTGAGGAAAAAACGATGAAAGCATAATTTATTTCCTTTAGTACTTTGTTTTATCTTTATCAGCCTTAATTATTTCCTTACAATCAAAATAATTACGTTATTCGGAGTCAGTTAAATGAGTGAAGTTAAACACTGCAACCTATTAATACTTGGATCAGGTCCAGCGGGATATACTGCCGCAGTGTATGCTGCACGCGCCAATCTAAATCCGGTATTAATTACCGGAATGCAACAAGGCGGTCAGTTAACGACAACAACCGAAGTTGAGAATTGGCCGGGTGATGCAGAAGGCTTAACTGGTCCGGCATTAATGGATCGAATGAAAGAACATGCTGAAAAATTTGAAACTAAAATGTTGTTCGATCAAATAGATGAAGTAGACTTACAAAGCCGACCTTTTCGTCTGAAGGGTGATAGCGGTGAATATACATGCGACGCGCTAATTATTTCTACCGGCGCTTCAGCAAAGTATCTTGGCCTTGAGTCTGAAGAGGCGTTTAAAGGTAGAGGCGTTTCTGCCTGTGCCACTTGTGACGGTTTCTTTTATCGTAATCAAAAAGTAGCCGTTATTGGTGGAGGTAATACCGCTGTTGAAGAAGCGTTGTACCTGTCAAATATCGCCTCAGAAGTCCATCTTGTACACCGCCGCGAAGGTTTTCGTGCTGAAAAAATCCTGATGAAACGACTGCAAGACAAAGTGGAAAACGGTAATATTATATTGCATACCAACCGTACCCTTGATGAAGTACTCGGTGATGATATGGGCGTTACAGGTGTTCGTCTGCAAGACACACAAACTGGAGCCAAGGAAGAGTTAGAAGTGCTTGGCGCTTTTATCGCGATAGGCCATCAACCTAACACTGCCATCTTTAAAGATCAGTTAGAAATGAACAACGATTATATCGTCGTACAATCCGGCTTAAACGGTAATGCCACTCAAACAAGTATTGAAGGTGTCTTTGCCGCGGGTGATGTTATGGATCACAATTACCGTCAAGCAATAACGTCAGCAGGTACTGGTTGCATGGCCGCTCTGGATGCCGAGCGTTACTTAGATGCGCTCACTGAGCAGTAACCCATAAAAATTATGGTCTAATATCAAAACCCTATAAACCAGCGGTATTCCCGCTGGTTTTCTTTTTGTATACTCATGCACTTACAATAGTTATATCGATTAGGTTTCAATTGCTCATGAACTTGAGTTTAATCATCCTTTGGGTACAGCTCCTAATAACAATTATCAGAAAGTCGCCTTCAAAATAAATGGATAAATCTAAACAAAAAAACTTAAATAAGTGGCTGAAACAGCAGGGTAAGTTAGCCAAGAAGTGGCTAATAATCAGTATTTCCCTAGGTGTTATCTCCAGCTTGTTTTTATTAGCTCAAGCAGGCTTGTTAGCCTCAATTCTTCATCAGTTAATTATTGAACAGGTAGATAAATCTCAACTAGTCACTTACTTCATTGGTCTTGCTGGCGCTTTTGCTGGTCGGGCTGCTTGTACTTGGGGACGTGAAATTGCTGGTTTCAGAGCCGGAGAGCAGATCAGAATCTACATCAGGCAACTTATTCTCAATAAACTTCGAGACGTTGGCCCGGCTTACATCAAAGGTAAACCGGCAGGAACATGGGCTACCTTGCTACTTGAACAAGTAGAAGATATGCAGGACTTTTTTTCGCGGTACCTACCACAAATGTCTTTGTCGGTTTTAATACCGCTTATCATATTGGTCGTAGTATTTCCGTCAAACTGGGCCGCAGGTCTTATCTTTTTAATTACAGCGCCTTTAGTTCCGTTTTTCATGGCGCTTGTTGGTAAGAAGGCCGCAGAAGCGAACCGGAAAAACTTTAAAGCCTTGCAAAGGCTATCCGGACATTTCTATGACCGATTACAGTCGATGACGACGATACGCTTATTTAACAGAACCGAAGCTGAAACGGAAACGTTACGAGGGGCTTCAGAAGTATTTCGCACTCGCACAATGGATGTACTTAAAGTCGCTTTCTTGTCATCTGCTGTTCTTGAGTTCTTTACTTCGATTTCCATCGCAATTACTGCTGTCTACTTTGGATTTAGCTACATTGGCGAATTAGATTTCGGTAACTATGGAACAAGTATTACTCTTTTCACTGGCCTATTTATCCTTATATTGGCACCAGAGTTTTATCAGCCATTGCGTGATCTAGGCACTTTTTACCATGCTAAAGCTCAAGCCGTTGGAGCCGCAGAAAGCATTGTTGAATTTCTCAACACTGATGTAAATCGTCTTAATCAGGGAAACACGACTATCCCTAATACCGATGCTATCGGTATTGAAGCGAAGGAACTGATCGTTAAAAGTTCTGAAGGAAAAACACTACTTGGCCCGGTATCATTTTCTATTCTAGCGGATCAAACCACCGCCTTGGTTGGTCCAAGTGGCGCTGGAAAGACAAGCTTGATCAACGCAATTTTAGGCTTTTTACCTTATCAAGGTAGCCTTAAGGTTAATGGGATTGAGATAAACCAATGTGACCTTAGCCAGTGGCGTAATCAGATCAGTTGGGTTGGTCAAAACCCACTGCTTCTACATGGCACCATTCAAGAAAATATAACCTTGGGTAATGATCAAGTCTCCAGTAGAGATATAACCCAAGCTCTGGATGATTCTTTTGCCATGGAGTTTGTCCATCAACATGGATTAGATTACGAAATTAGTGATCGCTCTGGAGGTCTGTCCGTTGGCCAGGCACAGCGACTAGCGCTCGCCAGGGCAATGTTGCAACAAGGCAATTTTTGGTTGCTAGATGAGCCAACCGCGAGCTTAGATGCCAAAAGTGAAAAATTAGTAATGCAAGGTATCGAAAATAAAATTGAAGGCTGTACCACGTTGATGATCACACACCAATTGTTGCAATTACAAAACGTATCAAAAATATTAGTCATGGACTCTGGTCATATCGTTGAATCAGGTTCATACGACAGCTTAAAAGCCAATAAAGGTTTATTTTCTGAAATGCTTCACAGCAGTCATGCCACTTTAGAACATAAAAAAGGAGATCTCGATGCGTGAGTTGCTACCTTTTCTAAAGTTGTATAAGAAGCACTGGTTTGGTTTATCGTTAGGCATGTTACTCGCTTTCCTGACCTTGTGTGCTTCTATCGGCTTGCTAACCTTATCTGGTTGGTTTATTTCCGCTGCCAGTATCGCTGGGCTAACCATCGCACGTCAAACCTTTAACTACATGCTGCCAGGAGGTGGTGTGAGAGGGTTAGCGATGGCACGAACTGCCGGACGTTGGGGAGAAAGAGTCGTTAGTCATGATGCAACATTTAAGCTGTTAACAGAGCTGCGAATTTTCTTCTTTAAAAAACTCGCGCCTTTGGTTCCAGGCCGTGTTGCTAATTTACGAGATGGTGACCTTCTCAATCGCTTGGTGGCAGATGTAGACGCAATGGATCACGTTTATCTTCGTCTGATCAGCCCAGTTATCGTTGGTATTCTTGGTGTCGTTAGTCTGACACTATTTCTAAGTTGGTTTGATATAACGCTAGGCATAACCTTAGGCACTATCTTAGTTTCGCTATTACTCATTTGGCCGATTCTTTTCTACAAGTTAGGACAAAAAAACGGACAAGAACTAACTCAAAACAAAGCCGATTTAAGAGTCTCCTCGCTTGACTGGTTGCAAGGTCACAGTGAGCTGGTTATTTTTGGTGCAGAGGAACGCTACCATGAGGCCATTATTACTGCGCAAAACAAACTATTAAAAAACCAGTTTGTTAATGCCCATCTTTCAGGACTCGCCAGCGCGCTACTTATGCTAGTAAATGGCTGGGCTTTAACGCTGATTTTATGGCTTGCCGCTGATGGTGTTGGTGGCGCTCTACCAGACCCTTTAATTGCGATGTTCGCCTTTGCAACAATGGCAAGCTTTGAACTGCTAATTCCTATTGCCGGCGCGTTCCAATATTTAGGGCAAACACTAACATCCGCTCGTAGACTAAATGAAATTATTACCGCAGAGCCGGAAGTTCAGTTCCCACAAACTGGGCCGTTAAATTCGTGTGACTATAATATTCATTTTAACAATATTGTATTTGCTTACCCAGAAGCCAATTCCAACGCCATCAACGGGGTTAATCTATTGGTTCCAGCAAAAAGCCGAGTTGCCATATTAGGACAAACAGGTTCAGGAAAATCAACGTTAATACAGCTTCTTTGTCGTTACTGGGATGTCAATGAAGGAACAATCACGATTGCTGATACAGCATTAGGACAAATCAGCGAGGAAGTTCTGCGGAATACGATTTCAGTCGTGAGCCAACGAGTAGATGTGTTGCATGGTAGTTTACGTAATAACCTCATCATGGCAAAACCAGATGCTGAAGACACAAAACTAGAAGACGTATTACGCCAAGTTGGATTAGATTCACTACTCCAAGAGAAAGGACTCGATACATGGTTAGGCGATGGGGGCCGTCAGTTATCCGGTGGGGAAAAACGTCGAATAGGCATTGCTAGAGCACTATTACATAATGCCCCCATCATCTTACTCGATGAGCCTACAGAAGGTTTAGATAAAAAGACCGAGCGACAAATAATGGCCTTATTTGACCAGCACTTTGAGGATAAAACCGTCATATTTATCACTCATAGATTAGTTGGTATGGATAAAATGGACCATATTTGCCTGATTGAAAACGGTCAGATTATTGAGCAAGGTAATCACCATACTCTAATAGAGCAAGCAGGTCGTTATTATCGTCTAAACCAGACACTATAACTTAACCCTTTTTCTAACAAAAAATGGCCACTCTGGGAGTGGCCATTTTATTTGAAAACGGTAATAAACAACTAAGCGTTATCGGCTTCGAATTGCTGCATGAAATCGACTAATGCCTGAACACCTTCCACAGACATTGCATTGTAAATAGATGCTCTCATTCCACCAACAGCTCTATGGCCTTTTAGTGCTTTAAGACCCGATTCTTCAGCCAACTCAAGGAATTTTGCATCCAATTCAGGCTTAGCTAATTGAAAAGGGATATTCATTAATGAACGATTGTTTGAATGAACGTTATTGGTATAAAAAGGTGATTGATCAATATAGCCATAAAGTAAGGCACCTTTTTCACGGTTCACCTTCTCAATGGCGTCAACACCACCCTGTTCTTTTAGCCATTTAAATACAAGTCCTGAAAGGTACCAAGCATAAGTTGGTGGCGTGTTAAACATAGAGTCTTTCTCTGCTAATACTTTATAGTTAAGTACGCTAGGTAAAACCTCTGTTGCCAACTCAAGCAAATCCTCTCTTACGATCGCGATGCAAATACCCGCTGGACCGATATTTTTTTGCGCACCAGCATAAATTACGCCATATTGAGAAACATCAATTTTACGAGACAGAATTGTTGATGACATATCTGCTACGATTGGTTTATCAGTTATTGGAAGATCATTAATTTCAACGCCATCAATCGTTTCATTTGGACAAAAATGAACATAAGCTGCATCTTCTGCAACCTGCCATTCACTCGCCGGACGAATAGCGACCTTACCATCTAGCTCAGTTTTTACATTAAGCACATCTGGGTCACAATACTTACTGGCTTCTTTAATAGCACTTTCAGCCCAATAACCGCCATCGATGTATGTTGCGGTTTTCGCGTCACCAAGTAAGTTCATCGGCACTGCGGCAAACTGCGCACGCGCTCCACCCTGGCAAAATAGTACTTTATAGTTATCAGGTATTTCTAATAAATCACGTAAATCCTGTTCAGCGGTCTCAGCAACCTTGATGAACGCTTTGCTGCGATGGCTGATTTCCATCACTGATGTACCTAAGCCATTCCAGTCAATAAATTCGGACTGTGCTTTTTCCATTACTTCGGTAGGTAATGCTGCTGGTCCTGCACTGAAATTGTATATCCTTCCCATGATGGCTATTGCTCCTGCTTTAAAATAAACTTATGTGATGTATAACATGTTTTATACGGTTTCAAAAGTATAAAAAAGAGCCCTTTCGAGCTCTTTATTGATGATATTGCATTTTATTCTCAAGCTATCTCATCATTAAGGTCATCAGAACAGCAAGTAATGGTATTTTATGTCCATTTTCAAAGTTCAAATTACCAGCCGAAATTTGGGCGTCAATTTTATATCCGTCCAATTCTTCTGTCATAATTTCCATAATAATCAGCTCATCAATACCCTCTTGAATAAACGGATACATTTCAACTAAACCATTGGAAATAAAAGTATTTAACTTACCTTGTAGTGCCGGAACCACTTTACTCACATCCTGAGAGACATTCTCAGTCCCTTCTGGTACTTCAAGGCGCCATTTTGAATCAAATACACCCTTACCTAGTTTCAGTTGAAGGTCGTTCATTTCAACAAAAAAGCCTTTGCCAAAAAGGTCATCAATTTTAGGTGCAAATTCTCTCAATACTTGCTCAGTAATAACCGGATTACTCTGATAGATGTTTACCAAGCCGCCAAATGACTGCGTATCAAGGTTCCCTAAAGTAATATCAACATTCAGGTCATCTAGCACTCCGTTTTGAGTCGCAAGATCATTCGCTTTGACTAGGTGATTAGTATTTATTCTGTCCCCGGTATCGTTCGTAGTAGAAGTAAATTGATAGCTTAAATTTTTCCCACTAGCAATAGAGTCACCTGCGCTCGTCATCATTGAAATATTTTCGATGATTATGTTCTGTTTACCTTGCCAGAATTGGTTCACTTGCTTGCCGCTTACGCTTCCGGAAATATTTGATAAGGTAATGTTTTCGCTGTTTTCAAACTTGAATTGTATTGATGGAAAATCATAAATAAAATCAACTTGTCCTAAAACTGTCACACTTCCTTCAATTTTTGATTTATTAATGTATACAGCACTATTTGCCGAGTTAGGTACTTGATAACTCATCGCTTCTGAATCAAGTTTAAATTCAGAATTTCCATTAAGTTGGGTCGTTGTATTCAACACAATCGAATTATTACTGAAATCAACAAATGTTGATTCAGTCGCTATCCTCATCAGCCCATGTTTAATGTCATGTGACAACGTAAACTCTGTCGGAAAACCATCAAGAATAAGTTGTTTTTTGATCTCTGGATTTATTACTGAATATTTCGTTTCGGCACGAGCTGACAAATATCCTCGCTTGTAACTCATGACTTCTGCAGAAAAATCATCAGTATTTAGTGTTTTCACACCATCAGTTAATACGTTCTGAGCTATCTGGCCAACGGCCAGTGGCCAACAGGCGACCATCAATATTGCACCACCAATAGCTGCTATTTTCTTTAACTGTTGCATGACTTCTCTTTTTTACCATTTATTGTAATTAATCTAGTCTAACTTATACCCAAGTAACTTCAAGATAATCGGCTCCGACAGAACTGATTTGGCAAAAATAATAAGTTAAAACCTTGAGTTAAATCAGGCTTTTCTCATAAGCTATGCTAAAGAGTTTTACTCACCTCTCAACTCCCCCTATAGAAAATTGTTACATTGAATAATAAAACTTCTCAGGGGTGACTGTGAATCCATACGTATTATTGTACTTAGATAATGATCCAATATCGGTAGAATTATTGAGAACAGAACTATCTCCACTAGCAATTCTATTTGATATTTATTGCGTTGACTCCCCCGAAGAAGCAATCCAAACTCTCGAGTATATTCAAGAACAAGAACAAAAAGTTGCCATGGCCATTGCGGCCAGCAGCCTTACTTTTAATGGTGCTGATTTCCTTATTCATTTAGAGAATTCTGACCACACAAAAAATTCGCGTAAGGTTTTAGTTAGTGATGGCGAAGATATAGGCACCATCCTCACCGCAGTAAATGAAGGGCGCCTCGATCACTGCTTAACAAAACCGCTAAGAAAAAACACATTATTTGATACGGCAATAAAAGAATTAACCACATTTATTCTTGGCATCCAAGACGAAGACTGGCTTCACTACAGTAGCGTCCTTGATCAGTCACGTATTCTTAGTGCACATATTGAGAACAAATTAGATTCTTTCAGAACAGGTTTCATTCATAACTTCCATGAGCTAAGTGATACTTATTTGGCCGATCAGTTCATCGGGTCTTTACTGCAATTTTTTTCAGAAAAGGACGAAACGAAAGCGTGTCGAACCTACTCTCCCGATCACCTTTTAACCGTAGAGGGTGAACCTAACCAATTTCTCTGGTTTATTGTTGAAGGCGAAGTGGCTCTTTACAAGGCTGACGATTTAGGCATTCAAAGAGAAGTGGTAAGACACTCCAAAGGCAATATAGTCGGTGGTATGTCTTTTGTTACCGGTGAACTGTCTTTTTCTACAGCGATTACATTAAATACCACTAAAGTCATTAAATTGGATAAAGATGTATTCGCCCAAGTAATGCACTCAAACAGTGAGCTGCTTCCACTTTTCACCAATCTATTATTACGCCACTTTAACCGGCGACTTCAACGAAGCATCAACACTAAATTAGAACTGCAACAGACGTATGAGTCATTAGAAACCGCACATCAACAGTTAATAGAAAGAGAAAAAATGGCAATGTTGGGCCAACTGGTTGCTGGCGTTGCCCATGAGCTAAATAACCCTGTAGCCGCTATTTTGAGAGGAGCGGATACGTTAACCGCTAAAATCGATGAACTAATTCATTCACCGTTACCAACATCCCATCAAGAGTTAGGTGCAAACATTCTCAATGAATCTATGCAATCCAGGCCGATGTCAACCTCTGAAATTCGCCAGAAAACAAAATCCATATTAACAGAAATAAACGACAAACAATTAGCAAAGAAAATCGTTCAGCTCAACCTTCATCACGATATTAATGAAATCTTGCAACTCGGTAAGGAAACGGGAAACTTAGAAGAGACCATAAACGGTTTAAAAAAGTATCATGTCGCTGGCTCTACATTACGATCCATTCAAGTGTGTGCTAAACGCATTGCCGATATGGTAAAAAGCTTAAAAGGTTACGCAAGGCAAGATGATGAAACTATGCATGTCGTTGATCTCCATGAAGGTATAGAAGATACCCTGGTTATATTTGAAAATAGATTGAAACGTCATACAGTAATCAAAGAGTATCAACCACTCCCGGAAATCCTGTGCCTTTCAAATGCCCTTCAACAAGTCTGGACAAATTTAGTATCTAACGCCATAGATGCCTTTCCTGATAGTGGCGTTCTAACCGTAAGCACAGAACAAACTATTAAGAACGATTTGCATTACGCCAAAATCACTTTTAAGGACAATGGTTCCGGTATTCCTAAGGAACAACAAGACAAGATTTTTGAATTAAATTACACCACAAAAAAAGAAGGCAACTTTGGTCTGGGCATTGGACTCTCCGTTTGCCAACAAATATTATCCCAGCATAGTGGATGGATAGAGGTCGAATCCAGCCCTGACGAATTCACTAAGATGACAGTCTGGTTACCCTTTCAACCAGCAAACACTGTCGTAAATACGAATAAGGAAATACGATGAAAAAATACCTCATGCTCTGCGTTGACGATGAACGTGAAGTACTCGACAGTGTTATCCAAGACTTATCTGACTTTGAAGACAATTTTATTGTTGAAGGCGCTGAATCTGTCGCTGAAGCCAAAGAGGTCATCAATGAGTACGCCGAAGACGACATAAAGCTAGCATTAATATTGTGTGATCACATAATGCCAGAACAGACTGGTATCAGTTTTTTGATCGAATTAAATGAGCAAGAAGAAACTAAACCTGCTCGTAAACTGTTGTTAACGGGACAAGCTGATTTAGAAGCAACAGTTCAAGCGGTTAACAGCGCTAGCCTGGATTTCTATATAGCAAAACCTTGGAAAGGTGATGAGCTGGTAAATACTCTTACACAGCAATTGACACAATACATCATAGAAAACGAAACTGACCTAATGCCATGGGCTCGAATTTTAGATACTGAAAAGATTTTTAATGCGATCGCATCCAAAAGAAGTCAGTTTGGCGAATAAAAACATAAATTGTTATTTATTATAGTATTTTAATTGCTTATTATACTTGCTCGATATTCTTACCGGAATAGTAGACAGCTTACTATCACCACGGATTAACATAGAACATAGGTTTACTTTTATTATGCGTAAAACTCTTCTTGTTGCAGGCCTTGCACTTGCTTCTTGCTCTGCGTTTGCAGCCGATGCCCCAAATAGCCCTGCTGTAATGAGCAATTTCAGCTACGACTACGCTGAAGCACGTATCGGTATGGATCCAGTAACATTCGGTGGGGCAATTAGCAAATCTGTCCATCCGAACGCACACGCTATTATTCGTGTGGATTCGAAATTTGAAAATGACTACAACTTGGGTACTGGTTTTGGCTTTCATGCCCCTATCAACAACTGGGCCGATCTAACTGGTGAAATGTTATTGCGTGCCGTTGATGGCAAAAAATACAGTAACGAATTCGGTATGGAAATTAACCTTGGCATTCGTCAATGGCTTGGTCCGCAATTAGAAGTCGGCGGTCAAATAGGCTACGTTGATATTGATAGTAACGACGATACCGTTGGTTCTATATTTGCACGCTTTCACTCAACAGAGCTATTCTCTATAGGTGTTGAAGGAAAGATGAACGACTTCTACGGTGATCAGCTAATGTTCACTACACGATTTAAGTTCTAATACACCCAATACCAATCAATAAGAAACCGGGAAGATATAAACTCTACTCGGTTTTTTATTTTCGGCGTCTATTTTTCGGGTGATTTGGCGGGATGGCGGCAAGTAACGTCTTGGTATACTCCGCTTTTGGCGATTCAAAGATTTCTGAAACTGTACCTTCTTCAACAATTTTACCAAAAAACATCACCGCTACTCTATCTGAAACATGACGAACTACTGATAAGTCATGAGAAATAAAGATCATGGCAAGGTTCATTTCTTGCTGTAGCTTGAGTAGTAAGTTTAATATTTGGGCCTGAACAGAAACATCTAGAGCAGACACAGACTCATCACAGATCAACAACTTTGGCTTCAATGCTATTGCTCGTGCAATGCCTATTCGTTGCCTCTGCCCACCAGAGAATTCGTGAGGATATCGATTTATCGCTTCTTTAGATAACCCTACCTTCTCAAGTAATTCACCAACCCATACCTTACGTTCCTGTTTACTACCTACATTATGAATAATAAAAGGTTCTTCAATAATCATTCCAACGGTATGCCGCTGATTTAAAGACTCTAGCGGGTCCTGGAATATAATCTGAATTTCCTTTCTTAACGGTCTCATCTCCTTCACTGAATAGTGAGTAATGTCGGTACCCTGATAAACAATAGTGCCAGCGCTCGGTTCGTAGAGTTTTAAAATCGTCCTGCCCAGCGTACTTTTGCCACACCCAGACTCTCCCACCAGACCTAATGTTTCACCTCGACGAACAAAAAGTGAAACACCGTCTACTGCTTTTACTGAGTAGCCTTTTTTAAAGATGCCACCGCCGGAAGTAAAATGTTGCTTAAGATTGTCAACTCGAATAACTTCGTGCATGTAAGCTCTCTTCTAAAACTGCAATGATGGATCAATATCGATAATTTGCTTCGGTGAGTGCCTCAAATCAGGCATTAAACTAAGCAGTTTCTTCGTGTATGGATGCTTAGGATGGTCAAACAGGTCAAATACATCCGCGTGCTCTACAATTTTTCCGGCATACATGACTGCGACATCATCACAAATCTCAGCGACCACACCTAAGTCATGTGTGATGAAAATCATCGCCATTCCCGTCTCTTTCTGTAAATCCACCATCAAGTCAAGGATAGAAGCTTGAACGGTAACATCAAGCGCCGTGGTTGGCTCATCACAGATAAGAATGTCAGGTTTACATGCGAGGGCCATGGCAATCATCACCCTTTGTCGCATACCACCAGAAAGATTATGAGGATACTCATAGAGCCTTTTCTCCGGCTCAGGAATACGTACTTTTTCGAGCATTTCTATCGAATAATTAATTCGCTCACTCTTGTTTAGCTCTGGTCGATGCAAAACAAGAACTTCTTCCAATTGCTTCTTAATACTATGAACTGGATTAAGCGCTGTCATCGGGTCCTGAAAGATTATAGAAATGTGATTGCCTCTCATCGAGTACATTTTCTCGGTAGGAAGCGATAACAAATCAACACCACGATAGATAATTTCTCCCTTAACCACTCGCCCATATGGTTGAGGGAGCAACCCTAATATCGACATAGACGTAACACTCTTGCCGCACCCCGACTCCCCAACCAAACCAAGCGTTCGCCCCGCTTTTACATCAAAGGATACGCCATGAAGGACTTTCTCGACACCATCATCGGTTTCAAATTCGGTCTCTAATCCTTTAACACTTAATATGACATCATCAGTATCCATAACTTTCCAAATCAATACTTATAGGTATCGTTAATAATCGTAATTGCGTCAAAGGATATCCCTTTTTTCATTGCATCCTTAGTCTCTTTTTTCACTTCAGAATCTATCCAATACGTACCTAAATCGTATGGAGCGCCGATGCTAAATAACCCTTCTGTTTTTTTGGTCATTGGCTGAGCTGGAAACTTCATCCAACGCCAATAGGCCTCACGAGTGTATGGCACCATGTAGCC
This sequence comes from Vibrio sp. UBA2441, assembly GCA_002342685.1. GTDB lineage: Bacteria > Pseudomonadota > Gammaproteobacteria > Enterobacterales > Vibrionaceae > Vibrio. The sequence continues at coordinate 77,224 of DDQN01000089.1, forward strand.
TGGAATAATGATGCTTTGCTCTGCTACGATTTTTTGAATCTGGCGTGACAGTACTTCACGTTTATCTCGGCTAAACTCTGTACGATACTCCATAACCAAATCGTCTAGCTCGGGCGTGCTAAAGTTAGTGAAGTTGTTGGTTTGATTTTTGTTTGCATTAGAGGAATGTAGATACTCCCAGTACTGAGGGGTATCCCCGCCCCCCATATTGTGAAAAGAAATATCATGTTTCTTCTCACTAACATATTTAAATGCTGATGAACCATCGATAAGGTTTAAGGTATATTCCAGCCCAGCCTTTTTAGCTTGCTCTTTTAGATAAGCCATTCGAGGTGTGTGATGTCGTGCAGAATAGGTAATAGCGAATGAGAGTCTTCTGCCTTCACTATTAACTCTTATTCCATCAGCACCAATCTGGTCAAACCCTGCCTTAGAAAAATAGTCGACTGCTTTCTGAGGTTCAAATGCCGGTGCCTGAATATCATTATTGGTAAATTCATCCTGCCCTACCCCCATACCATTGGGTTTTCTGACATAGTCACCTCGTAGAACATTGACGATCATTCCATCAAAATCAGTGGCGTAAGCAAGGCCTTTTCTCACATTAATATCATCTAAAGGCGTTTTGGCCGTATTCAGCCACATACCTCCAGCCCCTTGGGGAGTCTGGTTAAAGCCCCAGAACCGATGAATATAGCCTTTTTGATAAGGTTTAGTATTGGATTTTTCATGCCATAACTCAGGCAACACCAACCCGAAAGCATCCAACTCACCCTTTTCAAAGTGTTTTCGGGCGATATCATTATCCCTGTTCACCTGAATACGGATTTTCTCTACATTAAATCGATTTTTGAAATAGCGATTACTATAACCCCACCAATCCTTTCCGATATGTTTAAACGTTATCGAGCGTCCCTTTTTAACTTTATCTATGGAATATGCCCATGTTGTGGGTTCTATCTTAAAGTTATATTTCCGTACAAAGTTATCGTCAATACCATCGTTATTTTTGTCAGTGGAAGGCTTATAGAAATGTTTCGGTTTGGGGCTTAAACTCGTCCAGTTTAGCAAATCAACTTTATCTCTTGGCTCTGCTAGAGTCACCGAAATGGTATGATCATCGTACTTAGTAACACTGGTTAGTACTTTGCTATAAAATGTATTATACCAAGGCGCAACAATGTCTTTTGACCGCATCAAAGTTAAAACAAAAGTAAAATCATCGGCAGTCACTGGCTTACCATCAGACCATTTGGCTTTAGGGTTTAACCGATAATAAACCGTTTTATTATCTTCACTAAATGCCCATTCGGTCGCAATGCTTGGAATCCATTTTCCTGTGTTAGGGTGCTTTGAAAGAAGGCCGGGGTGCGCATCCATTAACCAAGAACGAAATGCCCCATTGGCATCCGGACCCACGGTTCTAAATGTTTGAGGAAAACTACTTATGTAAGTTCTAAATGTGCCACCAAAAATCGCTTTCTCTGAAGCAAAAAGCGGCTCATCAAGATTAGTTTCCCATACAAGATTTTCAGGTAACTGTGTATTCGCCCACACCGATAGAGATAAACCGGATAATACTAATCCCTTAATGATGTTATTAACTCTCATATATTCATCCTTGTCATATTAGAGCAGTGTCAACTCACCCTAACATTAGCTATATCGTGTAAATTTCTTCGGATCAAATGCGGCTCGAACAGCCTCCCCGATAAAAGTAACCATAACCAATACTGAAACAATAGCAGTAACCACTGAAGTTACTATCCACGGAGAGTCTAAGTTCGACTTTCCTTGTTGTAATAATTCCCCCCAACTCGGAGTCGGAGGCATAAGGCCTAAACCTAAATAGTCCAGCGCAGTCAGAGCGGTAATATTGCCAGCTATAGTAAATGGAGCCAACGTTACTATCATCACCATCGTATTTGGCAGGATATGTTTAAACAAAATTCTTGGCGTTGATGCTCCAATTGCTTTTGCAGCGAGAACATACTCTCGTGCCGACTCTTTGTAGGTCATGGTCCGCATGTACCAAGTCATACCCATCCAACCAAATAACACGTTTATTAATACAAAGAGTGTAAAAGTAGGTTGAATTATGGAAACCAGAATCATAATTACGTATAAAAATGGCACCATGGACCAAACTTCTATCACTCGCTGTACAATAAGATCGAACTTCCCTCCCCAGAAGCCCATTGCACAACCCACAGCCGTTCCTATTATGTAAGAAACAACCATTGTGATTAGGGCAAACCCCATCGCTATTCGAAACCCGTAGACTAATCTGGCCAAAATATCACGGCCAATGATATCGGTGCCAAGATAATGCATAGATTCGGCATCAGGAGGAGATGGAGGGTAATCGCCACTAAAATCTTGTTCATAAGGATTCCATGGAATGAGCGGTAACAAAACGAAATTATCTCCCTCTTCCTGGTTGAATTTTTCTTTTAGTTCTCGAAAATTAGCCTCTGAAGCATAGCCTAAACCAAAATCGTCACCGCGTCTGACATCACTAAACACGGGAAAACTGTATTCACCCTGATAACGAACAATAAGTGCCTTGTTATTAATAAATAGTTCAGCTACAAGTGACAAAACCAACAAGGTAGTAAGTATAATAAACGACCAATAACCTCGTTTTATCTGCTTAAAACGAGTTATTTTTTTATGAGTTAACGGATCAAATTTAAACATAATCATTGTCCAAACTTCACTCTGGGATCAACAAGAGCAACACACATATCGGACACAATATTCCCAACTAATAACATCATCGCATTAATCGCCACAATCCCCATTACAACAGGGTAATCACGTTCTACGATAGATTCATAGCCCAATAGGCCAATCCCATCAATATCAAAAATAACCTCGATTAAAAATGAACCTGTCATAAAGAATAACAAAGAGTTACCGAAATGACTTGCGACAGGTATCAGGCTATTTCTCAGCGCATGTTTTCGAACCGCATCTCGAAAGGGTAATCCTTTAGCTATTGCGGTTCGAATGTAATCTGCAGACAAATTCTCTAACAAATTGTTTTTCATTGTCATTGTCAAGGTAGCAAAGTCACCAATTAAATAACAAATAAGAGGCAAAACTGCATGCCAAAGAACGTCCTGTACTTGCTCGTAAAATGTCTCATAGTCATCGAAATCATCGCTTACAAAACCGCCCATGGGAAACCATTCTAAATTATAAGCAAACCATGTAATTAAAAGCACACCAACAACGTACCCAGGAAGGGCATAGCCAATAAAAATAACGACTGAAGATGCAGAATCAAAAAAAGATCCATGCTTTAGCGCCTTAAGGTAACCCAGTGGAATTGAAATAAAGTAAGCAATAAAGAATGTCATTCCGCCATAGAACAGTGATATGGGCAAACGCTCCGCAATCATATCGGTGACAGGTTCGTAATAACGAGTAGATTCACCAAAATCTAAAGACAGTAATTTCGTCAACCACTCCCAATACGCTGTCACTACAGGTTTATCCAACCCATAGAACTCGTTGAGCTGAGCTATTTGATCATCCGAAAGAGCTGAGCTTGCCCCAACATCACTGATTACTGCTGCCGTTTCATCGCTACTAAACTGCATGCTAGCGAGTATTCGCTCAACAGGTCCACCCGGAACAAGGCGGGTTATGGCAAATATTAGTATCGTGATGCCAATAAAAGTGGGAACAACCAGCGCCATCCTGCGCACAAAGTAATCAAGCACTAATGAAAACTCTCCAATTCCTTTTAACAGTTACTTAATGATTTGCATTATCTAATCATATAGTTAATAACTGTGATCGTGCCAGTTATTTGATAAAAATATCTGTAATATTCTCATGCTTGCCAGTATGCCCGTTCATTTTAAAAGCAAATTCATTATATTTAGGAAGTTCAGGGATAAAAAAACCTAGCGACGCGCTAGGTTTTAAAAGTATGTCGGTAGATTTTAGTTGTCTTCAAAAGTACATGCTGACAATAGGGCTTTTTTCCTTGGCTCCTGAAGAAGCGTCCAATGTATGCCATCTACGGCACCAGCAAATTTCCATAGCAGCCGTATATCAACATCTTTCCCATATTCATTTTGTACCAGTGAAAACACTTTTTCAGCACCAAATTCCATAAAAGTACTGACATCCTGAATGCCTGAACGCTTTACCATCCGCTCTAATGTTAATTGCATATTTGGTAGATCACGCAGTCGTCGGCTCTCTGATGATTTAAAAAAAGCACGTTGCTTTAATGAATATTGAATTGATTTGTTAATTATCGATTCTAAAACATCAACATGGTCACTTTCATAGATATGAGTGATATTGTAATAATTAACCGTTGCGATAGTTTGTTTTTTAACATGTCGATATTTTTCACATTTGAGTTTGGCGAACTCGTCATCCGACATTCCTCCCCCTCTGATAAATATCTTATTATCAACAACAAGTGCATACATAGCACGCTTGAAGAATATCCCGTATCCCCCGAACATTGATCTCTTTTGGTAGCTACCAAATTTTTTTACATAGTCATAAAAGTTGCAACAAACCATTCGGCACACTCCTTCAATTGAAGTAATAAAGTCAAGACCGATACGTAATATCAGTCGATTTAATACAGCGAAGTGAAAATTGAATTGGTTATATATTTTTTATAAGGCTATTAACTGCCTTTCATTTTATAATGATTACATATATGCAACAGCATCATAATACTTATTGGGTATAATTTTGGAAGACATTCAGCTATCTATTGCGTATCAACCGATTTTTTTGCGACGGATATCACCACCAACCTAATTTACTAATAAAATTTACACTTATTATTAATATTTGGTTACAAGCCAAACAGGAAAATAGTTGAGTTAACCGAGCCTATCTAATTAAATTCTATTGGTAGTCTTCGAATGGTAGAGGTACTATGGCGCATAGAAAGTTAGGAAGAATTATATGAATCATTTATCTTTTTATTGGCTTGCTGAAAATCGTCAGCAATTGCTGGAAAGCTTAGAGTCAGAATTTGCACAGCTGGTTGAACAATCAATAGCAACTGGTCGAATTACCCTACCCCCAATTCCTGACGTTGTATTAAAAATACAACAGCTATGTACAAAGGATGAAACTGGAATCCCTGACATCACCGAATGTCTGATTGAAGATCCAAGTTTAGCCGCCGTTGTTATTCGAGTCGCCAATTCTGTTGTCTTCAATCGAAGAAATATTACCTGTACTGATATCCAAAATGCCGTTTCCCGGTTAGGTATCATGCGGGTGAGAGATATTGTAACAGCACAAGCAATTGAGCAACTAAAACACTCTGCGAGTTTAGAAGAAGAATGTAGCAAAATATTGGTCAAGAGTGCAGCAACATCAAAAGAACTGGCAGCAACGATGGTACTGGTGACCCAGGAGATTTTGCGGCATTCAGAGGGGGAATATAACTACCTTGAAGTTGAAAAGTCTCTGCTTGTCGGTCTATTAGCTGACATTGGCCTGTACTGTCTCGTCAATGAGTATCATCTTTATTTAGATCGCGGAAACTATTTAAACTATGAATTGGCTTTGCAGATATTTAATGCTCGCTGTTCGGCTACAAGCGAATTGGTCTTAAAGCATTGGAAGTTTGATTCTGATTTCATTGAGGTTGCTATGAATCGCGAAATCAACGAGAATCGAGCAGAAATTACTTATCTAGATATTGCCCGAATGGCTCATCATCTTCTCATGTTTCGACGTAACGATGAGAATATTGATGATCATCAGGTAGAGTTAAATCACGTTGGCGCGGAAGCAATGTATGAATTAAGTAACTTGAACAAAAGGGACTTCAATTCACGCATAGGTGACGTGATCAGCGCTACAGGGTTGTAAATACATAACCGCCAACAATTACAGGCTTTAACATGTTTTCAGGGATGATTTTTATATTCGCCCCACTTTTTGTGGGGTATTTATTTTCTATATCCAATAAAAGATTACTCAATACAATAAATACATATACCTCCTATCTAGTGTATGTAATTTTATTTTTGATGGGACTTAGCTTAGCAGCACTGGATAATTTAGGAAGTAATCTACAAACCATACTGCTCTATACCGCCACGTTCTTTCTAATTATTGGTACTTGTAATCTTTCAGTATTGCCATTGATAGACAAAGCATTACCGCTGCAAACAGAACAATCCGGAAACAAGTTACCGCTCTCTGCGATGGCTTTAGAGTCGCTAAAATTAATTATAGTCGTTGGTTCTGGTTTGATCGTTGGATTAATGCTACCTATAGACTTAAGTTGGGTCGATACCGCAAGTGAATGGATACTATTTTTCCTACTGTTTTTAATCGGCATTCAATTGAGAAACAGTGGATTGACGCTTCGACAAATATTGCTTAACAAGCATGGTATGGTAATTGCCGTTGTGATAATTCTCTCTTCTTGGTGTGGTGGATTACTTGCGGCATTAGTGTTAGATATTCCATTGACCAAAGGGTTAGCAATGGCATCAGGTTTCGGCTGGTATTCTCTTTCTGGCATTTTAATGGGAGACGCATTTGGGCCAGTATTCGGTGGCGCTTCGTTCATGATTGAACTGTTAAGAGAACTCGTTGCTCTTGTTTTGATCCCTATGTTTATCCGAAAAATGCCGTGTAGCGCCATTGGCTACGCCGGGGCAACAGCTATGGACTTCACACTACCAGTCATTCAGACAACGGGGGGCGTCAAGTGTGTACCTATTGCTATCGTCAGTGGCTTTATTCTTAGTTTATTAGTACCTGTTTTCATGTTGTTTTTTGTTTCATTGAGCGTTTGACATCCCGATACTTAATAAGTTAAGTATAAGTCTGTTACGCGGCTCTCAGCACTAGAGTTAATAAATTGTTACTCTCGATACACAAAAATAACTAAATACCAAAGCCAGAAATTAGGTATAACACCATAATTATATTAAAGGATTCAAAATGAAGCGCCTTGTTCTTACGCTGCTATTATGTAGCGCTACGTCAGCCTCCTTTGCAGCCGACATACAGTGTCAAACTAAAAAATATGATGCTTATATCGATGCCTCACTTAACTGGTATCAGGACTTAATAAACCTGACCAGTCAACAATTCCCAGAGCTCAACGAAGTAGGTAACTGGTTCTATCAGGGGCGTAAGCACCATTTTGAACTCAATCGCGAAGCTGTAAAGTTCTACTTAGTCGAAGATAGCAGCAAAGTTGCAACTGAGCAGCCTGTAGAGGGCTGGTTAAAACTTGAGCAAAAAGATATAAAAACATTAGCTTCACGCTCGGATAACTTGGGCAAGTTAGCCTCTGAGAGCTTCTCTGATCGCCAATCTGCACCACATCCAAAAAACTATGAATTACGCTCTGCATTTGCAGATTTACTCAGCCACCCCAATAAAATTGATGGCGCTTTAAAAAAGTACAACCAAGCTATTACGGTCGCTGAGCAAATTAGTTGTCCATAGTTATCGCCTCTTATTTATTGGTCATGACTATTTCTAAAAATGAGATTACCGAATTAAAACGGGACATCGCTCCCGTTTTCGTTTAAATTGACCTGCTCGAAATCGTGTATTTAGTAACAAAATTTATTTATGGTATCGGAAAATAAAACAGCGGATGTTAGCTTCGAAAGTCTACTTCGAATCTTTACAGTCCCAGAAGACCCAAGCTCTGCATTATCGAAAATTGAAGATGGACTTTCGAGAAATCTAAATGAGTTTTTAAGAGAACATATTGTTGCCGAAGAAAAACCGCTCAAGGAGATAGAGAAAGACTTCTCCAATGCCGTTATTCCAGAGCAGCCAGCTTTTGTTTCCGATCATACGCAACATCTGCTCGACACATTGGTTTCACATTCAGTTCATACCTCTGCCCCTAGCTTTATTGGCCATATGACGTCTGCATTACCTTATTTTTTGATGCCGTTGTCTAAGATCATGATTGCTTTAAATCAAAACTTAGTAAAAATTGAAACATCTAAAGCATTTACGCCATTAGAGCGACAGGTATTAGGTATGTTACATCGCCTGATCTACGATCAGGACAATGACTTTTATGCTAAATGGATGCACAGCGCAAACCATTCTCTTGGCGCATTTTGTTCCGGTGGTACTATCGCCAACATAACGGCACTTTGGGTAGCAAGAAATAATGCATTAAAAGCTGATGAGAAATTTACAGGTGTTCAAAATGAAGGCCTGTTTAAAGCGATGAAATATTATGGCTACGAAGGCTTAGCCATTTTAGTCTCTGAACGCGGGCACTACTCCCTGAAAAAAGCTGCCAGCGTACTTGGCGTTGGTCAAGACTCATTAGTGCCAGTTAAAACTGATGGTCACAACCGAATTTGTACCAAAGATCTTGAACTAAAAATCGCACAATTAAAACAACAGAACATTAAGCCATTTGCCATTATTGGCGTAGCAGGAACGACAGAGACTGGTAGCATTGATCCGATTCAAGAGATAGCAGAAATCAGCCAACGCGAAGGCTGTCACTTTCATGTTGATGCGGCCTGGGGCGGGGCGACATTAATGTCTCAAAACCATCGACACTTGCTTAATGGCATTGAATTGGCCGACTCTGTCACCATAGATGCCCATAAACAGCTCTACATCCCTATGGGTGCTGGTATGGTATTGTTTAAAAACCCAGACGATATGAAAGCCATTGAGCATCATGCTGAATATATATTACGCAAAGGCTCTAAAGACTTAGGCAGCCATAGCCTAGAAGGGTCCAGATCCGGTATGGCGATGCTCGTATATTCCAGCATGCATATTATCAGCAGACCAGGCTATGAGCTTCTCATTGATCAAAGCATTGAGAAAACAAAATATTTCGCCAACCTCATAAAAAAGCAAGAAGACTTTGAGCTAATCTCTGAACCCGAGTTATGCTTGCTTACTTATAGATATGTACCAACAGAAGCTAAACAAGCCTTAATTAAAGCTGTTCCCGAACAACAGAAAAAACTGTTACGTCTGCTCAATGAATTAACCAAATATGTTCAGAAGAAACAGCGTGAAACTGGACGTTCTTTCGTTTCCAGAACACGCTTAAATCCTCCACAGTGGCAATATAGGGATACGATAGTTTTTCGAGTAGTACTCGCAAATCCTTTAACCACTACTGATATCCTTAAATCTGTACTCAATGAGCAGAGAGAAATTGCTAAGGGCAGTAAATCTTTGATCAATGAAATACTAAAACTTAGCCTTAAAATTTTAGATTCGTGATACTCAAATTGCTTTCAAAACTGAAATTTTCTTTCTGAATTTTGTAACTGACAAGTCAGCATCCAGCAAAAATTGACAATTATTTTGCTGGTCAAGCATGAGATTAGTTTCAAAACTGAAATTTAGTTTGAACTTTGTCATGTTCTAGCCATTAAATTGCCATTTTAATCTGCTTTTGTTTCTGTGGATAAGAAGGATGGGTTTATACTGAGTCTAAAGTTGCAGGTTTATAGAATTGCATCAAATACAAGAGACCATAATAAATGGCATGTAGGCAATTCATAATGAACTCATTAGATGTACTAACTTATTAGTAATTATTATGAATACATTAGAAAAGATTCAAAAAAGTTTAGAGAATTTTAGCAAATCAGAACGTAAAGTTGCTGAAGTAATTATGGCGTCCCCCCAAACGGCCATTCACTCTAGTATTGCCACATTGGCAAAAATGGCGGATGTTAGCGAACCAACAGTTAACCGGTTTTGTCGCCGACTTGACACCAAAGGTTTCCCGGACTTTAAGCTTCATTTAGCTCAAAGCCTTGCCAATGGCACACCTTACGTAAACAGAAATGTTGAAGAAGATGACGGGCCTGACGCCTACACTCATAAGATATTTGAATCTACAATGGCATGTTTAGATGTAGCCAAAAATAGCTTAGACTCCATGCAAATAAATCGAGCAGTAGATCTACTGACTCAGGCCAAAAGAATTTCATTCTTTGGTCTTGGTGCATCTTCTGCTGTGGCTAAAGACGCACAAAATAAATTTATTCGCTTCAATATCCCTATTGCTTGTTTTGAAGATATTGTTATGCAGCGGATGAGTTGCATTAATTGTACTGACAATGATGTTGTTGTGCTTATTTCCCATACTGGTAGAACCAAAAGTATGGTTGAAGTGGCACACTTAGCCAGAGAAAATGGCGCGACCGTAATTGCTGTTACCGCAAAAGACTCTCCTTTAGATAAAGCGGCATCATTATCTATTACGCTCGATGTTCCTGAAGATACCGATGTATATATGCCAATGGCTAGTCGAGTCGTTCAGATGACAGTTATTGATGTATTAGCAACTGGATTCACCTTACGTAGGGGTTCTAGGTTCAGAGACAATTTAAAGCGTGTTAAAGACGCATTGAAAGACTCTCGTTACGACAAAATCAATCAATACTAAATTTTATTAATTAAGAAACGGAGCATCAAGCTCCGTTTTTTTAATTTGATGTTTGTTTTTCATCTTGATTGAAACCGAACTCATTGATTTGTACTCTCGCATCTACCTCAACTGCACCACTACTTTCTGCACTATCGTTACAATCACAAACCTGTTCTAGAATATGCACTAGACGCGCCTCATTTAAAGGCAATGGGTTTCCTCGTATCGATACTGACTGCATTGCATCAAGTGCCACTTTATTAAAGGAAGTAAGACAGATACCAAATTCGCCTAAGTCTGGTAATAATAGTCGTTCAAGTGTCATCTGAATCCAAGCTACGCTCTCTCTGTAACTTGCTTGAGCATTACCTGTGAGTATTCTCGCTATTTTTGCGTATCGATTTAATATATCGTCACGCTGAGCTAACTCGGCAGATCGAATATTTTCTTCCATCACAAACGGAGCAAGTCGTGCAGCTATAATACTGTGTGGTGCGTTTAGCTTCCCACCTAATGACGATGCAAGCCCGTGAGCAGCCCCAAGTTTAGCATTACTAATTGCCATCCCACCTAGCATTGCTGAAAACGCCAAATCTGACCTAGCACCCACATCATCAATGTTAATACGTTGCTTTTTAATCGCTTTGATTAACCGTCTTAAACCTTCTTCACAAATCATATCTGTCAGAGGGTTAGGCTCACCACAGACATACGCTTCCATTAAATGGGTAAATGTCTCCATTGCACTGCGGTTAGTAATGTCCTCCGGTGTATTGTATGTAAGCGTCGGATCGATGATCGCCACATCAGGAAGAATATCAGCAGACCTTAGACTCACTTTTACTCTATCCTGCCCTGAACGGAGTACGGCTTTATTAGTTACTTCAGATCCAGTACTTGCTGTGGTTGGAATCGCTATAAACGGTAAAGGTTTCGTTTTTAAAGGGACGCTTCTCCCCACTACTTCTACATAGTCATACACATTGCCTTGATTTGGAATAATACCAGCCAAAGCCTTACCCAAATCAATTGCACTCCCTCCCCCAATGGCCACCACCATATCCGGCTTAAAACGCCTGCCTACAATAGCTGTCTCCTCTATCATAGTGATATGGGGTTCACCAGAGATAGATACATGTTGATAGCGCATTCGCTGTTGGTTTAAATACGTCAATATCGGTTCTGCTCGACGTGTATTCTTCCCTGTCACTAGCAAAACACTATAACCATACTGATTTAACATAGATAACGACGAATTTAGAGCTCCCTCACCAAATACTATCTTAGTCGATGTCATAAATTGAAACATACAATCCCCTATTAATAGTCACTTCGAAATAGGTTGCTCTTGTTGAGTGAGAGAGTTATTGATTTAGTACAACACAAACTAACTCTTTTCAATTCAAGTATAAAAGTTTGGATTTGTTCACACTGCTAGAGAATAGTTGTTTATACGCATCAACCCAATGATTCCTCTAGCTATATTCAGATACTCCATCAGAGTAATTCAATAAAACTAACGCTCCAGTTTTTATCAGAATAGGTTTCACCTATCAGATCCAGTGGTTATTCAAGCTTTATTTTCTTATTCGCTTAAGGCATAGTTACCGCATTAGAAACAAGAGCGTATTTGTTATAATCCACCAACAAATCGTTCATCCAATGACAGAGTTTAGGAGAAGGTTAATGTTTGTCGTTATTTTTGGTCGTCCAGGTTGCCCATTTTGTGTTAGAGCGAAAGACATCGCTGAGTCACTAAAAGAAAAACGTGAAGACTTCAATTATCGTTATGTTGATATCCATGCAGAGGGTATTAGCAAAGGTGACCTTGAAAAAACAGTTGGTAAGCCAGTAGAAACAGTACCTCAAATTTTTGTCGACCAAGATCATGTTGGTGGTTGTACCGAATTTGAAGCTTATGCAAAAACAAACTTAGAATTATATTAAACGATAATTTCTAACCAGTTGATTAGCCTGTAATAGTAAACTCACATTTCGATGTGAATCCTTTCCAATTACAGGCTTTTTTATATTTAAAAATTGATTTTTTCCTTATTTTCCCCCTGTAATCAGATACAATCCAATCTACACTTTTCCTTTCCATCACTAGAAGTTTTAGAGCTAAAAACTGTGAATATTGATGTCGCTACCATCCTGGAGCAAAACCCTATTTTGCTCATTTTCGTCGTTCTCGCAATTGGCCTTGCCGTAGGTAAAATTCGATTTGGCAATTTTCAACTAGGAAACTCCATTGGTGTGCTCTTAACTGCATTGTTTATGGGTAACATTGGCTTTTCATTCAGTTATGAAGCGTTAACCATAGGATTCATGTTATTTATCTATTGTGTTGGAATTGAAGCTGGCCCCAACTTTTTTGGCATTTTCTTTCGGGACGGCAAACATTACTTTCTCTTGAGTTTAATTGTTCTGGTCTCCGCAATTTCTCTAACCTACTTTACCAGCCATCACTTAGGCCTTGATTTTGGTTTATCTGCTGGGGTAATGGCCGGAGCTCTGACAGCAACACCTATTCTTGTTGGTGCACAAGATGCGTTAAGTTCTGGGCTAGCCACACTACCCCGAAATATGGAAATGAATATGGTAAGACAGAACCTTTCTGTCGGATATGCTCTGTCCTACCTAATAGGCCTGATTAGCATGATACTCTTTGCCAAACTTTTGCCTAAACTTCAAAAAGAAGACCTGCATGACAGCGCTGAAAAAATAGCTATAGAGCGCGGTATTGGAAATGCTGGGCAACGAAAAGTCTACCTGCCTATCATCCGCGCCTATCGCGTTGGCCAGGAGCTTATTAACTGGATAGATGGAAAAAACTTGAGAGAGTTAGGTATTTATCGCCAGACCGGATGTTATATTGAACGAATTCGTCGTAACGGTATTCTGGCCCATCCAGACGGCGACGCTATCTTGCAAGAGGGTGACGAGATAGCCTTAGTTGGCTTCCCGGACAGTCACGCGCGGCTCGACCCCAGTTTCCGTAACGGTAAGGAAGTCTTTGACCGAAACCTACTGGACTTAAGAATTGTCGAAGAAGAAATTGTGGTTAAGAGCGACAGCATTGCTGGAAAAAAATTATCCGACCTTAACCTTTCTGAATACGGCTGTTTCTTAAACCGAGTTGTCAGGGCTCAAATCGAGATGCCAATGGATCTCAATATCATGCTTGCCAAAGGCGATGTACTGCAAGTTAGTGGTGAAAAGAGCCGCGTCATGGGTCTTGCTGAACGAATTGGTTTTATTTCAATTCACAGTCAAATGGCCGATTTACTCGCCTTCTGCAGTTTTTTTATTCTTGGAATATTGTTTGGCCTTGTCACAATGACGTTTGGTCAGGTGACCTTTGGTCTAGGAAATGCCGTTGGTTTACTATTAGCCGGAATTACCCTTGGTTTTTTAAGAGCAAATCATCCTACCTTTGGTTATGTACCTCAGGGGGCTTTGAATATGGTTAAAGATCTTGGTTTAATGATCTTCATGGTTGGCATTGGTTTAAGTGCAGGAGGGAACTTCTTCACTTATATGGGTGAAGTCGGACCTCAAATTATTATCATAAGCTTGATTGTCAGCGTTGTACCCGTAGCATTAGCTTATATAGTTGGCGCTTATGTTTTTAAGATGAACAGAGCCTTACTGTTTGGTGCCATCATCGGTGCACGAACTTGCGCTCCAGCAATGGATATTGTTAACGAATATGCCCGTTCTACAATCCCGGCACTGGGTTATGCTGGTACTTACGCTATCGCAAACATCTTAATGACATTAGCGGGCACACTCATGATCATCCTTAGTTAATTCTACTGCTTGTTTGATTCAACATAATAAACTAACCGTTAAGTATAAAAAAGCGCTCTGAGAGCGCTTTTTTTAATGAAGTACATTGTGTCACATTTGATTAGATATCAATGACATCAAATTCTACAGCAGGACTAACATCTGCATCGTAGTCAACACTATCAATGCCAAAACCAAAGAGCTTCAAAAACTCTTCTTTATACTCAACATAATCAGTAAGTTCTTTTAAATTTTCAGTGGTAATTTGAGGCCAAAGGTTACGACAATGTTCTTGAATATCATCACGAAGCTCCCAGTCATCAAGACGTAAGCGATTCATATCATCAACTTCAGCCGCAGACCCATCAGCTTTATATAGGCGCTGACTAAACATACGATAAATCTGTTCCATGCAACCTTCGTGCACACCTTGTTCACGCATTTTCTTAAATACCATGGCAATATAAAGTGGCATAACAGGAATCGCTGAGCTTGCTTGAGTAACAACCGATTTTAACACTGCTACATTTGCACTACCGCCAGTGGCAGAAAGTTTATTGTTTAACTCATTCGCTGCTCGGTCAAGATCCATTTTGGCTTTGCCAAGCGCACCATCCCAATAAATAGGCCAGGTTAACTCTGTACCAATATAGCTATAAGCAACCGTTTTACAGCCATCGGCCAACACACCCGCTTCTGAAAGCGCATTGATCCATAGCTCCCAGTCATCTCCACCCATAACGGTAATTGTATCTTTGATCTCTTCTTCTGAAGCAGGTTCTACACTCGCTTCAATAATCACATCCTTATTGGTATCAACCGCTGTAGATGTATAAGATTCACCAATGGGTTTTAATGCCGAACGAATAAGCTCACCTGTTTCGGGCAACTTACGCACAGGAGACGCTAACGAATAAACGACCATATCAATTTGGCCAAGGTCTTCTCTAATCAAATCAATCGTTTTCTGTTTAGCTTCGTTTGAGAATGCATCGCCATTTAAGCTTTTGGAATAAAGACCTTCTTCATGAGCCAACTTATCGAATGCTGCAGCATTATAAAAACCAGCAGTACCTGTTTTTCTTTCTGTAGCCGCTTTCTCAAAAAAGACACCTATGGTCGAAGCATTACCACCAAATGCAGCAGCAATTCTAGACGAAAGGCCATATCCGCTAGACGAACCAACAACCAATACTCGCTTAGGCGCGTTCTCAATAGAACCTTGTGCCTTTGTATATTCGATCTGCTCTTTAACGTTAGCTTCGCAGCCTACTGGATGAGTTGTGGTACAAATAAATCCACGAATTCTAGGTTTGATGATCATTTTCAACGTCCTTTATAAGTTAGGCTCGCTCCATTTAAGTGAGCGTCACCTTATCGATTCCCGCTAGGATAAAAGTTTAGTCAAGAAATCGCATCCTATTTTTTTATATTTGCCGTTAATTTTGAAGTGGTTGGAGTTGTTGCCATAGAAAAGGCACCTCCTAAAAGGTGCCTTTGAACAGAACTTTCGACAATATATCTCGTTAAGCCACACTATTTAACTTAGGCGCGCTCTCTTTATTGGTCAGTGTCTCTGAAAAATCATGACTGAAATGATCCACCTGAACCGCTTTCGAACGAATCGCTTCAGCCTCAATAATCTGTTTCACTTCTTGGTCAGTTAATACGCCAGCATCAAATGCTTGCTTTAATCTTTCGTTAAGCATGCCTTTCTTCGCCACCTTACCTTCCTTAACCGCCTGAATGATTTTTCGCTCTAAACTTCTTATCTCATACATTTTAATGAAGGCAGTTTCCATTAGACCTATCGCGTCATCAGGATCTTTACCTACATAGCACAAATGAGTAAGACGGTTTCTATGAGCGCCCGGAGTCATTAAACTTTCCGCAATGCGAACGGTTAAATTGTCTGATGGCTTTTTATAGTGATTACCCAGAGGGAACACTAAACCACTCAATAAACGTCCTGCTATTTTATTCGGAAAATTACGATATGCTTCTTGCAACGATTGAGCTGCGCAGTGTAAACAGTGCTGAATCGCGTAATGAACATAATCCAAATCACTTTGTTGACGACCATCATCTTCATACTTTTTCAGTACCGCAGAAGCCATATAGAGAAAACTTAAGCCATCACCTAAACGTGCAGAAATCATTTCCTTACGCTTAAGATCACCACCCAGTGTCGCCATCGCAACATCAGAACTCAATGCCAATGCACGACTGATACGTGTTAGATCTTTATAATAGCCTTTCGTTGGGCCACTCATATTCGCTTTAATAAATGCAGATCCGGTTAAACCCGCCGTAAGAGCACCAAATGTGTTTTTAGCCCCGTGCTTAAGATGTTTAAACAGAAGTTGATCAAACTCTTTTGCTCCTTCCTCAGTATCAGGGTTTGCCGCCGCTTCCATCTCTTTTAAGACATATGGATGACAACGCGTCGCGCCCTGCCCAAATATCATTAAGTTACGAGTCAGAATATTCGCCCCTTCTACAGTAATTGCCACCGGTGCACCTATGTAAAAGTTGCCCAGATAGTTCATTGGACCGAGCTGAATACCACGACCAGCGTGAATATCCATGGAATCATCTAACAGCGTTCTCGCCATCTCGGTCATATGATATTTAGCAATGGCGGTAACGATACCTGGCTTTTCTTTTAAATCTAGAGAGGTCGTCGTCAATGTACGAGTCGCTTCTAACAGATAGGTTAAACCACCTATCCGACCTAAAGCCTCAGCAACACCTTCAAACTTACCAATGGAAAGACCGAATTGCTTACGGACATATGCATATGCCCCCGTAGTACGGGCAGTTAAGTGGCCTACAGCCGTTCCCATTGCTGGAAGGGAAATGCCTCGACCTGCTGACAAACACTCAACCAACATACGCCAGCCTTTACCTACATAATCCTGACCACCAATTACCCAATCCATTGGAATGAATACATCTTGGCCACGAGTGGGACCATTCATAAAGGCCAACCCTAACGGATCATGTCGCTCACCTATTACAACCCCGTTATGGTCTGCAGGAATAAGTGCGCAGGTAATACCGAGATCAAGTTCACCACCAAGCAGACCATCCGGGTCTTGAAGTTTGAATGCTAAACCAAGAACAGTCGCCACTGGTGCTAATGTAATATAGCGTTTGTTCCAGCTTATCCGCATACCCAGTACTTCTTTCCCATCATGCATGCCCTTACATACAACACCCATGTCAGGGATACCACCAGCATCCGAGCCGGCTTCTGGACCTGTTAACGCAAAGCATGGAACTTCACTACCATCAGCTAAACGTGGTAACCAATGATCCTTCTGTTCTTGCGTGCCATAGTGTGTGATCAACTCACCAGGGCCCAGAGAGTTTGGAACCATAATGGTGACAGCGACACTATTACTTCTCGTTGCAATCTTAGATACAATGGTCGAGTTAGCATGAGACGAAAATGCTCTGCCGCCATATTCTTTTGAAATGATCAATGAAAAGAATCGTTCTTTTAAGATGTAATCCCAAACTTCCTTAGGAAGGTCACGATCTTCGGTGATTTTATAGTCATCGATCATTTCTAAAAGTGTTTCGACTTCATTATCAATAAATGACTGCTCTTCTGAAGTTAAGCTTGGTTTAGGATAATGATGTAGTTTCTGCCAGTCAGGGGAGCCTGAGAATAACTCTCCATCCCACCATACACTGCCCGCTTCCATCGCTTCCTTTTCGGTATTGGATAACGGTGGCAACACTTTTTTAAACAATTTAAATGCTGGGTCACTGACCCATTTTCTACGTAGAGAGCACATAGTTCAGTTCCTTTTGTTCTATTTAGTACGTTTTTATTAGTATTAGTTATTGGATTAATATTATTTTGCAGCAACCCCTGCTGCCAAAAATGGTATCAATTGGTTAATGACTACTGTTGAATCAACCTCCTGACCAAAATCATTAAAAGCAATTTCCGCCAAAGCCTGACTTGAAGCCATAGTGAAAACACAGGTACCTAAGGTAAAATGTAAACGCCAGAAAAGTGTTTCTGGTGATAAATTTGGTTCTGCTTTTATAATAGATTCAGTAAATTGGGTTAACACTTCGTTATACCGCGTTGTGATAAACCAGCGCAAATGGCCTTGTACATCAGTATAACCACGCCCAATTAGCAACATAAAACGACTTGCGCCTTTTGGCCGCATATCATCAAGTTTTAGAAGAGGTGTTTTCAAGGTTTCAAAGACCTCTTCCATACTGTATTCATCTCTTTGATTTAATTTGTCTAACTCCACACCAACAGCAGGCATGAAAGCTTCCAAGTATCGGTCAAGAACAGCCCTCACCAAGGTCTTTTTATCACCAAAATGATAGTTAACTGATGCTAAGTTAACGTTAGCTTTACTAGTAATAGCGCGTAGAGATGTGTCGTTGAACCCTTGTTCAGCAAACAAGCCTTCTGCCACATCCAAAATCTTATCTTTCGTTTTGTTCTTCTGAACCATTTCAATCAACCGTATCAAACAACTGTTTGAAATATACATCCTAGATACAAGATTAACAAGTACGCAACATCACATTTATGCTCGATTTTTACAGATAAGGGAAATAAATTAATTTATTTGTGAATAAATGGAACTGTTTGAGGAAAGGCTGGTCGTACTAAGTGTGGTAAGCAGAGTATTCTTAAGTTAATGAAACTTGTTCTCTTTCTTGCTTACACAAAAACTGCTTTTTTCTTATTAACTCCTATGTTTGTATAGCCCAATCCATTTTTGAATTGGGCTTTTTTTTATTTTATTTCTTAGCTCTCTTTGGCAGGGTTACGCGCAATAAAATGTAACCAATAACCGCTGCCGTCGTCGACCCCATCAAAATACCAAGTCGGGCATAAGTATCAAATTCGGCACTAGCACCAGTAAACGCAAGAGAGGAGATAAATATTGACATAGTAAAACCTATGCCACAAAGCACCGAAACCGCAAATATATGCTTAAAATTAATACCTTCAGGAAGTTTTGCTACACCTATTTTTACTGCAAACCAACTAAAACTAAAAATGCCCAACGGCTTACCAACTAGAAGTCCAAGTGCAATACCAAGAGGAACCATAGAAGTTAATCCAGTAATAGAAACTCCTTCTAATGATATACCTGCGTTGGCAAACGCAAACATAGGTAATATAAGGAAAGCAACGTATGGATGTAATGAATGCTCCAAGTGCTTAAGCGGAGAATGAGTAGCACTGTCACCTTTCAATGGAATGGCAAATCCGATAACAACCCCAGCTAAAGTTGCATGTACGCCAGATTTTAATACCGCAAACCACAGAATTGACCCCGCTAATAAATACCAACGAAGTTTAGTGATATGTCTGGCATTCATCCAAAACAAGACACCCGTCATTATAAAACCAACCGTCAATGCCAATGTTGAAAGATCACTGCTATAAAAAAGAGCAATAATGACAACGACACCTAAATCGTCAATTATTGCCAGAGCGAGTAAAAATACTTTTAAGCTGACAGGCACTCGAGGACCAAGCAGGGCCATAATACCTAATGCAAAGGCGATATCTGTCGCTGCAGGAATAGCCCAGCCCTGAATCGCATCGCTATTATTAATAGTAAACAGGACATAAATCATTGCAGGTGCCAGCATTCCACCAACAGCCGCAATCGCAGGAAAGATTGCGGTTTCTCTTGATTTTAACGCACCTTCGAGAAGTTCTCGCTTTACTTCTAGGCCAATTAGTAAGAAAAACACAGCCATTAGACCATCATTGACCCAGTGCGAAACCGACATTCCAAACACATAAGAATGCAATACTGCACTATAGGTCTCTCCCAGCGCAGAGTTAGCTACAACCATAGCAATCGCAGCTGCAATTACTAGTAAAATTCCACCAGCTGATTCCATCTTAAAAAAATCACGAATGACATCACTCAAAATTTCGCCTCACCATTACTTTTTCGTCAATTGGTTAATTCAAAAGAATAATAAGAAGTGTATATCCTATACATATACAGAAATAATCGATTGTTTGGATAGATTACTTCGGATATTCCGAGGTATTATGGTTAATCACGCAAAAAGCATACGGTAAAGCAAACCCTATAATTAGAATTTTAGATGAACTTAAGCAAGTATGTAGGAGAACTTTTAGACAGAGCTAATAGAGAGCGATAGGAGTTGCGCGGAGAACTTACAAGTCACTAGTAGCCTGATAGTTTCAAATAACCAGAAGTCTTCGATTCCGAAGAAAAAACTTTTCCCTGCCAGTAAGGCTCTATGAAGGGGTGCCACATTTCATGATTAGTGGCTTGTACTGTCACATTGATATCATATTTGGCAACCCTTAATGTCCATTGTAATGGTAAGAGTTTTCCATTGTCCAAAAGAACAAATTTAGACGGCGTCATTACAATATCTTCGTCTATCAGATTATGCTTTGTTCCGTCTATGTTTGCTAACATTCCGGATGTATATTTAGGTAACCCATCTATGTCATTTTGTTTTAGAAATAAGCTTTTACCATTGTCGAGATGAAGGTTAATTTCCACTTGTTTTTGAGTTTGTACTATTGCAATATCGCTATCCCACGACTTTCGTAATACGGCTTTTCCGGTAACGCCAATACGCTTTCCATCAAGGATAAGTTCACCAGCGACATTAATGAGTGGCATCTGAAAGCTATAGGAAGCTGTTGGTAGAAAATTATGCTCTTGTCTATAACCACCTTCTCCCTCTGCCAGATAAGAGCTCGATGCAAATGAATTAAGCAATACTTTAAAACTATCCGCAGAAACATTAAGCAGCCCAGGCACTGGAGACAAACTGATAGAGCGCCAATTCCAGTTATCTATCCATAAACGAAATGGGCGACTTAGCATTCCCGCCTGACCAATTCCGCCTCTGGCTACCCGCTGTTGCCTCCAAACTTTATCCTTTGAAGCAATCACAATTTGAGCGATATATAGCTGTGGGTTCTTCCACCCATTACTATCACGCTCATCACGAGAAACCCGTTGATAAGTCCACTGGACACTGTATTCATTACCCGAATAATCAAATAAGTTACTAAAATAACCCCAGATTTCATTTTGAAAATCAGGGTGAAAGGCAAAATCTTGTGGTAAAGATACTTTGGTATTCGGCAGTACGGGCTCAAAGGTCGCTGTGGGATTAATGCTGTAAATATTTTTAAAATTAGAGGTGTTCTGAGATGTTTCCTCTTCAACCAGGTACCTCCCAAAGAACACGGCTAATACGCTTATCGCCACTAAGCCAAAAAGAAATTTGTACAATTGTGTCACTTTCATCTTACAGTGCATCCCGCAATGACTTCATCGGTGTCCGTTTTACCATACCAATAATCGGTATCGCGCCGGCTGTTACTAATGCAAGCATCGCCCACAAAAATGTTTGCAGATAATTCCACGGAATAACATATAAATGCATCGTCCAGCCAAAAGACTCTTTTAATACCACCTCAACCATTATTTGAGCCAAAGCGAGCCCTAATGGCATGGCAATAAGTGCAGATAAAAGACCAAAAACAAACAACTGCAAGCAACTCAGAAAAACCAACTCTTTTCCAGACATGCCAAAACACCGTAATAGCGCTATGTTCCTCTGCTTAGAGATCTCACCAGCAATGGTAGCGAAAAAGATACCACATACAGCAATAACCAAGGTTAAATTCCCTAAGGTATCGGCGATAGTAAATGTACGGTCAAACACACGCATAGCCTGACGGTGGATATCTTCGTTATCAAAAATACGTTCAGATGACATCCTATATGTGTTCTGTAAACGGTCGAGTAGCGATGTCGAGTCTTGCCCATCTAAAAGCAAAACGCCTAGCCCAACATTGCCCTGCCCTTCAAACAATTTCAACCAGTTATAATGAGACATCAGCACTTGTTTATATGGATTACCATAATCGTAATAAACGCCAACAACCTGCCAATTATCACCGAACTTTTTGCCCAGTGAAATAACATCTCCGGGTCGGATATGCTCTTTTAGCGCCATGGATTCACTGATCATGACGCCTTTAGAAGTATTCAGGTGGTACCATGAATTGGGTATCGCAACTTTTATGGTGACTGCATTTTTTTCGTCAACACTTTTGCCAGTACTAACAATTTCAACCATACCCTGTTTCGTTGTCAGTTCTTTTTCCCAACGCCACCATACATTTTTCACTTCCGGCTGCTTTGATAACCAAGAACTCATTCTTGCTGCTGCATTATTTGTCGGGTATATGTAGACATCAGCGGCCAATTTTTGATTCAACCAATCATCCGTCGTTTCGCGAAAGCTACCAACCAAGGTTTCTACCGCCACATTTGCCGACATAGCTAACATAAATGCCATAACGGCAACACCACGAAAACTCATACTTGAAGCGGCATCAGCAAAGAACCATCGCGCTTTCACCCATTTCAATGAGAAAGACAGGACTGTAAATAGTTCAAAAATGACGAACGGCATAAACAGCGCAACGCTAATCAACAGCAAGGCCACAATCAAGAAACCTGTTTCTGGCGTACGAGTCACCTGATACAAAACGACCGCTAAAAGACACAATACACAGGCTACCAGTGCTTGCCAGGAAAATTCTTTACCAGCAAATCGAACTAGAGATAAACGCGAAGAGAGACGAATAGGTTGAGACCTAAGCAGCCTAATTAACGGCCAGGCACAGGCTAAGCCGGTACCAAATATTGCCATAGCTAAACTCTGCCTTACCCAGCTCCAGTCCCATTTGATATCCAGGCTGACATTGGCGTTATATAGATCTGACAGTGTCGTTGATACCGCAGGCATAAGATTGTTGGCTAACATTAGTCCAAACATATTGCCAAAAGTGCAACCCAGCAATATCAACACAGTAAGCTCGACCGTCAATGCCTGAGCAAGTTGCCAGCCGGACACACCAGCCTGGCGCATGATACCAACAGTAGTTTGCCTCTGGATGAAAGACAAGGAGATAGCTTGGTAGAAGATAAATAAGCCAACGACAAAGGAAACCATGCCCATGGCAGAAAGATTCATGTGGAAGGCTTGCGTTAGTGACTCCAGTTCTGATCGAGTAGCACGGGTGAGCACCATACCATTAGGAATCAGTCTTTTTAACTTATTAAATTTGCCTTCCGGCATCGATTCACAGGCAATAGATGAAAAGCCACCTTCCATTTTAAGTGTTCGGATCAAGGCGATATCGGTAACGATTAACGTACCATTTAGAGCACCGTCTCTGTCTATCAGAATGGGCCCTAGTTGTGTTCCATCATCAAGTTCAAGATAGTCCCCTGCTTTTTTTCCTAGGTAAGACGCCAATTCGCCACTCAATAAAATAGGTGGGTTCTCCTGCATCAATTGCAAATGAGGAATATGGTTGTAACTTGCCCCCTCACCAAGACCCAACATAGCGACAGGATCAACACCTATTAATGATAAGTCTGCCCCTTTCTTGTTCTGAATACGTAAAGAATCAAATGGTACACATTGATTAAAACCTTCACGCCGGAGCTGAATATAAAAACCTTGTGGAATTCGGTTGGCGTTATATTTGGGATGGATTCGAAAAGGTAAAGGGTTGGAGAAAAACTGTTCTCCATCAAGATAACTTTGCCTAGCTTGCTGGTTAATAGCTGTCACACCAACAAATATGGAGATACCAAGCGTTAAGCCAAAAAGAACTAAAAGAAGCTGAAGTGGATGCCGACGATAGTGCCCAAGTAATGCTTTAACTACGGGCCATAACATGCAGTTGCCCTCCCTGCAAACGAATACAGCCATCCATATGCTGAGCTACTTTTTCACTGTGTGTCACCAGTAATAATGTGCTGTCTAATTGCCTGGCAAGCGTCGTAAGCAAGCGCATTACCGCTTCAGCATTTTTCTCATCAAGACTGCCGGTAGGTTCATCGGCTAACAGAAGCTTTGGTTCCATATATAAGGCTCGGGCAATCGCTGCTCGTTGCTGCTGACCACCGGAAACTTCTTCCGGATACCGACCTAATAAAGGCATCAAGTCGAGTGAAGACAATATCTGACGCCACAAGCCTTTATCTTCACGCAGACCTCTTAACTGGCGGCAGAATCGTATATTGTCTGCAATATTTAAGGTAGGCAATAGGTTATATTGCTGAAAGATGTGACCGATATTATTACGTCGATAAGCCGTTTTCTTCACTTCAGGGCTATCGTTCATCACAAAATCCGGGAACAATATTTCTCCG
The DNA here is from genome assembly GCA_002342685.1 of Vibrio sp. UBA2441. Taxonomy (GTDB): domain Bacteria; phylum Pseudomonadota; class Gammaproteobacteria; order Enterobacterales; family Vibrionaceae; genus Vibrio. Next base: position 101,662 of record DDQN01000089.1, read on the forward strand.
GAATCCGCCGTATCCAAACCGGCAATTAAATTGAGAAGTGTACTTTTTCCTGAACCACTCTCACCCATTAAAGCAAGTTGGTCCCCTTGATTTAATACTAACTCTGCCCCCTGCAGCACAGGATGGAATTCTCCTCCATCTACATAGCCTTTACTCAGGTTAGCCAGTTTTAGCATTCAAGCACTCTCAACAATCTTCAAATGGGTATGTGAATCTACACTAAATCCCTACAACCTGAAAGTATTTTGAATAGCAGATCACACTATTTAAAGCCAAAAACACCAACTGAACGATTTGTATCCGCTTTTTATCATTTTCTTTTGCAATCCGAAGAAAACCCTAGCGAAAGGGGTTTCGAATAACTTAATTCTCAATCAGATTTCTTATCCATTTTTTGCTACGCAAACGATATATCGCAGAAAAACATTTAACAACCTCTTCAAACAAAAATAGAGCGTATACCCAGTGAGGGCTGAATCCCAGATAAATAGCAGCAAAGGCTGCTAGTGGTATACCAATAAACCACTGAGTAATCATATCCTGATACAAACAGAACTTTACGTCTCCACCTGCTCTCAGAACACCAACAACCAAAGTCAATGGAATAGAGCGAATCACCATCGCAGCACATAAGATCAGGATAAACTTATCCGCTAACTGCCGGGTTTCTTCGGTTAACGCGGTGAAAGAATCTAAGATAGGTACTTGCACAAAATAAAGGAGAATTGATACGCAGATCCCCAACAGAATACTAAGGAAAAGTAGTCCAACCGATTGATAATACACTGCATCGTAGTTTTTTGCCCCTATCTGGTTTCCCGTCAACACTGCTGCTGCGTTGGAAGTTCCAATAAGCAGGCTCAAAGCGATAGAGTCAACAGGAGTCATTACAGACAGTGCAGCCAAACCCTGAACACCCGTTTGTCCCATAATGGCATGATAAGCGAACATACCTGCGGCCCACATGAAAAAATTAAATGTCGTAGGTATAGATAACTTTAAAAATCGAGACACTTTTTCAGCATGCAACGCGATTCGAATATCCGGTAATCTAAAGGCCAAAAGATGATCTTTCGAGTACAAGTACCAATACAGACACGCTATCTCTATAGCACCGCTTAACACTGTTGCAATGGCAGCACCTTTTATACCCATTGCTGGCATACCTAAATGACCGAAAATAAGAACCCAATTTAAAAAGACATTAGATAAAATACCGATACCACTAAAGAAGGTACTCACACCGGGTTTATGCATTGCGCGTAAACCCACCGCCATACTGCTAACACATGCAACGGCAAACATACTGAGAGACGTGATAACAATATATTCACTTCCCAAACGGTTTACTTCCGCGGAATCAGTCGCCAATCCCATAACTTCACTGGGATACAGCATAAATAAAATGACGGTTAGCAGTGCAAAGGCATTGGCAATAATCCAGGTTAATGCGGTACTTTCACGAACACCATCCTTATTACCTGCTCCCCAATATTGAGCCGTCAGCAATGCACCACCGGTGTTAACCCCGACCAACATGATTGTCGTTACAAACATAGCTCGACTTGCGACACCTACTGCAGCAATGTCAGCCTCGCCCAATTGCCCCAGCATTAAAACATCCACCAAGCCGCGGCTGGAAAACATAATATTCTGCAGTGCAATTGGCATGGCAATAGCAAAAAGACGACGGAGAAAATCACCTTTTGTATGCTGCAAAACAAGTGCGAACGTGTTATTCATGAAGACCTCAAAATGGAAAAAGATGCGTAAACTCTGAAAATAACAGACAACGTATTGATTTAACGAAAATTAGAGTCATATTGTAGACCCTACTAACTTCAAGATGCTCGGTTTAACGTTTCATATTTAAGGTAAATGAACATAGAGATTTAGACCTGTTTAAAGTCATAAAACACCATAATGGTGGGAACTGAATCGACCCATGAAGGCAAATCAAAAACGAGTATCTGAGGAAGCTAGAGTATACTCCCTATAAGCATCAATCACCATAAAAGGATTATTGGTCACAATGAAAAAAATTTTAGTGCTCGGTGCATCCGGATATGTCGGCTCTCAACTTATCCCTTTACTGTTAAAGCAAGGTCACCACGTCACCGCTGCATCCCGACATATTGATCACTTAAGAGCCAGAGTAGCATTGCATGACAATTTGACCATTACCTATTTAGACCTCGAAGATCGCGAAAAAACCCAGCAAGTGGTGGAAGGGCATGAGTTGGTGTTTTTCCTAGTACACGGAATGGCGCATGGTCATGATTTCTTAGAATATGAACTTTCTCTGGCTATTAACTTCAAAAATGCACTACTAAAAAGCACTGTAAAGCATGTTATTTATTTAAGCGCAATCCAGCCACAAACAGGTAATTCCGAGCATTTATTGGCTCGAAAGAAAACTGGAGAAATCATCAGACAGGCCGATATTCCAGTCACTGAGTTTAGAGCTGGCGTTATTATTGGGCCCGGCTCTGCAGCATTCGAAATAATGAAAGACTTCACATATAACTTACCCATTATCATTGCGCCTAAATGGGTCGACTCAAAAGCAAACCCTATTGCATTAGCTAACCTTAATCACTACTTGCTCGCTCAATTAGAAGAAAACCCGGATGCGCATACATATTATGAAGTGGGCGGGCCAGATATTCTTAGCTACCGTGAACAATTTGGCATTATATGCGAAGCAATCAATCGCCCACTCAGGCTTTGGTCTACATCACTACTCACTCCCAGAATGGCCTCTTACTGGCTAGGGATGGTTACCTCAGTCCCTTCGAATATAGGGAGAGCACTGCTCGCCGGGTTAGAGCACGACTATATTGCTGATTCTCAAGCTATCCGTATTAAATACCCGCAAGAACTTATCCGCTACCGTGATGCAGTAATGAGCTCTGTGAAAACAGAGGGACAATTTGTACGAAGTAACATTTGGGGTTTCGACCCGGCGGCTCTGAAGCGCTGGCAACCCGGCCATGGTTACTATGCAAAAAATGCAGGTTCCAGCATAAAAACGAACAAAAGTGCCGACGAGCTCTGGCAAATAATCAAACAAATTGGCAGTAAAAAAGAGGGGTATTTTTTTGCCAATAGTTTATGGCGTACCAGAGAATGGTTAGATCTCTTTTTTGGTGGTGGTATCCCAAAAAGACGAAGCCCAGCAGGCCCCGATTTAAAAATTGGAGACCACATTGACTCATGGAAAGTCATCCGTTGCGAAAAAAATCACTTTTTATCACTGTTATTTGGTATGAAAGCGCCTGGGCTGGGTAGATTAGAATGTACTATCACCGATCACGGTGATTATAGAGAATTGGATGTTCGGGCATGGTGGCACCCCGCAGGCTTTAGAGGCTTGCTTTATTGGTTTGCCATGATGCCCGCACATCTATTTATTTTCCGAGGTATGGTTAAGGCGATAGAGCGAAAAGCTTAGCTTTGGGCCATATTTTCATTAAAACCAATTGGTATTTCTGCCAGTTGGTTACCCATATTTTTAGGAAAAACCAAATACTCTCCGTGGTATTTCACGTTTGATTTATACTTAGTAATTTTATGTAGTAAGAAACCTGCTTTTGTTGCTTCTCGAACAAACTCAGCATGATTCCCACGAACATAGAAGCTCATCGGTTTTACTAACTCAGAGCCTCCTTCAAAGCAGTCGTCACATTGTTTAGAACAAACTACAAAAGAATTTTCACCTTCACTGAAAATCTGAACTTTCTCTGTTAAATCATACGAAGTACAAATGCTCCAATTTTGCGTTTCCATATAGTCAAGAAAAGCATCAATCTCTGAATCAAGTACTGGTTTAGGCTCTTGATCTACCGGTAAAAAATGAGAATAAAATTTGGAGATATTTTCAAACGTGAACATCAATTCAGATTCTGTTCCTTTGCTGCGCCCGGCTTTTTGCCAACGTACTAGATCATCCACCACCGAGCGGTGAAAGCGTTGGGCTTTTATACTCTTACTTACCCAACGAACCATAAAATGCGTATTACTTACTGGAGCATTAGCCAGCTTTCCACTGTCATGCTGCTGCTTAATTTCGTGTAACGCAGTATTAACTACATTCTGAATTTCAATATAATAAGCGGTCATTATACTTTTCTACCTAAAAACCAATATAAAATAGCGGAGAATACCGCACACAATGTCATAACAAGAATCATCGGCCAAGCAGAATCACTCGGAAGCATAGCAACAATGACCCCAACCACGGATCCCGTTCCAAATCGAAGTGTGCCTGCCAACGAAGATGCCGTTCCGGCCATGCTAGGATAATTAGTTAGCAACAATGCCATAGAATTGCTGCCTATGGTCGACATCATGCCAATATATAACATAATAAAAGGAACGATTCCCCAGAGACCAATATCTGCTAACCAACCAAAAAACAGCGCGATGCCGGCAATTAACTGCACGCTGATACCAAAAGCCAGCATCCACTTCGAACCCATTTTCTTCACGATACGCCCATTAACGCTGGTCATAATAGTCAGGCAAATGATATTTAACCCGAACAAATAACCAAAATGAGACGGCTCTACACCGTAAATATCGATATACACAAATGAGCCTGCAGTCAAAAATGCAAACATACCTGAAAACGAAAACGCACCAGAAAAAATCAAACCAACTGCAACAGGGTTAGTACACAGGCGCAGATAGTTTTGCATTGTGGTTTTTAACCTGAAAGGTTGCCTTTTTTCCGGCGCTAATGTTTCCGGTATTTTCCATAATACAGCGGTAATAACCAGCACAGAAACCAAGGTTAATACCCAAAATATAGATCGCCAGCCAAACCACTCGGCAAGGTGTCCACCGAGCATTGGTGCTATTAATGGTGCGACCATCATGACCAGCGTAATAAAAGACATCGTTCTGGCAAAATCTTCTTTATCAAACATGTCTCGCACAACAGCTTGAATAATGACAGCCGCTGCAGCACCAGAAAAACCCTGAGCTGCGCGAACATACTTTAGTGACTCAATATCGGTGGTTACAGCACAAACCACTGAACCTACAGCAAACAACGCAATACCTATAATAAGGATTGGCCTTCTGCCAAAGCTGTCGGAAAGAGGTCCATGTAATAACTGTCCAATGGCGAAACCAGCCGTATACGTTGTCAGTGTTATCTGTACTGCGCCCGCATCAACACCCAATTCTTTTGCAATGCTTGGCATTGCGGGCAAGTACATATCAATAGCTAAAGGCGTTAATGCCCCTATCGCCCCTAATATGATAAACATAAGTAAACTTAGCTGTGTTGTCTGGCCCTGAGTCATACGCCCCCAAATTTGAAAATGAAAACAGAAAAATTAATAAAGCAATAACTTTATTAACATATTAATGGTTAACCTTATAAATGTACAGACTCCAACCCACTTGAAATATGGCGGATTTCTATGTTTATTTATCTAGATTAAAACGCGCATCATTTAAGTTTAAATTCAGCGCATTAAAGAATTTCGATTACTTACTTGCAGATAGAGTCAATTTCTTCGTTGGTCAAATAACGATATTCACCCGGTTCGAGATCTTCGTCCAGCTCGATCGTACCGATCCGCTCCCTATGCAGAGCCTCTACTTTGTTGCCTAAAGCAGCGAACATGCGCTTAACCTGATGATACTTACCTTCAGTGATGGTCAACAACACCTGATGTTCATCAATAACTTCCATTACCGCTGGCAATGTTGGCTCTGGTTCATTTCTCAGCTCAATGCCTTGTTCAAACTTCTCGACGTAATCTTCTTGCACGGCATCTGCCAGCCAAACTCGATACGTCTTTTGACACTTATGCTTAGGTGAGGTAATTCGATGTGACCATTTACCGTCATCGGTAATCAATACCAGCCCAGTAGTATCAACATCCAAACGACCTGCAAAGTGCAGTTTTTCCATTTTCACTTCATCTAGTAACGTAAATGCGGTGTGGTTAAAGCCATCCTCGTGAGAACAAACAAACCCCTCAGGCTTAAATAACATTATGTAACGAGGACCTTGTTTTGCAATTTCTCTACCCTGCCATTGCACAGTACAGTCGTCTGTCACTTTAATGGCACCACTTTTCTGTACCTTGTCATTTACTGTAACATCACCACTTTTAATGATTTTCGTCGCTTCTCTTCGAGTCGCGCCTAACGCGTCACACAAAAATTTATCTAACCGCATGAATACCTCTTCTTTTTCTAGTGCTGTATTATAGGCCTATTGAACAAAATAGTTGAGCTATTTCACACTTTTCCTATTATGAGGTTCGCTTGTATAAACTTCGTCCATATCAATCTGATTCTGTTAAAGCCGTAGTCCATTATTTTCGCAAGCACTCTACGCCTGCAGTTATCGTCCTTCCAACGGGTGCAGGTAAAAGTTTAGTTATCGCGGAACTTGCTCGCCTTGCCAAAGGACGGGTATTGATATTAGCCCATGTTAAAGAACTGGTTGAACAGAACCACGCCAAATACGAAGGCTATGATCTAAAAGGTTCCATATTTTCTGCTGGTTTGGGCCGAAAAGAGACCGAACAACAAGTCGTCTTCGCTTCTGTTCAATCCGTGGTGCGAAATTTGGATGCGTTTGCCAATCAATTTTCATTGTTAGTCATCGATGAATGTCATCGCGTTCCCGAAGATAAAAAAAGCAGCTATCAAAAAGTCATTTCTCACCTTACTGAACTTAATACGGGTATCAAAGTTCTTGGTTTGACGGCTACACCCTACCGGCTTGGTATGGGGTGGATTTATCAGTATCACACTCGCGGACAAGTCCGCAGTGAAGAAGCAAAGTTTTTTAGAGATTGTATTTTCGAACTCCCAATTCGATATTTGTTAGACGAAGGTTTTCTGACACCCGCTAAACTGATAGACGCGCCCGTATTGAGCTACGACTTTTCTCAACTGAAGCCTGCAAATACGGGGCGTTATAAAGAATCCGAGCTGGATATGGTGATTGAAAGTTCCAAGCGTGCAACACCTCAAATCGTGCAACAAATCATGCAACACAGTAGCGATAAGCAAGGCATCATGATTTTTGCAGCCACGGTTCGCCATGCTCAGGAGGTTTTGAGCCTGTTACCTGCGGAACAATCTTCTATCGTGATTGGCGATACTCCGGGCCCAGAACGTGACAAAATCATTCAACAGTTCAAAAATCGGCAGACCAAATATCTGGTTAATGTGTCGGTTTTAACCACGGGGTTTGACGCCCCGCACGTTGATCTTATCGCCATATTACGACCAACCGAGTCTATCAGCCTTTATCAGCAAATCGTTGGGCGCGGGCTTCGCCTTTCTGAAGGTAAAGACGAATGTCTGGTGCTTGATTACGCCGGAAACAGTTATGACCTGTACCAGCCTGAAGTCGGTAATCCCAAACCGGACTCAGAAAGTGACATTGTCACCATCCCTTGTCCTGCATGTGGCTTTAACAACAATTTTTGGGGAAAATTAGATAATAACGGTTTTCTTATTGAGCATTACGGCCGGCGTTGTCAGGGCTACTTTGAAGAAGAGGATGGAACGCGAGAACACTGCGGCTATCGGTTTCGGGCGAAATACTGCCATGACTGTGGAGCAGACAATGATATCGCCGCCAGAATTTGCCACGAATGCGATGCAACCTTAGTAGACCCGGATAAAAAATTACGCGAAGCCCTCAACCTAAAGGATGCTCTAGTATTTGAATGCCGGGATATGAAGCTCTCCACTCACAAAGATAAATCAGGCAAGAACCAGTTAAAAGTCACCTATATAGGCGATGAACAAGCGCAGGTTCATGAATTCTGGTCGTTAAACAGTAAAGGTCAAAAGAGTGCATTTTACAAACAATTCGTTCGTCCTCACCTTGCTGATCGTCACCGTCCATTTGACGAAAGTTCACCAACCAAAGTTGTTAATAATCAACACCGTTTTCGCTTACCCCAATTTATCATTGCCAGAAAGGTAGGACGATTTTGGAAACTCAGAGACAAGATCTTTGAGGATGAATTAACCCAATAAAAAATATACTCAGGTATAAACCCGTTTCAATCGAAATTTGGTCACTCATTCAGGTTTTGTTCATAATCTGTATAGTATCCTTAACGATCGAATCATTACTACACTCGGAATACCAAATAAAATGAAAGTACTTATAGTGGAAGACGACATCGCACTGGCGAAACAACTCAGCACAGCCCTAGAATCAGAAGGCTGGACAGCAGAAAATGCGATTGATGGTATAGATGCTTTGTATAGAGCGACTTCCGAATCCTGGGATGCTATCGTACTCGATTTAGGCCTGCCCAAGTTAAACGGCATTGCTGTTTTAAAGGGCATTAGAGATGAGGGGATCCGAGTCCCAGTAATCATCCTCAGCGCTAGAGACACATTAACTCAACGCATTGAAGGGCTAAATGAAGGCGCAGATGATTATTTAACCAAACCTTTCGAAATGCCAGAGCTCATTGCACGATTGCAAGTTCAAATTCGTCGTCAATCTGGCACTGCTTCGCCCATCATTAAAGCAGACTCGCTCGCGCTAGATACCGTCTCTTCCAAAATATCGCTCAACGGCACGCCACTTACCCTAACCGCACTTGAATACAAGGTACTTTCTTATTTCATCAGAAACAGCGACAAAGTCATATCCCGGACAGAGTTGGTTGAACATATCTATAAACAAGATTTCGACAGAGACTCAAATACCATTGAGGTTTTCATCGGGAGGCTTCGCAAAAAACTAGGGGCAGACAAAATCAAAACCGTTCGAGGCCTGGGATACAAACTCAATGCAGATTAATTTATCTTCCGCGCGCGACAGGATAACTCACCGGTTCTCTCACCTTAGTGTGAGAAATCGCTTATTACTCGTAACTGGCTTATGGGTCAGCTTAATGATTGCAGCGGCTGGCACTATTATTCCGGGCTTACTGCATTACCAACTGGAAAAAAATGCACAATCAGAGCTCAAATTCACATTAAACGAACTGTATACACAACTGGAAAACGGCACCAGCCCGGATACCGAAAGTATACAAATATCAAACGCCAAACTTTACGAGAAAAAACAAGACAGATTCTGGCAAATAGAACTGGAAAAAAATCTCATCAGGTCCCCTTCTTTGGCGCATCACCAGTTAACAGATAAACATAACGCTAATTTAGGCGAACTCATTAAGGTATCCGAGAAATTCAGGCTTGCAGGTTTAGGCAAAGTCAAAATCACCGTCGCCATGGATGATGACTCTCTGGAAGATAGTCTGGCTACATTAATCGGCGTGTTATGGTTTATATTGGTCTGCTTATTCATTGGCGTTTTGGTTTTAAGTGTAATTCAAGTTGGCTGGTCATTAAAACCAGTAACCAAAATGCAACAGGAGTTAATTGAACTTAAGTCTGGCAATATATCCAAACTCGAAGGGAATTACCCACAAGAGTTATCCCCTCTGGCGGACAGTTTAAATGATCTTCTTTTCCACTATCAGGAATTATTACAGCGTGCCCGCAACCACACCGGCAATATGGCTCACGCGCTGAAAACACCGCTGACGGTACTCAAAAACCAGATAAATCAATACCCTAATGCAGAACGAACCGCTTTGACCGCCCCCATCGATGATATTCAGAAATACATCGATTATCACCTTGGACGAGCTCGTATAGCCGGTTCTTCAGCCATTCTTTCGGTTAAATCGAGCCCTTCAGAAAGAGTAGAAGCAATGAATATTGCTTTTGATAAAGTGTACGCACAACAAGATATTCTTCTTATCAATGAACTGGATGACGAGCTACAGGTAAATGTCGAAACCACCGATTTAGACGAAATGCTCGGCAATATATTAGAAAATGGTTATAAATGGGCAAAATCAACCATTCGTGTCTATTCTCAACCCTACTCGGATAATCGGGTTAATCTGATCATTGAAGATGATGGTAAGGGTATTAAGGATAACGAATATCAAGCTGTTCTCCAAAGAGGTGCCAGATTAGATGAAACCGTAAAAGGCAGCGGATTAGGCCTGAACATTGTGCATGACATCGTGCTCAGCTATCAAGGTTCCATACAGCTAGAAAAAGCTCAATTAGGCGGCCTTAAAGTAATATTGACCCTACCATGTTAATTATTAAACCAGAATAATTTCCGCTTATTCATTAAACGATTTTATTATTACCATAGAATCGTTTCAATTTTTATTATCAATAATTAAACTGCCCTTATTAAAGAATATTATTATTCATTAATAAGGGCTACCTCCTATTCCCTTAACATACAGAATTGCATACATTATGAACCTCCCATACTTTCGATTTTAAACCATGCCCATTTTAAATTTAATCACTATTTACAATTTTAGCAGAACCAAAAGGTAACACCATGATTCATAATAAATTACCTATTCTCTTTGTAATAGCACTCGCATTCTTTGGATATAACAATAGTAGTGTTATCGGCAACATATTTGGTCATGCTATTCATGCTAAATTCACTTCCCTTGATTTTTATGGACAGCACAAAAACGGACAAACCATCACTATTACTTCAGAATGTAACCATTGCGATGCAGAAGATATTAGCTATCAACTATGGATAGATAGCAACGATGACCATATTTTCACACAACAAGAGTTACTCAACGACAAACTCGTTACTAACTATATTGCCCAAAACCAAGATCATGATAAAAAAAACAGTAATATCATTTCATCATCAACGAACTTAACCATAACCCCACAAATGCTTGGCCACTTAATACGTATAGAAGTAAGTAGTAACGGAGCACATACTCAGTCACTGACCATCAGCCCCCCACAAGGCTTAAAAAACATCGTCCCACAGCCGCTATCCTCCGCCATCACAGAATTTGCAGCATTAACGCAGCAAGGAACCGTAGTAACTTGGGGGCATGGAGAAGATAGCAATTCTGGTAGCTACTATGATGTTAAACAAAAAAAACACATCCAAATTGCTAAACATTTAACCCATGTACAAAACGTATACAGCAGCGGAAATGCATTTTCAGCTCTGCTCCATGATGGAACCGTTAAAGCGTGGGGGAAAGAATACCATGATGAAGACAACAGCTATGAGCACTCTATCCATAGTGTCAACATGCTTACTGACGTGAAAGAAATCGTAAGCACCGTCGGGCCCGGTGGTGCCTTTGCTGCTTTACTTGAAGACGGCAGCGTCAAAACTTGGGGAGTGAGTCGGCACGGTGGAGACGGTACCCGCTATGACATCGCAACAAAAAAGTATATTCAAATTGCTGACAATCTTAGTGATGTTAAAAAAATTTATCGGAACTATAGTGCGTTTGCCGCGCTAAGTCACGACGGCACGGTCAAAACATGGGGAGATAAATTTAGAGGTGGAGATGGGTCATATTACGACTCATCAATCGGTCAAAATGTTCAAGTTGCAGACACACTAAACGGAGTCAAAGAGATTTACTCAAACAACTATGCTTTTGCCGCTTTACTAAATGACGGTTCAATAAAAACGTGGGGAGACAGTTTCCATGGGGGAGATGGGACTTATACTGATCCCCATACAAAAAACCTAGTTCAGGTTACTAACCAACTAACAGGGTTAGTGGAAAACATATACACCAACGGCGGCTCTTTCACAGCACAACTTAAAGATGGCTCCTATAAAACATGGGGAAGCAGCAATACAGGAGGTGATGGGGGCTACCAGAAAGACGATTATCATGAATTTAGTTCTGTAACTTCGTTCTTAAATAAATCACAAGTAAACAAAATTTATAGTACGCATGGTTACGAGGGTAACGGCACCGTATCTGGCGGTGACGTTTTTGTTACCTTACTAAAAGATGGTAGCGTCAAATACTGGGGCGGCAATAATACAAAGCAAACCGATGGCTCTTTTCGGGATCACAATGGTAACTCTGTACCTATTATGAATGCACTCACTAACGTAAAAGAGATTATCTTTGGTGGCGAAAAAAAACCAACACTCATTGTGGCTTTGCTGGAAAACGGAACCATAAAAACATGGGGTGGAGAAAACCAGCCCTATAATTTAATACCGTCCACTCCCAGCCAAAAAATTGAAAATTTACATAATGTAAAGAAAATCGTTGCCAATTCAACTGCATTCGCAATCCTTAGCGAAACAGGTGACATTAACGTTTGGTCACCGTATCAAAATAACAACTTTTATGATGCAAACGGCCGACTTCAATTTGCAGACAGTGATGATGTCGATATCAGCCTTAGCAAAGATATCGTACCTGTGGGTAACTCTTTTGCGATAATAATGAAAGATGGCTCTATACATATTCTGTCCCAAACTAAATTCTCCACTTTGCAACGAGACAAAGAGTTTGGACAACTCAACAATTATAATAAAAAAATACAAACATCCTATTTAGTAAAAGAAAGCACTTTGTAAAGATAAAGGTAATAACCTCCCTTATTTAATAAACAAGCCCAGCACTTACTTATTAAATACATTGAAAACATTACAGTTGCATCAAAACAACTTCCATCATTTAATAACATTTAATTAATTAGCATTAATTTAAATTAACGCATGTAATATGCCATATTTTAAACTCATCGATTCATTTACATTATCGCAAACGATATACGCATTTTCTCTTACTTCAAACAAAAAGCATAAATAACCGATGACAAAAACTTCATATAATCTAATCTTATGGATTTATCTTCTATTTCCATTATCCGCATTAGCAGAGCAGAATAGTAATGAAAGTCCATTATCCCCTTCCCCGTATTATGTGGGAATTAAAGCAGGCATAGGCATTGCCGATGATGGTAGCTATTCACCAAGCGATCCAAATAACACGATATCCGGTCTATATGGCGGATTTCAGTTCAATGACCAATGGGCGTGGGATATCGGCTACCAATACCATTCTGAGTTGGAATCCGTTGACGGTGTAAAAGTGAACACATCGCTATGGGAAACCGCGATTCGTTATGACTACGGCTTAACGCAAAACAGCTATTTATACACCCGTTTAGGTATCGTTTATTGGGATATTGATAAAACCGTCCCAAAGTTGCGCTCTACACTTCATGAACAAGGATTCTCTCCTACCGCAGAGCTAGGCATCGGTTACAAAATAACCCCACAAATAAAACTCAATGCGGGTTACCAATATATTCACAAACTTGGAGGCTCTACTACTGATTATTATGATAATCACGCTGTTATCGTCAGCATTGACTATCGCTTTAGTAGTAACACTTCAGTCGAGCAACCGGCCCTCCAAAAACCCGTTTCAATTATTTTCAATGAGCTTACCGATATTACCCCTCCTCAGAAAATCAAACGGACAAAGCCACAAAAAATCATTCTCTCAGAGCAGATATTTACCTCTTTATTTGACTTTGACAGCAGCCAGCTAAAAAGCTCCGCAAAGCCGTTTCTGTCAAAAATAATAACCCTGCTGGCCAATAACCCCAACGTAAAAATCGACAGCGTAGGCCATACCGACTCCACTGGTTCTAGCCAATACAATCAACATTTATCAGAGCAGCGCGCGCAAGCAGTGGCTAATTATCTTGCCGAACTGGGGCTTTCTGCCTCTCGAATCAATGTCGTCGGCAAAGGAGAAACCATGCCGATTTCAACCAACGATACTGCCGAAGGGAGAGCCGCCAACCGACGAGTTGAGATCATCATCCCGCCAATGGAATTAACGACTACTTCAACCCCAAATACTGCGGAGTAATGGCTATGAGTATAACCATGAACAAATTTAAATTTTCTATATATGCAATGATAGCACTACCATTATTTGGTTGTAACGGTAGTGACAGTGAAGGTATCTTCGGCCTTGGCTATCAGCCAAAACTTATTGCTCTGGACTTTAACGGGCTGCATAAAAACAATGAAACAGCCACTATCTCTTCTGTGTGTGAATTCTGCGATAAAGAAGATATCAATTATACATTGTGGGTAGACAACAACGACGACGGTGAGTTTACCGATGATGAACGATTAAAAAAGACATTAACGCTCAATCATAATGTGGATTACCCAGCCACCGACAAACAAGGCAGCTACACGGTTTCGTCATCTACTAAGTTCACCATTACTCCCGACATGCTAAGTCATTCACTGCGTGTAGAAGCGAGTGTAATTGGATCCCCCTCACAGTCGATGGTTGTTGCTCCGCCGCAAGGGTTAAAGTATGTGGTCGTTCCAAGTTCTGATACACCACCCAGTACTAGCATGATCGGCGCGGCACTGACTCAAAAAGGCACGGTGGTGACGTGGCCTACAAGTGATGATCATACGGAGCATGGTGGATATTATGATCGCGAGGATCGCGATAATGTTAAATATATTCAGGTTGCAGATCAATTAACCGATGTGAAAGATGTATACGCGACTAGGTACAATGCAACGGCTTTGCTTAAAGACGGAACCATTAAAGTATGGGGCGAGGCCATCGGGGGAAACCGAGACTATGTGCAAATTCCAGAAAAACTAACTGGTGTCAAAGAAGTATTTAGTAACTTAGGTTGTTGCGGCACTCCGGGGGCATGGGTCGCACTGCTTGAAGATGGAACCATAAAAACATGGGGGCAAAAGGATTCAGGGGGAAATGGCATGGGCAGAGACAGTAATCACCGAGACATAAACATTACCGATGCCCTAACGAATGTAAAAACAGTTTATTCCAGCAACATGAGCTTTGCCGCCCTACTTGAAGATGGATCGGTTGAGCCGTGGGGAAGCAACGTGATGGGTGGAGGTTCAGGGCAATACCAAAGTTGTGACAACTACAGTGGTGACCCAATAAAGATTACTGATGATCTAACTGGAGTCAAAAAAATCTACTCTAATCACTTTGCCTTTGCTGCTTTACTTGATGATGGCTCTATACAACCGTGGGGAGGCGCATACTCTAATTCTGATGGTTCAGATGGTTGTCGTCTCGATCATGATAATGGCCGCTATATTCAGGTCGTAGAATCGCTTACTAACGTTAAAGAGATCTACTCTAATGTAGCAGCCTTTGTCGCTTTACTTGAAGACGATTCCGTTGAAGTATGGGGGGATTTTCAAACCGGCGGTGATGGAACAATATATGATGAAGATAGAGGTAATTATGTTCAGGTTGCACAAAACCTGACTAACGTAAAAACCATCTTTGGTTCTCAAAAGATGTATGGAGGCAGTTACAACAGAAGTGGCAGCCTGAGTGGTATCTTTGTCGCTCTAATGAAAAATGGCACAGTGAAGGGATGGGGAGATGGCGGTATCTTCACAAATGAGGTTGCAGATACCCTAACTGGAGTAAAGCATGTCGTCATGGGCGGGAATGGTGGTTTAACACCAATAGCACTGCTCGATGATGGCAGAGTTAAACTCATTAGAAAGACCTCTAGTCGTAGCGATACTGCTTCAAAAGGAAGCTATTTTACAGCAATAAACAACTCAGGAGAAGAAATTCAAGTCGTCGAGCATTTGCACCAAGTTAAAAAAGTGGTCGCCAATACAGCCTCATTTGCTGCGCTTAATCTTGATGGCACAATAGAAACGTGGGGGCTAAATTACTATGATGTGAACGGTGAGCTAAACTTTATTGAAAAGTATTCTCGCGATGACAATGGCAATGAAATCACTGGCAAAATAGACTTTGATCCCCATATAGTAAAAGACATCATTCCTTTAGGAGGACAGCCTTCAGATGATAAAACTAATTATTTTGCCGTCACAATGAAAGATGGCTCTATACGCCTACTAGCGCCGTCTACTTCTTATAGGAATTATGGTGATAGATTTGACCAGCTCAACCGCTACAATACCGAGGTTCAAGGCCCCTATTTAGTAAAAGAAAGCACTTTGTAACCTCGTTTTTACACCTAAAAAAAGGGCCTTTAAGTAAGGCCCTGCAATACCGTTTACTATCTATTGAGTATAATGACCAAACTTATACTCAATTTGGTTATCTCGCAGCTCACCCACAAAGATACGGTGCGCGTTTGCTCTCAGGTAAACAAAGCCTGTTTTAAAGATTCCATCTTGATTTAACCGTCGTGGGTCAAAGCGGAAACTCATCGGTAAGAACCGGAAACGCCATGTTTTGCTGGCGCGTTTTACATAGTCACAATCTTCACACAGGTGAATAGACTCATCAAAACCGCCAATGGCTTTATGAATGCGCTTAGACGAAAAAATACACGCTCCAACCGCTGTGGGAAATACAAATTGGGTAATGAAAAAGCCTACGTTGAATAATCCATATCCCAGCTTATGCAGCAAGGGTAAATCTTTGCCATTCATATACACTCCAGCCACTTCAAGGCCTGACTTGTCGAGGTTCGTCATGGCTTTAGCAAGAAAATCCTCATCCAGCCTTACATCCGCATCTAAAAATAACAATCTTTGGTGATTGGCGATTAATGCGCCTTGATTTCGACCTAAGCTCGCTCCACGTTTCATCATTTTATGGATAATAAGCTGAGGCAGATCCGCTTCGTACTCCTTCGCTACCGCTATGGTGTTATCTTCACTGTTCGAATCAACTAATATCACTTCAAAGTTCTGATGTGTTTGCTGACTCAAATCTTCCAACAAACGACCAATGTTCTTTTCTTCATTTAACGTAATAACTACGATACTTAACGGCTTCATCATAACACTCATATTCTGCTTAATTTGTGAAGCTAGAATACGAGTTACTGGCTTAACCTAAGCTGATAACATCGTTAATATTCCGTTCATCTTTCCTCACTAATTTTTGTGTCAAAAACACTGCATTCTATTGCTCTTGAATACAGAGAATGGTAGTATCCGCGCTCGTTTAAAGGTAACAACCCGTTATCATTAAGCGTTTAGCATTGTCAGCAAGGTCGCTATGCAGACAATCAAACTAATTTTTTACTAATTGAGAGTAAATCTATGAAATTCGAAGCAGTAGTACGTACTGAACTAGGTAAGGGTGCGAGCCGCCGCCTACGTCACGCTGGTAAATTCCCAGCAATCATTTATGGTGGTGAAGCAGCACCAATGTCTATTGAATTAGTTCACTCAGATCTAATCAACCAAATGGACAAGCCAGAATTCTACGAAGGCATCACTCTTGTGATCGACGGCGCAGAAGTTAAGGTTAAGCCACAAGACGTTCAACGTCACGCGTTCAAGCCAAAAGTTGAGCACATGGACTTCATCCGCATCTAATTCCCTACCAAGGAATTAGTTGGATTAAATCCAACCTTTTGCATATAAGATAATTGGACTTACCATCCAAAAATCTAAAAATTAGAAACCCCAGATGCTACCAACATCTGGGGTTTCGCCGTTTCTGGCCAAGCACACCTAAATCACTCAGGAAATCAAATACATTTTTACTGGACTAACCAGACAATTAGTTTTTGCACATATGGAAAAACAACACTAATCTAATACTAAAGGGGTAGTTTGAGCTGCTATTGGTTTGTATTAATATAATAAATAGAGAACTCATTCCAATGCATTTCATCGGTTTCATTCAATATTAACTCCCACGGCCATTTTCATCCAATAAGCAATCGGACTGTTTATCAATCTAAAAGGACAATATTATGACTAGAGAATTTACTCGAATAGAATTTGAAGGTGGCGACGTGATTGTAGTAAAGGCAACAGAGCATGACGAATACATTGTCCATGGGAACCGCTCCTCTTATTATGAGACCTTGAGCCACACTCATGCATTATCACATCTAGAGCTAGTCAATGAACTTATTGGCAAAGTGGGAAAGAAAGTAGAGAGGCAACTTTCACACTATTCTCTTAAATAACTTCAGCCTAAAATAATCGCCTAGACAGAATTAAACAAAAAATAAATGATGCTTAAGTCCACTTTTGAAAAATGGGCTTAAGCTATCGCACTGGGATTTTAAAGAAACGCTCAGGAAGTTGCCCTGCCCGAATATTGACCTGAACCGATGGATAAAGCAGTTTAGGTACATCCAAATGGATATCTCTGCTACGTCGAAGCTTAACGAAATCGTCTTTAGCTATGCCTTGGTTAAGATGGACATTTTCAGCTTTACTTTCACCGACAGAGGTTAAAAATGCCAGCTCTCTTCCACCAGGTTGATAGTCATGACAGATCCAGATCTTCGTTTCATCAGGCAAGTTATATAATCGCATTATACTGTCGTAAAGTACCCCCGGATCACCCCCCGGAAAATCACATCGGCCCGAGCCGAAATCCGGCATAAACAGCGTATCTCCGACAAATGCATTGCCATGAATAAGATAAGTAACGCTATCACACGTATGTCCAGGAGTAGCAATGACATCTCCCGTTAACGAACCAAAAGAAAAGCATTCATTGTCTTCAAATAAATGATCAAATCCATCTTTCCCTTCCCTCAGTTCATCGTCAGACATAACCAGCACGTCTTTAAAGGCTTTTTGTACCTCTGTAATCCTTTTTCCTACCGCAATTTTTCCGCCCAACTTAATTTTCAGGTAACTTGCGGCGGATAAATGATCCGCATGAGCATGAGTTTCTAATATCCAGTCGACTGTCAGGTCATTTTCTGTAATAAAGGTCACCAACCGGTCGGCAAAATCGGTTTCAACTTTTCCCGAATTCACTGCAAAATCCAACACACTATCAATCACAACAGCATGACCGCCTGCTTGATCAAATACGATATAACTTAGCGTTGATGTATTCGGATGATAAAAAACATTAACGTGAGCCGTCATAAAAATACCGCCTGAAATAAAGATAAATTTGGTAAACCTTAAGACTAAAGAATAGCTAGCGACACGATTTTTCGCCATTAATCTTAATCAGCTAATTCATCGCTAATTGCGCGTCAGAGGAAATTCAACGGAATCGTTACAACGATTTGTTATCCCATAAGATTTCCACACTTTAACTTGTCGATCTCGGTCTATACTCAAATGAATAGTCAGTGGAGTGCTGTATGAAAGAATCCCATGAACTTTTGTCTTATTCGGAGCAGAACGTCGTTGACCTGAACAAATGGCAGGAGACAGTCAATTTATTAGTTGAGTTATTTGGCGCTTCTAGTGGTGCCATTGTGCAACTGCATCAGAGCGAATTTAACGTCATCACTACCAGCCAAAATGACGATAATATCCTTCACACAGGCCAATCATGGCCACTGAAGGAACATGGATTTTGCCGTCATGTTATGGAGTCTGATTCAGACCTATACGTGGGTAATGCTCCCAAAGATAAGTTTTGGTGTGATGCCCCTTGCGTCGCCATTGGTTCTATAAGGTCTTATCATGGACACCCAATTTATTGGCCAGATGGTACACACTTTGGCACTATTTGCGTGATAGATATAAAATCTACCCAATACTCCAGTACGCTAAAAAAAGTACTCGCTCAACTAGCCCGGCTTCTCATGGCCGATTTAAAAACATCTCAGGACCATCAGACATTACAAAACCTCGCATTAACCGACGAAATGACAGGGTTATATAACCGTCGAGGCTTAACAATTTTGGGCAAACAAAAATTAAAGGATGCCAAACGATATCAAAGCTCTATCGGCGTAATCTATCTGGATATTGATAACCTTAAAACAATCAACGACAAGTTTGGTCACAAAGCGGGTGACCATTGCATCAATGTTCTTGCACATATACTCAGAGAAAAGTTACGCGAAAGCGATATTATCGCTCGCATTGGAGGGGATGAGTTTATTGTTATCTCTCTATTAGGATCAAGGTTAGAACTTACCGCGTTAGCCCACAGGTTAGAGCAACATTACGCCAATGAAGTTAGTGGGAATATCCAGCTAGAAAGTAGTTCAGTAAGTTGCGGTACCAGTATTATAGACTGTTACAGCCCACTGCCATTCGAACAGTTACTAGAAGAAGCCGACCATAATATGTATCAGCAGAAGAAGAAGAAAAAGCTATTCATTAAATAGCTTTATTGACACAGCATAAACGGTATCTTGGCTCCATCTATGCAATGTGAGTTTATTTCTTCATCATTTTAGCAAGATCAGCAAATGGATTGTGCTTAGCACTTTCGTGCTCATCTTGACCGGGTACAATTTCAGTACCGTACTGGTCATGGTCTGTGTATTTTGAATGCTCATGATCATGGCAGTACAGACACAACATTTCCCAATTACTGCCATCTTCTGGATTATTGGTGTGGTCATGATCTTTGTGATGAACTGTCAGTTCTCGTAAATTTGAATACACAAATTCACGTGCACAATTACCGCAAATCCACGGATAAATTTTAAGTGCTTTCTCTCTGTAGCCACTTTCTTTACGAGCATACGCTGCACTCGTGCCATAAAAATCTGATGCCATTTTTAGTTCCTACTTTCTTTTACTAAACTGCTCATCCAATATAACATCATATCTTTCCTGTCTCATAGCCTAAAGTGCCTTTTAAACCTACGATTAAACATCAATATCCACAGGCACATAAACAAAAACGCTGCAATTTCTGAAAATACGTGTATAAAGCACCATTCAAACTGAGAGAGAACACATTATGAACTTAACAAAACTCGACAACAAAAAACGCCGCATCCTCAAGAAACTCTATTTGGGTGAGTTTGCCATTCTTGGCTTTGAAGTAAGCTGTACGACTACGATCAAAGATTTTGACCAGTATGATACGTTTGTAGACGAGTTTATTGATTACATCGATAGCATCAACTTATGTTTTGGCGGCGGCGGTCTAGAGCTTTTTGAAGGCTTCCTCTGCTCCACAGAACGCTATCGTTCAGTGACTGAAGAAGAAATAGCGCTTGTCGCTCAATGGCTGGAACAGCGTGCTGAAGTAAGCAAAGTAGAAACAAGTGAACTGCTTGATGCAAACTATGCGTAAGTAATAGGTTTTGGGCTACAGGTTATGGGTTATGGGTTATGGGTTATGGGTTATGGGTTATGGGTTATGGGTTATGGTGATATGATCACTTTAGCCTGTCGCCTATTGCCTATTGCCCATTACTACCTAAACACTTTTCACACTAATATGGGTAGTGGTGAATTTCCCTTTACCTGTCGCATGGCCAGATGAGTATGAATGTCTTTCACATTGTTCAGGCATTGCAGTTTTCGCGTAAAATCTTCATAGTCATTGAGATCTTTACTGATCACTTCTAATAAATAATCGTACGCACCCGACACCACGTGACAGCTCACTATTTCATCCATGTCAGATATTGCAGATTCAAAATCATCAATAGACGCCGCCTGATGGTTACTTAAACTTACCTCTACAAACACCGTCATAGCAATGCCAATTTTTTTCCGGTTGAGAGAGGCACAATAACCCTCAATAACCCCCTGGTCTTCCAGTTTTTTCAGGCGTCTGGCGCAAGGAGACGCCGACAATCCAACCCGCTCTGCAAGTTCTACCGTTGTCAGACGACCGTCTTTTTGTAATAGCGACAATAGATGTCGGTCAAATTTATCCATTCTTATCTCTTCCATTTACATAGCCACGAATTACTTGCACAAACTACAACCACATTGAAACACAAGAAATTGGTCATTTCTAGCTAACAAGCGCACTATTTTAATTAATTCCACCAATAAGTACGAGCTTAATGGCGACAATCGCCAAAATTCACCTTTGTGTATGGTGCATAATAAGATCAACGAAAATAACAATGATAACTATTCATGATTTACGGTTATATATCGATAATTACCACTCTGTTTTTATGGTCCGGTTTTTTCCTGTCCCTTAAAGGTGGTGCTAATTCCACACTAACACCTGCAGATATTGCGCTAATGCGCTTTATACTACCCGCATTGGTTTTGTTGCCGCTGGTCATCAAAGCCCGTAATGATATTAAACGAACACCGATACGTTACCTGATAGGAATGTTCATCGGATGCGGGCTTCCTTATCTACTCGTTGCTGGAACAGCAATGCAATATGTTCCAATTGCAGACGGCAGCGCTCTGGTTCCCGGAACACTACCACTGTTTGTTTCTGCCATCGCGGTACTATTTTTTAAACAACCACTTAGTATGCACAGGAAATTAGGTTTACTCTTTGTTTGCATTGGTATCACGCTGTTTCTTACCAGCAGCTTATCCGATTACGATAACAGCCAATTTTTCGGGCATATGCTATTTTTAACCGGCAGCATGATGTGGGCTGTTTTTACTGTCAGTGCGCGGGTTGCCAATTTGCACGCATTAGTCAGTGCGGGGTTTATCTCATTGGTCTCTTCAATTAGCTTGTTGTTGCTCATTGCAACACAGTCATTAGACAGTTATTTGTTTACCCTACGTATCGATCAGCTTCCTTGGCGGGAAATATCCGGGCATTTGTTATTGCAAGGGGTTGGCGCAGGGCTATTAGCGTCATTCACATACTTATATGCCATCAATAAATTGGGTGCTGAACGTTCTGCGGCCTTTGGTTCCGCTACGCCAGTGATTGCCACCGTATTGGCTATCCCAATATTTGGAGAGCTCCCCGATGATAGGACATGGATAGCATTAGGTTTTATTTGTGTCGGTAGCATTATCGCTAGCAATGTTTTTTTACGACATGATGCCTCGCTTCAATATCAGCCTCCGGTTCGTAGATAACTCTGAAAAAAAAGGACCTGATAAAATCAGGCCCTTTTACTATCATATTATGTAAAAATATCGTGTCATTTAATAATTAAAGCGTAGCTAAGAATCCCTCAATTTTTTCTTTATGTTCTGCGACCTTCTCAGCTGACGGCGCTTTAAATGATTTGTGAGTAAAGTAAACCAATATTGCCATTTGTGCCGTTAATCGGTTTTCTGCTTCATCAAATGCTACAGAGTATTCACTCTCCAGCGCACCTCGGGTCACTTCTTCTTTATCGTTAGCTGGTAAACAGTGTAATAACATAGCCCCTGGTCTCGCTTTTGCCATAAGCTCTTCAGTAATCACATAGTCAGGCATAAATGCAGCCAATCGCTCCTCTTTCTCATCCATTTGAGTAACCCAGTAGAAGCTGTCACCGTAAACAACATCACATTCACGGATGCTTTCAACATCATCCGTAATTTCAATATGACCACCAGATTCTTTACAGAAAGACTCAGCTAGATCGACCCACTCTTGTTCCATTTGGTATTTTTTAGGGCCAATTTGTTTAAAGCCCATGCCATATTTAGCGCAAGTTAACATTAGCGAGCGGCATACATCAGTTGCATCGCCCATAAATGCTAGCGTCATATCTGAAAGTGTACGACCATCGGTAATGTGTTCTTTGATAGTGTACAAATCAGCAAGCATTTGTGTCGGATGGAAACGAGTGTCCAAACCGTTAATAACTGGAACAGTCGACATTTCCAACAACCCATCCAGTGTTTCGGGGCTGTTTGTTCTTGCCATAATAACGTCACACATACGAGATAATACGCGTGAAGTATCATCTATAGATTCTTTGCCGCCTAGGTGAATATCTTTAGGGGATAGAAACAGTGCATGACCACCTAATAGAGTTGCTGCCACTTCAAAAGAGACACGGGTACGAGTTGAGCCTGCCTCAAATATCATACCAACTGATTTACCTTTGAATAACTGAGGGACGGCATTATCTTTTCTTGCTTGTTTCAGATAACTCATCAGTTCCATCATATTATCCATCTCATTTACTGAGAAGTCTTTCATCGAAACCATGTGTTCTAATTCTGTTTTATTGAGTTCAGTTGCACTTGAAGATGGAAGTTTCATATTCTCTATTCCTTTTATACATCATTTTGGAAAGTCATTACTTAATAAGCAGCTTGACTCTATTTAGTGAAAAATAACGAGTTACATTTAAACAATTAAACTAACTACTCTCGATGAAAGTAGTATCTAAAAATAAAACTTAATTTTCTAAAACCAGAATCACTAATCGATGTGTTCATCTATAGTTGATTTTTTTACATGACCTGAATCACAATCTATATTTTCTTATTAGAGCGTTTTTCGATATTCAATTTTAATCAATACAAAAAAAAGGCACTTGAACATTCAAGTGCCTTTTCATAAGAAATTTCTATCAGTCAATTTTAGGCATATACTTAGGTAAATAAGATCCTAAATAAGCTTCAGTCAATACAATCGCTTCACGCGCCATTTCAGGTGCAATGTCACCATTTTCTCTATAATTCATCGAGTACACTTTATCAGCAACCTGTAAAGCAATAGCAAATATGTTCACGTCCGTAGGTAATTCAGGCAACTTATAAAATTGGCGATATATCGCCTCCACCTTTTGTCCCAACAACAAATCATTCTGAGCATCCGCATGACGGACAGTAGCGTATGTATGCTGACCCAATAACGTATGCTGCGCGAGGGGAGTCGACATATAGTAGTCAACAAACCCCTGCTCTATCATTCGATTTATATCGCTCCAATGATTCACACTCTCTGGAACCACTGCGTTATCAAGCACTTGAATAAAATCAGAAAATACATCGTTCATTAGTTCACATATAAGTGACTCAATGTTCGGGTAATGATGATAAACTGTGGATGCTGCAATGGCCGCTTCTTTTGCTACATCGTATATTGAAATAGAGTTTACGTTTCTTTGAGAAGCAAGATTAATTGCCGCTTCATGTATCCTTTCCAGCCTTTGCTCTGTTGACTCTTTTTTCATTATTAACTGCCTCAATTCAGTTATACCCAGTAACTTAAAAATGCTTAGCCCAGCGATTGTATCAGGCGATTAATCGTTGTGAAGACATAAAATATTTTCTTGACAGAAATGTGACAAATCTGAGGAAATATTCACTCTCAGATACCATATTCCAGGAATTTTCCTTTGTTTATTTCACTACAGTATCTTTACTCAAGTATTTATAAAACTTGATCAGAATCAATTTTATTGTTTATGCCATTTCACCCCATGTTATTTATGGTCGTTATCACGTCTTAGCACCCTATTATTATATGAGCATCGATAAGTGATTCTAATAACAAACATTCATATTTAAAGCATTTATATTTTCACCGTCTAATTGTAATTAAAGTTCACCAAGTAAATAACTTACTCGTGTGAATAAACACGGAGAATAAAATGGAAACGAAAACTTCTGGCGGGAAAATGGGGGTCGGTAGTCTGGCCTTATTTAGCTTATGTGCCGTTATTGTCGTAGATACATTAACCGCATCGGCTTCAATTGGTGTTAGCTCTATCGGATGGTGGTTGGTGACACTGGTAATATTTGTTATTCCTTACGGCCTGATCACATCTGAATTAGGTACAACTTATCCTGGTGATGGCGGAATTTATGACTGGGTAAAACAAGCTTTTGGTTATAAATGGGCAGTAAGAACAACATGGTTTTACTGGATTAACGTAGGGTTATGGATGCCAGCAGTTTATATCATGTTCGCAGGAATGTTTGCAGAGCTGTTTTTCCCAGACCTCACCCTAATGGCGCAAATTGCCATCTGTATCGTTCTGACCTGGTTAACCATCTGGATTTGTAATGTATCCGTGGATGTTGGCGTTTGGGTAACAAATATCGGTGCTATTTTAAAAATTACTGTTATTTCGGTTCTTGGTTTTGGTGGTTTTATCTATGCGGCAAAAAATGGTGTTGCGAATGAATTTACCATTGCGGCGATGATGCCAAGTTTAGATACCGGAGTTGCATTTCTTCCTGCGTTAGTCTTTAACCTAATGGGTTTCGAATTGGTCGCGACAATGACCAAAGAGATGAAAGATGTACGTGACATGCCCAAATCTATCTTCTTAGCAGCAGCCATTACCGCTTTCCTTTACGTGTTTGGTACCGTAGGAATTTTGCTCGCACTTCCAGTCGAAGATATTGGTTTGGTTGCGGGCATTATTGATACTCTACATAAGCTTTTTGGTGATAGCGCGTTTGGCAACTTTATGGTTAACGCCATCGGTATTATGGCTCTATTGACGTTTATCGGTAACATGGTGACATGGACAATGGGAGCAAGCCGCGCAGCAGCCGAAGCGGCCAGTGAAGGAGAGCTACCAGAATTTGTAGGTAAAATGTCAGAGAAATACGATACACCAATTGGTGCAAACGCTATTACTGGCATTATCTCTACCATCGTTATTGTAGCCTACGCACTATTTGCCCAAGACAGTGACGAACTGTTCTGGTCAGTCTTTGCATTCTCAAGCTGTGTATTCTTACTTCCTTACCTATTCATGTTCCCTTCATATTTAAAATTGCGTATTGCTGAGCCCAATACAGAGCGTCCGTTCCGCGTGCCTGGCGGTATGGGTGTTCAGTGGGCACTAAGTATTATCTGCTTCGTCGTTATTGCTCAAGCAGTGGTGTTATTTATCTTCCCTGATTTAATTACGATGACGGTTGATTGGGTCTACAGTGCACCCGTTCTGATTGGTGTAATTGCAACGATATTAGTTGGTGAGTACCTATTAAAGCTCGCCGTGGATAAGAAAAATGCTCAGTCTCAAGGTCAATCAGAAGTATCTCTAAATCAAAAAACAAGCTAACCCATAGCCATTAACGTAGGAGGCTAAAACAATGAGTAAAAGAATTCAATCAACCCCACGACAAGACGGTTTCAGGATGCCCGGTGAGCATGAGCCACAATCTGCAGTATGGATGGCATGGCCTGAACGCACCGACAACTGGCGCTATGGCGGTAAACCCGCGCAAACGACTTTTGTTGAAGTAGCAAAAGCCATATCACAAACCACGCCAGTCATTATGGCAGTAAGTGCTCAACAATTTGAAAACGCACGTACGCTACTTCCGGAGCATATCAAATTAGTAGAAATGAGCACCGATGACTCATGGATGCGAGATATTGGACCATCGTATGTAGTTAATGGCAAAGGTGAACGTCGCGGTGTTGATTGGCACTTTAATGCTTGGGGCGGGCTTGTTGACGGTTTGTATTTCCCTTGGAATAACGACGACGCAGTTGCACAAAAAATCTGCGAAATTCATGAAGATGACAGCTATCGCGCTCCAATCGTACTTGAAGGTGGTTCCATTCACGTCGATGGAGAAGGCACACTTTACACTACAGAAGAATGTTTATTGCATCCAAGTCGAAACCCAGATTTAAGTAGAGAAGAACTTGAAAAAATGCTCTGTGATTACCTCTCTGTAGAGAAAGTTATCTGGATCCCAAGTGGGCTTTATAACGACGAAACTAATGGACATGTGGATAACCTCATCCATGTTGTTCGTCCTGGTGAAGTTGTTTTAACATGGTGTGAGGATGAAAGTGACCCTCAATATCCACTTTCACGTACCGCTCTTGATACATTATTAAGTCAAACTGATGCAAAAGGACGTCAAATTAAAGTACATAAACTTCCTATGCCAGGACCTCTGTTTATCTCAGAAGATGAAGCGTGTGGTGTAGATGTATCTGAAGGAATGGAACGAACGCCGGGTGAGCGCTTGGCGGGTTCTTATGCAAACTATCTAGTAACCAATGATCAGGTGGTTTATCCATTGCTTGACAAAAACTTAGATGCTGACGTCGAAGCCCTGCTTAACAAGCTTTACCCTGGTTATAAAATAACGGGGGTAAATGCCAGAGAAATTCTACTGGGTGGTGGTAACATTCACTGCATTACGCAACAGGTCCCTGCTGTGTAGTGAGTTATCCAATAAAAGGGCAATGCTAAAAGGCGTTGCCCTTTTATTTTTCAGAACCAAACAGATCCTGCTGAGGACTCTCGAGTTCAGCCTTACTTATAACGTCTTTTTTTTCTTTCCGAACCTTTCGAAGGTAACGCTGACGGCATAATTTTATTACATGAAGTTGTTTTGCTGGTGAATAACTCAACCAGTCAAAACGCTCTTCTCGTTTTCTCATACACCCCTTGCAGTACCCCTTCTCATCAACACTACATACCCCAACGCATGGGCTAGGAACTGTAAAGAATTCTAATTGTTCCATTCCGCCTCGTATTGTTTGATTATTATCTTTTAATAGTAGTCATATTAAAGAATGTAAACGATCTAATCAAAAGCATTACTTTTTCCTGACAGAAGACTAGATTAACAAGATATACTCAAATTATAATCTACTGATTAATTTACCTTATCTCGGAGTTGTCTATGAAAAAATTACTAGCTGTTGTAACGATACCATTGCTGCTTTCGGCTTGTTCCAATAACGGTCAGGATATGGCGAGCACCATTACCATAGAAGACCTTCAGCACCACAATTGGATTCTGACAAAAATCGATAATGACACTGTTGTTACCCCTGCGAAAATGACCCCACCCAATCTCGAAATCGGTGAGAAAATGACGGCCAACGGTAACGCTGGTTGCAACAACTTTTTTGGTCAGGCGGAACTTAAAAACAACCAGTTTCGTATTGAAAAAATGGGAATGACAATGAAGATGTGCATTGGTGATGTGATGCAAACTGAAATGACATTTTCTCAATCTCTATCCGATTGGAGTGACATTACATTAACCAAAGATATGCTCATTTTAAAAAACAAAGCGCATAAACTTACCTTTTCGTTAAGTGATTGGAAATAAATAACTAAACGGTCAACATAAGGTTATGTTTTAGGATTTTTCATTTGACTTATAAGGCTTTGCATTGGCAAAGCCTTTTTAACAAATAGAACAATTAAATAAAATTAATAGACGTCTAGACGTTTACATTGAATACGAAATGAATTAGCTTATGAGTAAGAATAATGAGTTCATAAGGAATATGAATAAATCTCATGATAGAACTAAAACATTTAAAAACCTTGGCAACCCTTAGAGAAACAGGTTCATTAACCGCAACCGCAACCGCATTGCATCTCACTCAATCAGCCCTTTCTCATCAAATCAAAGATCTTGAGCAACGCTTAGGTGGCCAGCTATTTTTACGTAAGACTCGTCCGGTCAAGTTTACAGCCGAAGGTGAAATTCTACTTAAGCTGGCTGATGAAGTGCTGCCTAAATTCGCAATAACTGAAAGCAAATTGGCCAACCTAA
Source organism: Vibrio sp. UBA2441 (assembly GCA_002342685.1). Classification (GTDB taxonomy): domain Bacteria; phylum Pseudomonadota; class Gammaproteobacteria; order Enterobacterales; family Vibrionaceae; genus Vibrio. The sequence continues at coordinate 130,595 of DDQN01000089.1, forward strand.
AAGAAGATGTTCATGGACGGCTTCATATGGCAATAGACTGCCATTCTTGTTTTCAGTGGCTAATGCCTGCGCTCAGAGAGTATCAACTATCATGGCCCGGAGTTTCTCTAGACTTTTCATCTGGTTTTGGTTTTGAACCTATACCAGCATTACTCGCCGGAGAGCTGGACTTGGTTATCACATCCGATATTCTGCCAAGGTCAGAAGTACATTATGAGCCTCTATTCGACTTCGAAATGCGTTTGGTCACGTCGACGATGCATGAACTCGCAGACAAAACATACATTAAACCTGAAGACCTTGCGGATCAAACGATGATCTCTTATCCAGTACAAAAAAGCCGACTCGATGCTTATAAACATTTTCTCCAGCCTGCCGGTGTAGAGCCCGAAAAATGGAAACAAGCAGACAACACTCTCATGTTAGTGCAAATGGTTTCTGCAGGATTAGGGGTAACTGCTTTACCCAACTGGGCGGTTCATGAGTTTTCTCGACAGGGCTTGATCACCAGCAAACCATTAGGAGATGGTCTTTGGCGTCGATTATTCGCGGCAACGCGCAGTTCAGATTCAAACCGAACCTATCTACAGGCATTTTTTAATACAGCCAAACAACAATGTAGCAGCCATCTGGAAGGTATCAAAATTGCCTGAAAAACATTTATCAAGCGCACTAAAACGAATTATCTATCGTAAGACTTAAATTGGTTGGTTAATGGATCGTATTGATACCCAAGACTATCCAATTTTCCAATTAATGATTCTACATCAATCTCGTACGTACTAATTAGCTCTTCAAAGCTTTCACATTCCAACCTTAGTTTTTCATTCACTATACTGAGAAGAATTCGGCTATCAAAGCGGGTGATATTACTTAAATCCATACGGCCTACCCCATCTGTCATAGATAAATTAAGCGTAGTTCGAACCCGAGCAATGATAAAGAATAGGTTTTAACGAACGAGAGCACCTTCGCACCTTATTAATAAAGTGACTTTTTAATACTCCTTAGATCTGCAGCAACGGCTGAAAGCTGAAACACGCACCAAGCAACAGCATTAACACACTGACTAATTGAAGCTTACGAGCTGAAACCGTACTTAATAAATGCCAGCACCAGATAACCAAACCAGATACCATCAATGCAAAACCAAACAATACATTCATCATCATGTTTTCTAATAAGCTTTCATCTACAGAGTACACCTGTACAGAAATTAGAATTGCCATCAGCATTCCACTGACAACACCAGAGATTGGCAATACCCGGTGAAACGCTTCAAGGCGACTTCTGGCTAGCAGCAATAGTAGATTGGCAAAACTGGCACCTAGCAAAGATACAAAGCAAAACCAGCTTAGATAAGCAGCAGTAGACTGATACTGTTTAAACTGCATTGCCACAAATGTCACTGCCAGACCATTCGCAAGATAAAGCAACCAAATAGGTCCCTTGTCTTTAGTTTTTCCCGTATTTACCTTTGAGTAGAAATAAAAAATCGCAACTCCAACTAATACCGCTGGCATCGCTATCGAAGTTACAGCAAGCCAGAGAACACCAATAGCAGGCAATACTTTATGTAAACGTCCTCTCTGCCCGGGGCAGATCTCTCCTTTTTGTAATACCAAAGTAATCACACACTGCGCACCTAATAGCATAGGAGTCAGTAGAATCAAATCTGCGTTGCTCATTCGTATATCATTCTTTATAAATTGAGAGCGCGAATAATAACATATTAAATCAATCCAACGTATGACTGTAGCAATTCAAGCCCGTCCAAGAAAATGCCGCTAATACGTAATTCTATAAATTTCTCGGCACAACATGCTTTTGCACTAAGGCTTATTCCGGTAGTGATGCAACAGATAGCCTATCCTTAAAAGCACAAGTTGAACCGTTCAAAATTCAATCAACCAATCATTTTAAATTCTGCTATAATCCGCCGATTATTTTTCGGTTAACATAAAAACCATTGCACTCTCAAATGAAGGTTACGTCAATTCATGATCCCATTACCAAAAACAGAGCTGTTCGAATATCCCAAATACTGGGCTGAATGCTACGGCACTGCGCCATTTTTCCCTATGTCACAAAAAGAAATGGACGAATTAGGCTGGGATAGCTGCGATATCATTTTAGTCACTGGTGACGCCTACGTCGATCATCCGTCTTTTGGCATGGCTATTATTGGCCGAATGCTTGAAGCTCAAGGCTTTAGAGTCGGTATCATTGCTCAACCAGATTGGCATTCGAAAGATGACTTTATGACATTGGGTCGACCAAATCTATTTTTCGGTGTTACTGCCGGTAACATGGATTCAATGATAAACCGCTATACGGCTGAGCGCCGTATGCGACATGACGACGCATACACACCAAACGACGAAGGTGGAAAACGTCCTGATAGAGCAGTCACTGTTTATACTCAACGATGTAAAGAAGCTTTTAAAGAAGTTCCCGTTGTCATTGGTGGTATTGAAGCAAGTTTGCGCCGTATCGCCCACTACGATTACTGGTCTGATAAAGTACGCCGTAGTACTTTATTTGACTCTAAAGCTGACATTCTAATTTACGGTAATGCCGAGCGCCCATTGGTAGAGGTTGCTCATCGCATAGCTCAGGGTGAAAGTGTAAAAAATATTACCAATATTCGTGGTACTGCATTTGCCGTTAAAACAGCATTACCTGGCTGGCATGGCATTGATTCTCGTAACATTGATAGACCGGGAAAAATTGACCCTATTCCTAGTCCATATCAAGATATGACTCCATCCAATTGTGATAAACCTGATGAAATCACCGCTTCAGGAACGACAGTTGTTACCAAATCTAGTAGTGTCAATTCGACTGACGTTACGAAAGAAGCAGTGCCAATACAAATAAGTCAATACCAGAATAAGTCTCAGGAAAATAAGATTAAACCTTGGGAAATGACTTACATTAAGCTTCCTTCATATGAGCAAGTAAGTAATAACAAAACACTGTATGCCCACGCATCTCGGATTTTTCACCAAGAGGTGAACCCCGCAAGTGCACGTGCATTGGTTCAAGCCCACGGAAATAGAATGATCTGGTTGAACCCTCCAGCTTTACCATTATCTGAAAAAGAAATGGATGGTGTTTTCGCATTGCCATATGCCCGAGTTCCTCATCCAAGCTATGGTAATGCAAAAATCCCTGCTTATGACATGATCAAAACGTCAATCAATATTATGAGAGGGTGTTTCGGCGGTTGTTCATTTTGTAGTATTACAGAACATGAAGGTAGAATAATTCAGTCACGCTCTGAACAATCAATCATTGATGAGATCGAAGACATTCGCGACAAAGTGCCTGGCTTTACTGGTGTCATTTCAGATTTAGGTGGCCCTACAGCCAATATGTATCAGCTACGTTGTAAAAGCCCGAAAGCGGAGGCTACGTGTCGTCGTCCCAGCTGCGTTTGGCCGTCTATCTGTGGGCATATGGATACTGACCACAAACCAACCATCGATTTGTATCGTAGAGCTCGAAAAATAAAAGGCATCAAGAAAATTTTAATCGCTTCCGGTGTACGCTACGACCTGGCGATCAAAGATCCAGAATATGTAAAAGAGCTAGCTACTCATCATGTAGGCGGTTATTTGAAAATCGCTCCTGAGCATACTGAAGAAGCTCCATTAGCTAAAATGATGAAACCTGGAATGGGTTCATACAACGAGTTTAAGCAAATGTTTGACCATTACTCGAAACTTGCTGGTAAGAAACAGTTTTTAATTCCGTACTTCATATCTGCTCATCCAGGTACTACGGATATGGATATGGTTAACTTAGCACTATGGTTAAAAAAGAATAACTTCAAGTTAGACCAAGTACAAAATTTCTATCCGTCTCCTTTAGCAAATGCGACAACGATCTACCACACTGAAATAGATTCCTTAAATAAGATTCGTAAAGAAAATGAGACGGTTCCAGTACCCAAAGGAACAATAAAAAGGCGCTTGCACAAGGCTATCTTACGTTACCATGATCAGAATAACTGGGGGCTTATTAGAGAAGCTCTCCGTAAAATGGGATTGGCCAAGAAACTCATAGGTAGCGGCCCAGAATGCCTTGTACCGCATGAGACTCGTGGCGAAAAGAACAGTAACAGCCGTAGCGGTAAGAATAATACTAATGGTAACAAAACCTCATATGGCCAAAAGCGCGGCGATAAAGTGTCACGAGGTAAGAGTAATCCAGGATTAACCCGTTTTAGTAACGATCAGTTTAAAAAGCGTAAAAAGTCCAACTAACAGAAAAAGCGTTCCACTAAACCTTCGAACTCGAAGCACTGAACATCTCAGTGCTTCTTTTATCTAACAACTTTCTACCTTCTCGAAAACTCTTTTTTCCTTTAATCCCTTTGAATCCACTTCTGCAATTAGAGGACAGATAACCTTGCAGGAATAATGTGTCAGATCGAACAGCCTTGATTTGTTGTCACCAAGCGACTTTGTTATTGCAATAACTACCGAGGGAATTTGACGGAACTAATTTGCCGTCAGTTTCTAAGCTCTAACCTGCCCGTCTTCTCTTTCAATCAACTTCTCTATCGGTAACGGTCTATCGATATAATAACCTTGTATTAATGAACAACCGTAAGCAATAAGCTCTTTGTACTGGTCTTCAGTTTCAACCCCTTCCGCCACTACCTGCATGCCGCTAGATGCTCCGATAGCAATAATGGCTCGTATCAATGTATTACTCTGTTCACTAAGCAGTAACTTATCGATAAAGCAACGATCGATCTTAATTTCGGTGATCGGTAGATTGTTGAGATAACTTAATGAAGAGTAACCCGTTCCAAAGTCATCAAGAGAGATTCCAAAGCCTAAGTTTCTAAGCATCTGAAGGGTTGGAGTCACTTTTTCGATATCATTGATTAAAACGTTTTCGGTAATTTCTAAGTTTACTCGCTCAATATCTATACCAACATCGGAAATTATTTTCAGAAAATCTTCTGAAAAAGAGTCTTCAAGCAGCTGTCTGGGAGAGATATTAATCGATACTTTAATCGCATTTTCGCCATTAGCCGAATAGCGCATCATATCTTCACACGCGATACGGAATACAAAAAGACCGATGTCATGTATTAATCCAGTATCTTCAGCAATAGCAATGAATTTTACCGGGGACACATTGCCCAGGCGCTCATTACTCCAACGTGCCAGAGCTTCCACACTAACCAGTTTCTGTTGGCGAATATCAAACTGTGGTTGATACAAAACGAATATCTCATCTTTTGCTATCGCCTTACGCAGCTCATCTTCCAGAATAAAATCATATTTCACTTGCTGATTAATATCGTTGTCATAAAAAAGTACCATCCCCTTATGCACGGCTTTTGATTTATAAAGCACTATATCGGCTTTTCTAATCAAAGACTCTTCATCATCGCTATCCGTAGGGTACATACTGACGCCAATGCTGCAATTTGTGCTGAGTATTTTTCCATCAATCACAAATTGTTCACTAAACGTTTTCTTAATTTTATTCACTTTATATTCAGCGTGTTTTATATCTTTCAGCAAAGGCATACAAAAAATAAACTCATCGCCTCCAAACCGTGAAACGGTGTCATGTTCTCCTAGTAAAGTCTCAAACTTACGAGAGATAACAGTGAGCAATTTATCTCCCGAAGCATGTCCGTAAAGATCATTTACCTTTTTAAAATCATCCAAATCAACAAAAACCACGGCAAGTAACTTGCTGCTTTCTTTAGAAAGTTTTATTCCTTCACTTATATCATTAAGCAGATGCAGTCTATTAGGTAACCCTGTCAAAGCGTCATGCATCGCCATATGTTGCATTTGATTTTTTGTTTTTTCTAGCTCATTGAAGTCTTTATTTATACGAAATTGAAAACGGTCAAAACGTTTTGCTACGATATTACTGGCAACCAGTGAAAGCCCGGTAAAAATCCCCGTAAGCAAGAGACTAAGTAAGGATACTTTAATTAAATCAGCCCGGTTTTTTTCAGCTAATAACGCTTCTTGCTCCGCAAGATATTTTTCAAAGTCCTGCAAATAGAACCCCGTACCAATGGTCCAGCCCCACTGCTTTATTAATCTTACATAGCTAATTTTTTCTTCTTTCAATTGACTATCAGCTATAATTGGAAGGTTGTAGCTAACAAAGCTCCCCTCATCTTTAGAGCTCATAATCATGCTGCGCATTTTCATGCCTTCGGCATCAGTAAAATCGGTTAAATTACGTCCTAGGTAGGAAGGATCTCGATGTGAAAGAATCACACCATCGTTATCAACAACAAATATATAACCTCTATCGTCATAACTGTAGTCCTGTATCCAGCTAAGCACCTGTTGCTTAATATCGTTTTCTACATCGACAACATATTCGCCAGTACCGATAAACCAGTTAAAAGGAGCAAACTCTTTTCCGTAACCAATTTTTTCAAACTCTTTATTTTTCGGTTCATTCGGTTTTTGATACCACCAGCGATAAAATGCAGCCCCACTTTCTTTTATCAGTTCAATATGCTCTTTCAATATAAAAGAGCCTCTTACGTCCTGGCTTTCAATTAAGTCTTTTCCTTCCACATGAGGACGTAGCCCATGCATAACATTAATGCCATTCATGGTAAAAATAAAAAAATAGCCTCTTCCTTCAAAAAAACGGATAGGTCTTAAAGCTTCAGAGATTAAGCGGGATATCTCACTGTCAGATTTGTCTTGATTGGTTTGATATAAACTGTTGGCGATACTGTAAGCTTCTTCGACTCGACTTTTAGCCTGCTGCTTAAGTAAATTTTCCGCTCGTGTGTTTTGGTAATTAACTTCATTGAATATTAGATTAACATGTTGCTCTATGGACTCTTTTTGTTGACTAATCACTTCTGAGCGCAAGGTTTCAATGCTGTGTTCCGCGTTATCCCTATTGTCTTTAATGAGCATAATATTGAGAACAAGTGCAGACACACCAATAATAACCACTGGCGCAAATCGAATCAGACGGAGTAATTTTTGATCGTTAATCGTCGACATATCACCTCTACGTAAAGACAAATCTGCCTACACACTAGTTAGTATAGTCCAATGATTTTGCGTCACTTTTATTTCAATTACACCAATTAAAGCCTGCAATAGTGATCACGCAGACAAAATAACATCAACATTGCACAAACAACAACTTAACTTCCTAACAACAAGTAAGTTTTAATTTTCATTCATAAAAACAACTGGTTACCAGAATTAATGGTGTTTTGTTAAAAAAATCATATTCTCAGTTCACCGCGAGACTCTTAACGGGCTCTATTCCGTTTACTCATAACTGGCGATTTTTTTTCAATTGTCAGACAACAATAACTCTAAGACTATTGAATAATATTTTATTCAATACCGCTTAGGAAAACCCATCATGAGTCATGTATTTCATCGCCATTGTCATTCAAAACTCCCTGTTATATCTCACGGAAGTGGCGTCTATCTTTATGACGAATCAGGCAACAAATATCTGGATGGATGTGGTGGGGCTGCAGTTTCTAATCTAGGGCACAATCATGCATCAATAAAAGCGGCTATTACGCAGCAACTAGACTCAATTCCTTATGCTCATACCGGTTTTTTCACTAATCAGCCGTGTGAGGAATTAGCCACATTATTAGCAGAACTCGCCCCTCCCTCTTTAAACCATGTCTATTTTGTCAGCGGCGGCTCTGAAGCGGTTGAGTCCGCACTAAAGATGGCTAGACAATATTTTGTAGAAATAGGTCTGCCCAATAAGAGCCAATTTATCGCTCGGCAACAAAGCTATCATGGAAATACATTAGGCGCTTTAGCTGTGGGGGGGAACGAATGGCGTCGTGCTCCTTTCAAGCCACTCCTCTCAACGAGTCACCATATTGCACCCTGCTATCACTATCGGAATAAAACTGAGTTCGAAAGCGAATTTGAGTACTCCATAAGGACAGCAAATGAACTTGAGGAAAAAATCTTACAATTAGGACCCGATAATGTAATGGCATTTGTTGCCGAGCCCATTGTTGGAGCAACGGCCGGAGCTTTACCCGCCACAAAAGGTTATTTTCAAAGAATCAGAGAGATATGTACTAAATATAACGTTCTATTAATTCTTGATGAAGTTATGTGTGGCATAGGCCGAACAGGCACTTTTTATGCGTTTGAGCAAGAGCATATTGTCCCGGATATTGTCACTGTTGCAAAAGGCTTGGGCGCAGGATATCAACCTATTGGTGCAGTATTAGCTAGCCGAGTAATTTATAACGCCATTGCCAATGGAAGTGGTTTTTTCCAGCACGGCCATACCTTCATGGGGCATCCCATTGCGTGTGCCGCCGCACTGGCTACGGTGCAAACCATTATCCAAGAAGACTTATTAAACAGCGTGACCGAACAAGGACTTAAACTGAAACAACGGTTAAATGATGCCTTGTCTCACCTGCCTTATGTTGGTGATATAAGAGGCAAAGGCTTGTTCTTGGGCATTGAACTCGTTGCGGACAAACAATCTAAAACACCACTGCCACCAGCGTCGTACGCTCATAAACAAATCAAATCGTTGGCGATGGATAACGGGCTAATGTGTTACCCGATGGCAGGTACTATTGATGGTAAATCTGGCCATCATATTTTGCTCGCACCGCCCTTTATTATTAATGACCAACAGATCGATGAGTTAGTCAGTAAGTTGCAAAAGACCCTTATTCAAGCCTCAAATGCATGGAGATAACAATGCAGAACTCACAACCTAACAAAGTCGCCATTATTGTTGCACCCAACGGGGCTAGGAAAACCAAGCTAGATCACCCTGCTTTACCGATTTCAATAGATGAGATTGTCGCAGAGGTTATCGCTTGTCAGGAGGCTGGTGCTGCGATGGTTCACCTGCACGCAAGAGACAAACATGGGCAGCATTCACTGGATATAGCAGACAACTTGGCAGTGTTAACCGCAGTAAGAGAAGCTCTGGGAGACAAAATCATTGTCCAGCTAACCACCGAAGCTGTCGGTATGTATCAACCGCATCAGCAAATAGAGCTGATAAAAGAGACCCAACCTGAAGCCGCTTCATTCGCATTGCAAGAGTTGATTCCAGATGATTCTTATTTGGATTCAGCAGGTAAATTTTTCCATTGGGCCGCAGAAAAGGAGATTATTTCGCAATATATCCTCTATTCTCTACAAGATCTTCTGCGTTACTTCTCACTTCTGGAATCTGGTATTTTACCCAAAAACCACCATCACTTGCTATTGGTTTTAGGCCGCTATCACAAGCAAATGCAGGCTTCGCCAGAGGATCTTGTACCCTTTTTACCTTCTATTTTAGATACACTAAAACAGAGATGGGCGCTATGCGCCTTTGGTCGAATGGAACAAAAATGCCTGATCAATGCTATGCTAGTGGGAGCCGACGTAAGAATAGGCTTTGAAAATAACCATATGAATAACCATGGGTTACAAGCTATAAGCAATGCTGAACAAGTGCATAATTTAGTCGAAGTGATGAATTTACTCGCGATAGAAAAGCATAATGCGAATAGCTTTAGAGCGGAATTAGCTCGTTAATCATTCCGTTTTGTCTCATGGTTTTTGTCGTGGATAAGCTCATTACTAGTAAAAGGAATTATTATGACACGAATTAAAACCCTATTAACTGCCACTGCAACCACTGCGCTATTAAGTACGTCGTTGTACGTTAACGCAGAAAACCAGTTTGTAACTATTGGTACCGGTGGCGTAACGGGCGTGTATTACCCAACTGGTGGTGCCATTTGCCGCTTAGTGAATAAATCTAAAAAAGAACACGGCATTCGTTGTTCCGTTGAAAGTACAGGTGGTTCTATATATAACATCAATACTATCAGGGCAAACGAGTTAGACTTGGGTATCGCTCAGTCAGATTGGCAGTATCATGCTTATAATGGTACCAGTAAGTTTGCTGATAAAGGGGCTTTCAAAGATCTTCGCGCAGTATTCTCAGTTCACCCAGAACCATTCACTGTCGTGGCGCGCGCTGACTCTGGAATCAAAACCTTTGACGATCTAAAAGGCAAGCGCGTTAATATCGGTAACCCAGGCTCAGGCCAGCGCGGCACAATGGAAGTGCTAATGGAGCGTTATGGCTGGACCGCAAACGACTTCAAATTAGTTTCTGAACTAAAAGCGTCAGAACAATCTCAAGCACTTTGCGATAACAAAATCGATGCCATGGTTTATGTTGTAGGTCATCCGAGTGGTGCAATCAAAGAAGCAACCACTTCTTGTGACAGCAAGATCGTATCAGTTGCTACCCCAACAGTGACAAAACTGGTCGATGATAAAAGCTTCTACCGCACAGCGACCGTACCTGGTGGCATGTATAACGGTAACGCTAATGACACCGCTACATTTGGTGTAGGCGCTACATTTGTTTCTTCAGCGGCAGTATCAGACAAAGTCGTTTACGAAATTGTAAAAGCAGTATTTGAAAACTTTGACACTTTCAGAAAACTACACCCTGCATTTGCGAACCTGAAGAAAGAAGAAATGGTTAAAGACGGCCTTTCTGCCCCTCTACACCCAGGCGCAGCTAAGTACTACAAAGAAGTTGGACTTATCAAATAGAAAGTGATGACTTGCAAGGGTCAGGTATTATTCATACCTGACCCTTTTTTATTTTAGCTTCTTCATCATCAGTTGATGTTTTTCCAACCAAAAATCTTTAAAGTGCTCAGCCACGGACGATACCTTCCCTTTCGGGTGATAATACAAGTTCAACGTCCAGGTACTCGTTTGAAAGTCTGTTAATAACGCGGATAATTTTCCATTCTCTATATTATTATTAACAATAAAGCTGGGTAAGTAACCGACTCCCGCCCCATTCAATACGCCTTGCAGTAGAAGGTCGCTATCATTCACTTCAATCGACTTGGGAATTTTAACTATTTGTGACTCTTCGTCTCTGGTAAATACCCAGTCATTGCTTCCTGTCAAGGTGGTCGCAAACAAACAACGATGCTGTTTTAGGTCTGCGGGTTGCTTAGGTAAGGTTTTATTGTTTAGATATTGAGGTGCAGAAACAACAACAAATGGATATGACATAAGCTCTCTACGAACCAATAATAAATCTCTCTCCCTGTAACCTTGATAGTTGGCAATCGCACTTACCGCAAAATCGACGTTAGTCGCATCATCTAATGCCCAAGGCGTTATATTTAAATTAAAAGTAACATCGGGATACTGAGCCAAATAGTCACTGACAATGGGCATCAAAAAGTGATTCGCGTAGACAGGCGTACAGCTAATATCAATATGACCCTTTTGGTAAGATTGAAATCCCTGAACTTCCCGAATAACGGCCTCCGAACGGTCAACTAACGGCGCATATTCATTAAAAAGTTTAATACCCGCAGGTGTGGGTGTCAGCAATCGATTATTACGCCGATACAGAGGGGTCCCCATTTTCAGCTCCAATTCCTGAAGCCAACGACTGCCTGCAGATACCGATATTTTAAACTGCTTGGATGCAGCGGAAATTGAATTTAACCTTACCACGTAGATAAAAAAAGCCATTTTATCTAACATAATGCTTCTCGCTCTATTTTAATTTATTATCAGACACAGCACCGAGCTGATCCACAATCCACTGGTTAAATTGATATACTTTTCTGGAAGTTAATCGGTAGTTAGGAACGATAACGTAGTACCCATACCCACTCGAGATCGAAAGCCCCATAAGATTACTCAAGGTTTGGTCATCCATTAAATTTTGCACCATAAAATCTGGCAGCAATGCGGTTCCCCGTTGATTTTTGACGGCCTCTAACGACATATAAAAATGCTCGAAACCTACTCCATAAAAACAACTATTTTGCGTCAAAGCTTGCTCTTTCTTAAACTGCTCCCAGAGTTGTGGCCTAGTTACCTGAGGAATCAAAATGAGCTTATCAAAACTGTCTCTGTTGACTATTTTTTTATTTCTAACCCAGTCAGCGGAAGCCACCAACAACAATTTTTCTTTATGCAACAACGTCGCATTTTCGTAATGTTTGGCTATAGGTAAGCATCGGATATAGATATCGCTATCCCCGTTCATGCCTTTGACCTGTCCATCCCCTGTTTTGACCCTAACTCTAATATTTGAATGTTTCTGGTTAAAGGCTTCAATGTTAGGAATAAGCCAAAGGCTGGCAAATGAAGGCGTGACATTGACGGTAAGAACTTCTTCCTCTTCATAGGTCTGAAGAATACTTGCTGTGCTGTGTTGTATTATTTCCAACGCTTCAGAAATCTTTGGCAGGTAGCGTTTTCCCGTACTGGACAATGTAATGCCACTAATATGTCGTTCAAACAACGGCTGCCCCAATAATTGTTCAAGCACCGCGATCTGTTTACTTACCGCCCCTTGAGTGATAGACAGCTCATCGGCAGCTTTAGAAAAACTCATATTGTTCGCGACGGCAACAAAGGTGCGCAATGCCTTTATTGATGGGAGTTCACTTCCTTTCAGCATAATTTTCATTATTCCATTAACGAATACAAACGAGTCTATTTTTATTCATTTTGCTTTGAAAAACAAACTATAGAAACTCAGCAAAAACGCATTTAACATCATAAAATCAGCATGTAACATTCAGTTTGCATTTTTTCAAATCCAGTTCCTGATTTTGAATATATACTAAATATGAGATTTCTTCATACACTGATTAGAGAATAAACGGCTAACTAAGGTGTATTATGGACCCTATCTATATTGTTGCAGCTAAAAGAACCCCCATTGGTGCATTTTCAGGTGCGCTTTCGACCATTGCTGCCGCAAAGCTTGGTGCTATTGCAATAGAAGGAGCCATTGCACATTGTGGTATCGACAAGTCTTATATTGACGAAGTAATCACAGGTAATGTCATTAATGCAGGACAAGGTATGGGCCCCGGCAGACAAGCATCAATCCTTGCAGGCATTCCAGAAACAACTCCAGCGTATAGCGTAAATATGATATGCGGAAGCGGTATGAAATCAATAATGGACGCCGCGGCGCATATTCGTGCAAGTGACGCTGATATTGTCGTTGCTTGCGGTATGGAAAATATGTCCCAGATCCCTTACCTATTACCCAATAAAATAAGATCTGGAATTAAGCTTGGTCACCAAACCATGGAAGACGCTCTAATCAAAGACGGGCTTACCGATGCTTTTCAGCAATATCATATGGGGGTGACCGCCGAGAATATCGCCGATAAATATGCCATTAGCCGCGAACAACAGGATGCGTTCGCCGTCCAGAGCCAACACAAAGCAGGCAAAGCAATTTCAGACAATACCTTCGCTGATGAAATCGTTCCTGTCTCTATCAGCAGTAGAAAAGGCCAAGTATGGGTTAATCAAGACGAATACCCAAAACCGGAGACCAATATAGATACACTGGCTTCCCTTCGTCCAGCGTTTAAAAAAGAGGGCACTGTAACCGCGGGAAATGCCTCAGGGCTCAATGATGGTGCGGCAACTCTTATTCTTGCTTCGAAAGAGGCAGTAGAAAAACATCACCTACAACCTATCGCTGAAATTGTTTCGTACGCTCAGGCTGGAGTTGCTCCCGAATACATGGGACTAGGCCCTGTACCCGCAATAGAAAAAGCACTCAATAAAAGCAACTGCACGCTTGATGATATAGAGGTTATCGAATTAAACGAAGCCTTTGCAGCGCAAGCTCTAGGAGTCATGACAGCACTTTCTGACCAGCATAAAGTCCCATTAAACATTCTCCAAAAACGAACCAACCCCAATGGCGGAGCGATAGCTTTAGGACACCCACTTGGCGCTTCTGGTACCCGTATTCTTGTATCACTACTGCATGAACTGAAAAGAAGTCAAAAACAACTGGGGTTAGCTTCGCTCTGTATTGGTGGCGGAATGGGCACAGCAGTTATCGTCCGCCGACTATCAGATCCTGTTATTTAAGGAGTCATTATGAATAAAATATCCAATGCAGCCATCGTCACTGAAAAACTGAAAAGTGGTATGACAGTAATGATTGGCGGCTTTATGGCAAATGGCGCACCTGAAACTCTAATTGACGAAATCCTAGACAGTGACATAACAGACCTTACATTAATCAGTACAGATACAGGCATGCCAGAATCAGGGTCAGGCCGTTTAATCTGCGCAAAGCGAATCAAAAAATTATATGCATCGCATATTGGATTAAACCCAGAAACCGGGCGACAAATGAACAGCGGTGAACTGGAAGTTGAACTGGTTCCGCAAGGCACTCTGGCAGAACGGATCCGCTCCGGAGGCGCTGGCTTAGGTGGCGTACTGACACCTACAGGGCTGGGAACCATTGTCGCTGACGGAAAACAAATCATCAAAGTGGATAATAAACACTATATTTTAGAAAAACCACTGAAGGCAGACGTTGCCTTGATCAGAGGCTCTATCGTCGATTATAAGGGCAATGTGTTCTATAAAAAAACCACGCGAAATTTTAACCCATTGATGGCTACTGCAGCACAAACTGTCATCGCCGAAGCAGAACAGATTGTTGAAATAGGCGAAATCGAGCCTGAAGCCGTTCATACGCCTTCTATTTTTGTTAATTACATCGTTCAAGGGAGTCCCTATCATGGCTGACAATAAAGCAATTGAGCGAAGACAACGTATCGCCAAGCGAGTTGCTAAAGAACTCAAAGATGGCTATGTGGTTAATTTAGGCATTGGGCTTCCAACCATGGTCGCCGATCAAATCAGCGAAGACGTCACTGTTTTATTCCAATCAGAAAACGGCTTACTTGGTATTCAAGGCATGGTATCGGATGAAAACGTTGACCCGGACTTGGTGAATGCTGGAGGTCAGCCTATCACCGCGGTTCATGGCGCGGCCTATTTTGACAGCGCAGATTCCTTTGTCATTATCCGGGGGGGACATGTCGATGTCACCGTTCTCGGCGCCTTACAAGTGGACGAAAACGGTGACCTGGCCAATTGGATCATCCCGGGCAAGATGGTACCGGGAATGGGTGGCGCTATGGACCTAGTAGTCGGGGCTAAAAAAGTAATAGTGGCAATGGAACACACAGCCAAAGGAAAAGCCAAGTTATTAAATCGGTGTACATTGCCCTTAACAGCACAATCTCAAGTCAATATGATCGTCACTGAGTTAGGCGTAATTGAAATCACGACGCAAGGAATGTTGCTCACTGAAATTGCACAGGGAGTAACCATTGAGGAGATACAAAACGTAACCGAAGCAACATTGACTATCTCACCAACGCTTAAACAGATGGCATAGTTATTTGCCCGGTAGAAATCCACTTATACTTCTGTTACGTCCCTGGTTTTTAGCGTTATACAGGTATTCATCGCAGTGGTGAATTACCTCTGATGTTGATAATGCTGTTGCTTTCTCTAAAGTAATACAGCCAATACTCACTGTGATGTGATCATTGATATCTGAGCTATCATGCTCAATGGCTAGCGCTTCAATACCCTGATTAATTTCCTTACATATTTGTAGCGCACTGATTTGTCCGGTCTCAGGAAGTATCATTGCAAACTCCTCTCCGCCATAGCGCGAAGCAAGGCAATTCGCGGTCTCAGAGATCTGGGCCAATACCTTACCCACCCTGGCAAGGCAACTGTCTCCTGCAACATGCCCATATAAGTCGTTATATCGCTTAAAGTAATCCACATCAATTAACATGAGAGACAAAGCAGTACCACCTGAATTCAGTTTTTCCAGCTCAGCGGCGAAGTTATCATCAAAAAACCGACGATTTCCCAGCTGAGTAAGAGCATCCAGATTAGCCTGAGAAGCAAGCTGCTCAATCAGTGAATCAATCTCTCTTCCTGATTGATCAAGTAAATGGTGCAGCGTGCGCATCTTCTTAAACCTAATGGATTCCAAACGATCAAAATAGCGAAATGCCTCATGTCCTTCAAGGCAACCGGTATCACCACCACAACACTCTTTCAGCGATAGTGTAGTACTAGAATGAGACAGAAGTCGCGCGCGATTCGCCTTGTTATCCGAATAGTATTCACCGTAGGCAAAAAAACCACTGGTAGGGCATAAAGTATTAATAGGGTGCAGTTCAACCACAGTATCTTTCAGCAGCACTGAATGCCTTGCTGCACAGGAGTAGACAAAGTTCACTTGAGGACGAAATGCATATAATTTTTCATAAGTAGATCGCGCATCTTCGGCCACAGATCCTATATGGCAGATACCAAAACGAAGTTTCTCTCCTGCAGAATAGGTCTTCATATATTCAAACGAACCGTCTTCATGAACGGTGTGAGGAGAAGTGGTTACCTGCATCCCTTTTTTATCCCTCATTAACGGATACTCCATCACCGCACGGGGATTCTTATTTGAAGGTACTTCTCCCAAATAGTACCGATAAATTTCGAGTGGTGGCTGTCCGTCTATCTCGTAAACCCGGTTACCTACAGCCTTAGTAATGGTGAACTGCTTTCCGATCGGCTCCCAACTGAGGCTATAGGTATTTAGCACTTCCAACTGTTTACCGCCGATTGACGCAAATGCAATGCCCCGATCGCTGATCCCGTCCTCAGTAAACACGAACGTTCTGCCTGACTGATTGATCTCTGCTGCCTGTCCGCCAGCTATCGTCACTTCCGGAATCTGTTTTTGCAGCGCTCTGACAAACTTTTCACTATCAGCCTCCGGTAACAACACCGGACTGCTGCAAAAAGCCAACACTACTTTGATTTTCTGGCAATTGAAAACCTTGCCCATATCCTTACCCGCATCTTCTAAGGAATCATATTCCGGCAGAAGATAGGAGGAAGTATAGGAGCTTTCGAAACAGACAACACTTATGATAATGGCTTCGCAGGTGGTTTTACTTCCGAGTATTTCACCAGCGGTACTGGTACCGACAATTGGAACCAGAGGAAAACGACTTGTCAGCTCCGTTAGCAAATCATCGATGACACTCGTATCCTGTATGCTGGTAAATACTTGGATTAGATTTCTTTTTGCAGAAGTCAGGTCGATGATCTCTTCTGCCCTATCCAAATCGTTAGGCGACAAATATTGAAAATTAACGGATTTAATCATCGGCCCCCACCAGATTAAGTAACTAATGATTAAAGCTTAGTAAGGATGCTGTTGATTTAAAGAAGATTCTTTATGCATTGTGAAGCAGCAGTCGTCATATAGCCAAACCAACTTCAGTTTCATATGTACAGGGCACTAAATGAATATCCGCAGACAGGTTAAGCATTACCAGTGAAGATGGTGGTAATGCGAGTAAGGATAACTGTTTTACTTAGAAACTAAGTAAGGCTCGTTCCAATGCTCTGAAGTCATCCTTTAAAGCTGGAACGAGAGTCATAAATGATAGAACTATTCTGCCGGCCAGAGCCAGGCGGCTCCACGTACGCCACTAGAATCACCATGAACAGCGGCTTTTATTGGTGTATAGCATTCACCGCCAAAGGTATATTCTTCAAGTAATTTAGGAACAGTGTCATATAATTGTTCAATATTACATACACCTCCAGCAAGAACCACTACATCAGGATCAATTATATTAATCACACTGGCAATAGATTTAGCAAGACGACGTTCATAAGCTTCAAGTGCCAACATCGCTGTTTCATCTCCTTGGGAAGCAAGCTCAGCAATCTCCTTTCCTTTTAAGAGGTTACCCGTACGCCTTTGGTAATCAGCACATAATCCTGTTCCAGAGACAAACTGCTCTATACAACCGTGCTTACCACAATAACAAGGCGTTGAATCAGCAAAACTGCGCTCTTCTGCATCCTGCCATGGCAGAGGATTATGGCCCCACTCCCCACCAATGCCATTACCCCCGGCATGAGGAACACCTTTGATAACTAAGCCAGCACCAGCACCCGTACCCAAAATAAGTGCTAAAACAACGTCATACCCTTTGCCGGCACCATCAGTTGCTTCAGATACTGTCATGCAATTTGCGTCATTAGCCACCCGAACTTCCCGGCCTAATAGTTCCGATAAATCGATATCTAATGGCTGGCCATTCAACCAGGTGGAATTGGCATTTTTTACTTTCTTAGAATAAGGGGAAATAGTGCCCGGAATACCAATACCAACGGTTCCACTTGTTCCGGTGGCCTCTTCCGCGTCGTCAACTAACCCTTTAATGGCCTGTAACGTTTTTGGGTATGATCCTTTTGGTGTATCGACCCTTTTGCGAAACAACTCTTCGCCAGAGTCTGACAGGGCAATTACTTCAATTTTTGTACCGCCTAAATCGATGCCTATTCTCATTTATGCTCTCTCTAACCTGTTGATGACAATTAGGTAAGTTTGAATAATCTCACCGAACCTGTCTGTGCTAGCGATCAAAGGATACAAAAAAGCCCCGAAACAAAATTCAGGGCTCAATGACAACGCTGATTAATCTAATTAATAAAAATCACCATCCGGGTATTTGTCCCGAATTTGAATAAATTCGTTAATATTTTCCAAAAACAGCTCCGTTAGTTGCGGGTCAAACTGTTCACCCGATTTTTCTTTAAAATAAGGCAACACTTCGGTGATTGTCCATGGATCTTTGTAACAACGCCGACTCAACAATGCATCGAAAACATCTGCGATAGCGGTAATTCTAGAGAATATATGAATAGAAGTTCCAGACTTCCCATGCGGATAGCCCTTTCCATTCCAGTATTCGTGATGCTCGAGAGCGACTGTCGCCGCTAAGTCCATCATTTCGCGACCACTGGATGACAATAACTTATACCCAATTTTGGTATGTGTTTGCATCAAAGCCCACTCTTCAGTGGACAATTTACCCGGCTTATTTAGTATGGCCTCAGGGATACCTATTTTCCCAACATCGTGCATTGGGCTAATATTTTCGATTATTACCTGCTCTGTTTCAGTAAGTCCAGCGTACATGCCCAGCTTCGCAGAAATCTTAGCCACCCTTTTAACATGATTCCCCGTCTCTCCAGATCGGGTTTCAATTGCATCCCCCAACATATGAATCATGTTTTTTTGGTCTTGAAGCCCCTGTTTCTGCAATTTCATAATCTTTTGTTTTTGCCGGTTAATTTCTCGTTTACGTTTTAATAAAATAAATAACACAAGAATAACCAATATCAACATAAGTATGATCGAACCCGTAACTGCCAAAATTAGAAAGTTCTTCTCAATAAATGAGATAGGCTTACCAATAATAATTGCGTTAGTGGGTAGAGCACTTTCTGGAATATCATACTTATTAAGGGCTCCATAATTAAACACCGCCGCCGTATCTTTTTGTATTTCAATATTGATCTGAATTGGATCAGGTAGTTTAGCGCCTAGCAATTCGACAGCCTGAACCCCCATTTTATAGGAACGATTAACATAGCCGCCAAGTACATCACCCTGAATATAAAACTCCCAAAGCACAAACACTGGTGCCGCGCTCTGTTCTGACAGAACACGAGCGACCTCATCGTAGCCATGAAAAACACCCGCATTTATTTCAGTATTAAAGTGCGTCAAAAATACAGCATCATCTTCAGATATCTGGGACAAGGTTTTGGTCGCTTGCAGTAAACTCTGATTGCGAATCTCAACTAAATTAAGATTTGCATGTTTCATTAGTTCACCAAGTATTTTTTTCCTGGTTATTTTAGAGGTAACACCATAGTCAGACAGCAAATAAAGATTTTTTAACTTCGGTCTGAGTTGCTTTATCAAGCGCAGGTTATCTGCAATATAATCCGTCTCATAGATAACTGTTCCTTTATTTGTTGAGGAATAAAGGCCTGAATCAATATTATTGATACCTACAGCAATGGTGGGCAACTGCTTAAGATTATTCATCTCTAGGCTATTAAAAAAACTGAGTGCATTATCATCAGTAATAATTACACCATCAAAGTTATAACTGCCATATTTATGTTTAAAGTACTTGCTCAACTCTACATAATATTGAACACTATTTATTCGTTTCGTATCCAAATACTCCACAGATAACTTCAACGACTGACTACTTGAACCGATGGCATCTTCAATGCCTTGTTGTAAGTCTATAGTCCAACCGTAAGCAGCATCATACGAGTGCAAGACCAAAATATTCTGCATGCTGCCAGCGTAAGATACAGGTGAGAACATAAAAACAATGAGCGCTAAAAGCTTAGACATTAATGTTTTGTAGCGACCTATTTTCATTTCACCCCTCTGGGAGCTCATCAACGAGCCCATTTCTGTGTCAGCTAACTTTGAAAGGGAATGCCATTCCTTCAGCTATCCTTCTAGAATTGAATTCGTTAATGAAGCTCCGAATTCTGTATCTTGAGGTCACTTGAGTATAGCTATGTTTATATAAGTATAGGACTATTCAGAAAACACACGGTCAATTCATCAGTTATGTGCTACATATCTGTTTTTTCGAAACAAAAAGACTGCCGTTAAAGAGTTTGGAAGGAGTTTTATGGTGAAACGTCAATGAACAATATAGCGCCTTAAACTCTCATCTAAGGCGCTTTGTTTTTATTCAAATAATAAGTTACTCGAATAAATCACTTACTTCTCTAGTTGCTTACCTAATGATGTCCAAGTATCCAGAACCGAATCAGGATTGAGCGATAGTGAACTGATGCCTTCATCCAGAAGCCACTTGGCAAAATCTTGATGATCTGAAGGGCCCTGACCACAAATACCCACGTATTTCCCCGCTTTGGTAGCTGCATCAATGGCCATCTTAAGCATCGCTTTCACTGCGGGGTTACGTTCATCAAAGAGATGAGCAACGTCTCCCGAATCCCGGTCCAACCCTAGTGTTAGTTGAGTCATATCATTTGACCCAATAGAGAAGCCATCGAAGTACTCTAGGAAATCACTGGCTAAAATGGCATTGGATGGTAATTCACACATCATTATGACCTTCAACCCTTGCTCACCACGCCTCAAACCGAACTTAGCCAGCAGATCAATCACCGATGCCGCCTCACTGGTCGTACGGACAAAGGGGATCATTATCTCCACATTTTTCAAACCCATTTTTTCACGAACTCGAGTTATCGCCTGTGTTTCCAGTTCAAAACAATCTTCAAACTCTGAAGAGACATAACGGGATGCGCCGCGGAATCCCAGCATCGGGTTTTCTTCATGAGGCTCGAAGCTCTGTCCACCAATTAGGTTACTGTATTCATTTGACTTGAAATCTGATAACCGAACGATAACCCGCTTGGGCCAGAATGCCCCGGCAATGGTTGAGATGCCTTCCGTTAGCTTGGCTACATAAAATTCAACAGGGTCTGCATAGCCACGAATAAGCTTATCGATTTGTTCCTGAGTTTTCTTCGGCTGCTGGTTATAATTAAGCAACGCTTTTGGATGAATACCTATCATTTTATTGATAATAAACTCCAAGCGAGCCAAACCAACGCCTTCATTAGGCATGCAGGCAAAATCAAACGCTCTATCAGGGTTACCTACATTCATCATTACCTTGGCAGGCAGTTGTGGAAGTTCGTTAACCTCAGAACGGCGAATCTCAAAGTCCAGCTCGCCGTCATAGACAAAACCTGTTTCTCCTTCAGCACAAGACACCGTAATCAACTGCTCATCAATTAAGCGAGAAGTTGCATCATGGCACCCCACGATAGCAGGGATACCGAGCTCTCTGGCGATAATGGCAGCATGACACGTACGGCCACCACGGTTAGTGACAATTGCCGACGCTTTTTTCATCACAGGTTCCCAATCTGGGTCTGTCATATCAGTAACCAGCACATCCCCTTTTTGAACATGCTCCATCTCACTAAGATCTTTTACTAAACGAACTGGACCAATGCCAATTTTCTGACCAATTGCTCGTCCTTCAACTAAAACTTTGGCTTTGCCATTCAACTGAAAACGCTCAACAACTTTGGCATTGTTTTGCGAACATACCGTTTCAGGGCGAGCCTGAACGATAAACAATTCATCCGTCAATCCATCTTTTGCCCATTCGATATCCATAGGGCAGCCATAATGCTTTTCAATAATAGTGGCCTGATGGGCTAAGGAGATAATTTCTTGCTCAGTAATCGAAAACGTTTCTTGCTCCGAAAGGCTCGTTCCACCAATACTCACCTGTCGACCGAGCTCCTGACTATCACCATAAGTCATCTTGCTAAGCTTAGAGCCCATGGTTTTTTTCAAAATAGGATGATTTCCCATCTCAAGCATCGGTTTGTGCACATAGAACTCATCAGGGTTAACCGCTCCCTGTACGACCATTTCACCAAGGCCCCACGACGAAGTAATGAAAACCACCTGATCAAAACCAGATTCAGTATCCAAAGTAAACATCACACCCGATGCCCCTTTGTCAGAGCGAACCATCCTCTGAATACCCGCGGATAACGCGACACCTCTATGATCAAATCCCTGATGTACACGATAAGAGATAGCACGGTCATTAAATAATGAAGCAAATACATGTTTCGTTGCTTCAATAACAGACTCGATCCCTTTCACATTCAAAAACGTTTCCTGCTGACCAGCAAAAGAAGCATCGGGTAAATCCTCTGCTGTTGCTGAAGAACGAACCGCCACCGACATAGTATCGTCGCCATTAATGAGTTCCGCGTAGTGGGTTCGAATCTCCTCTTCAAGAGAAGGCGGAAATGGCGCGTCAAGTACCCAGTTTCTGATGGTTTCACCCGCCTCTCTTAGCGCGACCACATCGTCTACATCAAGAGTATCCAAAATTGAGTGAATTCGTTCATCCAGCCCTTCAAAATCTAAAAACTGATTAAACGCAAACGAGGTTGTCGCAAATCCATTTGGCACAGAAACTCCGGCCTTTGCTAAGTTTGATACCATTTCGCCGAGCGACGCATTTTTACCTCCAACCTTATCAACATCGTTCATTGATAGTGTGTTGAACCAAAGTACGTTCTGTTTCACGTTTTTCTCCTGAGCTTTAAAAAAGCATCTCTTTGTAGGGATAAAAGCAACCGTCAATAGCATTCGTCATTTTCCAAAAATGAGAGAATTAACCAAAAACTGATTTGCTTGATGTTGTTATCAGTATTATCCTTATACAAATATAAAATTTTTTTGAATAATTCAACAAATCATGCAAACTTTTAATGAAAGACGTGACGTGTTTTATATTTCTGATGGAACAGCCATCACTTGTGAAACATTAGGACATTCTATATTAGGTCAATTTCCCTTTACCGTGTTCGAGCAAACGATTCCCTTTGTCGAAAATAGTGTAAAAGCTCAAGAAGTGGTTCAGCGAATTGAGCAGGTAGCTAGTAACTCTGAAACTAAGCCATTAGTTTTTTTATCTACCGTTGTACCCGAGATTAAAGCCATAATTATGCAAGCGGACGCACACATCTATGATGTGTTGAGTATGTTAGTCGACCCTATTCAGAAAGATCTTCAACTAGAAGCAACACCACAATTGCAACGTTCAAGAAGCGTTAGCAAAGACGAAAAAGCATACTACGACAGAATCTCGGCGGTTGAATATACACTGGGTCACGATGATGGTATTTCACTCAAAAATATAGAACAAGCCGACTTAATACTTCTAGGGGTATCACGAAGCGGAAAAACCCCTACCAGTTTATATATGGCGCTTCAATTTGGGGTTAGAGTCATTAATTACCCGTTTATCAGTGAAGATATGGAAGCGCTCAGATTACCAGCAATTTTCGAGGTATACCGACATAAGCTCTTTGGCTTAACGATAGATACAGATCGTCTGTCTGAAATCAGACACGAACGCTTGGCTGATAGTGCTTATGCCAGTGAAATACAATGTCGTTCTGAATTAGAAAACGTAGAGAAGTTATTTAGGCGAGAGGCAATCCCGTTCATCAATACCTCTTCACTTTCCGTTGAAGAGATATCAGCGAGAATATTGCAAAAGACAGGATTAAAACGGAACCTATTTTAGTCTGCATTAAATTCTTCTACAAACATATAATGCTTATTAATTAACGCACCTTCAATTCGGCTGTAATAGCTGTTTGGAGTGCTAGGGTTAATTTTTTTCAATTTATTAAAAGCATTAAACGAACCCTCTTGCTTTAGGTCTTCAACACTTTTAATTCCAATATTGTTAAGAGAATTAGCAAGTCCTTTGGTTATATTCGCCAAACTCCCAATTGACAATACGCTCGGAGCTTCACCTTGGTTATACCAATAGTACATAACTCGCTTGATTAGCTCTAAGTTTTCCATTGAAATCTTATGAGAACAGTTTTCATGGATAGAAAAATAAGACATTGTTTTTGTCACAGTAGAATAATCTCGAACTACACGACCATTGGCATTAAGTAATCTGCGCTTTAAAGACTTACTATTACCGTACTTCAAAGCAAATCGGTTATCGATAACCATAGCAAACGCATGTCCATCTAAGCTAAGAACATGATACTTGAACATATAATGTACAGTAATACGTTCAACAGGAATGTCACAATGAGATGCTATCGATCCGAGAATTGAATATTCATTGGGGAAATGAGCGATGTTTTCCATACTATCCAAATATTTCTTATGATGCTGAATTTTAAATAGAAACCTGTAAAATACAAAATAGTCTATCTACTTCTTCCTATTTACTGAATAACTTAAAGATATAATAAATTACTGCCATTTCTCAACCAATAGGTTTTATTGAAAACTAGAAACACAAAAAAACTTGATCTTTGTCAGTTAAAAATCATCACCTCAACGTCTTGATATATATTAGTGAAATATTAAAGAAGAAAACGACAAATAACACCAAAATATATAGAAATAGAAATAGAAACAAAACTCCATTAATAAGTGGTGCGCTTTTGTTAATATTCTTTCACATCTCATCAAATAGTACTGCTAGTACTATTTTTAATATATACGTAAAAAGGCAGCTAACGCTGTAATGCCGTTCACTTAAGA
>DDQN01000100.1 GCA_002342685.1 Vibrio sp. UBA2441
TTCAAGTTGATTGGGTATATCATATTAATAACGAAGAAAGCGCCCAGAACGATGAGGGCACTACTTACCATTAATGTGAGTTTGGTTTTTATGGTTAAATTCATGATTTTCCTCGTATAAATCATAATGAGGTGGGCGAGAAACCCAAAGGAGTTGCGGAATTAATTCTATTATTATTAATTTGGTCAATAGTTGGTGAGTATATGATAAAGCGCCTCAAAGCCATACTAAAATTATGGTTATTAGGCGCTTTATCTAAAATATGTGAAGTTTATGGTGAACTAGCTGTATCCAATTTTGTAGTTGAATTTTCAGGCTAAAGCATTTTGTCGATATCTTTACCTATGTAGGCAAGTTGAATACCAGAAGTGACTCCCATCTTCTTAAACACGTTGTGACGATGTATTTCAACGGTTCTGAGTGCAAGGCATAACTTGTCGGCTATCACTTTGTTGGGCAGGCCCTGTATAATTAAGGGTAGCAGTTCCGATTCTCGCGTCGTTAAAGAATTTATTTTTGCTTGTAATGAGAGGTTTTGTGTTTCTCTTGCGAACAGTTCACTACTCAGTTCCTGGGCTGAACGAATAGCGTTAAGTAACTCGTCGGCGTTGACGGGTTTTTGCAATAAATCCATTGCGCCTTGTTTAAATGCTTGTTTCGTTAATGATACATCGGCATGACCAGTCAGAAAAAGCACCGCAATTACGGAGTGATGTGCATTTATTTCACGGTGGAGCTCCATACCATCCATTCCCGGCATATTAATATCAAGCACGGCAACCCCTGGTGAGTTCATATCTATTGTGCTTAATAAGGTACTGTGATCAGAGAAACAAGTAACATTAAACCCTTCCCCTTCCAGTAACCAGCTAACTGACTCCAGAATAATAGCGTCATCATCAACGAGATAAATTGGACAAGTCATTTATGGCTCCTTTGACTTTGAGGGAGGAAGTGTCAGTGTGATTTTTACGCCTTGTGACTGAGGGTGAACCGAAATATTGCCATTATGGGATTCCATGATTCGTTTACAAATTACCATACCAAGGCCGATACCAGACTCCTTTGTCGTATTAAATGGCATGAAAATATTGTCAATCTGTTCCTGACTGATACCAACGCCATTGTCTTCGATGTGTATGAATAGCAGCTCATCTTCATACATAGATATTTTTATTCGGCCAGTAGGATTATTAGCAATGACGATAGCATCAATACTATTGCGAATGACATTAACCAGAACCTGCTGAATCATTACCGGATCAACGTGTATCTGGTAGGGATGTACCTGAAGGTTTAACTCTATTTTATGACGAATTAATTCATGTTTAAACACCAGCAAGCTGCTGTCCAATATTGTCTCAATATCGATGGTACGTTTGTCACTATCATGCTTTTGCATAAAGGCCCGCATTCTCATGATCAGTGCTTTGGCCGATTGTGTCTGTTGCTCTATTTTTTCTAATGCATTGTCCAGCTGTTCTGGTGAGAGTGTTTGTTGAGCCAGCCTACTACGGCAGCCTGCGGCGAAGGTTGCTATAGCCATAAGAGGCTGGCTTAATTCATGAGCAATGCCCGAGGTCAATTCTCCGGTAAGTAATATTCTTTGTGCCTTAAAAAGTTGTTGGGTTTCATTGTCCAGTCGTTCTGCTGTCAGCTTGTGTTGTATGACTTCATCTCTAAGTTGAGATGATCTCAGATGAACCAGATAGTTAACTCGCAAATGATAAACAATGAAGAGAAAGAAAAGACCGACTATAACTAAGGCCCAACCACGGTATTTTAGCCACAACTTATCAAGGCTAAACGGACTAATATCGACGTTAATGTCATCCAGCAATTGATAGATTGATGTATCATCGATAGGGACAGTCCAGCCTCCATACTGCCCGGTAATAGCAATTTTGCTCGATGCCGGGATCAATAGTAGTCGCTTTGCTATTTCATTGGCGTATTCAGCCGGAACATGACTCATCTTTGCCAGAGTCCAGTTGGGATAAAGACGGCTTGATGTATCGCAGGAAAATGATTGATCCTGACGTTTTCGAATCACTTTTAATGCATTTTCCGGGATGGTTCCGTCATGTACCTTTCTTTCCAGCAGGCAAGTAGGGGCGATAGCAAAGTCTGCCTCACCAGAGCTCACTTTGTTTAATAATTCTTGTTGTGGGTAACCAATAAAGGAGAGCGCGGCAAGGTCGGCAGCGTTGACACCCTCATTAACAAACTCCCTTAACATGACTCTAAAACCGCCAAATGCTTCAGGGCTTACAGAAACAATTTTCCGGTGCTTTATTTCCTTCCACGAATCGGGTTCGGTTTCATCGGCCCGGCTTATTACTGCTGAACCAATAGCGTAATGAGAGTCACCGTGTAAGGGTTTTAAATTAAGAGTTTTCACCGCGCGATGTTGATATTTGTAATGAAGAAACTGGATGCCATTGGTCAGAGTAAAAGCCACCAGTCCATCTTTGACTAAATTATTCAGGGTCGGAATGTCTGCAGGCACGATAACAAAATGAAAATCAGGCAGCGTGCTGTTGAGATAGTCTATCGTGGGTTGCCATCTGTCTATGGTATAGGCGGGGCCATCAAAGGCCAGTATGCCAATACGGACACGTTGTTGTTCCGCATTAACATACGACGAAATCAATAATAAACAAATAGTTAAAATACTAATTCTTACCCTTCTGGAGAAAAAAAATAGGGTGGATAACTTTTCGAAAATAATCTCTGTCACCATGTTTATCTCTTATTGATATCTAACTCAAAGCATCTCAGTAGTTATAGCTGACGCTTATGACTTAGATCAAAGATGCTAACGAACTGCGGTTTACCACTATATTTCTCATCACCGATTAAGCGTAAAAATTCAGACATATCTTAATACCCAAGTAACTTCAAGATGCTCGGTTCAGCGAGAATTACTTAGCCTCTAAGCTAGGCGGCGATTTGAAGATCTAGTTACTCTACATCAATAATCGCAAACAACGCGTAGAGGCTAAGTAAACTCGCCTTTTAGGAGCACATCAATGTGCCCATTTCAGTGTCAAATAACATCGAAAGGGAATGCCATTACTTCTGTTATTTTCCTTGAACTGAACGCATTGATGTCGCTCTGAATCCTGCATCTTGAGGTCACTTGGGTATATACATAATTAAATAATTGTTCATAACACAATATAACGTGAGGCACAAAACATGTCTGAAAATCAAATAAATTCTCGTCGAAATTTTATCAAGTTAGGGCTTGGTGCTGCGGCTATGGCGCCAGTAACTGCTCTTGGGTTATCTGGAAATGCATTTGCAGCGACTAATCCATCAGATATTCAGTGGGATGATGAGATGGATGTTCTTGTTATCGGCTCTGGCATGGCGGGAATGATTGCGGCGATACGTGCTGCAGAAACGGATCCTTCAGCGAAGGTCGTGGTGGCCGATAAAATGTCGCGTTTAGGCGGATCTTCTCTTATCTCTGGTCTAAACATGGCTGTAGTGGGTTCTGACCTGCAACAGGCTATTGGCGTAACCGATGATTCATGGGAACTATTGCTTAAAGATATCGAACGTGAAGCCAAAGGCTACAATCACCGTCCACTGACCGAGGTTGCTGCAAAGGGAACGCTTAAATTATATAACTTTTTGAAAGATCACGGCGTTCAATATGATATGTCCATCGGTGGAGGCACTGGAGTTAAGAAACTAGGTGGTCACTCAAAAGCTCGTTGTGTATGGCCTCAGGGCGGTGGTACCGAGGTGATTAAAAAGCTGCAACAGTTCTGTGCTGAGAAGCTAACTAACGTAGATATTCGTAAAAAAGTGTTGCTTGAAGAGATCCTGCGTAATGAAGAAGGCCGTGTTATTGGCGTAAAAGTACGTGAGAAATACCGTTTTAATCGCAAGCTTAAAGATTTGGGAGAAAATGACATTCCCGAAGTTAACAAATCAGGGAAAACCAAATACTACAAAGTGAAACGTGGCCTTGTGATGGGAACTGGAGGTTATAATCAGGATCGTCGATTCCGTGGTGATGAAGTCGGTACAATGTATAACGCTGCTTCTACTACTCAGCCAGGTGCAACTGCCGGTGCTATTAAGGCGATGATCAACTCTGGTTTTAAACCTATTCATATGACCTTATTCCGTTTTGCTTTCCCTATCCCAACCGAAGATATTCGGTGGGGGATCTTAGTAAACCCTAGAACGGGTGAACGTTTTGTTGATGAGTACAACAACAATGATCGCCAAGCGATTGGTATGGCTATTCTTGAAGAGCGTCGTGCCATTGACGGTGAGCATACGGTACTGGTTTATGACCAGAAAGGAGCTGATGAATACCATGATCAACAACGCCTTCAACTTTCTCTTGAAGAAAAAAATGGCATCAATGGGACCATTTGGAAATTTGATACCCTTGAAGAGTTGGCCAGCAACTTCGAAATGGATGTAAACAAACTGAAAGCCAATATTGAGAAATACAACAACAATATGGCCAATGACCAGGATGAATTCCATAAGCCTAAAGGCATGTTAAAGAGCGCGACGTCAATATCTAAGGCTCCATATTACGCTATGCAACTTAACCCTAGATATAACTACGCACAGGGTGGGGCTCTTATTACACCTGAAGCGAAGGCTATTGATGTGGTTACTGGGGAGCCTATCCCAGGAGCATTCGTCTGTGGCGAAGCGGCAGCGGGAACCTATGGCTATATCCGCTTAACGGCATGTTCAACGATCGATTGTGGAACATTCGGTATGGTTGCAGGTGAAAGTGCAGCAAAAGAAAAACCTTGGGCTTAAAAACTAATCATAGCGGCGACTAAGGTCGTCGCTTAATTCCTCTTTTATCTAAATTAGAACAACAGGAAAAATCATGAAAAAGCTATTGGTTGTTGCCATCGCTGCTTTGTCATTTCTGCTTTCCTGGGGCACCGTTGCGAAAGCGGAGCCCAACTGGCAGGAACTGGCTCAGGAATACCCTCTGAAGCCTCACCATCAAGTACTTAAGTTTGATTGTGTTATGTGTCATTCCGAATCGGATCCGGAAGACTATGAGCCATTGGAAACGGATCAGTGCCTGAGTTGTCATGGAGATACTCGTAAAGTTGCCGACAGATTGAAATTTATGGATGCCAATCATACTAATCCTCACAATTCTTTCCACGATAGGTTAGATCTGGACTGTTATGAATGTCATGCGGAGCATGAACCCTCTGCCAATTTATGTACTCAGTGCCATAAAACCGACAAATGGATGAATAAGGTACCCTAGGAGCCATCATGATGAATAAGAAGTTATTTATACTCGCCTTGCTTGCCATTGGTGCATTGATTGGTACAGGGGGCAGCCTCATAACCGCTGAGATTGTGCATAATACTGGTGATGCAGAATTTTGCGGTTCTTGTCACTCTATGGAGCCAATGGCGAAGACGTTTAAGCTCGATACTCATGGTGGGAAAAATGAACGTGGTTTTGTCGCTGAATGCGCCGACTGTCACCTTCCCCATGACTCAGTTCTCAACTACATGATTGATAAAACGGCACATGGTATTAATGATGTATTTGTTGAGACATTTACAGATACTGAAAAAATCGATTGGCTAGCAAGACGAAAAGAAAGAGAACGTTATGTTTTTGATTCCGGTTGTCTGAGTTGCCATCAGGAGTTATTGGATAAGACGATGGCTAAGAATCCTAAGTCATTGGAAACACATAATCACTATAAACAGCAATTGGCAAAAGGGGATCCTATTCAATGTGTTTCGTGTCACGTGACCGTTGGACATGCAGGTCAATTGCGAACCGTATTGAACGAAACGAATCCTGAGTTTTCGTTTTCCAGTAAAAATATGGCTATAACTAAGAAACACTAAACAAAAAAGCGGCAATCGAGGTTGCCGCTACCCTTAGAAAAAGGGAAAAGATTATAAAGACAATAGGTAAAGCGCTTTGACTTCATCCGGTGAAGGTTGGCGAGGATTACCACCTAAACAGACATCCTGCATTGCTTTGTCGATCCACTCACCTATATCGGATTCTTTAATCCCCAGTTCTGTGAATCCATTCGGAATGCCAACTTGTTTAGATAAATCACGGATCAGTTTTACTGCTAACTCAGCCGCTTGTTTATCATTTAACTGACTAGTATAACCGCCCATTACCTCAGCTATTGCACGGAAGCGTTCTGGTTGGGTTTGCGCATTAAACTCACAAACTTCAGGCAATAAAATAGCGTTACACACACCATGCGGAAGGTTATGAGTAGCACCTGGCTGGTGAGCCATGGCATGCACAAGTCCTAAGCCTGCACTGTTAAATGACATTCCAGCTAAAAACTGAGCGTCTGCCAGTTTTGCACGAGCTTCAATATTCTTCCCATCTTCCACTGCTGTTGGTAACCATTGGCTGATAAGTTTAATCGCTTCTAATGCGGTAGGTTGGGTTAATGTGTGGGCTCCAGGTGTAACATATGACTCAATGGCGTGAGTCAACGCGTCCATTCCTGTTGCTGCCGTTACGTGCGAAGGTAATCCCACCATAAGAGAAGCATCATTGACGGAAACATCTGGGATCTGTTTGCTGTCAACAAGAACCATCTTAACGGAGCGCTCTTCGTCTGTGATTACCGAATTGGACGTCATTTCGGCAGAGGTTCCGGCTGTCGTATTTATAGCGATAAAAAAATCACCGCCATTTTTGACCAGACCAACACCGTCATAGTCGCAAATATCACCCGGATTGGATGCCATAATGCGGATCGCTTTAGCGCAATCTACCGGGCTTCCGCCACCAACTGCGATAAAGCAGTCACAGTGATTTTCCAGATAAAATTTATGTCCATTTCGAACTAAAGTGGCCGTCGGGTTAGGGGTAACCTGATCAAAAACAACGTAGTTAACCCCTTTTTCATCCAATGCGGAGAAAAGTGAGTCTAATACGCCTAAATCGATAAGATTTTTATCGGTAACAATCAGTGCTTTTTTTACTGGTTGTTGTGTGAGTACTTCGACAGACTCAGCCACAGCGCCAACGCCAGATAGAGCTAGTCGTGGTAAGTTTAAAGCAAATACCATTTTATATACCTCAAAGATTAAAAAAGCCTGCGAAATGCAGGCTTAAGTGATTACTTTTCTACGCGAAGGCCATAGGACTGGAACTTTTTGAGTACCACATCCATTTCAGCGTTGTCCAGAACTGGAACATCTTGCTGAATTGCCATCGTTTTTAGATACAGATCAGACAGAACTTCGCACTCATGGGCTAACCAAAGGGCTTTGTCTAAGTTTTGCTCAGCGGTGATAAGGCCGTGATGCTGAAGCAGGATAGCCTTACTTTTAGCAATACCTTCGGCTACATTATCAGCAAGTTTAGAGCTACCGAAAGTAGCATACGGCACACAAGGGATCTCATTCGCACCAGATGCTGCGACCATATAATGAATGGCAGGGATCGGTTTGTTGAGAATTGAAACGGCGGCGCAGTTAATAGAATGGTTGTGTACCACGGCATCGGCATCTTCTCTGGTTCTATAGCAAGTAAGGTGGAATAACCATTCGCTCGATGGTAATTTTCCTTCTTCAAATTCACCGTCATTGGATACATAAACGATATGGTCCGGTGTTAATTTTTCATAAGGAACACCGGTAGGCGTAATTAGCATACCGTTGTCAAAGCGAACACTGACGTTACCAGCCGTACCTTGGTTAAGGCCAAGTCGGGTCATTTCAATGCAAGTGTCAATAATTTGTTGTGATAGTTCGTTACGTGTCATGATCAGTCCTTAGTAGGTGGTTACACCCTTTTTTAAAATAATGTTGCCGTATTTTGCGGTTTCTCCCGTCAATACAACGGCAAAGCAATCTTTAACGCGTTCATAAAAAGCAAAGCGTTCTATTCGTTCAATATTGGGTATTTGGCTCAATGATGTGTTTATGGCAGTCCGATATTTCTCTTCAACCTTAGGGTCGAGAGCATCTCCTTCTACAGCCTGCATCATGGCGAGAGGCGCTTCGCTATATTGGTCTAATTCAAACAAAGGAATGATGCCTTCCAATAAAATATCTACGCCTACACCGTCAGTTCTTATTACTTTTCTGCCAAAGGTATGGGCTGGAAAGTGTGCATCTGCCAACAATATTTCATCACCGTGTCCCATTTCACTCAGGGCTTTTAGTAGTGCAGGGCTGATAGCTGGATGAATACCTTTAAGCATGAGATATCTCCTTATATAACCTTTGGTAGTGGGTTTTATTATTACCAGGGTAAACCGTGGTATATGATGGCTTCATCGCTAATTGGGCATTGTCTGCGCTATCAAAAACCTCGGCTCCGGCAAAGGCATACATGGCAGCGCCAATTACGGTAGATTCTGGTTGATCAACCACCAAGATTGGCATGTTCAGTACGTCTGCTCTGATCTGGTTCCATAATGCGTTTTTGGATCCGCCACCGACCACCACTAAAGTCTCGGCCTTAAAATTACTCACTTCGGATAAATTATTCAGGCTTTGTCGCAGCTGAAAGGCTAAGCCTTCTAGTGCGGCGCGGTATATCTCTCCTCGCGTAGTATTAATGGATAACCCTTCGATGCTTCCGTTACCACAGCCCTCTTTATTCGGCAGAAAGTGGGGAGCAAAGCGGATGCCGTTACTGCCAACAGGGGCAGCATTACCTTCGTTGATCATCACCGAATATTTGTTAGTCTGATCGTCTAGGTCACTAAACAAGGTGCTGGAAACCCATTCCATGACGGCACTAGACAACCATTGAATCGCTGGATTATAGAGCCCGGTTTTAGCATCCAATTCTGTAGTGAGCCCATCAGACAAATACTGGCTTTTTAATGAAGGACGCTGGGTACGAGCCATCAAAATTTCCCATGTTCCAGAACTTAAGAATGGCTGGTTTTCCGCCACACCTGAGCCAAACAGAGCAAACTGGGTATCGTGTCCTGCAGATATCACTGGCGTGTTTTCCTGCAGACCTAGTTGATGAGCAACATCATCAGTTAGCGCACCGATTTTCTCTCCGGCGTTGATTAATGGAGGGAAATGGCTGGGAGTTAAATCAAGATAATCAAGGGTTTCGGCTCGCCAGTCACCCTCATTAAGGTCGGTCAGCATGGATGTTCCAGCCATGGTGCGATCCGTGGTCAGGTTACCCGTGAGCTGATAAGCGATCATGGATGAGATAAACACAAATTTATCCATGTCTCTATACACATCTGGCTGATGATCTTTAAGCCATTTCAGCTTGTACAAGGTATTGAAACTGTAATCACCAATACCGTTCTCTTCATACAGACGTGCACGGTCAAGATCATTCTCGACAGTCGTCATCACCGGAAGGGTTCGTGAACATTTCCAGGAAATGATGGGGTAGATTTGCTGTCCGTTGGCATCAAAAGGCGCACCGTCAACCCCAAAGGTAGTGACAGATACCGCGCAGATATCCTGAGTATTTATCTGTTCGGTAACCTTTTGACAGCACAGGGTTAACTTGTTCCAGATCTGTTGAAAATCCCAAACATGTTGCACTGGCTGATCGGTACTCTGTACCGTCTCATTGCGAAGATGATGTGACGCTACAATATCGCCCTGATTATTGACGGCAATAGCTCGTACATTGGTCGCACCGCAATCCAGTATAACGACAATCGACATAATTCTTCCTTAGGAAAGGTACCCGTTTGGCGGGTACCGACAGAGTTTACTTATAAAGAGGACCAAAGTTAGCGCAAGCACGATAATCTTGCCCTTCGGTATCCTGACCAAATGCAGAGAACGAATGCGGACGGAATATTTTTTCGTCACTGACGTTATGCATAGAAACAGGAATACGAAGCATGGATGCCATGGTGATAAGATCGGCACCGATGTGTCCGTGAGTAATGACGCAGTGGTTAGCCCCCCAGTTAGCCATGACCGAGTAAACGTCTCTGAAAGCACCTTCTCCGGTTAAGCGAGGCACAAACCATGTGGTTGGCCATGTCGGGTTAGTACGCTCATCCAGCGTGCTGTGCACCTCTTCAGGCAGATCGATAGAGTAACCTTCTGCGATTTGCAGCACAGGTCCCAGACCAGCAACGATATTGATACGATGCATAGTAAATGGCATAGCGCCCTTGGTCAGGAAGTTCGATGAGAAGCCGCCTCCACGGAAATACTCTTCAACTGCTGGTGGCCAGACCGTGGCACCTAAGCATTTTTTCATGTCCTCATCGGTCATATCCCAGTGCGGTTTAATGGTGGGTTTTCCGTGTTCATCGGTTACTTCACCACAGCCGTCTAACGCCGCAGAGCCCGAGTTAACCAGATGGATGAAGCCAGATTCTGGTCGGTAGCCACTCACACGTTCAACCGCATCCTGAGACCAGTAAGTACGGACATCACAGAACACCTGCGCTTCTCCCGTTAATAGCTTACCGAACAACATGTTGACGCCGTTCAGGCTGTCATTTTCTGTGGCGATGGCCAGAGGTTCGCGAATGCCGTTCCAGTCGAAAGAAGAGTTCAGCATGGCTTCACTGAAGTCACCATTTGGCAGATGATCGGTCCAGTGTCGCTGTCCCTGGAATCCACCAACGATAGCATTGTGACCTAATGCTTCTTCATTGAAACCTAGCTCGGCCAGTTTAGGGTTACCTTGCATCAAATCACGCATGATCATGGTCATTTTGATGACGGTATCCCAGTCTTCGGCTTTACGCTCTTGGGTAAATGGCGTGCTGTTGTAGTCTTTCCCTTCCGGGCAGAACTCTTTTACCCAACTTGCAGCCAGCTCAAACTCTTCTTTGTCATAA
Source organism: Vibrio sp. UBA2441 (assembly GCA_002342685.1). Lineage (GTDB taxonomy): Bacteria > Pseudomonadota > Gammaproteobacteria > Enterobacterales > Vibrionaceae > Vibrio. The sequence continues at coordinate 10,806 of DDQN01000100.1, forward strand.
ACTTCGCGGTCGAGACGACGTTTGATTTCCGTCATATCAACATATTCGTTACGCATGCCCAGATACTTCTGGAAGAATTCCGGATTAACTACTGAGCCTGCAATGCCCATGGATACAGAGCCCATTGAGAGGTAAGACTTGCCTCGCATTGATGCGACAGATAAACCTGCGCGGCAGAATCGTAAAATCTTTTCTTGTACATCTGATGGGATGCTGGTGTCATCAGAGTCCTGAACTTCCTGCCCATAGATGGAAAATGCAGGTAAGCCTAATTGTGTGTGTCCGGCCATTGCAGCTGCAAGGTATACAGCGCCAGGACGTTCAGTACCATTGAAGCCCCAGATGGCTTTTGGCATGTGTGGATCCATATCAATGGTTTCTGTTCCATAACACCAACAAGGGGTTACAGTCAGTGTCAGGCCAATATTTTCTGTTTTGAATTTGTCGGCACAGGCGGCAGCTTCGGTGACGCCACCAATACATGAGTCAGCAATAACACATTCCACTTTTTCGCCGCTGGTATGACGAAGATTTTCCTCAATAAACATTGCGGCTGATTTCGCCATATTCATTGTTTGTTCTTCCAGAGATTCACGAACACCCATTTGGCGACCATCAATGGTAGGGCGAATGCCGATTTTAATTAGATTTGTCATGTTTAAATTCTCGTGTCTAACGTCATTGGACTAAATTCGTTTATTTTGCTGACGATATTTATGCTAATTAATTTTTTGCTGCTGAACTTTGTGAGTTAAAGGGGGGTATCTGCCTGGGCAGATACCTCCTTTCGTTACAGCAAAACTAGTGGATACTTACTTTCCAAACGGGAATAGCAGAGTTTGCATTTCAGGACTGTCGATATTTTTCGCAGTAATGACTTTTACTGGGATATCGATAACCGCAGGAACTTTCTTGCCTTCCAGTACACTGTAAAGCGTTCTTAGGCCCTGATAACCGATTTGATACGCATCCTGTACAACGAAGCCTTGAATAGTGCCCGCTTTAAGAAAGCTGATAATACCTTCAGTACTATCGAAGCCCACTACCTTAACCTTACCGGATAAGTCCATGCTGTCGATTGCATTGGCAACGCCTAGGGTTGCACCTTCGTTGGTCGCATAAACTGCCGCTAAGTCAGGGTTAGCACGGTACATATCAATGGTTTTATCCATCGCTTTTTGTGGGTCACCGTCACTGTACTGAACGTCAAGCAACTTGATGTTTGGATAATATTGCGTCATCGCATTGATAAAGCCTTCAGAGCGCTGAATGGCACTTTGAGTACCAGCAACGTGGGCAACAATACCGACCTTACCTTTACCGCCAAGCAGCTTTCCAAGTACCATGGCTACATCGCCACCGGCTTTAACGTTGTTGGTTGCAATAAAGCTTTTTGGTATGTCTGAGTTAATACCAGAATCAAAAGTGGCAACCTCAATACCTCTTGTTTTCGCATCTTCTACAGGCAGTACCAGTGCGTTTGCGTCCAGAGCGGCAAGCAAGATGGCGTCAGGCTGACGAGCCATCATGTCTTCCATTAACTGAATTTGCTGAGAGATCTGAGTCTCATCTGCTGGGCCAACAAAACTGGTTTTTACACCCAGCTCTTTCGCTGCCGTATCAGAGCCCAGTTTTACTGTTTGCCAAAACTCGTGCTGATAGCCCTTACTGACCACTGGGATATAGATGTCTTCTTTCGCTTGTGCAGAACCAAATCCAATAGCAGCAAGTGATAATATCAGTGGTATTTTTATAAATTTCATTGGTGTTTCTCCGTGTATATAGGGTACGAATAGTTATATTTGTTATTTAATGTTCTTTCTTAGTGTGTCTAGATAAACAGCTGCAACAACCACAATGCCCATTGCAACCATTTGCCAGAATTGAGATACCCCCATTAAATTAAGTCCGTTTTTAAGGATGCCCATAATTAATGCGCCGATAATGGTTCCTCCGATGGTACCGATTCCGCCCATAAGGCTGGTACCACCAATAATTACCGCTGCAATTGCTTCTAATTCATAGCCAACACCAACAGTGGGTTGTCCTGAATTTAATCGTGAAGTTAAGATGACGCCCGCCACACCTGTTAATAAGCCGCAGAATCCGTAGACAAACATTTTTACCTGGTCGACTTTAATGCCTGAAAGGTGTGCTGCTTCTTCGCTGCTACCAACCGCATAGATATACCGGCCAATGATTGTGCGTTTTAAAATGTAAGCTGAGATTAACGCAATCACGGTAAAATAGATGACAGGGTAAGGGATTAGGTCAAACAGACGGCCCTGTGCAATCGTGCGAAAGGTAGGGTAGTCTTGAAAATACAGCGCTCGTCCATCAGTTAATACAAGGTTTATCCCGCGAACCGACATCATCAGTCCCAGTGTTGCAATAAAAGGAGGAATTGCCGCTCGGGTAACTAAAAATCCGCTTAAACAGCCACACAGAAGTCCAGCCAAGGCGCCGGCTATAACACACATCCATAAAGGGAGTCCTGCTGAGGCAGCAAGGCCGACAGCGACACCGGAAAAGGCCATGACAGAACCCAGTGACAAGTCGATGCCTGAGGTTATAATTACGTAGGTAACCCCAATCGCCATAATACCGATAACGGCAGTTTGAAGAGCAACCGTTAATAAGTTAGGCAGGTTTAAAAAATAAGGTGTGCCGAAGCTGAAAAAGACCATTAATAATATTAAACTAATTAATGGTGCCAATTTCATTAGCAACTCTTTATTTAAAAAACTCTCTTTTGGCACAGTCAATTTTTTTACATTACTAGTCATTGTTTTATCCCTCTAAAGTCGCATATTTCATAATATTTTCTTGAGTAGCACGCTCAGCTTCTAATTCGCCAGTGATTTTTCCATTTCTCATTACCAGGATTCGGTCACACATGCCTAATACTTCTGGCAACTCAGAAGATATAACTATAATTGACTTGCCTTGTGCGGTTAGTTGATTAATTAATTCGTAAATTTCAAGTTTTGCCCCGACATCGATTCCACGAGTTGGTTCATCGAATATAAGTATTTCAGTGTCTTTGCAAATCCATTTGGCAATAATGATCTTCTGTTGATTACCGCCGCTTAAATTACCTGCTAGTTGATCTAAATCAGGAGTCTTAATTTTAAGCTTTTCTTTTAATTCTTTACTTATATCGAAACAAGCGTTCTCATCAATGATTCCAAATTTATTGGAATACTCTTTATAGCTACTGAGCATGGTATTAACGTTCACCGATAAGCCTAAGGCAAGACCCTCTTTCTTTCGGTCTTCGGTCAGGTAGCCTATGCCCTGTTCAATCGCCTCGTGGACATTGTTTATTGTCACAGGCTTACCGAACAAAGTGATCTCACCGCTGTCGATGGCATCTGCACCAAATAGTGCTCTGGCCACTTCAGTTCGCCCAGCGCCCATTAATCCAGCAAATCCTAAGATCTCGCCGCGTTTTAAATGAAAATTGATGTCGTGCAAAACCCCCCTTCGATTAAGGTTCTTAACGTCTAGTACGACTTCTTCACTGGGCTCATTCGACCGCTTGGGAAATATAGTGCCCAAGTCTCGTCCAACCATCATGGCGATAAGTTCATCGATCGTCGTGGCAGCGTAGTCAACGGTGCCGATATAACAGCCGTCACGCATAACGGTTGCCCGGTCTGCTATCTGAGCAAGCTCTTCAAGTCGGTGAGAGATATAAACAATACCAACCCCCTGAGACTTAAGCATATTGGTGACTTTAAACAGGCTTTTAATTTCGCTTTCAGTCAATGCTGCAGTGGGCTCGTCCATGATCAATATCTTGGCGTTTACCGAAAGCGCTTTAGCGATTTCGATCATTTGCTGCTGAGCAACCGTCAGTTTTCCTACCAGAGTATAAGGGCTAATTTCCAGGTTGAGTTTCTCTAGCAGAGCTTTGGTTGCATCAGCCTGAGATACGTCATCAAGCAACCACTTATTGCCTCCGCGAAACTCTCTGCCGATAAAGATATTCTCAGCCACAGTTAATTCGGAAAAAAGGTTGAACTCCTGATGAATAATCGCAATGCCTTTTTCTTGTGCTGCGATAGGAGAGTTGAGGTTAACTTGTTGCCCTTCAAAAGTGATTTTACCTTCGTTAGGGATGTGCACCCCAGAAAGTATCTTCATCAGTGTCGATTTTCCTGCACCATTTTCACCTAACAGTGCATGAACTTCGCCTTGTCTTAGGTTAAAGTTCACATTATCAAGCGCTAAAACACCTGGGAATCGCTTGGTAATGTTGTCCATTTTTAAGATTGTAGTGTCCATAAGATTATCCATTATTGACCTGCAAGTGTGACTCACTTAACCCATGACCGGGTAAAGCACGAGAATCAAAATTTAAATGCATATCTGAACCATTCGGACATGACCTATAAATAGGTATTTCCGGAAAGAACGTTACTACGTCAATCATATTTTAGTTCCTTTGTATTACCTTAAATAAAAGGTAATGGTTTTCATGTTATAAGTTAAATTATTAATTTAAATATTAGTTTTTAATTATTTCAATAGACGAAATTGGTTGTTTTGTCTTGCTGTTCATAATTAATTGGATTGACGGTCACATTGTTCTCATCCAATTTATGATTTTCGCCTTTTGTAAGTTGTGCGTTAGTAATTAGGCAGTCTAGTGTGTCTATTTCACAAATTTTAAGAAGACTTCGTTTGTTTAGTTTTGATTTATCTGCAATAAGGATAGTTTTATTTGAAACGGCAATGAGTGATTGTTTTATTTCATAGTTATATTCATTGGAATCCCAAATCCCACTGTTCAAATCAATACCAACGCAAGAAATAAAACATAAATCAAGTGACATCTTATTAAGCGTGTTTCTGGCGATGATTCCATAAAAAGATTTATACTTTTCTGAATAATTTCCGCCAATACTAATTATGTTTATATTACTCTTTTTTTCTAAGGCGTTAATGATATTGATTGAGTTGGTGACTACAGTACATTTTATATTTGGCATAGATTGTGCCAATAACCAACTAGAAGAGCTTGCATCCAAACCGATGACAGAATGTTCTTTTATCTGGCTAATAGCTATTTCAACCAGCTTCTGCTTGTCTTCTACATTGCTTTTTGCTCGCTGGGCAAATGACGTTCCGACATCACTGGTTTCTTTACTCGTTGCTCCACCATGGACACGAACCAGCAATCCTTTAGTATCAAGTGCTTTTAAATCTCGTCGAATGGTTTCTACTGAAACAGAAAACGTGGTAGCGAGTTCCTCCACAGAGATATGCTTTTCTCTATTGACCAAGTTAACGATTTGTTTTTTCCGCATATCTGAGCTCCTTTGTTGGAGACAAATATAATCAGGAGCAGGTAGGAAAAATCAGAGCTGTATCACGCAATGGCCGTTAATGACCGTTAGCGCCCACTTTGTTGCCCGTATTGTGATATTTACGATAAAAACGGGCATTTTCGGTCATTAAGTAGAGTTTTCGGTCAGAAGGCAAGTGTTTTGGCTAAAAAAACGCCACTAATCTCTGGAGATGATTTTAGGCCTAATGACACAGTTAACTGCTTCAGCAGACTTGTTTTTTAATAAGTTGTGCATGAGAGTACAGGCATTTTCCGCTATAGATTTTGCGTCCTGCTCTACCGAAATGGTTGGGTTAGGTAAAAACTCCAGCATGGTATGGTCATCAAAGGTGCCAATGATAAGCTGACTGGGAATAACACCATGATGAAGTTTGAGATAATGCAAAGCACCTTCGAGAATGGGAAGTGAAGAAAAAACAATGGCTTCAGGAATTCGTTTGAGTTCATCATTTAACATCTTCATGCCTTCGAATCCGTCATTTACCCGGTTGTGAGGAACGGTTCTTATCCAGCCTTGAGTCAGTTCCTTACCCAATTCTTTATGTGCATCGACAAAGCCTTGTAAACGGCCTTTAATACTTGGCAGGTCGCTATCACCACTAATAACATAGATTTCTGATACCGATTTTTTCAGAATTCTTTTTGATAGTTCCAAAAAACCCGCATAGTTATCTGTAACGACAGTAGATTGACCTTCGACCTCAAAATTTCGGTCCAAAAAGACCAAAGGTTTGTTTTTGGCGTCTTTAATGGACTGAAGTTGCTGTTTTTCACAGCTGGGTACAATAAATAACCCATCAACGCCTCTGGCGATAAGGTTTCGGGTGACTTCTTTTTCTCTTTCGGGGTCACTTTCAGAACATACGGTGATCAACTGGTAACCATTGTCATGACAACGTTGTTCTAGCCATTCGGTTAATGAAGAGAAAAATACGTTGGTCAATCTAGGTAAAACTAACCCTAATGTATTGGTTTTATTTAGCTTTAAGCTTCTGGCTGCTTGATTAATGGTAATTCCGTGCTGTTCGACATAGTCCTTGATCTTCTTTTGGGTTTTGTCAGAAATACGGTATTGCTTCGCTTTATCATTAACGACAAGTTTTACCGTGGTTATCGAAAAACCAGTTTCCTTTGCAATTTCATCAATTGTTTTGGCCATTATTATTTTTCTATTCGATTGTATTTGTTAATAATTTGTTTTATCTGAAGTGAGAGTGAAGGTTTTCATTGAGCCCTTAACCACTACTTCAAATAATTTCTAATCTGATTTATATCACATTTTACTCACTTGTATATTGATCGTACAAAATTTGCTTGCTATAAATTTGCTAACACGAGTTAGCAGTGTAAAATTTTATAATTAGATGTAATTGAGAGTTGATGATGAGTAAGTATTTTGTCGGTGTAGATGTAGGTTCTGGTAGCGCCAGAGCGGGTGTTTTTGACATTTTCGGTAAAAAATTGTCCATGGCCGTGAGTCCAATTAAGCAATTTCGTCCTAAAACAGACTTTGTTGAGCAATCGTCTTCGGATATATGGTTACAAGTTTGTAACGTAGTGAAGCGTGCGGTGGAGGAAAGCCAGGTATCGCCCGAAAAAATCGTAGGTATCGGGTTTGATGCGACCTGTTCGTTGGTGGCGTTAGACGTTAATGACCAACCTGTCTCAGTTTCGCCAAGTTTATTGGATAACCAAAATATCGTGATGTGGATGGATCATAGAGCCATCGAAGAAGCGAATGAGATAAATGCGACAGGGGATGAAGCGTTAAAATACGTCGGGGGTGAAGTGAGTCCGGAAATGGAATTACCCAAGATTCTCTGGATAAAAAAACACCTGCCTCAGCAGTACCAAAAGATCGCGAAGTTGTTCGACTTAGCTGATTTCTTGGTTTATCGCTCAACCTCTCAGCCTGTCAGAAGCGTCTGTACTAAAAGCTGTAAGTGGAATTATCTAGCTCATAAAAATCAATGGGCTAATACGCTTCTTGAGCAGATAGATCTGACGGATATCGTCGAAGAAGGGAAAGTGGATGGTCCTATTTATGATTTGGGAACCGCTGCCGGAAATCTGACAGAACAAGCGGCTACCGAGCTTGGTTTAAGCGTAAATACTATGGTTTCTACCGGTATTATTGACGCACATGCTGGCGGTCTGGCTATTATCGGAAATGAACCAGAGTCCACACTGGCCATTATTGGTGGTACGTCATCCTGTCATATGGCGGCAACTAAGAAAGAGATTTTCGTACCGGGTGTATGGGGCCCTTACTGGGGAGCGATGCTACCAGATTACTGGTTGTTGGAAGGCGGACAAAGTGCTGCCGGTTCACTTGTTGACCATATCATCAGAAACTCAGCAGAGTATGCGACACTCAGACAGCGCTCTGAACTGGAAGGCCGAACTGTCTATGAAATCCTTAATGACAAGGTGGCTGAACTAGAAAGGGATAAACCGAACTTGATGGTGAATTTTCATCTATTGGGATATCACCACGGAAACCGCTCACCCCGAGCGAACCCCACCTTAAAAGGCATGATTTCTGGCCTGAGTTTGAACGAAGGCCTGGACGAACTTGCTGTACATTATTTGGCTGCTATCCAATCGGTGGCTTATGGCACCCGCCATATTATTGAAGCCATGGCTGATAGTGGGCACCAAATCACCCAAATAAACATGTGTGGCGGCGGAACTAAAAACCCACTCTGGCTAAGAGAACATGCCGATATTACGGGTTGTGATGTCGTGCTATCGCAAGAGCCGGAAGCTGTGATATTGGGTGCTGCGATGTTGGGAGCTGCCGCAAGTGGAACCTATGCCACCTTAGGGGATGCTATTAAGAGCATGGCCAGTGAAGGTAAGCGTATTTCACCTAATACCGACAAATCCAAATTCCATGAAGCGAAGTATCAGGTCTTTTTAGAGATGTATGAAGACCAGATGAAGTATCAAGCCATGATGAAACAAATTTGAACCATTTTTAAGATGTTGGAGATAAAGCAATGAATCAACTCACCCTAAATTTACCGTCTCAGGAGTCGAGCCTAAAAGCTGATGAAAGAGAAGTCATACTCGTGACCAGCGGTGACCTTAGAGAAAGCGCCAATAAGAACTGTTGGCCGGTACAAAAAAAGTATGAACAGAAATTTGAACAAGTGATGCACGAAAAATTCGACTACAAGGTAACTCGAGGGCACACCTATAGCGAAGAGCGTGGTCACGGCTTTATTGCAAGTCAGCGTGAAGGCAGTGATGTATTTGAAAATATTGATGAAAGTGCACCAATCGTTGTGCTGATGACTGCATGGCAATATTCCCATCACCTGGCACCCAGTTTAGTTAACCATAAAGGGCCTATTTTATTGCTGGCAAACTTTGATGGTAAATGGCCGGGCTTGGTGGGGGCGCTTTGCATGGCGGGCACGTTAACCAGCTTAGGACGAGATTACTCACGCTTGTGGTCAGAAAATTTCGATGACGATTTCTTCTTCAATAACTTAGAACAGTGGTTGGTTAACAAAGAGATTTCTCATGATGTTTCTTATCTAAAAGAGATCACATTGGATGACGACTTGCTGAATAATCCTGCGGCGGACTTAGGTAAACAAGTAGGTCACTATATCCTTAAGCACAAAGAGATTATTGGTCTATTTGATAGTTTCTGCATGGGAATGATGAATGGCGTTTTCCCGCAAAAAAGCTTGGTTGATATCGGTATGCCAATGGAAAGCCTCTCTCAATCAGCACTCGTTTATGAAATGAGTTTGGTTTCCGATGAGTTAAGAGAGTCCTGTCTTGCATGGTATGAAGAGCGAGGCATGAATTTCCAATATGGACAAGACAATGCGACCGAACTAACACGGGATCAAGTCTTAGAACAATGCGCCATGATGATCGCAATGGCTCGATTTGTTGACCGTTTTGGATTAACCAGCGTGGGTGTGCAATATCAACAGGGGTTGAAAGACGTCTGTGCTGCTTCTGATTTTGCTGAAGGTGCCATTGGATCTACTGAACGATTCCCTATCCTGAACGAGCAGGGAGACATTATTGCTCCTGCTAAGCCAATTCCGTGTATCAACGAAGTTGATATGGGAACCGCTATTCCTCAAACCATGCTGTTCCGTCTGCTTGACTCACTAGGACTGCCGTCTGAAACCACTCTTCACGATATTCGTTGGGGAAGTGAGTTTGACGGCACCTTCTATTGGGATTTTGAAATCTCGGGCTCGGTTCCGTTTGAACATATTAAAGGGGGTATTGCTGGTGCCAGTGGCTATCGCCAGCCGGCTATGTATTTCCCTAAAGGTGGATCGTCTATTGCGGGCCAATGTAAAGCGGGCAGTTTTGTCTGGGCCCGAGCCCATTACGAAGGTGATCAAGTCATTCTGCATGTGGGTTCAGGTAAAGCGTTCGAGCTACCAGAAGCTGAGTTTCAGCGTCGGTTGAATTCAACCACTAAAGAGTGGCCACTGATGAACTGTGTTCTGGATGGTGTTAACAGAGATCAACTGATGGCGGGTCACCAAAGCAACCATATTACCGTTGCTTATGTCCCACAAGAACATTTGGATTCCGTTGTGACGGCACTTGTCGCACAAGGTTTGACGCAAAATATGCGGGTGATGCTGGCTGGTCAGTAATGGATACGCTTATGAATACGACACTATTAAAAATGGAAAACATTACCAAGCAGTTCCCTGGTGTTCTTGCCTTGGATAATGTGAGTTTTAACCTGAGGCGCGGAGAAGTCCACGCTCTGTTGGGCGAAAATGGCGCAGGTAAATCGACGCTTATGAAGGTGTTATCTGGCGTCCATATACCAAATGAAGGACGTATCACCTTCGAGGATGAGGTAGTCAACATAAGCAGTCCGATCTCTGCACAAGAGAAAGGCATTACGATAATTCATCAAGAGTTCAACCTGTTTCCAGAGTTATCTGTCGCAGAGAACATTTTTATCGGCCGGGAGTTTCGTGGCAGGAACCAATGGATTCTGGATGATAATTCTCAGGCAGAAGCGGCAAAGAAAATACTGGATAGGTTAAATCTGGATATCAGTCCGGATACGCTGGTTGAGAAGCTTACTGTAGCTCAACAACAGATGGTAGAGATTGCCAAAGCACTATCGGTGAATGCCAAAGTACTTATCATGGATGAGCCAACGGCAGCATTGACTGAAAGTGAAATCGAAAGTCTATTCAAAGTGACTAACATGCTGAAAGCTCAGGGGGTGGGTATCGTTTATATCTCTCACCGTCTTGAAGAGTTGGCACAAATAGCTGACCGAGCAACGGTGATGCGGGATGGCTGTTTTATTGGCACTGTTGATTACGCTTCTACAACCATTGATGAGTTGATTGCAATGATGGTTGGACGTGACCTTGGAGATATTTATCCCGATAGAGCGAATAAACCGAGTGATGAACTGGTACTCGAGGTTAAAAACTTAAACAGAAAAGGTGCGTTGCAAAACATCAATTTCAGCCTTCGTCGTGGCGAAATTCTGGGCTTCTCGGGCCTAATGGGAGCGGGACGAACTGAAGTTGCTAGAGCTATTTTTGGTGCTGACACAATTGATAGCGGAGAGATCACTTTGTTTGGGCAACAAGTGAAGATCAAAGACGTTCATCAGGCGATTGAACTGGGTATTGGCTATTTAACGGAAGACCGAAAAAAAGAAGGCCTTGCGTTAGGTCTGTCAGTTAATGTCAACACTATGCTTAGTAGTTACAATCAATACTCGAGTAAGTTTGGCATTATTGATGAACTGGCATGTACTGATATAAGTCAGGAGTTAAAAGACAAGTTAAAAATTAAAACACCAAACCTAGAGCAGCTGGCAGGTAATTTAAGTGGTGGTAATCAACAGAAAATTATTATTGCTAAATGGATCTGTAAAAATACTGAAATTCTAATATTTGATGAGCCAACTCGAGGAATAGATGTTGGCGCAAAGCTAGAAATTTACGAATTAATTAATCAGTTAACTGCACAAGGAAAGTCAATAATTGTTATTTCCTCTGAGTTGCCAGAAGTATTAGGCATGTGTGATCGGATTCTAGTTATGAGAGGTGGGAGAATCACCGGAGAACTAGAGGCCGAACGTGCTACTCAGGAAAATATAATGAAATATGCGACTTTAGAGGGATAAGTAATGACTAGTAATGTAAAAAAAATGACGTTGCCAAAAGAAAATATAATTAATAAAGAATTGTTGATGAAACTAGCGCCATTAATTAGCTTGATTTTGCTAATGATATTTTTTAGTTTCGGAACACCTTATTTTCTAAATATGTCAAATTTGTTAACAGTGGCTTTGCAAACAGCTGTTATTGGCATAATGGCTATCGGGGTAACTTACGTCATTATAACCGCAGGTATTGATCTGTCACTCGGTTCAGTAATGGCTTTTTCTGGTGTGGCGGTGGGGCTGGCTGCATCGGCAGGTATGCCAATGTGGGCATGCGTAATTGTAGGTGCAATGGCCGGTTTGTTATGTGGGTGTCTGAGTGGACTATTAGTTACCCGCGCAGCGATACCACCGTTTATTGCCACATTAGGACTTATGATGTCGGTACGTGGTATCAACCTAGTACTCACTGATGGTCGCGCTTTATATTTTCAGGACTATCCGACGTTTAAGATGCTGGCTCAAGGTCGTCTCTTTGACTTGATCCCATACCCGGTTATTTACTTTGCAGTAATAGCATTGATTGCTGCATATATTTTAAAGCGAACTGTTATTGGTCGATATATTTATGCGGTAGGTAGTAGTGAAGATGCTGCTCATTTATCAGGAATAAAAGTCGACCAGGTGAAAATGTTTGTTTATGCATTCTGTGGTCTATTAACAGGTGTTGCAGGCGTTATTTTGACATCTAGATTAAATTCTGGCCAACCAACGGTCGGAGTTGGATATGAGTTAGAAGCAATTGCTGCGGTAATTATTGGTGGCACAAGTTTAATGGGTGGGATAGGCACCATCGGTGGAACCATTATTGGTGCCTTTATAATGAGTGTTCTGAAAAATGGACTTAATTTAATGGGAGTATCACAGTTCTGGCAAATGGTCGCAATGGGCATTGTTGTTGTTGCTGCTGTATACCTAGATACCTTAAGAAAGAAAATAAAGTAATAAAACATTAATAATTAAATTTAGATGTACCCTACAAAATCATGGAGAATTAAAATGAAATTTATAAAAATACCTTTATTAATCACAATGGCGGCTATTGGCTTTGGTACAGCACAGGCAAAAGAGGAAATTTATATTCCGGTGGTAAGTAAAGGTTATCAGCATGAATTCTGGCAAACAGTAAAGCTGGGCTCTGATACAGCAGCAAAAGAGTTAGGTGTAAAAACCAGTTTTGTTGGGCCTGCTGCGGAAACCCAAATATCTGAGCAGATTCAGCTGATGGAAGACATGATGGCCAGAAAACCGGATGCTATCCTTCTTGCTGCTCTGGATACCAACGCTCTGGTTTCACCAGTGGAAGAAGCTAAATCAAGAAATATAGAAATAGCGACATTTGATTCTGGTATTAACTCTGAAATTCCCAAAAGTTTTATCGCAACCAATAACGTTAAAGCGGGAGCGGATGCGGCCATGGCACTAGGTAAAATGTTGGGCGGAAAAGGTCAGGTTGGTATTGTTGCTCACGTAGCGGGAACTCAAAACGCTATTCAACGTTCTGAAGGCTTTATCAATGCAATGAAACAGTATTACCCAAGCATTGATGTGTTGGAAGTACAATACAGTGATGGTGACCCTCAAAAAGCGATGGATAAAACCATTGATATGCACCGTGCAAATCCAAACCTATCCGCGGTATATGCGACAAATGAAGGCGCAACGGTTGGTGTTGCTAACGCGATTGACAGCATGAACTTATCTGGAAAAGTTCTGGTAATGGGCTTCGATAGCACAGAAGGTATTATTAGCTTCCTTAAAGCGGGCACTATCCAGGGTTTTGTTGTTCAGGATGCGTATCAAATCGGTTATCAAGGTCTAAGAACGCTTTACCATGTATTGGAAGGTAAGAAGGTTCCTGCCGTTATCGATATCCCAGTAAAAGTCGTTACTGCGAAGAACATTGATGACCCAGCAATGCAAACCTTACTGTACCCATTTGGTAAGTAATCGTTGAATCAAGGAGGCCTAGGGCCTCCTTTTTTATCAACTGAATCTCAATCTTTTATATCAAGATACTAGGAATCACCATGCTTAAGGGAATTCATCCTGCAATTAGCCCTGAACTATTGGCATCACTTAGTGAAATGGGCCACGGCGATGAGGTTTTATTTGCTGATGCCCATTTTCCGGCACATACACTTAATAAAAATGTAATTCGCGCCGATGGGGTAAATATAGATACTTTGCTAACGGGTGTCATGCCGCTGTTCGAACTGGATCAATTTGTAGATGTTCCGGTTATTATGATGGCTCCTGTTTGCGGTGATGCAGCTGATCCGGAAGTAGAAAAACGTTATTTGACGGTAATAAATGAGCACTCAGAAGACATTTCTTGTGCAGATAAGATAGAGCGCTTTGCTTTTTATGATAGAGCCGCGTTATGTAGCGTGATTGTGTTAACGGGAGAGGCGGTTAAGTATGGCAATGTCATACTTAAAAAAGGGGTTATTGAAAGATAGTGAATGGCGCATTCACTTCGAAAAAAACAAGGGGCGGGCAGTCGCCCCTCATTCTTTAAATATACTCAAGTGATCTTAAGATGCAGGATTCAGAGTTTCATCCACGAGTTCAGCGAGCTGTGATTGTGCGTTTTCGCGGCTCTGAGCTGCAGGTTCTTCTCCCATGTTAAGGGCTTCTGCATAGACAAATTCAATATCAGTCATGCCTAAGAATCCAAGCATATTACCCAGGTAACTATTTACAGAGTCGCTTGCCGTATTAGCATGGATACCACCGCGGGTAGTAACGATAATGACTTTCTTATTTTTAATAAGCCCAACTGGGCCAGTCTCTGTATAGCTAAACGTCACGCCAGCACGGGCAATAAGATCAAACCAGCTCTTAAGTTGAGTCGGTACCATGAAGTTATACATTGGCGCACCAATCACAATGGTATCTGCGCTCTTTATTTCTTCAATCAGCGTATTAGACAGTGCCAGAGTAGTTTTCAGCGACTCTGTTAGTTCTGACTCTGGGCTATTGATTGCAGTAACCACATCCATATCGAGTACAGGTACAGGTTGTGCCGCTAGATCTCTGATGACCACATCAGAGCTCTCTTCGACTGCTTTTTGGATAAGTTGGTTCGACTGAGAATGCTCACCAAGAATGCTTGATTTAAGTACTAATGTCTTTGTCATCATATTTCCCCGAGTTTGGTTCAAGTAGCTTGAAGTATCTGTATTTCTTGACTGGAGAGTTTACTCATCACTAACACGGTTTAAAATCGAAAAAAACTGAGGGTTAGGTTCAGTAAATTTGAACTATGCATGAAACTCATAACGTAGCTGATAAATCATCATTTGATTCATGTGAAACTGTTGTTTACTATGCGCGCACTTTTGAATCAATACAGCCAAATATGTTTTCACAATCCATTTTTGCTCAGTTATTAAGAATGACCGTTTTATTGGTAATAACCTTAGTGGCGGTTCATCATTACCAGCCATTGCTGAACCTTCTTGCTGAACAAGCCGTTAACAGCGGTTGTCATCAACAAACTAAACACAAAAGCCACCTTCATTCACATCATCACTAAGAGTTCGTTATGAGTATTTTTCGTTTTCCTCCATTGGTTTGGTTAGGGATAGGGATCCTGATTATCAGCCTGGGTATCAGACAATCCTTTGGTATTTTTATGATGCCAATTTCCGAGCATTTTCAATCAGGGCGTGAGTTGTTCAGTTTCGCCATTGCTTTACAGAACTTATTATTTGGTATTTTTCAGCCCTTTGTTGGCATGGCTTCAGATAAGTGGGGGGCAAAAAGAATTATTATTGCTGGCGCACTCGCCTATTCGGCAGGCCTTAGTTTACTGTCTGCCGTAACAGAGCCAGGAATGCTGTATTTGTCCTTAGGCGCATTAGTCGGGCTGGGATTAAGTGCGACCAGTTACGTTATTATTTTGGGGGCTGTGGCTAAAGTGGTGCCGGCTGAGCATGCTGCTAAAGCCTTTGGCTTAACTACCGCTGCGGGTTCATTTGGTATGTTTGCGATGATCCCGGGAGCACAAAGTCTACTGAACGAATATGACTGGCAAACAGCAATACAGGCATTTGCCATATTGTGTACCTTGATAATAGCTTTTGCGTTATTTATGAAATCGGCTAAACCAAAATTTGAACAAATGGAATCGATGGATAACCAAACCTTAAGTGAGGCATTAAAAGAAGCGTTCTCACACAAAGGATATTGGCTGATCCATGCCGGTTTTTTTGTTTGTGGTTTTCATGTCATGTTTATTGCTACCCACTTACCGAGTTATTTAGCCGACAAAAACCTCCCAACGTCCAGTGCAGCTATGGCGCTGGCTTATGTCGGTATCTTTAATATATTTGGTTCGTATTTTTGGGGTGTTATGGGGGACCGATTCAATAAGCGTTATGTTATGTCGGCACTCTATTTTATGCGTACGCTGGTTATTCTCGCATTTGTTACTTTGCCAGTGACAGAGTCTACGGCGGCTATTTTTGGTGGCGCTATTGGTTTTTGCTGGTTAGGTACTGTGCCACTTACTTCAGGCTTGGTTCGTCAGATTTTTGGTGCCCGTTACCTTTCTACATTATACGGATTGGTATTTTTTACCCACCAAATTGGTAGCTTTTTAGGGGCATGGGCTGGTGGCCGAATTTATGACTACTATGGTTCGTATGAACCTATCTGGTGGTCTACGGTTGTACTGGCTTTCTGTGCCGCGTTGATCCATTTTCCAATCAATGATCGCCCAGTGGCTCGCTTACAAGCTACCGCATAATGTTAATGACACCTGCTCAGTGCCGCCGTTGCCTTTGGTATTCGGAACTGAGTGGTGTGGTCGCTCGCTAATTACGTATAAAGTTTAAGTAAACTCGCCTATTTCTTTTACCCGTCCGGGTATTCTTAATGTAATAAAAGCAGACTTATGTAATTAAATAATAATATTACATTGTTTTTAGTTCTCTTGATATTCACTGAATATGGTCGAATGTCCTTTGTTTTACTAGGGGTTATTATTTAATCTATCAATATAACCCTTTAGGATAGTTTTGCCCTGTAATTGACTTACATCATATTGTTATTTTCTTTCATAAACATAAACTATGTTCAGTTAAGAAAAATTACCGTCAGGAATTCTTATGAACAAGCTGAAGTTAGTCATCATTGGTAATGGCATGGTGGGCCATCGCTATATTGAAGATATGGTCGAAAAGGCCGATATGTCGCAAATAGAGATCACTGTATTTTGTGAAGAGCCACGAGTTGCTTACGACCGTGTTCATCTTTCATCGTATTTTTCTCACCATACTGCCGATGAACTTTCTTTGGTTAAAGAAGGCTTCTATGAGAAACACGGAATAAATATTTTAATTGGCGAGCGTGCGATTAATATAAATCGTGAGAAGCAGACCGTATATTCAAGTACTGGCCGCGAAATTCAATACGATAAACTCGTTTTGGCAACAGGATCATTCCCGTTTGTTCCGCCAATAAAAGGTAATGAGAGTAAAGACTGTTTTGTTTATCGCACCATTGAAGACCTTAAATCTATTGAAGCAACCGCAAAGAAGAGTAAGAGCGGCGTTGTTGTGGGTGGTGGCCTTTTAGGCCTTGAAGCCGCTGGAGCATTAAAAGCCCTGGGCGTAACCACTCATGTGGTTGAGTTCGCCCCGGTACTGATGGCAGAACAGCTTGACCTTCAGGGCGGTTTGCAGCTACGTAATAAAATTGAACGTATGGGCGTTCAGGTCCATACCAGCAAGAATACATTAGAAATTGCGCCAGAAGGTACGCAAGCGCGTAACGTTATGCGCTTTGCTGACGGTACAGAGCTAGAGACAGATTTTATAGTATTCTCGGCAGGTATTCGTCCACAAGATAAATTAGCTCGTCAAATGGGGCTTGGCATTGCACCACGTGGTGGTATTGAAATAAATAATCACTGTCAAACTACCGATGAAAACATTTACGCCATTGGTGAATGTGCCTCATGGAACCGTACTTTTTACGGTTTGGTTGCGCCGGGTTATAAAATGGCGACAGTGGCGGTTGACCACATCGTAGGAAATGAGAGCCAGTTCGAAGGGGCTGACATGAGCGCGAAGCTTAAATTGCTTGGCGTTAAAGTGGGCTCTATTGGTGATGCAAATGGTCGTACACCTGGTTGCAAGAGCTACGTTTATCAAAACGAAGAAGACGAAGTTTATAAACGTATTATTGTTTCTGAAGACGGTAAAAAGCTGCTTGGCGCCGTAATGGTTGGAGATACGTCGGATTACGGTGATTTGCTTCAGCTAAAACTGAATGATATTGAGCTTCCTAAACATCCTGACACCTTAATTCTTCCGGCTCATGCTGGTGCTGAAAAACCATCATTAGGTGCAGATTCCTTGCCAGAAAGTGCGGTTATCTGTTCTTGCTTTGATGTCACCAAAGGCAAAATAGCTCAGGCTGTTGCCAACGGTCACCATACCTTAGGTGACATTAAAGCCGTGACTGGAGCAGGCACAGGTTGTGGTGGTTGTATTCCACTGGTTACTTCTGTGTTAAACGCAGAGTTAGCCAAATCTGGTATCGAAGTGAAGAGTGATATCTGTGAACACTTTGCTTACTCTCGCCAAGAATTGTTCCATCTTATTCGTATCGAAGAGATCAAATCATTCGATGAGTTACTGGAGAAGTACGGTAAAGGATACGGCTGTGAAGTGTGTAAACCTGCAGTGGGTTCCATTCTGGCGTCTTGCTGGGGTGAGCACATTCTTAAACCAGAGCTCGTCAAACTGCACGATACCAACGATAACTTTTTAGGCAACATACAAAAAGATGGTACTTACTCGGTTATCCCTCGAATGGCGGGTGGTGAAGTAACACCACAAGCACTCAGCGTATTAGCTGATGTTGCGGCAGAATATAACCTTTATACCAAGATCACGGGCGCACAACGTATTGGCTTGTTCGGTGCGCAAAAAGACGACCTACCAGCTATTTGGAAAAAATTGATAGCTGCGGGTTACGAAACAGGACAGGCGTATGCAAAAGCATTGCGCATGGCAAAAACCTGTGTCGGTTCTACTTGGTGTCGTTATGGTGTTCAGGACTCTGTTGGTTTGGGTGTCATGATAGAGAACCGTTACAAAGGCATACGTACACCGCACAAGATGAAATTTGGTGTGTCAGGTTGTACTCGCGAATGTGCAGAAGCGCAGGGTAAAGATCTGGGTATTATTGCTACGGATGCTGGGTGGAATATGTATGTCTGCGGCAACGGTGGTATGAAGCCTCGTCATGCGGACCTGCTAGCCAGTGATTTAGATCAGGAAACGCTGATCAAATACATTGACCGCTTCATGATGTTTTACATCCGTACGGCTGCGCCTCTTCAGCGTACTTCTGTTTGGATGGATAACCTCGAAGGCGGTGTCGATTACCTGCGCGAAGTGATTGTCGATAACAAACTTGGCATTAATGATCAGCTTGAAGCCGATGTAACTACTCTAGTAAACAACTTCAGTTGTGAATGGACAGATACTGTTAACGACGAATCCCAGCTTAAACGTTTTGATCACTTCATCAACTCTGATTTGCGTGATGACAACGTAGTGTTCGTTCAGGCTCGTGAACAGCATCGTCCTGCGACATTTACTGAGAAGCACCCTGACGCGAAGGGCGACATATTACACGTGGTATTGGAGAACTAAGCTATGTCTAACAATAAATCTATGCCTACTGAAAATACAGTATTTCAACAAGTCTGTGACCTTACCGATATCGTTCCGGGTACTGGGGTATGTGCGTTACTAAATGGTGAACAGGTTGCCATTTTCCGCCCAACTTCAGCGGAAGATATCTTCGCTATCAGCAATACCGACCCTTTTTCCGGCTCTAATGTATTGTCTCGTGGCCTAATTTGTCAGCATAAAGATGAGCTTTGGGTTGCCAGTCCGTTAAAAAAACAACGTTTCAACCTGAGTACCGGTCTGTGTATGGAAGATGAACGCTTCAGCGTGAAAGCTTACAAAGCACAAGTACAAAAAGGCGTGGTTGAAATTTCAGCCTAATCAGCAATTGCATAAAGAATTTCAGTTAATGGAAATTCGATAGTTCAAGGGCTTCTGAAGTTTAGTTGGCGTAATACTTAACTAGATAAACTATCAGGGAGCCTTTTCCTATCCAATTTTAATTTTTAACTTTTATAAGGTAAGGACTTACGTATGTCTTATGTAAAACCTGCAGAACTCGTACAAAACATGGTTGACGTTGGCGAAAGCAAAGTATTTATGTCAACTCGCGACACCATCATCCGGGGCATTATGGCTGGTGCTATTCTTGCGATAGCTGTAGCGGTTGCGATCACCGCAATTGTCCAGACAGGAGTTGGTATTGTGGGGGCTCTTGTGTTTCCAGTGGGGTTCTGTATTTTGAATCTTATGGGATTTGACCTTCTCACTGGTGTATTTGGTTTGGCTCCTCTGGCTAAATTTGAAAATCGCTCAGGAGTGACCTGGGGAGGGATTTTACGCAACTGGGGGTTAGTCGCTTTTGGTAACCTTATCGGCTCATTGGTGGTTGCTTTTTTAGTGGCTCTGACTTTTACGATGAACTTTAGCGTTGACCCAAGTGTTGTTGGTCAGAAATTTATCGCTATCTCTACAGGCCGGACGTTAGGTTATGCCGAGCACGGTATGAACGGGTGGATTACGGTATTTGTAAAAGGCATGCTATGTAACTGGATGGTATGTCTTGGTGTTGTTGGTGCAATGGTATCTAAAACGGTTGCAGGTAAAGTACTTGCGATGTGGTTCCCTATCTTTATTTTCTTTGGTTTAGTATTTGAGCATGCCGTAGTAAACATGTTCTTATTCCCATTAGGTATGATGTTAGGGGCTGAATTTACCATCATGGATTGGTTAAACTGGAACCTGGTTCCTACCATTCTAGGGAACCTGGTTGGTGGTTTGCTTATCACTTGCCTGAGTCTTTACGTTACGCATGGTCGTACTAAACCGCAACGCAAGTTCGCATAAGCAATTTAGACACTATCTAATAAGCCCCATTCCCTAATAGGTATGGGGCTTATTTGTAACTAATGGCTTTAAAAATGGATGATACAGTAGGCATCCATTTAGCTGACTGGTACGCTATACAGCCTAGAACTTACAGATACAAACATAGTTCATGTTTTATTTAAGTTGTTGCCTAAGGGTAACAAGTGAACCGCAAATAGTAGGTACGTTATGTCACTTTCATCCAAAACAACAACTAATAATGGCTTTGTTTCTTTAGTTGGGGCTGGGCCGGGTGATCCAGACCTGCTCACGGTTAAAGGCTTTCAACGCATTCAACAAGCCGAAGTGGTGGTTTATGACCGCTTGGTTTCTCCCGAAATCATTGCAATTGCCAATGAGGCGGCGGAAATGATTTATGTGGGTAAGCAGCTCGATAATCACTTTGTTCCGCAAGAGCAGATAAACCAAATCTTGGTTGATAAAGCACGAGAAGGTAAACAGGTTGTCCGTTTGAAGGGGGGCGATCCATTTATCTTTGGTCGTGGCGGTGAAGAGATAGAGACGCTGGCTGAAAACGGGATCCGATTCGAAGTCGTACCAGGTATTACTGCGGCTGCAGGCGCAACGTCATACGCTGGAATTCCCTTGACTCATCGGGATCATGCGCAAAGTGTTCAGTTTATTACCGGACATATCAAAAAAGACGGTACGGATATCCCGTGGTCTTCTCTTACCGAGGCCAACAATACCTTAGTGTTTTACATGGGGCTAAAACAGTGCGGATCTATAAGTGAGAATTTGCTGAAAAATGGGTTATCGCCAGAAACTTCATGTGCGATTATTCAGCAGGGTACAACGACACATCAGAAGGTATGGGTAACTAATTTAGAAGAGCTACCTAACGTTGGAAAACAAGCCAAAAGTCCATCTTTGATTGTGGTCGGGAAAGTCACTGAACTTCACCATAAATTGAGCTGGTTTTAATTCGCAGATAATGGTGTGCAAGAGGCTGTTAGTAGAACTGGGAAATATCGATATCAAGCTCTGTTGGTGATAGCGCATGTTCAATGTTTAATTCTGAGTGCGCTAGTTGCACTGACATGACCTCAATAAACTTCTGGTACTTGTTTGAATAGAAGCATTTCACCTTAGGATTAAGTGGCTGTTTCTTATTGGCGGCTTCCACTAGTCCAACCTTGCCATCACTCAGTTGAACCAATGAACCTACCGGATAAATACTGACGCAGTTAATAAATTTATAAACCAAGCCTTGATCCAGTTGGTATGGGGCCATTTTAAGTAATATTTTGAATGCGTCTGAAGGGCTTAAACCGCTCTTGTAGCATCTCTCTGCGGTTAGCGCATCGTAGATATCAACAATACTACTCATGCGCCCGTAAAGTGGGATCTCTTCTGCGGTTAGTCCATTCGGGTAACCTTTACCATCCAGTTTTTCATGATGCATCAGACAGACATTTTTGCTGATATCGCTTAACCCTTTTACATGCTGCATAATTTCGACAGCAAAGGTCTGGTGAAGCTTCATATGTTCAAACTCAGGCTCTGTCAGCTTTCCTGGTTTGTTTAATATTTTGCTCTTAACTTTAGTTTTGCCGACGTCATGCAGTATTCCACCAATAGCTAATTGCTTAAGTATTGCTTTATCGAGTTTTAAATATTCGCCAAAAGTCACCAATAAACAGGCGACGTTGACAGAGTGCTCCAATAAGTAAGCGTCTTTATTTCTCAGAGCGGATACAAATTTAATCGCATCTGGGTTAACCAGAACCGTATCAATGACTTCATCAGCCCACTCTTCGACAGGGCCGATATTGATAGGTTTGCCTTCAAAGGTATCATGAAGGATTTTATTCGCCAGCCCTTTGGCTTCAGTAATCAACTTCTTGGCTTGCGCTTTTTTATCCGAGTGTTTTATGGGTTTGGCTGTTCTGTGTTTTTTCTCCGGCTCGGCTTTTTGTTCGGTTTTCGGCCTTGCTTTACGCGGTGGTGTAACCGAAATAAAGGTACATTTTTTAGACGAGAGCTTTTTATCAACCCATATGAATTTAACGCCACTCTCAATGAGTTGTTGTACTCCCTTTTTATGATTTACCCGACCCGCATTGGCGAGAACGACAAGAGAGTTTTGTTCGATCGCAGTAACGAACATTCCTAATTGAATATTTTTGATAGCGATTCTGATCGACCCATCTTGTTTATATTGCATCTTATTCTTTTTACTGAAAAACCTATGTGCGGCTAATCAATCATAATAGAGCCAACAAGCACCCAGAGAGAATTGATTATTACTGTCTATGTGACCTATAGCTCATAGAGGGGTAAAAACTTCATCAGGTAATTTTTGCTGATGTGTTTTTAAAGCGAGAGAAGTATCGAAACGTTTAATGGAATATGAACTAGTGGGTATGTATCAGCTAGCTAAGTAATAAACAATGATGCATTTTATCGTCATAGTGTAGTGGTACGCTGA
>DDQN01000101.1 GCA_002342685.1 Vibrio sp. UBA2441
TTTAAGTCGGCGTTGACAGTCTTTCACGCATTGGCCTGCTCGACTCGGTTGATAATCATAAATTACTACAGGTTGTTTAACGAACTCACCACTGCGATACACCCACATGTAAGATTTACTTTGAGCGGTTCGATCTTGCTCTCGCAGCACTTGAACTGTAGTTTCATCGGCGCAGATTAGTTTTTCATTCAGTAAATGTGCTTTCATCGCTTCAACGATGATGTTCACTTTATTACCTAACTGTACGCACCAGTTAGCTAGCGTGCCTCGACTGAGCTCTATATCCGAACGTTTTAATATCTCAACCTGACGATAAAGTGGCAGCGCATCCACATACTTGGCCGTCACAATGGCAGCAAAGGTCTCAGGGCTACCGACACTTTTCGGGATCATGTTAGGCGGTTTCGGGGCGGTGATGATTTTGCTGCTGGTTTGTATTTTATCACACTGACGACAGGCGTATTTAGTGCGCTCATGACGTATTACGGTGACTTTCTGAGGGATGATTTTTAATTCTTCCGAGACTTCGGTTCCGCACTCATGTAAAGGCTGCTGGCAACACTCGCAGTAAGGCGTATTGAGAGTGTGTTGATGAACTTCGCGTTCTAACTCTGCGGGCAACGGCTTACGACCTTTTTGATGATGCTTAGGCGCAGGTTTGAGTAACGCGTTTTGTTGCTCTGCTTCGTTGAACGTGCCTTTAGGCTCTTTTTCACTCTTGGCGGAGAAGCGTTTTGATTTACTGAGATTAAGTTGCTCGATAAGTTGCTGCATTTTAATTTCTAACTCAACGACTTCTTCAGCTTGAGTTTGAACGGTTTGCTCTAATGTCGCGATGACCTCGTCTTTTGACTGGTTTTCTTCCTGAAGCTTAAGCAGCATCGCTTTCAGTTGTTCTACATCATCAGGAAGGTGGGTCATTATCAAGCTCTCAGTCGTTAATTCCTGACCAGTTTGACAGCGAAAAAGGATCGTTCAAGCCCAATGTGACGATCAGTCTCTTCGCTCACACTTCTCGACCATATAAAGGTTGATGTGCCTGTGGGTTTTCTAAGTTTAATCCTGATAGCAACCAATTCAGTTGCTGAGTTGATATATGAATATGACCCGATGCAGCAGGTCTTGGCCATTTAAAGCGGCCTTTTTCTAGTCGTCGATAGTAAAGCCAAAAGCCATTGGTATCCCAAAAAAGGATTTTGATTTTATCTCGGCCGCGATTACAGAAAATAAACCACGCATTGCTAAGCGGGTCCATTTCCAGCACATCAGCCACAATCAGGGATAAGCCATCAATGGACTTTCTCATATCAGTGATGCCAGAAACGAGGTAAACCTCGCCACTTGGGATCATTGCAACGCCTTAAGCCAGGTTTGAATTTGCACGAGGGAAAGTGAGGTCGGTAATTCAGCCCGTAATCCATTTGGTAAGTGCAAAACAATCATTTCAGACCTTAAAGAGGAATGCTCACTCATCACAACTTGGTGTACAACTTGTTCATCTTCGGTTTGATTAAGTTTTTTATGCCAGTAATGAAAGGTGGCGTAATTGATATTTTGTTCTTTGCAGAAATGCGGAATGGTTAAGCCGCTTTCTTGTTGTTGTGTGACGATTAACGTCCAATGCTGGTGTTTTTCAGATTGTGTCATAGTTCCTCCGTTAGGTTGGAGAAACTATGACAAAGTATTGGTGGTATTAGAATGTGGGGTTAATTGAGCGCTTACGTAGATATAGGACAAAAGTCCTAACTCACTTTTGTCCAGAAATAATACAGTTGGCATCTGTTATCGGCACTTTCAAACAATAAATTCATTTTTTTATGCTTTTTCATCTCAGGCGTGAACTTGCTCAGGATGGACTTATTGGTAGGCTTGGGTCATACAATTGATACTAAAGTGTCAGATCGTGTATGAGCCGCCACTACAATTTAATGTGTTTATTTTAACGTTCCAATCCTCGGTCTAGTTCGCGACTTGATTCAAAGCTTGAGTCTTTGCTGCCTAAATCGAAAGTCAGTTGCTTATCTTCCGGTTTGTTTATGTGGTGTTCTAACTGTTCGCTTTGCACAAGTGAATCAAATTTTTCTTTACTGCCTTCTGCTTTAATACTGTTTATCGATATAGAATCGTACTCTTTGTGTAAAAAATCCTTATCGTCCTTAAATTCCGGTGCATTATGAAGCTTTTCAATGCACTGTTTGATGTCATTGTTTAGATTGCTGTCGTTGATGAATTCAATGCTTTTGTTTTGGAAGTTTTGAAGTATTTTTTCAATGTTGTTCGGCGTCAGATTTTGATTCTCTTTATCTAACACAATAATAATGTGTTGCCTTAATTCATCGGTAGAAATGTTTTGAATGTCGTTCTTATGATTGACATTGATAATGTCTATGTTCCCTTCAGTTTCGTCTTTTATTTTAAATGCACTTTCAATGGATGTACTGATGATAGTGGTATTTAAATTGTCTCCTTGGTTAAAGCGAGTCAAGTTTTTGGACTTGGTACCTAATATTCTGGGGTTGATATCTAAGTCTTTATCTTTATTTCCGCTGGCATCGAGATAGGTAATTTCAATGGCCTTCGTTTCTTTATCCCTGTTATGGATGTTCGTGACCATTGCCGGGTGTGTATTGCGGTCTTCGGAAGAATAAACGGCCCCATGAAAACGGACATTCTCATTGTGAGTATGTTTAATATTTTGGTTTGATAGGTATCGCTCTGCTAATGTACCTTTGGTTTCGATACTCTGGTTAAAATACTCTTTAGCGCGGCTCTCAAATTGAGCGACTTGTTTTGGGGTGATTGCTTTTAGTTTCTCGTGATTGATATTTTCAGATAATTGGTGTTTATCGGGGTCGTTAATAAAGGTATTTGCCTGGGTCATGGCGTCTTTAAATTTGATGCCTTCATAATTCATCATCAGGTTAATTAAACTGCCTTTTTCTCCGGTGGTGTAATCTTTGAAATAGCCTCGATGCTCTCCGGTCAGCGATACTTTTATGGCGGTTTTCCCTGTGCCAAAGGTGAGGTAGTCACGGTCGGATTTGGACTTGTTCGGCGCCCCCAAGTATTTGACTGCCAAACTTTCAGTGAATTTTGGCAGTTCGTTATTGATGTACTCTTTAAATGTGTTTCTATCAAACTCCCCATTGGTATTTTGGAAACGAGTATCTTCATGGGGAAGGGGATTGTCGTTAAAGTACATGGTCGTGGTTGGCGCAATTTGGTTGGCGGTCTCAATGGCACTTTGCTTATGCACGTCTTTGGACAACCAGGATTTCATCATTTGTCCGGGGTTATCGGTGTACAGTTTTACATGCTTACTCCCTCTGGATATATCAATATAAGCTCGGCGCAAATTGGTGAGCTGGCCCTTACCGCTGATGGCGGTAATGACGTTCTCGTAGGTCGAACCCTGAGCCATATCAGCGGTTCGAGTATAAGCATAATCCCAATGGCCATCTTTAAGTACTTTGGGGTTAATACTAAGCGTTTGTTCGTCTTTTGAGATAGCGGTGATGCTATCTTTGCTTGCTTTAATGATGGTGTATTCTTTATTCGCTTCAATACCTCTATTTTTATCGGTAAGGCGAGTCATGATTTTGTCTCCGGAAGATAGGGGCTTTTCAGAGACGGAAAACAACGTAGTAAATTTATGATCTCGATGTAGGGGAAGAAATGGAAATTCTTTTTTTGTCTCCGGGTTCTGGAGTGTGACAATGCCATTCTCACTGTCTACGTTTGTGATCGTATTGAATTCTCCGAGCTTGGTACTAACGACCAATCCTTTTTCATAGGGCATCATGGTGGAAAGCTCTTCCTTGCTTGCCCCTACTGATCGCAACCGGTACGTGCTGATATTTTCTAGTCCAATTTCCTTTGATTTCATTCTTCCATTTCGGATGTGCGCTGTAATATCGTCACGCTCTCTGTTGGTGTAAGCAATGATGAGCGTATTTTCCCGGGTTTCAGGGGTACGTGCTAAGTAATCTTGTGCAACGCTCCAGGGGAGTGCTTCAGTGGCTTGTTGCTGTGCTTTTATTTGGTCTTTGTTGGAGGTATCGAGCGTTGAAATGACATGCTGCGATTTATTTGTGGTGTCGGGTTGCTGACTTCTTAATTTATCTAGGGCGCTGTCTGGTTGTTTATCGAGTATGTTATGAACGGCGCCCAATAAGGTGTCGTTTTTTTGCCTGATGATGTTTGTCATGTAAGCGGTGTCGATATCACCTTTGGTCATTGCCATTTCGAATGGCTTACCGGCACTTAAAGACAGTAGCTGCTCTTTATCCCCCAGTAATACCGTTTTGGATTGGCTTTGCTTCACGAGTTCGGTGAATTCTTTCGCTTGGCGGTTACTCACCATTGAACTTTCATCCAGAAAGAACAAAGCGTTCGTGTAGTTCTGTGGGATTTTATGACCAGTACGAATATCGGTCAGTAAGCTTTCTAAGGTTTGCGCCTTGACGCCTTTACTCTCTAACTCAGAGACCGCAGCGTGAGTCGGGGCTAATCCAATAATGGTGTTGGGTTGGTTTTTGCCGACTTCTGAGACAGCTTGTATCAATGCGATATTGGACTCTAGCATGGTTGATTTACCTGTACCGGCTAAGCCTTGTACTGCAACAAAACGGTCTTTGGTGGTTGCGATAAGGTGAGTTGCGTCCTTTTGACCCTCGGTGAACCTTGGTTTGGTCTCAAGAAAGTCTTGAACCTGCTTTTGCGTCGCATACGCACTGGATTGTCCCTTGCTTTGTTTGATGTTGGCCAGAATGTGCTTTTCTGTATCAAGGGCGCTTTGTGTAGTCCAGCGTGTGCCATCGGAAAACTCGGCCGATAACGTCTCACTTCGTTTTTCTAGTTCATGTTCGATTTTATCTTTGGTCACGGCATGGCCTGCTTCGTTAAAGGCATAGCGAATGGCTTCGGTGACGAGTTCTTTTTGGGTAAATCCAGCCTCTTTTTCAGAGATATGACTGACTGCAAAATCTACGGATTTTTCTACTACTGATTTACGGTTATCGATTGGCAAAGCATCCAGCACTTTTGTGACATCTCGAATGAGTGTTTGGGCCGTCGCTTGTGACAAGTAGCGGTCATTTTTCGTTTGCGTGTGCATCACTCGCTGAGTGGCGGAAGGGCGAACTTCACTTTTTTCAATGGTATTTTGCGCTTTATCAACGTTGTCGGTAAACACATCAATGTATTGGCTCTTTTCGGTAACCTCGTTGAGGAGCTCTTTTGTCAGGGCAAAACTTTTGGCTGACAACAAAATTTGCGATTTGGGGGATACGGTAGTGGCGCTTCGTACATAGTCGTATTTTAGTGGCGCACCTTTGAGTTTACCGAGCGCAACGTGGGTGGTTTCCCCTTTATTGGATTGAAAGTGGACATGACTGCCATTGAAAGAAGAAACCACGTAGGTTTCGTCTTTTTGCAAACCCAAGGGTTTATGGTTGGTTTGCAGGGTAACACGTTCTCCCGCGCTTAATTCGATACTGCCAGGTTTAAAGAGTTGGGTGTCCATGGCTTTAAATGCGCGGGATGAAGGGTCAAATGAAGCAGGTTTTCCATTCTTTTGACTGAGTACCTTTAACGTATTGTTGGCGTGGTCACTTTTTGTAATGAGATAATCATTTGGTTTGCCGTCTTGCCAGTGTCTTAACGTCATTCCTGCTTGGTAGTGTTTAGCTAGCTCTTGTTGGCTTTTAGATAAATAGTGGGGCAATTGAGTCTCAATATGAACGCCCGTTCGGGAGAGTTGACCGGTGTTTTTTAAGGTGTTGCGAATGGACTCTGTGAGGTGACGTTGTTCGACGCTTGATGTGGCCAAGATCTGAGTGTTTGATTTGTCCTTAGTGTTGGCGTACAGGTTTGCTATTTTCTGAGTATCTTGCTCGTGCAGACGCATCTGACTGTCGCTTTGTTTGGTGTCCACCCATGGTAAAGTATGTACGTTACCTTTGGCGTATAAATCGATAGCGCTGTGTGCTTTTAGACCTTGACGACTGGACGCTTTGTTTAAAAAGATAACCTTACTCTGGCTCTCTTTGGCGTGGACGGTAAGATCGATTAATTCACTGGCGCTCATCTTACCCGCGTTATCAACAAGAATGATGTCTTTGTTGGTTAATCCATTATCTTGTTTGAGGAACCCTTGTAAATTGTGTCGATGGTCTTCGGTAAACAGGTTCTTTACCCATCCTCTCAGCGTATGGCTTTGGCGAGAAATGGTCTGTTGGTTGAGTTTTGAATCCGTGGCCGTTTGGGATACAAGGTGCACGCGCTTTCCGCTTTGATTACCCACATTGAGCAAATTCTCTGCTATCTGATCGGATGAACCGAAGACATTAACCACGTGAAATTGTTTAGTGGAATGATAAAGTTGCGCAATTTTGTTTTGGTTGTCCTGATTAACGTTGAGTTTCTTTAATACCGTGTTATCGGGTTGGGTTCGCATGTTTTGGACACGGCCTTGCGTGATATTAAGTAACGATTTTTCCGTATCGAGCATGGTTTTGGTGGCGTACTGACCTTTTGTTTCCAGTGGTATTAATTGCCCTTTCTCTATCCACTGCTCAGCGGCCTGCTTAATATCGATAGCGTTAGTTCGACCGCCTTTTACGAAGTCTGTGGCTGCAATTTCAACCAGTTTTTCAAAGCTTAATGCGGTGCTGGTTTGTCCTAAGTGCGCTGTGGCTCTATCCAGAGCGGCCACCGCTTCTTGGTTTAGTTGCTTCGGATCTTGTAATGATGAAGGTGAGCCTTCTCGATGACGGACGATAAATGCTTTAATATCAAATCCGTTGTCATCTGTTTTTTTTTGCCATTGTTGATTGAGTGAGGCATCACTTTGATAACTCTTTTCTTTGCGTGTGCTTTTCGCCGCAATATCCCTTGTGGCTTGAGAGTTATAACCCAGGTCTAATGTCTTTTGGTCGATTTGTTGCTTTCGGGTGGAAAATGAATCAAGGAGTGATTTGGGTACACCCTTAATCTCAAATTGGCCGTTGCCAACAGAGTGAATCTGATAGTTGAGTTCTTCAGATGCCTTGGCAAGGTGGCTTTGATAAAGGGCGGTGTAATATTTCTGATGGTTGTAGATCCTTTCAGAGGTTCCATTAATCACCCCTCCGGTCTGTTTTAGGCAGGAGGCCAATGCACGAAGCTTGCCTTCGCTGTCACGGGTCATATTGGCTGTTAACGCATGAGAATGAAGCTGAGGGTCATCTTCTCGACTGGTCTTGTGGTTGACGACGCCAAATAACATCGATTCGGTGTTCTCGTATTCTTGCTGTCCTTTATCGACAGTGACTTTTGCTTGTGCAGCGTCTTTTTCCAGCTCTGATAAGGCAAATTTAACCGCATTGTTGTGGGCCTCTAGCAGTTGCTTATCTCCACCAACTAACGCTAACACACTCACGGATTTAGGCGCTGAAAACGTTAAGTCAAAGCCTGAACGATGTTTCTCTCTCATGCCATGAATGTTTTCCCCATTTAATGTTCCTGACAGAGCATTTTCAAGCGTGGTCTCGTCAATGGGCTTTCCGCTTATACCTGCTTCTTCTGCAAGTTTGCCTAACCATTGTGTGTTCGATTCGGCGCTTTGCTCTTTGAGATAGTAGTTCCCACCGGATTTTTCGAGCGACACATTGGATAACTGCGCCGTTTTTTCTTCATTAAGGTAATAGGATGTGGCGTTAGAGCTGCTTTTTATTGGGGTAATGGAAAGCATGGGCGTATCCTCTTTCTAATGGGTTATCGATGATTAATCACTCATTTCTCCCATTTCTTGATCTTCTTGAACGATAGAACTTTCTTCTACTTCTCTTTGCGCCGCTTCTTGGTACTGCGTATTTGCTGTTTGGTGCTTGGCATTGACTTTATCGGTCACAGTGTCACTTCTCATGGCTTTTTGGATATTGTTCGTTTCTATTTTCATTTGTTCTGCGTTTTCAAAGTTGGATTCTTGAGCGGTTAGTAATTTTTCACGGTCTTCTTGTGAAAGGTATAAGCCAGGGGCGACACACTCGTAATACACACTCTCTTCATAGACTTTGTTCATTGCTGCAGAAAGCTCAAAATGACGCTTAGAGAAAGCAGGGCAGATGTCTTTCATTTTGTCGAAATATAAATCAAGTCGAGTAATGAATTCGCAGCCAGGCATACGTAAGTAACATTGCAAGTCATCCAAACTTTGTATTTCGCTTGGGGATACCACGGGACGAGTGATCGTTTGATGGCCAAGAGATACCCCATCCCGGAGCGTGTTTGCCCCATACGAGACGTTTTCTTTGGAAATATCGACCTCTTGTTCCCCTAACTCTTTTGAGGATATTTCGGCCATTGGTGCGGAAGGAGCGCGGAAGAAAAAACGGCTGTTCAATAGGTCGAACATTTCATCAGCGGCGTTTTTACCATAGGTTTTAATAAGCTGCGCATAGGACTGGATACCAATGAGATAGCACCCACCAAATTTTCTGACTTCGGATATTATCGAACCAAGCTCTGGCAATTTATGTAAGCTTGGCATCTCGTCCATGATCACCCAAATGCGCCGATCTTCGTTTGGTTTAAGACCTAAAATGGCGTTGGAGGCAATGGCCAACCACATCGATATCAGAGGGCGCAATGACGTATGCTGTTGTGCGTTGCTTGATAGAAACAGGAAGCCGGATTGGGTATCGTCTTGAACCCAGTTCGTAATGGAGAATTTTTTCCGGTGTGTTTCGGGGCGGGCCTTATCATCTAACCCATCTAGGAAGCGCAAACTTTTTATATACGTGGCCAGAACCGATTTAATTGAAATAGCGGTTTTTTCAATTTTATTGGACACGAGTGACGCTGATTCAGTCCCTTTCAGATAACTGCCCAATGTTTCAAGTTCAGAGGTGAGCATCAAATGCAATAATCGTTCGGTGGTGCACGGTTTGCTGTCGGTACTCATCCGGTACGCCGTCGATGAAAAAATAGTCCGGGCAGAATCAACCCAAAACGGATCGCCTTCGCCATGTTGCGGAATGAGCGCTGCGGCCATATTCTCAAAATCAGGCGCTTCAAACGCATCGCACCATATGTCCCAATTGGCACAGCGTTCATCAAATGGGTTTAATAACGTATCTGTAGAAGGGTTATAAAATTTACTGGTAAAGGTGCAGCCTTTATCGTAAATAATGGCTTTATCGCCTCGTTGCCTGATCCATTGGAGTACTTTGCGGATCATAACGGACTTACCCGCACCGGTCGTCCCATCGATGAGAAGATGTTGGCATTCAAAGTTCTGTTTGAACAGGGCTTGCCCATCGAGTTTAAAGTCTGAAATTGAGCCGTCTCCGTACCCTTTTTTCTTTTGCTCTTTCGCCCGGGCTCTCAAGGTTTGAGTGATCACTTTAGGCTTTGCAAGGCGAAACCCTCTAATGTGAAAATCCTGGCTCTGCTTTTGGCCTTGTCGTTTAAAGAAGTACAGTGCGAAGGAAAAAGCAATCAACCCAACCAAGATACTGAGCAGGAAATAAACTTGGGCTTGGTACCAAAAGTCGCTATGCAAATCGAGAATAATCGAGTTTTGCAATTGTGAGCCCAGTGTATCTTTGTAACGTTCTCCCTCCCAAATGGTGACGACGGTACTATCAAGCGTTTTACCTAATTTGGCATAAGCCATATTTCGCCAATAGTAAAATTCAGCCCTGAACGCATTGTCAGGCGCAGTAAGATAAGTGAACAGGAGTGTAGAGAGTACAATGCCCCAACCAATGACTTTAATTAAGACACTGTTGACCTGAAAAAACATGCGTATAGCATGGAAAGTGATTTGGCCGCCACGAGTAAAATGACTGCCTTTGTCGCGCGTTGGGTTTTGCATAATTATCTCAATATAAACATACGGTTATCATTTTTGTAAAATGTTGTAAAGTTCCCATGCTTGTGAAAAACTTTCATTGCTGAATGTGTATTTCCAACCGTTGAAAGTTATATCAATTGTATTTGCCACAAGTAGAATATCTTTTAGGGTTAAAGCATCTTTTGGGGATGTTACTGTGCCAATTAAATATGTCTTTGGTGAATTGGTTTCTTTTAGACATCGGCTGTTTATAGCAATTGTGCGCTGGTTATTGATGACTAAGTGGTTGGGTGTTGAGATGTCATTTATGTCGCATATCTGAGCTGAGCGTTCTGTGATTTCGTTTTTTATTCCAAAGGTGAAATTGCCTTGGTTGGTTGATTTGAGGTGCAAAGTTAAACTTCTATCCTTCCAATAAACTCTATAGTTCGATAGTGTCGCGGTCGCTGAGTAGTTATTGGCATTCCATTTTGCCGTTGTTGTTGTTCTTGGGGTCCAAACGGCTTCCTTTCTCTCTTGTTCTCTTTGCAGCCAATTTTTCTGTGCTATTTGTTCTCTTTCTTGATTTTTTTTGTCCTCTTTTTCTTGTCGTAACTGATGAATTCTTGCAACTGAAAACTTAGCGTCCCTAACCGTGACTAAGGTTTTCCTTGTGGAGGGGGTTTCGTAGGAAGATGGGTATGAGCCCGAGTAATTAATGGCGATATTAAAATGACCATCTGGGTAGACGCATTCAAAATAACCAAATGATTTTTCAATGGTATCAAAAATATAACCATGTCCTTTGGTCTTGTAAGTTTTGTCGAAATAGTCCTTATTGGGTTCTATAAGGGAATCGGTGGATTGATGCTCTATATTTAAGGTTCCGTTGAGGTAGTTGCAATAATCATATGTGTATGATGCAGGTCTTATTATGTCTAAATCAGAAGAAAAAACGGCATAAGAACTATAAAGAATCTCTTTTTCTCTAAAACCTATGACTTCATCAATAAATTGTTGAGTGGAAGTGATGTTTTTAAATTTTGAATCAGGGAGTGCTGTAAGTGTAGAGGTACATCCCCATAAGAGAGAGATTGAGCCAATTAAAATAAACTTATGTAAAGATTGAAATGACATAGTATCTCCTTAATACACATATCCAGCGAGACGATGTGCTTCGGGAATGCTTTCGTAGCAAGGGTATTTGGTTTGTAAGCCATACATGACTAACCCACTCAACGATAAAAATGCTGAACGTCCATTTTTAAAAGCATCGGTTTCGCGTTTTAATATTCTTTCTAGTGCTTCATAGATGATATTTTCAATAAATCGTGTTTTATTAGGGTTTAGATAACTCACCGCTAAACTTTCCTTGGGACAAAACCACGGCGTGATATTGGTTATGATTTGCTGATAATTACTGCTTGT
The DNA here is from genome assembly GCA_002342685.1 of Vibrio sp. UBA2441. Taxonomy (GTDB): domain Bacteria; phylum Pseudomonadota; class Gammaproteobacteria; order Enterobacterales; family Vibrionaceae; genus Vibrio. The sequence goes on from DDQN01000101.1 coordinate 11,246, forward strand.
GTGTGCTCTTTGTGTCCCCCACAAATACGCCTCAAGCTGTGCTTTTTCTGGGGTGCCTTCTTCATCAATATGCAGGATAAAATAAGGGAGCCTATCGACTTGCTTTAGGTGGATTTTATCAATTTTAAATAAATTTAGTGAGGCGTAGTGCTGTTTCAGCTCCACAATCAGCTGCTCTAACGCGGGGCTTTTTTCCCACGTGGTTAGGTTGGGGGCGGCATAAGCAGTGGTATTGATTAAGCTGAACATTAAAAATAAGATAATTTTTTTCATGGTTAGCTCCCTTAATACACCGCGCCAGGGAGACGATGGGCTTCTGGAATGGTCTCGTAGCAAGGGTATTTGGTTTGTAGGCCGTACATGGTTAGCCCACTTAATGAAGCAAATGCTGTTCGTCCATTATCAAAACGATTGGGTTGGCGTTTTAATATTCTTTCTAGTGCTTCATAGATAATATTTTCAATAAATCGTGTTCTATTAGGATTGCGGGAACTCACCGCTAAACTTTGCTTGGGACAAAACCACGGCGTGATATTGGTTCTGATCTGCTGATAATTACTGCTTGTGTGTGCTTTTTGTGTCCCCCACAAATACGCTTCAAGTAGCGCTTTTTCTGGGGTGCCTGCTTCATCAATATGCAGGATAAAATAAGGGAGCCTATCGATTTGCTTGAGGTGTCCTAACCTGAAGTCACTTAGGTCAGAGGCGTAGTGTTGTTTCAGCTTCACAATCAGCTGCTCTAACGCGGGGCTTTTTTCCCACTTGGCTAGGTTGGGGGCGGCATAAGCAGTGGTATTGATTAAGCTGAACACTAAAAAGAGGATGATTTTTTTCATGACTATCTCCTTATGTTTCATACTGTTTATAATAACAGTATTTCGTTTGATTGATGATTGAAAAAGTGTTACTAATTAATGCTCTTTGAATGTAGAGGGATTGGTGCCTTTTAAGGGGTAATTTTCATAGCCCGTATCGGGTATGTCGGGTGATTTTTCCCCTCGTCCTTGTATTTCTCTTTCTGTATTTCTTACCAACTCACTTTGCTCATGATTAGGGTCTCGAACTGAATCGGCTTCGGGGTTATTGATGACCTGATTTTGATAATCCCCCCCCCACACAGCAGCATTACCCCGAATGTCACGGAACGTGCCGGAGTCATATAAATTGTCACTGCCTCGGATGTCGATAAGGTCATGGATGGTCTCGTTGGTTTTTTGTTGCGCCGTGGCGACGCCTTCACTCATCATTGAGGTTTGGCCAGGGGTAAGTTGAGGGGGCGTACTCAAATCGTTCGGTTGATAGAGGCTTTGCAAATCATCCAAGTAACTTGTCGTGGTATTAACCCCATAATCGTTTTTAAAAGCGTCCGAGCGGGTATATTCTTCGTAATGGCCACGAACCTCTTGCACCGCTTCGGGGGAGGTGGCGGTCATTAAGCGCTGAAGTTCTTCAGAGTCATTGTAATTTTCGTTTTCTAAATAACGCTGGAACCCTGGCATGGTGCTGGCGTTGAAGCTCGCGGAATCACTCTCCAGGCGAGATTGGATGTGCGATAAGTTGTCCATTTCGGCGTTTGATTTATTCACCGCAGCCGATAAGCCGCTGACGTTATTTTGGTTAATAGCAAAGTCATTAGCGTATTGCTCTACGTCACTGCGGTTTTCTTTCGTGTCCAGCTGCATTCCCGCCCGTGTCATGTCAGTCGCGCCTTCAGAATATTGCGCTGAGGCTTGCTTTAGAGACTGTTCTTGCTCCGCCGTCATATGAGAAAAAGACTCACGCGATTCATTGCTCCAATTCACACCCGCACTGGCACTGGCCATTTTGAAAAATTCAGGGGTGCCGACTTTCAGTCCAGCGTTTACCGCTTGAACGTAAGATCTGGATTCGTCCTCTGTCCATCCCGTCGTTTCTGTTACCGAGTTAATCGCCGAATCCATTTTGTTGTAGGATTGACTAATTTGTCCTTCGGTCGACAGGTTATGGCCATAACCGTAACTGTCGTTTTTTGACCAGGAATCATTCCAGCGATCGCTGATGTTATTGCTGACACTGAACGCTTCATTCAAGCTGGTCATGTTCTGTTGCTGCGCCATTTGCGCTTGGGAATATTGGTCGTTAACGCTGTTGGTGAGCGTGCTTTGCATTTGCGGAGCCCATGTGGCTTTTGAAATGATGTCTTGAGATTGGAAGGTTTGACGATTGCCATCGTTTAAATAGGTATTGGTCATCGAACCATCGGGTTGCTGTACCGAGGCCACGCCAGTTCTCAATACCATGTTATCGTCGAATTTGTTGGCTGAGGTATTGTTGTAGCTGTGATTTCCTACCTGCATGTTGCCAAAATCCATGTTACCGGAGGCGGCGGCGGCGGACACTCTGGCGTTTGTGCTGTTTATCATGCTCGCCAGTTGGTAGTTCATACCTTGAATAGCGGCCGCGCCCCCACTTAAAATTTTGCTGGCTAATATAGGGATGGTCATCATTAAAAAACCCGTCATGTAGGCAAAACGAGTATGAAGTTCATCCAATGCATTCGAATTTTTGAGTGTTAAGCCATTAAAAATGTTCGCGGTTGCGGTGGAGCTCGATTCCAGTGTCCAAAGCATGATGGCGTTGAGTATGGCGAACAGTGCGGGCCAGGTGGCAAGGTAAGCAAAGGTTTTCACGTAATTAGTCAGAACCAGTTTGGTCAGGCTGGGTATCATGGCGGCAGCGGCAATAAAAAAGCTCAAACAGCTGAACAAGAAAAACATCATCGTGTGCATCATGGGAATAAACTCTCTGGCTTGTAAACCAAGGGATGCCCACATAGAGGTTTGTTGCATCTTGTTTTGGGTGTAGGCGTAATTGAGGGCATTGGCCGTTGGGTTTAAGGTGTTGATGCTGAAGCGCATGGCGTTAATCGCCATGTTTTGCTTGGTGATGTCTTCCGCGCTCATACTGATACCAAGAAATTTACTATTGCTGTTAGAGAGCGCATTGCTTACGTGGGTCTTATACTCGCTCGCCTTTTTGCCATACAGGTAGGTGCCCAATAAGTCTAAATCTTGGGTTGCAGCGGCGGTAAATCCTTTTTCAATTTCGGGATAGGCGTTTTCACAGGTTTTGTAATCGCCATTGCGATAGATGACGCCGCGTAGTGGACTCATTTTCTTCGAGTCTAGAAAACCCAAAATATCAGGGGATTGGCTTAATTCATCCCAGGTGTATTTTCGGTTGATTTCAATGTCGCCAATGATGCAGTTTCTGAAAAAGTTATTCCATTGATCACGAAATTCGACATTTCTAAGGTTGGACTGGCGAGAAAGTTGGTACATTTCTGAACCAAACATCATGCCCGTTCGGCCATAACGTTCGTCGTCCGTGGTGGTAAAAATGGCTTCGATGGGTTCCGTTAACCCGACCATGAGTGTTGAAAACGCCCATGTGGGCAGGGCAACAATATAGGGCACATTATCGACCGAATAAACACCCCCTGGCTCGGTTAAGTCATGGATTTGTACTCTGGCAGTTTGTTTAATCAGGGTCATGGGTACGAGGACAAAGACGGCGGCCCAAATGTAGATGTGTTTCACGTTACGAGAGGTCATGAAGTAAAGCAGAGTCATGACGGTTCCGACCATCATTGAAATGGAAATCAACGAATTAAAATCAGAACTTTGGAAAAACGCGGCAATGGCATTCAATGCTTTTTGCAAGGTTTCCCCTTGGGTGTATGTATAATATGTCAGTGTCATCACTTTCCCCTTATAGTCTTTTCAAATGCCATTAGCGCCAGAAACGCAACATGTGAACGGTGCGGGTGATAAACATGTCCCACAACGCATCGTCTATGCCATGCGCAACGGCATGACCTTCCATATCTTCTTTTAGCTTGAGCAATTCTCGTTTAAAGAGAATGTGGCGCACGAGGGTGAGCGCAAACCCCGCCAAAGAGATAACCGCGATTAATAACGCGAGTTCTGTTGTTCCCATTAACATCAGTCACTTTCCCCAAACGTGATATTTTGTTGCATTTTGTCACTGAGCAATTTCATGAATTCTTGATCGCTGGTCTTGTATGTTTGGATCAGTGTTTGTTGATCAATGATGATTTTTCTGGCTTTGTCGGCCTGCCCGTCCATAAAGCGAGCGGCTTTGGTGATGTCATCAACGATAAGCGTAATGTCATGACGATCGATGCTGGTATTCACCATCGACTGTTTGACGACATTTAACATATTTGTCAGGTAACGATTCAGTAGCTCTACGGCAATCACATGAGCGTAAGCATCCAGTTTTGGTTGAATGCCTGTCATGATTGAGCCTTTGAAAACGCTCAACACAGGCGTTTCAGTGTATTCAAGAAGCGCTTTCTGACTGTCGGTTAAGGCCGTGTCATTCAACAAGGATTCATAGAGCACTTTTAACATGTCATAAATGCGATTTTTCAAGCCTTTCGCTTTGCTTAGTGTCAATGTGCCCGCACTGGGGTTTAAACATTTTTTTACGTCGGTGTCGTCGCATTGGTAATAATTGATCTCCCCGCCTTCCAGCAGTGCTTGAACCAGATTATTGTTATCGGTCAGTAAACTGGAGAAGTATCGCGGCTTGCCATCTTTGTCATAGATGTACGTTCCCGACAGGCTCATAAGAAATTCGGCTAAATCCGTGTCACTGGACAAAAATGCATTTTTCATGATGCTGGACCACACAATGTTGTGGCTGGTTTTGGTTAGGTCTTCGAGGGAAGGCTCATTCCGAGCGTTAGCGGTTTGTGCGGCCGCTTGGCCTCCCACGCCACACTCTTGTTGTGCGGAGAGCCAATCCGAGAAAACATTGTTGTGTGTTCCTATTGTGGCGCACACGTGCTTTTTAGTTTGAGGGAGTGTAAAAGCGGCTAGGCCGCCAACGGTTGCCTGAGCCGTTTCGCAGGAGTTAATCGACTGGTTCAGCCATTTATCGGCGATGGCCTGAAGGTTATCTCTAATTGCTTTAATAGATGGTGCCCATGTTTGCAATGCAAGATCGACCGCAAAAGGCACCGCGTTGGCGACCACCGCTTTACCGAATTGAACAAGCTTATCGGAATTGATGTGGGAGAATCCCCCCATGAACGCGTCGATGCCGCCACAACCTAAGCTGATGGAGGGCACGGTCACCGACATCAGCTGTGCGTTTCGTATGGATGTGCGGACATACAATGAGCCGCCATTATAAAAATTGGCGGACTGGCCTTTGTAACTGTTGGGCTCAGAGACGTTAGTGTGGTAACCCAAATCGTCAAAAAATTTGTCGAGATCGCCGCCAACGCCTGATGCCTGCGTTTGAAAAGAGGTGGCGATACTGAAGGATATTAGTAAGCTCAACCCCTTTATTTTAATCGGTGTTTTGTTTGAAATTGGCGTGGGTAGTGTCGTGCTCATTCCATCGCCTCCAATATCAGGGGATCATTTAAGATGCCGTGAACGCTTTGATTTAATTGGTCGTAACTGACGTCACCAATGCTTACTTTGACAAATTTTCGCGTGTTGACGTTAATGAGGAACGTGGCCGGAACGGTAATGCTTCTTGGGTTTTCAAAAAACAAACGGCTGATGTCTGGCGTAGCAGGAATGGGCACAGGAAACTCAGCAAGGGCCTTACCGTTGAGTGAAAATGCGTAGGTCTGCATGCGATTGATATCGGTAAATTGCTTTAGTGTTGAAGAAAAGCTGTGACAATAAGGGCAATCACTACGAAAGAAAAAAACCAACGCGTACGGTGAGTTTTGCATCATTGCATAAGCAGAGCTGAAAGGTGAGAGCATGAGTATTAATAACAGTGTTGTACGTTTCATCGTTTTCGCCTTAAAAGTCCGGTGCTTGATAGTTGGTGGCCACGTTATAAAATCGTCCCAGTAAATCATTTTGAGAGATAAACCCATACGCCAGTGGTTTGAACTTACGGGTGTTCGGGTTAACTAAAATGAGCGCGGGAACAAACGGCACCACGACTTTGCCATCGTTCATTTTGTTGTTTTTCACCGCGTCAATAAAGGTGCCGTCATCACTGACACCTAATAGTTCAATTTGATAGGTATCTGAAAATTGCTGAAGAGAAGGGGCCAGTTTCTGGCTCATTATGTCGTTGCCGTTATAAATAAAGAAAAAGCCCCATCCTTGATCTTTCATTTCATTAACCGTGGCAATTTTCTTTTCTCGCTCAAGGACGTTGAACGTTTGCCTGGCCGCATGTTCAACGGGTCTGTCTTTGGTGTAAGACAATTCAGGGTTCTCTAAAAGGACTTGTTTAAATGTCATTCCGGTTTGCGTGGTTTTCTCTGAAATAAAGTGGTTCAGGCGCATCACTTTCTGTAGTTTATCTTTGTCATGTGCATTAATTGTTGCGTCATTAAGTGCCTCGTTATACGCCGAGTGAAACCATGTCATTTGCTCTGTGGCACTCATGATAGACGTGACTGAATTGGGTGGAGGTGCCGGTTTTTCAGGGGGCTTTATTGCGGCTTTCGGTTCGTTATACCATCGCCAGCCCGCAGGCGTGTCCTGAGCGAGGGCGACTTGATGGGCCGTTAGATAAAGGGTGAGTAAAAGGAGATAAAAACGCATGATTTATCCTCCGTAGGCACTTTGTAATCGATCCTGAACTTCCTTGGGATCAGGTAAGTCGCTACCTTCTTGCATGTCTTCATAGAAATCAGAAAAATCAATATGTTCAAAGTTGATTTGTTGTAATTGTTCGGGGGTGATCGCGCCGCAAACTGGATTTTTGGGTGACCCTAGTGAGATCCCAAGCTGACTCTTTGTGCCTTGCTCTTGAATAATACGAGATAATTTACTGTCAAAAACACAATAGGTTTTCTTTCTGCGTACACATGCTCCTAATACTCTGTCAGCGCAATAGGAGCCCAGATAAATAGTCGTACCTTGTTCTTTGGCCTGACCGAGAGCCACTTCTTTTTCGCTGCATTCACTTAAACCAAGATCGGTTCCCCATCCTCCGTTTTTACAACAGTCGGCAAAACCAAAAGCGTTGTCCGTACATTTCATCCCTTTTCCCGTGAAAATTAGCGGGGGATCGCCTAAGCCTTCCGCCGCTTCTGCTAGAGCGGCTAAGCCTGAGGCGGCTTGGTCAAAATCACTGGACGTTTCAGGCATAGGGTCATAACAATCGCCATCGAGACAAAAAGAGGTTTCACCACAGATAAGGTTCGTGCTGCTGCATTGCGTTACCGGACAAGTTTTCTGAATTTCGTCTTCTATGCAGATGCCGTTTTGCATTAGGCTGCATGTGCTTGATTGTGTTTGGCAGTCTTTAGCCAGTGCCGCGCAGGTATCAGGTACATCACATTGGTGATTTACCTGATATTTCCAACAATCTAATGTGGTTGGCACCCCATTAATGGTGCGAGTCTCACGGCCTTCAATGCAGGTTTCTGTGAGGACGTGGCAACTCTCAAGTAAGCTGCATTGAGTATTCCAGGTGAAGGTATTCTTAATGCAATTAGCGCCAGAGAGGGTGTAACCCACCTTGCAGGTGAGTTGTGCTGGTTGGGTTTGAGGTAACTCTCTGCAAATCTCCCAATAGGAATTCCAGCCTCTATTTTCACCTCCACAAGAAGCAGGATATATAGCTCGTTGCTCGCCTTTCCACTTTCCCGAACTATTCCTGACACCATCCCAGAAGTATAAGTCGTATCTTCCACAATCGCCGCTTTTTGAATAGATCCAGTTACCTTTGGAGTAACGACACTCTGCAATGGTGCGTTTGCATGTCACCCCTTTTCGTGACCACCCAGAAGGGCAGGTATAAATCACCGGAGACAGTGTCACGGTGGTAGTAGGGACTTTATGGCAAGGAACGGCGTTTAAGGTAGGGCGGTTGCATTGCCTTTTTTGTTGCTCGGTAATGCATTGAGTGCCACTGTCACAATCTACGTAAGGGTTGGAGTTACCGTGAGAAATGTCGTAAGCGTGTTCTTGTCCAATTAAGGCAAATTCGTAACTGGGATCTTGGGTGGGATCAGGCCGACCTTTATCAAAATTGTCCTGCATGGCTTTAGCGGTATCGTTAGAAAAAAACTCAGTCGTTTTTTGGTTGTCAATTTCCGCCGAGTTAAGCCCTGCTTGAGGGGGATTTTTTACTTGTTCGATACACGTTGGATCGGCGCAGTAGTCATTAAGGGTAAGGTTTCCTTCGATAGTTGTGGTGGTGCTTTGTTGCGCTCCCTGTGCCCACGAGAGTGAGTCTTTATACTGCTGCTCTTGCTCGGCCATGGTCAGGGCAAAAAGGGCATGACTGAAGCTGAGAACATAGGTGGTTAACAATAGACGTCTTATCATGGTGTCAGCCTCTTAATTGCCGCCTCAACTACGTCTTTGGTATCCCCTTTTCGCAAGTAGGTGAGTGCATCATGCAGTGAAACATTACCTCGCACGATGTCATAATCAGTGACGTCACAGGCTTGTTTTGGAAGACACTTACCAGGTTTTACGGAAACGAACGTGGGGACTTCGATAATATTGAAGGTATGAAACCACTCCGGACTGATGGCAAATCCACTACCGATAGGTTGATTATTGGGCGTTTGGATTAGCGATTGTATCTTTTTGGTTGTGGCGACAAAACCGCCAGGTAATACCCCACGGATCACTAATGGCACTTGTCCCTGCTCACTTTGTTTGAGCAAGGAACGCAGTGTGCTTTCTGGCATGGTCAGAGACACAAATACCATGACGCCACTCGGGGTGGCCTGTGGGTTTGGTTTCCCGTTTGGGATATCAATGACGCCTTTAAGGTGCGCTGGTTTCAGTCGTTGTCTCCAGTCTTGATCTACGGTGATGGCGGACTTAGAAAGCGCCTGGCTTTCGTTTTGTTTGATTTTGATTTGTTGTTGCATGTCTTGGTCGAGAGGTTGAGTTAACGCTCTTTCTTCCTGTTCACTGAATGCGTTTAGTTCTTGCTTGGAATAACTCAACTCATTTGCGAAAAGGGAATGAGTCACTAATAGAGTTGATAAGAGAAAAATAATGCTCTGAATTGATTTCATCTTAACTCTCCTACAAAAAGACACAGTTACGTTTGCGCCACTGAACATACCCGAAGTTATCCCCCGTGGTTGGATTGTCATGCCCCATTTCCCAAATGCTGGTTGTGGTGGTGTAAGGGTGACACCATCCGGCGTCGGGGTAGGGCGCACTCATTTGATAACGGTATCGAGACTTGGGAAGGATAGGGGTCGGATGCTGGTAACAAATCGCGCCGTCTTCGCCACTGGTTTCCCAAACAATGCCTTGACGATGAAGTTTATAATTCAGACGTTCCATAATGAGCGTGCCTGCCTGAATGGGGGTGTCGCGATAATTTGTGTTGCCAGTCAGAGGATAGGCACCGCCTTGGGAGCCTAAGCACCAGAAAAGCGCATCAAATGGAAGCGTGGTATTGGAGGTGGTCGCAATGGCTTCAGGAACGCAGGCTAACTGAGCCACTGGATTGCCGAATAAGATGGCTTCAGGATTTAAGATGAAGGACAATTCATCATCATTCCACAGGGGATCAATTTCCGTTAAGTACGCCACATCAAAGGCATCCGTCGCCATACACGCGGCGGACTGCATCAGCTGCAACCAATATATCACGGGGTATTTGTACCAGTGGGCGTGATAAAACCCTGCGTCACTGCTATCTCCTTCTCTCGCGGTAGTACGTCCTCCTATTCGTTGGCTGTTTGCGCCACCCAGTTCAATCCCCATGTTGACCATGCAATAAGGGACACGGGTAACATCGGTTAATGCATAGGGTTCCCAGTACCCTATGTTGAGCCCAATTTGCATAAACACCGGTGGCGGTTTCGGACAATATGAAATCGGCATGCTTGGATTTCTGGTATCGGGGTAGCTGGACGGGATCAGAGGCACAGAGCCTAGCGTCATTGGGAACATGCAGCTCCAACAGATGTCAGTGATGGGATTAATAAAGTGGCCAGTGCATGCCGCGCTGCTCCGACTTGCTGTACTAAAGGTTATTAGAGAGAGTAAAAATATGAACAGGGAAATAGGTTTCATAGTCATTCCTCCGTGCTCAGTTCACTGACATCGAATTCAGTCACTTTCCAATGAATAGACGCTTGCTCAACCAGACTAGGAACCGATGTAATATGCAGTTTTTGAGTGAGATTGCCTTGTTGATCGAAGTAGATTCGGTCGGATAAAACCCCGGCCATGTCGTTCGGACTTCCTCCGGTCAAAATCCACTTAATGGGCTTAGCGCTTTTCAATGCTTTCGCCCAGGCGACTTGTTGTGAGTCTCTGGCATCAAAGAAAGCGAGCGTATGAGAGTATTCAAATGTCGGCCATTGGGTACCGTTTGGCCATGTGCTTGGATCAAATGGATTGATAATTGTCCCTGCTTTGGCAATCACGTCATTGGTGTATGGGTTAACGATGTCTTTTGCAATTTTTAAGCTAGGGTCAACATAAAATACTTTCGGCTTTCGGGTTGTGCTGAGTGCTAAAGGCGGTGGCGTCTCAATGGAGTCTTGTACTTTTTCTATGAACGCTTGTTTCATGTCCGCCATTTTTCCCGATGCTTCAAACCCTTTGAGACGTTGTTCAATCCAAACCAGCATGTCGATTTCACCGATAGGGAACGTAGCACCAATGCGCCCGAAATCTTTGGCGTAAAGAGGGAAAGCCAAGAACAATGTAAAAAGCATCATCCTCTTTTTCATTACGGCTTATCCTTATTTGATAGCGTATTGTAGTGAGTTAAAATCCGGCGCTGGATTAGTGGCGTAATGTCTTGGCTTCCACTGACGACCGCCGCACTGACGAGTACGATGGCATTATTTTCAGTTTGATAATCGGCCACTTCTTGATTCATGACTTGAGTAAATTGTACTAATCGCTTTGTTTGTTCATCAGCACTGAACCTTTTTTCAACCAGGCTTTGGTGATATGCATTTAAGGTTTCTTTTACATTAAAGCTGACGACTGAGGGTTGGTGGTATTGCAAAAACCACCAAGAGGTTCCTAGTGCGGTGGTGATACTGAGACTAAAAGTGATGATCAAAAACGCAATGCTCTTATTCATAAACGGTCTCTTCTTTGTTTGCCTTAAGTGCTTGTTCAAACGCGGCAATGTCATCCCCGTAAAAATGTTGGGCGGTCGTTTCGATGGCGTCCATTAACGGGATGTTTTGTCTGGTGAGGTTTTCACAAAACTCAAATTCGTTAGGTTCGGTTGAGAGGCACGCACGTGAAAAGGGGTCGGAGAAAATTCGATGATAGGTGACTTGTCCCCCGGCTTTTATGCGAGCACAACTGTAGCCCGCTTCCTGGGCACGCGGAAAACTTTTGATAATGCGTTGTTCGAGTGTATTAAATGCATTGGGGTTATCGGTAAGAAACTTATCAAAGCCTTCCCCTTGTCTTAGGGTGATATGAATATCGGAGTTGTCGTAACTGGCTTTTGCTTCGGCGTTCGCGAAAAAGTCTGCCATTCCTTGTGTGACCGTTGCAAAACCACCTCCAAATTTACGGGCTGTTCGATAGCCGGTATTGATAAACATACGAGCCTGAGCATTTGCACCGCTCATCAGGCTCCACGCTTCTTCAATAATGCACATTTTTTCTCTTGAGCGAGAGCCGGAGAGGTACATTTGCTGATTAATGGAAACAATCAGGGCAAAAATAACCGGGCGCAAGACTTCCTCGTTGAACCCATCCAGTTCGAGTGTGGTGATATCAATGGTCGGATCTAGCATGGAGGGTTTATTAAATGTATCGCCGTAAATACCGTTGGTGCAGTACTTATTGAGCTGCACACCTATGTCTTTGATTCGGCGATCGTTGTCATATTCTTCGGCTAACTCAAACAACTGCTCTTGAACATGATCGACTAGGGTTTGCGTATTGTTTTTATCCCAGGCGCGAAAAATAGCGTCACCAAGTACCGCCAGTTGATAGTTTTCCAGCTCTTGATACGGAGAGGCAATGGTGGCGAAAAGGGCAGTGATGTTGCTGAGTGCTTCTTTGATCGGGTCAACACGTTCTCCGTGCTCATCAAGGTATTGACTGGCCTTTTTACCATCATTGGCTACGGTACGTATTTTGTCTAAATGAGAGAAGGGATTGAGGAAGATATTGCGGTGATCTAAGTAGGCGCCACCCAACATGAGGGTGAGTTTTTTATAACTTGCCCCTTTGTCCAAAATCCAGACTTTCCCCCCTTTGCTGTAGACCATTTGGACTAATTTTTCGACAAGGAAACTTTTGCCGGCGCCTGATCCGCCAGTGATCGCGATATTTTTGTTGTCACTGCCACAATTAAAGGGGTCAAAAAATGAAATTTGCCCACGCATTGTTGGTAGTAACAGACCATAATTTAAGCGTTTATAATCCAGTATGATTGGAAAAAAATTCACCACATTTGAACTTTTTACGGTGCGTACTCGACCAGCCACATCACAATCGTTCCAAAGTCCTTCGCTCATCGTAAATGGCAGGGCGGAAAGCAGGGTTTGTGCTTGCAACATGGTTTGTGGAATGAAATTTAACCCTGAAGCGGAAAAGGCTTCTTTGGCGGCCTGTATATCGCGGCGTTGCTGCTTTTCGTTAGTGAACAGGGTTAACGTCAGTACCATTGAACTGAGTGAAAATTCTTTGGAATGAAGCCCTTTTTGCAGCGCTTTTCTCTCATCAAGTTCTTCTTTGGCCGTTGGCATAATAAGGGCCAACGTAGAGCCGACGGTTTTGGTGAGATCTCTAATTTTATTATTGTTCTCGTTTTCCACTTTGCCGGTTACTTCTTGCCGAAAGTTGAGGGTCAAAAGGTGAGGGCAGGTTACGTGTTTTGCGATATTTCGAACAGAGGCAAAGCATTCGGGGAGTGCGTACAATCGAAAATCACTGGGCAGTCGAGAAAGGCCCATGCTAACGATGCGACATTTTGCTTCCTGGCTTTGGTGGTTAGCATGGCGAATAGTGGTATGTCTTCGATTGATCAGAAATTCGGTGTCGGGAGACATAACTTGGGTGTTGATGGGTTCAAACGAGTTGTAAGAACGAGCAATGGGTCTGTCTTGCTTATGGTCAAAATTTAAGATATCCCCGACATAAGTGATTAGGGTTTCCGGTGTCAGGCGTTCAGTGGGTATTCCTAACGTGCCGAAACTGGTTTCAATCGATGCGCAAATATCTATTAACTCTTCTGTGTCACCCTTCGTCGTTGATATAAAAAAATACGCATCATAATCGCGCAAATCAAAGTGATGCTTTTGACGATGAAAGAATCCATTCTCTGCGGCAAATTGTGCATAGTCGCTTTCGGTTTTGGCCAGGCGTGCGCAAATATAGCCACGCTGACTTAATAAGGCTTCATTGGCTTCAATGTAATGAGCGACTTTATTGTGGCCAAACAACGATAACTGATAATCCCACTTGTCCCCTTGAGGGAAATCTTTGACCATATTGTTGAGCGATTGAATGAGTTCATCATTGGCCCCACTCAGTACACCGACTTTGAACGCTATTCCATGAGAAGATTTGTTTTCAAACACATGATTGTCATTGTCAAAGGCGCGATACGGCAATTCACGATGAAAGTGATTTTGATGTTTTTTGGCGGATTGGTAAAATGCCGCAAACGAGCCTTTTTCTGCGCTTTTAGGGGAAAAAAAGAACATCAATTAATCCTTCCAAATGGCGTGAACAGGGCGACCTGTCCAGCAGCTGTCATCTAATATGATATAAATGTCTGTGGTATCCACGTAATGACCGTCTTTATCGATAAAAGGGAAAATGGTGACCTTTTTTACGACGTCATCCGTTCGAGTCGGGGCGCCTTTTCTGTCTCTGCGAGGCAAATTCATAAATGAATTTGGTGGTGTTGTTATTTGTGCGGTGTTTGTTATAAGTGAGGACGTCCTGTTTTGATACGCATACACATCGATGTTTTCTCGAATTTCGTCCATCGATGTACACCCAGCCACACCTCCCACTTTAGTACAACTGTATTCTTTATCTAATCCCGCCGCACAACCTGAGAGTACAAAGATGGACAGTATTAGTATTAATATCTTGTTCATTATCCGGTCCTTATTTTCGGCCAAATGGGGTTGTAGGAACATCTTCAATCCCTTGATTGCTTAGCTCTGTTGCTAGAGGGTTAATTGGCGGGTTCGTGATAACGTCTAGAATTTGATTAGAGTTAGAGACCATGCTTTCTTTCATCTCAATCTCTTGTTCATACTCTTTGGCTAATACGGGATCGAGCGGAAAGCCTTCCAGAAACACAATATTAACGATATTGCCAGGGTTGACCTCAACTATGGGATGGTACATTTCGGCAAGTTGTATATAGTAATCGGCTAACTTTGACCCCACGCTTGAGGTTGCGTTGCCGAGTAAGTTAAGAGCGGCATCATCGCCTGAGATCGCTTGCGTGGTACCCAACGCTGATGTTGAAGTGGTTTGAGAGAGCGCGGCACCAGTTTCACCTATCCCTGTGAGTATCCCTGATATTCCCGCCATTTTTACAATCTCACCGTTTTTCAAAATGGTGGTGCCACGAATGCCATTACGTCCAAAGTTAAAAGCGGTACCGCGAACAGGGATATCAAGGATATCGCCACTTTGTTGAATGCAGCTCATTCTGTTTGTTCTTACGATGCCTCTGCTTGAGGATATTTCGCCATAGACCGCTCCCGTCACTGTACAGTCCCCAAGTTTCGATTGTTCACCATTGGGTAATATGCCTTTGTTGACGGTTTGAAAAACAATAGGACTGGTGTCTCCTTGGCCAAGAACGCCAGCATTTGCATCTGCGCCGCCGGTAATGATGGCGGTGACAAATGTCCCTGTGGGCACATAATTCTCTTTTGTTCGGCGTGCGGCTTCGCTGGCGAAAGATTCCCAATAAAAATCGTGACTATCAAACGCGTCATTAGAAAAGGCGCTTTTCTCTGATGGTTGATATTGAAAAGTGTCAATGTCGGGGTTATCACGAGAAATCGGCGTAGGGCGTGGCGGCAGTTTGCGTTGACCAAAAATATCGGGGTTATTGATGGTTGAATACTCAGAAGTCGCAATTGGAGTCGCCTGCGTCATGTCTGATGAGCCGTTATTGAGCGCTTCAAGTTCCAGGATACGTTTGTTGAGTAGCGTTTCTTTCTCGCGATATTGAGCCGCGACTTGCTGTTCTACCTGTCTTTTGTTCTCCTTTTTCGCTTTTTCAATCGCTTGACTGGTATTACTTTTGAGTGTTTCAAAGTCGTCGGACAGATCTTCAAGGGTTTTTGTTAACGTAGTGATGGTGCCTTGTTGCATTGAAAGCGCGGACTGATTGTCTTTTTCGGTGAAGTCAGGCTCGATGATGGTGCCAAATTCAACAGAAGATGGAGAGGATACCGGCGCTGCGGGTTTTTTAACGGCCTTATACACGGTGAAGGCCGCAAGAACCAATAACGTTAAAGCAACCGTGCTGATCACTTTGTTTCGTGAATGGGTCTTTTCATTAATGACCGCGCCATCATCAAATTCACCTTCCGTATCTTTAAAAAATCGTTTTTTCCAATTAGCGAACATCTTGCACCCCTCCGCCAGTCACAACGTAAAGTTGTGTGCTTGCGCCTGGCTCCAGGAAATAGTCGTCCAATGCCGCACTTCGGGCTGCGTAGCTGTAGAACTGAGCATTAGTTAGCGTGATTTTTTTATCGGTTCTATTGCTCACTTCGTAGATGATGCCGGAGTAGTCTCTACCGACAAAGACCGTTTTCGGAATGATGGGCATTGATGATGTATCTTCAGGGAGGGTTTTTGGGTCGACGGGATGAACGGAGAAACCAGAAATAGGTGTTTTGTTTTGTTGCCAAATCATCATCGCTTTAGTAAATCGAGCAATGGCGGAGGGATAATCGAATCCTCGCTCAAACACCGTTTGCTCTTCAAGGTGAGAATCACTTGGCACAAACTCATTAATGATCGCGGGTATCCCTTTTGGGGTAATAAACAATGCAAATAACCGTCCTTTTTGCGTAGCAATATGGGCAGTGAACGGTAAGGGAAGATTGATCTTGATAGAGACTGAGCCAGTTTTGTCCTTTTGATTGGCTGTTGTTGTGCAAAAACCTCTTGGGCAGGTGATATTGATGATCCGATCGTTTTTCACCACAATTCGGTTAATGTTGACCGAAGAGAGAGAAATAGGAATGGTATCTCCGTCAGCGAACGGAAAAGATGCTTTTGGGACATTGGCATAAGCTTGCATTGTTGTTATCAGGCAAAAAACCAAGGTAAGCAGGGTTCTGTTCATTGAATGCTCTCCATTCTTTTGATCCCAAGCAATTCAATAACGCCGTAGTCATAACCCATTTGTATTGCGTACGTGGCTTCTTCGGTTGGAAGAAAACGGTCACCGACGGATTTGGTTAGATTACCCGTTATTTTGATTTGTAAATCATCCAGCGATACTTCGGTCTTAATCGGGTCAAAGCGACTCGAAATGTTACTTTCTTTAATTAATTGAGCTTCTTCGATGAGTACAGGTTGATATATTGGGTAGTTCTGCGGCGGAACATAATCAAGCAGTCGGCCAAATTGACGAGTGACATTGGCGGGAGTGACGTTGAGCTTTAGATAAAGAAAATAATCGCCCATCATCGACAAATAGGCGTTATCTATGTGACCATCGGACACGGTGAATGCCTGGGAGATTGAAGGAGGAACCAAAGTGCGACTTTTTTCTTTAGAAACATAGGCTAGTCCAATACCCAGTACGAGACTTAGCACAGTCATACCTAAAAAACCGCACAGGAGCAGTAAATTGAGGAGTTTACTTAGCTCAAGGCGGTCTTTTTCATACATGGAATCCATATTATTTCCTATCGTAACCAGTACCGCTGCTCTGATGCCGGGGTATGTTTAAAGAAAGTCTTATTAATGTCAGCAGATCCCCACCAATACATTGAAAGCGCGATAATATTGTCCCCGAACTGAACTTTGATGTAGCGAAGCCCGATAAACCAAATCGCCCCGAGGACAAACCCAATAAATTGTGATTCAGCAAGAAAAAAAAGCAGCCAAATCAGAAATGCTGGCAGTACTTCATCACGCGGCAAACCCACTAATGTTTTTCCTTTGTTAAGATGCCGTGGTAGTTGGTAGAAAAGGGGTTCGTTTTCCATCGCATTACCTATTGTCGTTATTAACCTAAACCCACCAATGGTTTGACGACTTCCCAAAAAATCATGCCTCCCGCAAAGCCCCCTATTGCGCCAAGCCAATTTCGACTCATGAACCCACCGGCCACTGCGCCAATAGCTCCGGCCGCAAGAATGGCGTTCTCAACAGCTGAGCCGTCTCCGGCCGTGTCTTTTATCGTGCCTTTTGCGTCGGTGAATAAGTCGGCGGCTAACGCTGGGTTGCTGATAGTTACAGCAATAATAAAACCGATAAGTAGAGTGTATGCAGGCAATATTTTCTTTGTGAACATAGCGTTTCCTTAATCTTATTTTGAGATCTGTTTAAGTCAAAAATTATGATTTTGGATTATTGATGGTTTTTCTCAATAAACACTAAATCGAATTTTATGTGGTTTCTTTTCGCTTATTTCTTCTGTTCTTATTAGTTAAATCAATTATTAATTGGCTGTGCTTGTCATCCTAGGTAATATTGGTGATTGCATCTTTATTCATATGAATTAATGTTATAGATAGGCTTACCTGAATGTTTGATCAGTGCTATTTTTCACCTGATAGATTTAAATGGTAATAGCATTTATGCTTACATAATTTTTTATTGTGCCTAAATCAATAGTTTTCAGTGACTTGAAAAAAAATCAAATTGGTGTTTTTAGTATTAGGTCATGTGTGATTTTTTTTATTTCAGTAGTTCAGTTAAGAAATACGTTCAACAGATGAGTATAAATTATGACTAATGAAGAGTTTGCAACTGGAGTAGGTAATAAATTCGAGAAACTCGCATGCTTAGAGGCTTTACGCAGGATGATTTAGCCGAACTGATAGGCTCGTTAACCAGTCATGTTGGTAAAATTGAGAGGGGAAAAGTGTTCTTAAAACTCAGTACCTTAAATGCAATAGCAACCGCATTGAAGGTTGAGCCTACGATGCTTGTTTCAATTGTTAAGTAAAAAGGGTTTGGTAATATGTCATGCGTAACCTAAGTTGCCTCCCTTTAGCTCTAGGTGAGGAATTAACCCTTACTATGCAGTGCAGATTTCCCACCAAACAGAAACAATATCCCATATTCAGAATGAGTTTCCGGAACTTTCGTAATCAGTTTTTGAGTATTAAAGTGTCATACATCGTTTTAGAGTAATCCTGTTAAATCACTTCGGGACATTTCTAAGTTACAGATTTGCTCAATTAGGCTTCTAAAGATCACTTCCTGCATGGCAATGAATTCTATGCACATACGGAAAACCCCAAAGGTTTTCAACACAGTCACACTGCCGTATTTTTTTTACGGCACATTCCTAACTATGTGATATATTTAACTCAAACGTCAAAACTTGAGCACAAAAAAATGCTATGTAGCCTAAAGGTCAAAGGTTTCCGTAACTTTGGTGAAGAATGCGAGGTCAATCTACGCACAGACAAATCCTACGAGTTCAATACACATGCAGTAAATAACGGTGTTGTATGTAGTGCAGTGATGTACGGTGGTAACGGAGCGGGAAAGTCGAACCTTGGATTGGCAGTTTTAGATCTAACCTGTCACCTGCTAGATACCTCCAACATTATCCCGTCACTACACGTGAACTACGTTAACGCAAACATGTCTGAAGGATCACTGGCCCAATTCACGTATACGTTTGACTTCGAAGGCGTAGAGGTGGTGTACAACTATGGGAAAGAAAAATGTACTGAAACCGTCTACGAGGAGCTTCTAATAGATGGTAAGGAAGTAGTCAGAATTGACCGTAGAAACTCAGCGTTTGCAACTTACAACCTTGCTGGTACAGAGGCTCTAAAAAATGACTTTACAGGACGTAATATATCTCCGATTAAGTTTCTAGAATCTAACGCCCTACTTGACCCTACCAAAGAAGCTAAAGCTTTTTTCCAATTTATTGATTTTGTCAAAGGTATGGTGTTCTTCCGTACATTGACCAAAGCTACTGAGTTTCATGGTGGCCCACTTGAAACAAAACGCATTTCACAGCGCATTATTGAACAAGATAAGCTAAACGATTTTGAAACGTTCCTTAATGAGTCTGGGGTAGAGTGTCAGCTAATTCAGACCGGAGATGCTGGCAAAGAGCAAATAGAATTCGATTTTGGTGACAAGAGTATAGAGTTCTCCCTAATTGCCTCTACAGGTACGATATCACTTGGTAATTTCTACTATTGGTATCTGAAACTATTAAATAAAGAAGTCACATTTGCATATATTGATGAGTTCGATGCGTATTACCATTTTGCACTCGCCAAACGAATCGTGAAATTGGTATCGGAAACGACATGTCAGTCGATCATCACAACTCATAATAGTACATTGCTATCCAACCATGTGCTACGGCCAGACTGCTATTACATCCTAGACCAGAACGCATTGAAGCCTCTTTATGAACTAACCGACAGAGAGCTGCGCAAAGCGCATAACCTTGAGAAAATGTACCGAGCAGGAGCGTTCGATGAGTAGCAATGTCTTATTTGTCTTTGAAGGGAAAAGAGCTGAACCGAATATCGCTCGAAATCTCAGAGAAACGATACTAGATAGAGACTCCAAGCTCATTGTCCAAACATCCTACGGAATGAGTATCTATAACTTGTTCAATAAAGTAACGGAAGATGAATATTTTGATACCTACGAGTTCATAGTTCAAGAACTAGAAAATAGAGATAACCCTACAGATGACGATATTGCAGTGATAGCAATAGAAGATCCCGATGATATCAGCGAAATATACTTGTTCTTCGACTACGACTGCCACTGTTCAAACGCTGACGACAACAAAATTAACCAGATGGTGGGGCTTTTCAATGATGCACAAGACAAAGGGCTAATATGTGTTAGTTATCCGATGGTAGAGGCTATACGTCACCAAAGAGGACACGACCCAGAATACCTAACGCATAGCACTGTAGACCTAAGAAACTACAAAAGATGGGTTAATACCGACCCAGAGATAGATAAACAATTCCATAATTGGGGCCTGTACACGTTAGATACTTGGAGTAGTATAACCAAGCAGCACTTATCTAGAGTTAATTACCTATTGAAAGATTCTTTAGGACTACCTACAGAGCCAGTTTGTATGGTCGAAGTCTTCGAGAATCAAATGGGCAAGCACCGCCCTAATGACCAAATCGCTGTTATCAGTGGTTTTCCCTTAATGTTACTCGACTTCTACGGCGATGACACATACAGAATGTTAGAAGTCGCTGACTAAAGCGTTTCGGCGCAAAATAAGACATATTTTGATAGCGATTCTTTGTGTTTAAATTGGGTGTGCTCGCCCTCATACTCCATAACACGTGACATTAGCTTTTCAAGTACATCGTCTTCTGATGTGATTGGAAGCACTCCTATCTTTTGTATAAGATTGGTCGTTTAGAAATAATTTACCTTTTTAAGACGTAAAAAACGACAAAAGATGTGTCCTATTTGCGTCCTATTTAATCAGGTGCCTAATTAAACGTTATTTATTTCAATTGGTTACAGTTTCGATCTCATAGTCGAACCAAAAGAAAGCAGGATGTTCGTTGTTTCATTCATGTTGTTATCTATGTTCAATTAAAGCCTTCAAGTAAGTGTTTTGAAATTCGTTGTTGTCATATTCTGATTGTTGTTTCTTTTTAATAAACTACGTAGACAAAACTGTGTACCAACTGGTGTTTCCTGTAGTGTAAAAATTCCTAGTTTGTTGCATAGTAGACGATAGAAATTTGTACCAATGTGTATGTGTACCATTTTGTGTACCAATTTTTGGTTTTTGGACCAAAAATACAACTTGTTAATATTTGACTTTGGGTTGGAATAGTTTTCGTAAATACGAGTTTGGAAAAAGGTTGGGTGTGCTTAAGTGTTTGAAAAAAATAATTATTTAATGATTCAGGGTACAACGTCGGACGCCGGGAAAAGTGTGCTTACCGCTGGGCTGTGCCGTGTTTTGGCCAGAAAAAATGTCAAGGTAGCGCCATTTAAACCTCAGAACATGGCATTGAATAGTGCGGTGACGATTGATGGCGGCGAAATTGGCCGAGCACAAGCGGTGCAGGCTTATGCATGTGGCCTTGAGCCTACAACAGATATGAATCCTATCTTATTAAAACCCAATACCGATATCGGGGCTCAGGTCATTATTCATGGAAAAGCGCTGACGGATATGGATGCGAAAACTTACCATGAGTTTAAACCAAAAGTAATGCGTTATGTGATGGAGTCGTTTGAGCGTCTAAAAGATAATTACCAAGCGGTTATGGTTGAAGGTGCCGGTAGTCCTGCCGAGATCAATCTGCGAGAGCATGATATAGCCAATATGGGATTCGCTGAAGAAGCCGATGTACCAGTGATTATTGTTGCGGACATAGATAAAGGTGGTGTATTTGCACACCTTTACGGGACGTTAGCACTGTTGAGTGAGTCAGAGCAAAACCGGATTGCTGGTTTTGTGATTAACCGCTTTCGTGGTGATATAGCACTGCTTGAATCAGGATTAGACTGGCTGGAAGAGAAAACCGGTAAGCCAGTGCTTGGTGTATTGCCTTACCTTCATGGATTAATGCTAGAAGCTGAAGACGCTATTAACGTGAGTCAATTAAGTAGTGATGAGCCACAAATAAAAGTGGTGGTTCCAGTTATGCAGCGTATTAGCAACCATACCGATTTTGATCCTCTTCGAATGCACCCAAATGTAGATCTTATTTTTGTAGGTAAGAATCAACCATTGCCTCATGCTGACCTTATCATTTTGCCTGGCTCTAAAAGTGTGCGCAGTGATCTCGATTTCTTGAGAGAGCAAGGTTGGGATAAACAAATAGAACGTCATTTGCGTTTTGGCGGAAAGGTTATGGGGATTTGCGGTGGTTATCAAATGCTGGGTGAACTATTGTCCGATCCGTTGGGAATAGAAGGCCCTGCTGGTGAAAGCCGAGGCTTGGGCTACTTGCCTCTTCAAACTGAACTTAAAGACGACAAACAGCTGCGAAGGACCACAGGTACACTTACTTTACCTGAGCAGGGTGAAGTGGACGTCTTTGGTTACGAGATTCATGCGGGTGTGACTAGCGGAATAACGGGTGATGCTCCAATTAAATTAGATTCGGGGCCAGATGGCTACGTAAGTGACGACGGGCTTGTGTTTGGTAGTTATCTTCATGGCATATTCGAATCGGAACCAGCCTGTGCTGCTATTCTCCGATGGGCAGGCCTTGCGGAGGCTAAAGGTTGTAATTTCGAACAGATGCGTGAAGATGGAATTAACCGTGTCGCTGACGCAATAGAACAACATATGGATTTGGAAAAATTGTGGCCGGGTTATGGTCAGTGGAGTAGATCTGGTGAGTAAACAGACAGTTTCGTGTCCGGCTTTAGTGGTGGCAGCACCAAGTTCTGGAAGTGGAAAAACCACCGTGGTCGCAGCGCTTGCGAGATACTTTACCTTACAGGGTAAAACGGTTCGGGTATTTAAGACTGGGCCTGATTTTATCGATCCCAATTTCCTTTCTTTTGCATCAAAAAATACGGTATATCAGTTGGATTTCTGGATGTGTGGCGAAGCACATTGTAAACAGTTGGTGGCTGAAGCGGCGAAAGAGGCTGACCTGATCCTCATTGAAGGGGTGATGGGTATGTTTGATGGTAAATGCTCTAGTGCTGATATTGCTGCAACCTTGGGAATTCCTGTACTTGCGGTTATCGATGCAGGTGCAATGGCTCAAACTTTTGGTGCTATCGCCTATGGTTTAGCAAACTTTAGAGATGATATTAAAATGCACGGAGTGGTAGCAAACCGTGTTGGTTCTGCTGTACATGCTGAAATGCTAAAAGAGTCACTACCAGAGGACCTTGAGTTTTGTGGTTTTTTGCCGAAAAACATGCAGTTATCTCTGCCTGAACGTCATTTAGGTTTAGTGCAGGCACAGGAAATTGAAGATCTAGATCAAAAGCTCAACCTCGCAGCAGAGTTACTTGCAGAAAACAGCAGCATTCCGTTGCCAGAGCCCACAGTGTTCGAACTAGACACACGAAATACCCCTGACAAAAAACTAGTGGCTACCACAATTGCCATAGCTCAAGACACGGCGTTTAGCTTTATTTATCAGGCAAACATAGATTTGCTCATTGAGCTTGGGGCAAATCTTGTTTACTTCTCACCTATTAAAGGCGAGTTATTACCTGAGTGTGACGCGATATATCTGCCGGGTGGTTATCCTGAGCTTTATCTCGAGGCTTTATCTGGAAATATTCAACTTAAGCAACAGATAAAACAACATGTTGATGCGAACAAAGCATTGCTGGCCGAGTGCGGTGGTATGCTTTATCTAAACCAAACTTTATCTGATGTTGATGGTTTGAGTAGCGAGTTGTGTGGAATTCTAAATGCCTGCTCTCAGATGCAAGGTTCACTAGCGGCTTTAGGGCTGGTAGAAGGAGAACTACTGCCAGAGCAATATTTAAGAGGTCATACGTTTCATTACTCAAAAACGGAGTCGGCAGAATCGGTTCTTTGCTCACCCATTTCACAGCGTGGACGTAAAATGGATCCGGTCTGGCTGAAAAAGAGTGTTGTCGCCTCTTATATTCACTGGTATTTTCCATCTAATCCAGAGTTGGTAATTAAGATATTCAAAGGTGAAATCAGCACACTATGAGAATAATTTTGGTCCGTCACGGACAAACAGAATGGAATCTGCAAAATAGAATTCAGGGTTGGATGGACAGCCCTCTCACTGAAAAAGCAATTATAGATACTCAGTCTATGGTTATTCCTGACGTTGAAAACCCCATTATTTATACCAGCGATCTTGGTCGTGCCGTTCAGTCTTCACAATTGCTTTGCGAAAGGTTTGACGGGCGTATTGTTGTGGATAGTCGCCTGAGAGAACGTTGTTTTGGTGTATTGGAAGGCTGTGTGGTTGACCAAGATGTTGAACTTCTGTTCGAGTGGCACGAATATGAACATCGATATGTCAATAAAATGGTGTCTGTATTTGGAGTAGAGGCAGAACAAGAACTTGAAACTCGGATTATGTCTTTTATCGAGACTCTAAGGTTTCAGGATAAGAGTTCAGATGTGGTCATAGTGAGTCATGGTGAATGGTTGAGAGCCTTTCAAAATATAATTCAACACCAGCCTAGTTGGCGTGAGGGGCAGGGAATCGTTGATAATAATAGTCCCATAGAAATTATTTGGCATGAACTAGCAAGTCGTAAAGAGGAAATATGTCCACAACCCAAATTACCCTGTTAAGACACGGCCTGCCTGAAGGGGATCAGTGTTTTCGAGGCCATACTGACTTTCTGTTAACAGAAGAAGGGTTCGAACAGATGCATAAATCTATCCAAAACATTGAACAGATAGATTGTGTTGTCACCTCACCGCTTAAACGTTGTGCTGACTTTTCTTATGATTTTGCTAATCCTAAATCGATTCCGGTTTTTGAACAGAAAAACTGGATGGAGTTAAATTTTGGTGATTGGGATGGAAAGCGTAAAGATGATGTCTGGAAAAATGATCAGCAAACGTTAAGTCTGTTTTGGTCCGACCCATGGAACATAACGCCACCGAATGGTGAGACATTACACGCTTACGATAAGCGAATTTACGCTGCATGGCAGCAGCTACTCAGTGAGCACCAGAGTAAACATGTATTGTTGGTGACTCATGGAGGAGTGATTAAGCAGTTGTTCAGACAGGTATTTAACATGCCAAAGTCAGAGCAATATTTGCATAGACTTAACATTCCTTATGCTGCACGTATTACTATATCCGTTTATCATGATGAAAATGGCAAGGTGTGGCCAGAGCTTCAGTGGCCTTCTCCTTAATAACTGCCTCAACAATATTGATTATCTACGAGGGATTATGAACAGTTTCTTAGTGCGTGAATGGCAAATTTTTTTATTGTCACTTTCTATTTTTACCCGAATCCCCGTTTCTGCAGATGTTCCTTATAGTGAAGAAAGAAAAAACGAATCCTACAAATATTGTGGTTTGGTTGGTTTGGTCGTTGGTTTACTAACGGCACTTATTTATATGATTTCATCATCAGTTTGGCCTGCAGAAGTTTCCGTTGTTCTATCAATGATATTCAGTGTTTATATTACAGGAGCATTCCATGAAGATGGTTTCGCTGATACCTGTGATGGTTTTGGTGGCGGTTTTACACCGGAACGGAAGCTGGAGATCATGAAAGACTCAAGGGTGGGAGCATACGGTGTGTTGGGCATCGTACTAATTTTATTACTTAAGTTTTCGATTTTAAACTCAATGACGTCTATTCCAGTCGCACTGATTGTGGCCCATGTTCTGAGCCGATCGTTGGCTGTGAGCTTTATCTTTACTCACGGATATGTAAGACAGACGGAAGATTCCAAACTAAAAATTGCTAAAAGCCCTAGTAGTAGCAGTGACTTTGCTTACCTAGTGATGATAGCTCTGC
Organism: Vibrio sp. UBA2441; assembly: GCA_002342685.1. GTDB lineage: Bacteria > Pseudomonadota > Gammaproteobacteria > Enterobacterales > Vibrionaceae > Vibrio. The sequence goes on from DDQN01000101.1 coordinate 36,855, forward strand.
TGACTTTAGTCGTGTTTACCAGCGCCAAAACATCGGTACTGCTTGTTTTAACGTTGCTTTTCGTCCGCTGGTTATGTAGCCGTTGGATGATTCGTCAAGTTGGAGGCTACACTGGTGATGCTCTCGGCGCTGTTCAGCAAATGAGTGAAATAGTCTGTTATTTATTGTTATTTGCTGTGTTGTAAAATAGTGGGAGTGTAAAACAGAGCAAGAGATTCATTAGAATGGTAGTTTTTCTTACTAAACTCGTTAAACTACCCGCATACGAGATTCCATCTCTCCACGGTTAACATATGAGTTAACTGATGACTTATTAATACTGAGATTCCCCATGCCATTTTCCAAATTTGGATTAAGTGATCCAATTCTAAAAGCGGTAACCGAACAAGGTTATGAAAAGCCGACCACCATTCAACAAAAGGCCATTCCGGTTATTTTAAGAGGTGATAATCTGATTGCTGGAGCGCAAACAGGTACAGGTAAAACCGCCAGTTTTGTCTTACCAATTTTGGAAATGTTAAGCAAGGGCGAAACTAAGAAGAAAAAGCGTATTCGTGCCCTTATTCTGGTTCCGACTCGTGAACTGGCCGTTCAGGTTGAAGACAACATTGTCAAATACAGTAAGCATTTGGATCTGACGTCATTGGCTATGTATGGTGGTGTTGACTATAAACCGCAAAAAGAGAAGCTTATTGAAGGCGTCGATATATTAGTTGCAACGCCGGGAAGGCTGCTTGATATGTATGGTCAGCATGCTGTTCATTTTGAAGAAACTGAAATACTAGTGCTAGATGAAGCCGACAGAATGTTGGATATGGGCTTTATTGAAGACATTAATAAAATTATTAGTCGCCTACCGACTGATATTCAAAATTTGTTATTTTCTGCTACGTTATCGAATCCGGTACGTGAGTTAGCACGAACGGCTATTAGCGATCCTACTGAGATTGCTATTACTAAACACAGCGCTTCTAAGTCTTCTATCAACCAATGGCTGGTCACGGTTGATAAAGATAAAAAGTCGGCGTTATTGAGTCATATTCTCAGTGAGAACCGATGGCAGCAAGCGCTTATATTTATAGGAACTAAGCACGGTGCAGCCAAGTTGGTCGCGCAACTTGAGAAGCGAGATATCCAGGCGGAAGCGATTCATAGTGGACGAAATCAGGCGTCACGAACCAGAGTGCTGGAAGAATTTAAATCCGGAAAAATTAAATATTTGATAGCAACAGGTGTTGCAGCACGCGGAATCGACATTGATAATCTTCCTTGCGTCATTAATTATGACCTACCTTATCCTGCGGATGATTATGTTCACCGAATAGGCCGTACCGGACGTGCTGGCTTAACGGGTGAAGCATTGTCATTGGTTTCCAGAGATGACTTTAAGAATCTTTGTATGATCGAAAGTCGATTGGGGCATTTGATCACACGTAAAACCATAGAAGGGTTTACACCGACGAAAGAAGTTCCCGTATCCATTCTTAATTATGTGCCTAAACATAAACGAGATAATCAAGAAAAATAGACTCATGAGTTGTCTATTTATACATCAATTTAAGATAATTCGAGTATAGATAGTGATGAGGCTCACGAAAACTGTTACTATCGCGGCAAATTTGAAGGGCTGGTCTTAGACCAGCTTTTTTGTCTGTTTAAACTGATCTGAATTGAAGGTAATTATTACCCTGCATTATGCGGTAATAAATATTATCTGATTCGGGTTAACTAATATTTGGAATCTTCCGTGCTATCTACTGCAAACATTGCGATGCAATTTGGCGACAAGCCATTATTCGAAAACATTTCTATAAAATTTGGTAATGGCAACCGTTATGGCCTAATTGGCGCCAACGGTTGTGGTAAATCAACCTTTATGAAAATATTGGGCGCAGAGCTAGAGCAATCGGCGGGTACGGTTTCAACTGATCCAAACGAACGCATGGCAAAACTGGGGCAAGACCAGTTTGCATTCGAAGAGTATACCGTAGTCGATACGGTAATAATGGGTCACAAAGAGCTTTGGAAAATCAAAGAAGAACGTGACCACATTTATTCCCTTCCAGAAATGTCTGATGAAGATGGCATGCGAGTAGGTGATTTAGAAACCGAGTTTGCAGAAATGGATGGTTACTCGGCAGAGGCTCGTGCAGGAGAACTCTTACTGGGTTTAGGTATTCCTGAAGAACAACATTTTGGCTTGATGAGCGAAGTTGCTCCAGGTCTTAAAGTGCGTGTATTACTGGCACAGGTATTATTTGCTGAACCAGACATAATGCTGTTGGACGAACCAACCAACAACTTGGATATGCATACTATTGCTTGGCTGGAAGATATATTGCTTGCACGTAACTGCACAATGATCATTATTTCGCACGACCGTCATTTCCTAAACTCAGTATGTACGCATATGGCTGATTTAGACTATGGTGAGCTTCGCTTGTTCCACGGTAACTATGACGAATACATGATAGCGGCTGAGCAGGCTAGAGAGCGTTTGCAGTCTGATAATGCAAAGAAAAAAGCGCAAATGGCTGAACTGCAAACCTTTGTTAGCCGTTTCTCTGCGAATGCTTCTAAAGCAAAGCAAGCGACGTCTCGTCAGAAGCAACTGGATAAGATTCAGCTTGACGAAGTAAAAGCTTCTAGTCGCCAATCTCCGTTCATTCGTTTTGATCAAGAGAAAGAATTGTTCCGTAATGCCTTGGAAGTTGAAAACTTAAAACAAGGTTATGGCGAAAACATTTTAATCAACGATGTTGACCTAATGGTTGAAGTGGGCGAGCGCATTGCTATTATCGGTGAAAATGGTATCGGTAAATCAACATTGTTAAACACTTTAGCCGGAATGATGGAACCAATGAGTGGTTTGGTTAAATGGTCTGAAAACAATAACATTGGTTTCTACGCGCAGGATCACGCTCACGATTTCGCTGAAGATCTAAATCTTTTAGATTGGATGGGTCAATGGAAAAAAGAAGGTGAAGACGAGCAAGTGGTTCGCGGCATTTTAGGTCGTATGCTGTTCTCACAAAATGACATTAAGAAATCGGTAAAAGTAATTTCTGGTGGTGAGCAAGGTCGTATGCTTCTTGGTAAGTTGATCATGCAGCGTGCAAATATCTTATTGATGGACGAACCAACAAACCACATGGATATGGAATCGATTGAAGCACTGAACCTAGCGCTAGAGAACTATAAAGGTACGTTGTTCTTTGTTTCTCACGACCGCCAGTTTGTATCGTCAATTGCAACGCGTATTCTTGAAATTACTAAAGACGGTATTCAGGACTTCCACGGCACATACGAAGAATATTTGGCTAAGCAAGGCCTGACCGGATAGTAATCTGTTCAAACAAATTCAAAGATTTTAAAGCCCCGATAGGGGCTTTTTTTTATCTTAAATAAACTAGGTTAAATATTTGGTCAGCCATTGCCTATGAGCTTTGGTCAAAGATTCAATCGTAAGAATTTCGAATGTATTTTTGTATAAATACAGGTATTGAGCAAAGGACATGAGACGGTAACGCTAGAGTGTAAATATATAGGGGTGCTTTAATACAGGGAACTTTTTATTCAGTGTGAAGATATATACATTGTGAGTGAGGAGGCGTTCTGCCTAGAGCTATAGGGAAAGGCAAAAAGCCATAGGGCGTTCCGTTTCCCCTTGGCTTTTTGAGCATTAACGAATGTGTTTCAGTCGTTCGTATTAGTTACGCTCTTGTGCGTTGAAGTGGTAATCCACATCGACGATAGCGCGGTACTGAACACCGTCACGAGCAGATGCAATTTCTTCAACAACCACTTTAGCGTCGTCGATAGCGATGTCGCTTACTGAGTCGTAGGCCCAAACAGAAAGCTTATTGCCCAGTTGTGAGCTACTTAATGTTTGTAGAGAGTCGGTTAAATCAAAGCCAGCATCAAACGCTTGTGCTTTAGTTTCGTAGTTTCCTGCAAACAATTCAGTGTTGTTGTCATAAGTGACAGTAGATGCGAAAGCAGAAGTTGTCAGTAGTAGGCCCGCAGCGATAGTAATTAGTTTTTTCATTTTATATACCTTGTTGAGTTCGTTTTAATTAATTGGATGATGGTTAATATCGACGGTTAGTCGTTGTCTACTGTATTGAAGTGGTAGTCCACGTCTACGATAGCGCGATATTGAACTTCACCGCGAACACGAGCAAATTCTTCGATTGTGATTTCAGTCTGGTCAATAGCGATGCTGTCAACACGGTGTTGTGTAGAAACAGGTAACGTAAAACGCAGGTCGTTCTGCGCCATTGATGCTAAGTCTTCAGAGATATCGAAACCGGCACTTACTGCTTCTGTTTTAGTAGCAAAATCAGCTGAAAAGACTTTAGCGTCTTTGTGCAGAGTAACGGTAGAAGCGAATGCAGAAGTCGTCAGTAACAGGCCAGCAGCAAGAGTAATTAGTTTTTTCATATCAATGTACCTTCTCAAATAATGTAATGTTTAGTTCGAGCCAGGTGTTTAGATTGCCTTGTCTCGATGGGTCTATTATTATACTGCACAGCTGTGTAGTAAAGTGTCTATTTATCCATTCATTGTGGACAATTTGGAATCAATAGTGTGATGTAATTGTACTTACTGGACGGAGTTGCTGATTAATTCTAATTATATCAGTTGGTTAAATTAATGTGATTCGCATCGCTTGATTCTGTATTTGCACGATAATTTGGAGTGGATTAGTGAAAATAAATTTTTGAGTAGCGAAAAAACAGACACATTTAGCCCTTTTTGAGGGAAAGGAAGAGCCGGTTCAATTGAGTTTTGACCACGAGTGTTGCAGATTGTGATGAGAATAAAGCGCATATCATTCACCTTCGAATGACAAGGCTAATAGACGCTTTGCTATCTGATGACTGTATGACTATTAGTCAGTGTCATGTAAAAAGCCCTGCATTTAACAGAGCTTTTTCATTAGCACATTTTCATCAGTTTAAATAATGTAGGTGCATATTATTTTTTACAGGTACGAGAACCAGGTTTACCACCACAACTGCCGGAGCAACATTCAGAACCCGTTGTGCAACTGCTGCCTTGAGCCAGACATATTCCGTTGTCAGCGCTGTTGACTGAACAAGAAATGGTCAGATTAGTGTATGCACTGAACGCGTGTACTGCGCCATAAAGTGTGGTGCCATCGCTCGGCGCCGCATTAGTGGTACAGGCTTCGTTAGAGTCTGACGAATAACTGCCGCATTCATTGTTAATACTGTTGGGAGTGGCTTCTGCTGGTGCATCAAAACGAAGATAAAGGTCAGCATCGCCATTGTTGCAAGAGGTGGCGCAGGTCACTGTCTGGCCTGCTTCCACACCGTTTATGATGTACTGCTGGATCTCACCAGTCTCGCCGCTTTGGCTTGTTAATACTTGCCCATCATTCAGAACAATAGGCTCTGCAGGCGCAGGCGGTGGATCGTTTGGCACGCCTACAGCGTCCCACGCTGCGTGGACATTCGCGGCGTAATTACCAGCGAAAAGAGCAGTACAGAAACGGGCTGCGGCAAAGTTAGAACTCGGCGTTAGACAATTGACATTTGCGTTATAAAACATATCAAGTGCCATGCCAAGACTTGTGCCAAAATTGCTATCAAGTGCGGGTACTAATACGGTGGTTTTTCCTCGTGGGTGACTGCCTCCCTCAACTAATAAGACGAACGCAAGATTAGCGATTCCTGAGTTCCAATGAACACCACCATTATCGGAGCTACCAGTGTAGCGGGTAGGGTAGTAGTCAAAATCACCTTCGTCAGCAGGGTCGGCCATATTCCGTAGTGCGTCTCCCGGAGTTCCCGGCGTATAGATATCTTCACCCAAAAGCCAGATATCGGGGGTGATTGATCCTACAACGGTATCCGGTGTACTAGCTCCTGTGGCGTGATCTACGGCTGCGCCAAAGATATCAGACCATGCTTCGTTTAGTGCGCCAGACTCATTTTGGTAGATTAAGCCGGAAGAGCGCTCAGTAACACCATGAGTAAGTTCATGGGCAACCACATCCGCGTCCTGTGAAAGTGGTATAAAGGTTACTCCATCACCATCACCATAGGTCATCTGGCTGCCATCCCAGAACGCATTGTTGTAGTTGCGACTGTAATGAACCCGGGAAACTAAAGTCATACCGTTGTTATCGATAGAGTCGCGCCCATGATTCTCAAAATAGTAATCGTAGGTAGCGATGGCGTAGTTATGCGCAGCATCAATAGCAGCGTCCCCAGAACTGATGTCACTAGAGCTGTTTGAAACGGTTCTGCAACGTCGTGTTTTTTGGTTACAATCTTTAGTATTAAGCGAGCGTCCGTATTTGATTTGAGGATGCTTGGCGGCAATTTTCCCGGTTGTTGAGTCAATAAATATCGTGTCTCTTTGAGGACCTGCCAAATTGATATATTCAAAGATCACTTTCCATGCCAGGTGGCCACGACGATCACTACCAAGAACGTAACTGAGTTCTGGTTTACCTAGTTGTTTTCCTTCAATCGTCACCATACTCAGTGCTTCGGTCGCGTTGAGATTGGGTTGACTTGGAAGGTGGGCTGCGGATACAAAATCACCATTGATCGCAAATACGGTTCCGTCCGGCTCGGCATGCAATATCATACCTGCTCCCGCGACGGGCAAGCCGTTTATTTTTTGCGAAAATCGCACGTGGCTCCTACCGTTGGCTCCTTTTGTCGACTTAGTGACGATCATCTCTTCTTTGCCGTTTGCACCGAATTTATTAACTAATACTTTATTCAGTGCACTTTTAGCGGATGCGTGTAAAGCCGCTTTAGAATCAGCATTTATGGATCCAAGGCTTCCGGTGACAAAAGCGGGTGGTTGGGCCATACCTTGATTCTTGTCGTGGTTTTGAGCGATTGCTGGTGCTACGTAAAGTACGGCTATCATAACGAAAGCACTACAGAGTCGAATAAACATAAATGTTCTCCTTTCTAAGCGACCTAACTGTGTCGGAATATAGTGCTAATGTCCGCAGTATATCGCTACGTGAGCTTCTAATTTTTGGTTCCTCAGGGTAAGTATAGTCAAAATGAGAATTATTATTATTTGTGCGTCAGGTTGAATATGTTGACGTGCGTATTGATCGTTTCTGTGTATTTCTTTCCCTGAGTGTTCTTCCTCACATAGATAATTTTTTAATTATAAATAAAAATGACTGGAAATTGGCCTAATGCATACATTTTCTGTCGATTGCAAAATCAACTGGTAGGATCTGTTTAATTAAGTGCATTTAAACCTAAGAACCAACCATTTTAAGCTTGTGAGAAGATCAGTGTCACAACATAAGCGTTATTAAAATTATTCATTACAAAGTGAAATGAGTGCTAAGTATTTTTTGTCTCGAAATAAGTGGCCTGATTTTTTTTTGTCAATATGGCATATGTCTTAATTATCCTCGAATAATCGCTAAATAATGACGGTTTGTCAGTGATTAATACCGTCGTTATTTTTGCTAGCAGAATAACATTTTGACGTTTACAATCCTGCCACATAAAAATAACAATAAACACTTACCCTTAAATTCAACTCCTGCTTTTGTGAGTTGATTAGTCTGCCCTAAATGCAAAAGGTCCAATAAAAATGAGCCCAGAAAAACATCTGTTAGAATGGCAAGACAGCCAAACGATTGCGGAAACGACGACCCCGATGATCCGCCAGCTTTATCGCCAAAAGGGTGTTGAAGTTCTTTTGTTCGGTAAAACGTTGGTAAATGCTTATGTTATCGACATAATCAAAACGCATCGCCTTGCCCGCCATTACACCGGAACGCCTCTCTCGCCACAGCAAACACTACCATTTATTAATGCATTGACGGAAATGGATGGGCTATCTCCATGTCGAGTTGATATCGGCCAGCTTGCTCATCAATATTGGTTGAACCATGACAGTGAAAAAGAGATAAAAGACTTTCTCGATACGGCATTGGTCAATGCGATGAATATCGGAACGGTGGCTGAGCCTAAAGATGTTGTTTTGTATGGGTTTGGTCGCATTGGTCGTTTACTGGCCAGACTTTTGGTCGAGAAAAGTGGCCCCGGCTATCCTTTGCGCTTGAGAGCAATAGTTGTTCGTGGTGGTAAAAAAGGTGACTTGGAAAAACGCGCTAGTCTTCTACGACGTGATTCTGTGCATGGGCAGTTTAACGGCAGTATCATTGTCGATAAAGAACGTAAAGCGATAATCGCCAATGGAAACTATATACAGGTTATATACGCCAACAAACCTGAAGAAATTAATTACAATGAATACGGTATTAACAATGCGCTGGTTGTCGATAACACGGGCGTATGGCGTGATGCTGAAGGTCTGAGCCAGCATGTTGCCTGCAAAGGTGCAGCAAAAGCCTTGTTAACGGCTCCGGGTAAAGGGGATATTAAAAATGTTGTGTTTGGTGTCAATGAAGGCGTGATCCTGCCGGAAGATACTATTATCTCGGCGGCGAGCTGTACCACCAATGCTATTACGCCAGTATTAAAAGCAGTGAACGACAAGTATGGCATCACCTCCGGCCACATTGAAACGGTACACTCCTTTACCAATGATCAAAACCTTATTGATAACTTCCACTCTGGTGAGCGCCGTGGACGTAGTGCCTCTCTCAACATGGTACTGACTTCAACTGGGGCCGCTAAAGCAGTATCGAAAGCACTGCCGGAATTAGCCGGTAAGCTTACAGGGAATTCTATACGGGTTCCTACACCAAATGTGTCAATGGCGGTCGCAAATCTAAACCTTGAAAAAGCAACAGATAAAGATGAACTTAATGCATACCTGCGTGAAATAGCATTGAATTCCGCATTATCAGCACAGGTTGATTATACCGATTCAACAGAGATTGTTTCCAGTGATTTGGTTGGCTCTCGTTACGCTGGTGTTGTTGATGGTGCGGCGACGATTGCTCAAGATAACCGATGTGTTCTGTACATTTGGTATGACAATGAATTTGGCTATAGCTGTCAGGTGGTTCATTGTATGGAACAGATGATGGACGTGCGATATAAAACTTATCCGTCCAGTTAAAGAATAAAACTCCACAACGCCTATAATAAAAATAAGATCTTTAATCCCTGTGATTGCCGCCCACTTTTGATAGAGGGCGGTTTTTTTATACTGTCTGCTTAAGGTTGTTGGCGAGTTGGTGCAATGACGATTTCGCGTACACAGACACCCTGTGGTTGCTGGTAAGCATATGATACGGCCCGAGCGATATCATCAGCGGCTAAAACACCACCCATGCTTTGTTTCCAGTCACCATAGCCTTCTTTTATGGTATCTGAAGTGGTGTGCGAAAGTAATTCGGTCTCTACTGCACCGGGGGCAATGGTTGTAACACGAACGTTTGATTCAGCGACTTCTTCACGCACATTTTCAGAAATAGCGTGTACAGCAAACTTAGTGCCGCAGTAGGCTGCGTGATTAGGGAATGTTTTACGACCTGCAATAGAGCTGATGTTGATAATTGTACCGGACTTACGCGTAATCATTGGTGATAATACGGCTTGCATCCCGTTCATTAATCCAATCACATTAACATCGAACATGGTTTTCCATTCGGCGGGATCCTGAGAGTTTAGGTCGCTCAAGAGCATGGCTCCTGCATTGTTCACGATACAATCTGCCGGGCCAAATTCGATTTCGGCTTTAGCGATCGCAGCGTCAAATGAGGCTTTATCCGTTACGTCCACTTTTTCACACATTGCGTTAGGAATATCGAGTGCTTCTAAGCGGTCGATACGACGAGCGAGTAATAAAAGAGGGTGACCTTCATCAGCCAAACGACGAGCGATTGCTTCACCAATACCAGAGCTTGCGCCTGTAATAACAACTAGCTTTTTCATAATCTTTCTCCAATTCATTAATAAGCAACATCGTATCTGTGTCTGTTGCGATGGAGATATAGTAGGGAAAATTGGATTGATGATATATATCATTCTAGTTCAAATACTGTTGCACTGTTGCAACAATAGATGGTGGTATCGGTAGTATGGGCGTTACTTTTACATCAGCAATAGGTGAAGCATGGTAAACCTCCTTATTAAGCGAGGTTCTTTAGCAGTGTGTTAACAGACGCTTTGGGTGTTTTGCTGATCTTTTTCATCAAAGCAAAGTCAGGGGTTGTTATGCCATATTCACGTTGCAACGAATTGAGTAATACTAACCATAAAGATGCGGTGACCTCAGCATCGGCCAATGCCCGGTGAAACACACCATCGTTTTCAATTTGGTGAAATTGCACCAGTTCGCCAAGTTTATGCGATGGTGCATCTTGAGTTAAGCGACGCGAAACTAACAGTGAGCAAGCAAAGGTACCGTTGTAATCGCGCTGGATACTATCCAGTTCGGCATCCAGAAAACGTTTATCAAATGAGGCGTTGTGAGCCACGAGGTTGCTGTCTTGAATAAAGTCAGCAAACTCGTGCATTACCGACTCGCAACTTGGTGCCTCTGCTAACATGGCATTGGTGATACCAGTATACCCTTCAATAAATCGGCTGACTCTGAACCCAGGATTCATTAAGCGTTGAAAACGATCAACAATGACCCCGTTCTCTAATTTTACCGCACCAATTTCAATAGCGCGGTCGCCCTGATTAGGTGAAAGCCCGGTGGTTTCGAAGTCAAGGACGATAACTGAGTTTGCGGGAAGAGTTGATGACACGTTGCGATTCCAATTTGATTAATGCGTAGAAGCTAATGAAAGCAGAGTTTACCGTGAACGCTATATTTAACGAAGTTTTTTATGGCTAAAGAGCGAGAGCGTGCAATGACCAAAGAATAGATGGCCTTTTTTGACCATTCTCTATTGACTCAATTATGGCTCTCCCAGTACTATCCCGCCCCCGCCGCATATCAGCCAGTACGTTTTTTGGTTTGACGACAGTAAATGACGGCACAATTAATGGTTAAAAAAGGGTTCAAATGGCTATTGGGTTTGATTTTGGTACGGCAAATTGCTCTGTGGCGCATATCGTAAACGATGATGTTCATGCAATCCCCTTGGTTGGGGAACAGTGCTATATTCCTTCTACGTTATGTGCACCTACGCGAGAAGCGGTATCAGAATATCTTTTTCGCTGCTTAAACATTGCGCCATCAAATGAAACTGGCGAAATAGTGCTTCGTCGAGCCATTAACCTTAATCGTGATGAAGGGCTGGACATTAATGCTGATGATATTCAATTTGGTCAGGCTGCTTTAATGCAATATCTGGACGATCCTAAGTTCACCTATTATGTAAAATCACCCAAGTCATTTTTAGGGACTACGGGTCTTAGAGACGTACAAATGTCTTTTTTTGAAGACTTAGTTTGCGCCATGATGGCCAATATAAAGCAACGTGTCGAAACAGTATTAGATAAACCAGTTACGGAAACCGTTATTGGACGCCCGGTAAACTTTCATGGCAGAGGTGGAATGGAGTCAAACCGACAAGCGTTAAGAATATTGCATAATGCCGCGAAGAGAGCAGGCTTTAAGCACATTGAATTTCAATACGAGCCAGTCGCTGCCGGGTTAGAGTACGAGTCGACATTGACTTCAGACCAGAATGTTTTGGTGGTTGATATTGGTGGTGGTACGTCAGACTGTTCATTAATTCGTATGGGGCCGGGTTGGTCTGGGAAATCGGAACGAACAGAAACATTATTATCCCATACAGGTTTGGCGGTTGGGGGTAATGACTTAGACATATCGATTGCTTTCAAACGATTTATGCCCGAGTTTGGAATGGGTACACAACAATTATCCGGCTTACCGTTGCCAATACCTCAGTTTTGGAATGGTATTGCCATTAATGATGTTGAATCCCAAAGAAACTTCTATTCATTGGATAACTTACTGCTACTTAAAAAATTGCATAAAGAAGTGAGTCAACCTGATAAATTGGCCCGATTAATACTAATGCATCAGGGAACGCTTGGACACAGCGTTGTTAGAGAAGCGGAAAAAACCAAAATTGCTCTAGCCGATAAAGAGAACTATATGGCGAAACTTGACCTGTTGGCGGAACAAATTGACGTCCCCGTTTTTTATGAGCAGATGGAAGAAGCAATCATTGAACCGACCCGAAAAATTAGAGAATTAGTACAGGAAACGCTAAAACAGGGAGGCGTAACACCTGACGTGGTATATATGACGGGTGGCTCTGCTCGCTCTCCGATATTAAGGAAAGCGGTGAATACAGTATTGCCTGACACGAAAGTGGTCAGTGGTGATTATTTTGGTTCCGTGACCGCGGGATTAGCCCGATGGGCGAAACTGTGTTTTAGTTAAACAAAACTCGATTTATTTCAAAGGCTATTTTGTTCAAAGCGTTGCTGTATGAAATCGATAAAGGTTCTTAGCCTTTTAGGCTGATATTTATCCTTATGATAAATGGCCGAAAACAGTACGCTTGGTATTTCCCAGTCAGGTAAAACGCGGGTTAATTTGTTTTGTTCAACTTCTTTTTGGCAATACATCAGAGGTACACGAATAATCCCGTTTCCGGCAAGCGCTCCCATTACAATGACATGTCCATTTTTGCAGGACAAAGTGCCGTCGACATGGACATCGTAGTGGTTGTTTTTATCGGTTAATGACTGATAACTCCAACGTCGAACTGAACCCGTTAGACATTTATGCTTAACGAGATCTTTTGGATGGGATGGGACACCATATTCTTGCAGATAAGCAGGACTGGCTAGCGTGACCGTGTCTATATCCATAAGTTTTTTTGCGATGAACCCAGAGTCCTCAAGTGTCCCCATACGGAAAGCGATATCAAATTCTTCTTCGATTAAATCGACCCTGTGGCTGCTAAAGTCTAATTTAACGTTAATATCCGGATAAGCAGACATGAATTCACTGATGTAACGCGCGATTAGAGATTCACCAATATAGCCACCAACGCAGTTAACCCTAATCAACCCTCTCACTTCATCAATATCATCTACTGCTGCAATTAGTGCTTGATCTATACCTTGTAACGCCTTTTCGCATTGGTTAAAAAAAGTTTTCCCTGCGTCTGTCAGTTTTAAGGTACGAGTGGTACGAATAAGTAAAGTCACGCCCATTTGTGATTCTAGTGCACTGATTTGCCGTGATACATGAGATCGGGAAACAGAGAGTGCATCTGCTGCTTTAGTAAAATTACCCAGTTGGGCAATGAGAACAAAAGAGCGTACGTCAGCAAGGTTGATGTTGTTAAGCATGATAGTTGGCTTATTGTTGCATGGTTACAACAATAATAAGTTTTTGCAGTTAAAAATCAACTATATGCCCAAATAACGTTGAAATAAAAAAGGGCCTGTCAGTGACGTAATGCCGTTCACTTAAGA
>DDQN01000102.1 GCA_002342685.1 Vibrio sp. UBA2441
CAGAATTATTTACAGGGTCTGATTTAACGTCAAAAAACGGTATTGCTTGTTATACCACCGAGCTAAAATCTCCATAAAATTTATAGTATTGAGGCCAAAAAATTCATAGCGCTTTCATGAGTAACCATGCCTATGAACTCTTCATCTTTGTCTTGTACTATCCATGGGAAACGAATCCCACTTTTAATTTTACTAAATAGCTCTTGATTTGTGAAATTAGAGTCTATAGTAGTGAATTTAGTATTCATTATTTGATGTGTTCTTTTTTGTAATAATCTTAAATCGTCGCTGGATTCGATGTTTGAACCTACTGCTGGGTTAATATGTAAGTTATAATCGCTACGTTCTATATATCCAACGCATTTCTTGTTGTTTAATACCGCGATAACGAGTTGTTGTGATTTTTCAAATATTACTTTTACTAGAAATAAATCATCGTCAGTTGAAACTGTATCTTGTGACATTATTATACACGATGTTTGTTTGTCTAACCCTATACCACATATTTCGGAAATGATTTTTTTATAAGCCACATATGGTTTAGTCTTATTTATTGGAAGTGGAGGGGAGAAATAGTACCCTTGAACAAAATCCACCTTTAGATCTTTAAGTATAGAAAGCTCCTGCAATGTTTCCACACCTTCAGCGACGACCTTTACATTTAGTGTATGAGACAAATTAATCATCATTTTTACAATGTGATAATTTGAAGAGTTTTCTTTTATATCTATAATATATTTACGGTCAATTTTTAATATGTCAATATTGTTATCCTTGAGGTAGGAAAAAGATGAATATCCCGTACCAAAGTCATCAATAGCTAGAGCCACCCCGCGATCTCTAAGTTTGGATAGTACGTCTGAAGTAAGTTCTTTGTTGTTAAAGTAACCTGTTTCAGTTAATTCTATTGTTACGTGAGGTAATGTTTCAGGATGATTATTCAGGATAGTGTTTATGTTGGAAAAAGTTCTTGTAATCGGAACATTGGTATTTGCCGAGAAATTAATAGTAATACCTATTTCATCTCCAAAATATTTGGTCAAATGTTGTCGGTCTGATAGTGCTTTGGCTGCGACCGCTAGATCTAACTCCCCAATAAGACCTAAATCTTCAGCAATTAATATCATTTCTTGCGTATCCAACTCTGCACCATTCTTATCTTTGAAACGGCACAGCGCTTCGAAACTGATTACTTTCCAATCGTTAGTACTAATGATTGGCTGGTAATACACGATAAGAGAATTTTCTTTGATAGATAATCGGACGATCTCTTCAAGCATTTCTCGTCTTTTGACTATTTCGTGTAACTGCTGATTATAAAAGCTGATATTTGTACCTGTTTCATTATGATTTTCATACATAGCTTGTAATGCATGAGATATTAATTTGTTAGCTGAGTTGGCATCAGTGTTTAGAACTGATACACCAATGTTGCATTTTGCTATCCTATTGAAAACTTTATAATCTAACTCCCCTCTTAAGTAATTGGCCAGAGATTTTATGGGTTTATAAACGATAGATGAATTAGATGTACTATCTAGTATGGAGTAGGTCATCGCGACAGAAAAAGTGTTTCCCCCTAGATAGCCTGCTGCAACTTTTTCTTTGTAGAAAGATATTGTGCTGGCAATTTGTCTTTTGTCATCGAGATCACATATCAGATCAAACTTAGGAGTAAAGGCAATTACTAATAATCCAGTAGTATTTTCTATTTTCGAACTGATTTCATTTAGACTTCTCTTGAATTCATTTTTACTAGGAAGTTGCGTTAGTAATTCAATCCCGCCATTATCTTTATCTTCTACTCTATATAGCTCATTTGATAGATCTAGCGCGATTCCGAGATACAAAGTATCGTTGCCCACAATCATCTTCTGAATGGTTAAATCTTGGGGAATACACCTTCCATCTTTTTTTCTACTTAATATATGTCCAGACCAATAACCTTGGTTAGTAATATTGCTCCACATGTCCGTATAAAACATTTTCCCATGCTTGCTACTGCTAAATATTGATGTTGGCTTCCCAATTAACTCTTCTTGAGTGTAGCCCATACTTTTTTGTATATAGTTATTACAAGTTAATATCTCCGTGTCTTCATTGGTTATTATAATGCCATGGTGATTGTTACTGACTAGTTGATAAAATAACGCGGACGTGTCTATATTATCTAAAGTAGGGATCAGGGGACGTATTAGCCCAGTAATGGTACTGTCGTTTACTTTACTCGCTTTTAATAAACAATAAAAAGATCGAACCTTATCATTGTTAAAACTAATGTTTGTACAGTGTATTTCATTGTTGGTTAGGCACCTCTTGAATAAGTTGATGGCGGGCTCTTTGCTCCATGTTTCAAGAATGGATACAAAATCTTCGATATGTTCAATAGAGTCAATATGCAGTGGTATATGTTCATCATCTATACTGCTTATTTTAAATAGGTCATTTTTTATGTCCCAACTCCAGATTAAAGTACCGTCTGGGTTAAAATCTTGCTCGTTTGGGAAAATGTCTAGGTCTTTCATAGATCTACTCTCTTTAAGAATCATTGTGCTTATCTTGAGGTTTCACTGCTACCATATGTATAGCATGTATTGCTATACATGATGCATAAAGAATTGAAAATGAGTTTATGAAATGTGCATTGTGTGAAAATAGTGGTGTATCGATTGAATTTGTAATCATTTGTATTTTTGCCTTAATGGCTCAATAGGTTGTAGTGCCTTTGAATAAAACTGTTTTCCGTAATATTTTGTTATCAAAATCAAATATTTATCATAATTAAAGATCTTAATGAGCAGTTATAGGTAAAAAGGCTAGAATAGTTAGGTTGATGGGGTGAAACTGATGCATTTAAGGTTTACTCATTATATCCGTGATTGAAAATAAGAAAGGGAGGTTTAGATGAAGCTAAAAACTGCTACGTTACTGATGGTGGGCGCATTCGTAAGTCAAGCATACGCTGGCGAATGTGGTCGCGTCACCATTGCTGACATGAACTGGAACTCGGCAAGTCTGATTGCCAATATTGATAGGTTTATTTTGGATCATGGTTATGATTGTGAAGCTGAGCTGGTTCCCGGCGATAGTATGCCAACGGGAACATCGATGATAGAAAAGGGACAACCTGATGTCGCTCCGGAACTTTGGACTAATAGCGTAAAAGAGGCGCTGGATAAAGGGGTACAGGAAAAACGATTGCGATATGCGGGAAAATCTTTAATTGAAGGTGGGGAGGAAGGCTTTTGGGTTCCCGCTTATTTGTTGAAAAAATATCCAGATTTAGTGACGATTGAAGGGATCAGAAAACACGCCAAATTATTTACTCACCCAGAAGACCCGGAGAAATCAGCTTTCTATGGTTGCCCTGCTGGTTGGACATGTCAGATTACCGCTGGCCATTTATTTGATGCGATGAAACTGGATGAGTCCGGGTTTACTATTATTGACCCAGGATCTGGTGCCGCTCTGTCAGGTACGATCGCCAGAGCCTACGAGCGGGAAGAGCCTTGGTTTGGATATTATTGGGCACCAACGCCCGTATTAGGTAAATACGATATGGTCAAGGTAGATTTTGGCAGTGGAATTGACTTGGAAGAATATGTGAATTGCACAACGCAAGACGAATGTATCAGCCCTAAAGTGACTATGTATCCACCATCACCAGTACATACAATTACTACGGAAAATTTTGCAATTCGTGCTCCAGAAGCTTACCAGTATTTTGCTAGGCGAGGTTTTGAAAATAAAGACATGAGCCAATTGTTAGCATGGATGGAAGACAATCAAGCGGATGGTGAAGAAGCCATGTATTATTTTTTGGAACAATACCCACATATCTGGCAAACATGGGTACCTGAGGAAATTGCTAATAAAGTGAAAAAGGCGTTATAAAGTATTTAGAAAAAGCCAAAATTCTGTCTAAGAATTTAATCGGAAAAGATGATAAAGGACCGCCGCATTTCTAATTGCGGCGGTTTTCTTAGTTGGAAGGCTAATATCAATAAGCTGGTGGGTAAAAAAATTAAAGTACCGCTTGAATCTGTACTTAACTAAACGGTTTTGTTGCTTATTTTTTCTGCGCCTCTTAACATTGCCTGAACAAGTTCTGTTGCATCAAATTTGGTCAATGCTTCATGAGCACCTACCTGGTGTGCTCTATCAGCACTCATTTCACTGGACAGGGATGTATGGAGGATACGGTAAGTATGGCATAGCTGCGGGTCATTCTGTACTTCAAAAGCCAGTTCGTAACCGTCCAAGCCTGGCATTTCAATATCACTCACCAGCAGCTCTACAGGCTTTCCTTCTGCAGCGTAGTTGCGCATTAGATCAAGTGCATCCATTCCGTTTTTACATACAGAATAGGAGATGTTAATACTGTCTAGTGCATCAGAAAGTTGCTTCCGGGCAATACTTGAATCATCAACGAGCAATATATTGAGTGGCTTAAGTCGTTCACGCTCTACATCTGTCAAAATTGGGATGCGGGCAGATGCATCTTGCGGATAAATTTTTGACAATAGAAGCTCAACATCCAGCATCTGAACAATTTTATCTTCATGTCGGGTGATGCCAGTGACGAATACATTATTGCCGGCTGTTTCTGGGGATGGTTCAATGGTGTGCCAGTCACAGTCAATAATCTTATCAATACTCCGAACCATAAAGGCGACGACGGTACGCAGACAGTCGGTAACAATGAGGTAGCTATTTTTATACTCTTCGGCCGCAATAGGACGGAACCCTATCGCTGCTGCCATATCAATGACAGGAACGGTTAAATCACGAATGGTCACAGTCCCAATAACATGGTGATGAGAGTATGGAATCTGAGTGGTAGGCATATAAGGGACGATTTCTCGAACCTTCAGTGTTCCGATAGCAAAACTTTGCTGATTCAATGACAGTTTAAATAACAGCATACCTTGGGATTGGTTAGCTTTGCTCTTCATAACAACATCCTAGATGAAATATTAAATAGATTAATAGAGTTTAAGTTTATTCTTTTATGCTTAATTTTAGAATACTTTTTATTTCTAATTATGATGAATTATCGGTAAAAAGCTGAATAACTTGAGCTATTAAGCTAAAATCTCTGAAATTAATGAGATACAGGGCAATATAATGGCAAGGTCTGCTGCCGCATTACACATATTAGTGAAACATGAGTCTCAGGCAAAGGATATCCTTAGTCAGTTGAAAAAAGGGGCTAAATTTCAGGTTTTGGCAAAAAAATATTCAAGTTGCCCGTCTGGTAAAAAAGGCGGTGATCTTGGAGAGTTTCGCCAGGGAGCTATGGTGCCCCCTTTCGATAAAGCGGTTTTTCGTAATGAGGTTTTAACGCCGTTTATTGTAAAAACTAAGTTTGGTTGGCATGTTGTCAAGGTTCTTTGGAAGACATAGTCTTTCCAATAAGGTAGACAATTTAACTTAGTACTTAGGTGCTTTGGAAAGCGTAATGAGCTGATAACGAAACTCTACACTTAATTTCTTATAAAATGCAGAGTGCAAGTATTAGCTCTTTGACGTATGAAACCAGTTAAGAATTTTATTTGGCCATTGTACGGAAGGATCATCGTCTTTACGTTTGTCTTTACCGTGATAATAACTGGCAATTAGCTCTGTTCTAACGGCATGAGGTTCAGCATGCAAAGCTCTGGCGAGTAGGTTGGATGATTTATCTGCATGATCATTAGCAAGGCTAAAGTCCATGTTGAGGTAGCCCTGCACCATTAACCAGAGTTTTGTGACCAGTGATAGCTCTACAACCGCATCAGCGCGCAACTTATTTGATTGTTCCTCACCAACGTTTTCAATGAAGACATCTCTCATGGCGCTAATAGCGTCTATTTGTGACTCAAGTTTAGATATCGCTTCAATATGAGATTTAGTCAGTAGTCCTAAAAGTAACAGGATCGGTTTCCGGTCACTCCTTTTTTTACAAACAGCATTAAAAAAATCAGCTCGTTTTTCTACGGCTTGCGTAAACAGTTGTGTTTCTTTATCTGAAAGGTGCAGTGTATCCACACCGGCAACTTCAAGTTGTTGTTTCAGTTTGCTGACAATAATTTCATGCATTAATAACTTAGTCCTTTAGAGTTTGCCATGTAACTTCGCAGTTATTGTCTCCTATCGAAACATAGGCAGAGTTTCCGGTAAGCATGACAGACATATCCATTGTTCTTTCAACTAACTTTGCTACCGCTTCAATTTCACTATAGTCAAATTGAAAAACTGATGCTTCTAATAAGTTTAGTTTAGATGCGTTTTGTGTCCACCAAACGGAAGATTTAGTATTGAAGCTATACACTGCCACTTTTTCAGCTAGGCGAGTAGATTTTTTTACTCTTTCAGGATCAGGTTCACCAATATCAATCCATAACTTGATTTGATCATCTAATGTCTTAAGCCAGATATCGGGTTCTTCTATTGTTGATAGCCCTTTGGTCATAGCAAGGTCAGGTTGAGCATTCAGGCAATATGCTAATACTCTGGCCATCATCCTTTGTTCGTTTTCTGAGGGATGTTTGGCTATGGTTAAATTGACAGAATCATAATAGTCTCTGTTCATATCCGTGAGAGCGATGCGAAATTTATATATGGTTGGTTTTATTGCCACAGGAGTAATCTCAATACAAAAAAATAGCCAGTCGTAAGACTGGCTATAGGAATTCAGTGATGTATCAATCCAAATTAGATTGGTTTGATGTTCTCAGCTTGAGGGCCTTTCTGGCCTTGAGTTACAGTAAACTCAACTTTCTGACCTTCAGCAAGAGTGCGGAAGCCGTCAGATTGGATAGCGCTGAAGTGAGCGAACACGTCTGGGCCATTTTCTTGTTGAATGAAACCGAAACCTTTAGTTTCGTTAAACCATTTTACTGTACCAGTCACTGTGTTGGACATAGTCTTAATTCCTAATAAAAATTGTGTTGATCCCCGATGGGGCTTACTTAGATAGCGTGAAAAAATAGATTGCTATTTAGACACAACACGGCGGAGAGTTTTGAGCTGTCCAACGACTTGTAAATCCTAAAACAAAAGCTTTTCTTTCTAGCCGATTGGGAGCTTAAATCAATATCCGAGGAAGTCAATGAATATTAGCTAAACTTTATGTATTTCCTCGAATTATTAGTGAGAAAGGGGCAATTTTTTGAAATGACTAACACTTTTGGGGCATTGGGCTGAAAAGTATTTTCAGACTTGGCTAATTACTGGTTTGTCAATAGAGCAAATGCGTAAGAAAAATAGCCATTTTGTGATCATTGAGGTAAATGAGAATAAAAATCAGTACTATATTCTGAGTGAAAGCTAAAATCTATATGTAAACAATGAGGATTGACCATATTTTTCGGGGTGTTTAACAGCGCTGAGTGATTTAATTTGTCGCATATGAACTGACTTAATTGTTGAATGAGTAATTCTTTACTAGCTTTAGTTCATATCCAAAGAGAAAAAAGGAAGAGCAATGCATTTTATAAAAGGTCTGTTTTACTGTGGTTATCTTCTTTTATTCTCAACCAACAGTTTCGCGCAAGATCCTGAAAATAGGCTTACCATTTTAAATTGGTCAGATTATCTCGACCCTGATATTGTCGCTGAATTTGAAGAAAAGTTCGATGCTCAAGTAACTCAGATTTATTATGAAACCGACGAGCAAAGAACTTAAATGCTGGTGGATAATAGTGCCGCTGGTTATGATCTGATTTTAAGCTCGGGCATTGATTTGGCCCCTTACGCGAATCGTGGCTGGATAAGCCCGCTTGATAAGGAGCAACTCCCCAACCTAGACAATCTTTCCTCACGATGGTTAAAGGCGTACAGTCACTCAATGGATTATGCCGTGCCTTATTTTTGGGGCACGGTTGGTATTATCTACCGAACTGATCTTGTGCAGAAACCTATCACCAGTTGGCTGCGAATTTTCCAACCGAACGATGAACTGAAGGGGCATATTGGCATGATCGCCGACGGCCGGGATATGCTTAGTCTGGGGTTGAAGGCGTTAGGTTACTCAATTAATTCAGGGGAAAAACAACAATTAGAGCAGGTTGAATCTTTACTGATTAACCAGAAACAATATGTTCGTTCCTATCAATACATGAACCTGGATGAAACATCCGAAATTATTACCGGGGATTTATGGGCATCGATGATATACAGCGGCGATGCACTAATGGTTATGGAACATAGCGACTTGTTGGAATACGTTGTACCTGATGAAGGCAGTAATATCTGGGTTGATTATTTTGTGGTAGGAGCAATGTCAAATAATAAGAAATTGGCTCATCAGTTCTTGAATTTCATAAATAAACCGGAGGTGGCCGCGCAGATGGCGGAATTTACCTACTATGCCACACCCAATTTTCAGGCGGAAAAACTACTTCCAGCTGAATTTGTGAACGACCCAGTTATTTATCCTAGCGAAGAGGTATTGGTTAAGTCCGAGTTTTATCAACCAATTCCCGCACGCCAGTTGTTGCGTAGAAATAACGTAAGCTCCAAAGTGCTAAGTGAGATTTATGCGCCTAAACTCTAAAGTCGCTCTAATCGTCATTCCTATGATAGCACTACCGCTGTTTATTGTAGGTTTGTACGCTTATTTTGAGTTGAGGTGGACGAGTGAGCAGCATTCACGTACACGTATAGAAAGCCACATAAATCAATCCATTGAGGATTATCATTTCAAGGTTTCCTCCGCCCGGTTTGCTCTCCAGTCCATTGCAAATGATTCACTACTAAAGAACTACCTCTTGACTGAAAATGAATTCGATCGTTTTTCATTAATGCAAAAGCCTATGTTGACGCGTTTAGCCAGCATTCAGGCGGCCAATTCCAATTTTTATGAGATCAGGCTTATCATGCCGGATGGCTTTGAAGAGTTACGAGTGGTCAATCGTGACATTGTCAATGTGAGAGAGTTGGAAACCGAGACTGAGCGGTTTAATCAGCTCAGTACCATGACAGAAAATTATCATGAGATGATATCCGTTAATCCTGATACCGGAAACTTGGCCTTGTATATTTCGCTTCCATTGATGGTCAGAGACAGGGCCAGAGAAAAATTCACTGAGCTACCGAGGTTAAGAGGCTACCTCAGCATCACACAGGATATCAGCGAATTGGTAGCACCACAGCTTCCTTATCCGTGGGAAAGTGGTGTTCAGCTGCTTTCGGTTAAAAACATCATTATGCTTAGGCCACAGAACCACTCTGAGCTCACCAACCGTTTAGCCACTTCTGGTCAGTTAAAGGATCTGACCGTAAATCAATGGGAATCGACCACAATTGGTAGTGATAAGCTAATGTATTATTCACAATCACTATCTGAGGATATGACGTTATATGCTTTTTTACCGGAGCGAGCCTTGGTTAAGCAAAGCATCAAGGTAAGTATTTTTGTGATCGCTCTGGCCGGTGTTGTGCTGTTAATATTTGTTCCACTAATGCTCATATTACTGCATAAAAACTTGGTGATCCCCATTGCCCGATTAAATAATGCAATTAAGACATTGGGTAAAAAAAATAAAAGGATCGAGCTTAAAAATAAGACGGGAGACGAGATCGGTGACTTGTATGATGCATTCAATAAAATGAGTGCGGACTTGCATCGGTCCGGAGAAAAGATACGTCATTTGGCGTTTGTGGATACCTTAACAGGGTTGCCTAACCGATTCATGTTTCGTCGTAACCTTAATCGCGCTGTCGAGGTGGCTAAACGCGAGGACAGGCTGCTCGCTTTGCTCTATTTAGACCTAGATAATTTTAAATACGTCAATGACAATATGGGCCATCCTGTCGGAGATATATTGTTACTTAAAATTGCCGAAAAGTTACGCCGTTCCCTTCGGATTGAAGATATGGCTAGCCGGGTTAATCCCACGGATCCTCTGGATAATTTTTCTCGTTTAGGCGGTGATGAGTTCACCATTATGATCCCCCATCTTACCGGACCGCATCAGGCGAGCATGATTGCAAAACGGATCCTTGATGAGATATCCAAGCCTATTGATTTAGGGGGGAACCACATTTACGCGAGTGCCAGTATCGGCATTGCTTTATGGCCAAACGATACGCTCGATAAAGAGGAGCTAATTACTTATGCCGATCAGGCAATGTATCAGGCAAAGAACAATGGTAAAAATCAGTATGCCTTTTTCTCTCCGACTTTAGGTAAACAAACCAGTGAACGCTCCACAATAGAGCAACGGCTATTCCATGCCATAGAAAAAGGCGGTTTTTATTTGGTCTATCAACCAATTGTTGACAGCCAAAAATACCAGATACAATCTTTTGAAGCTCTCATTCGTTGGGAAGATGAGGTTCTGGGGCATATTTCACCAGATCGATTTATCAGTATTGCTGAGGAGAATGGCTCCATCGTGAAAATTGGCGAGTGGGCACTCGAAGAAGTTTGCGCTCAGATTGTTCGATGGAAGAATGAAGGTTATGACAATATCAGAGTGGCAGTGAACCTGTCTGCTCAACAGATATGTGGTAATGATATTGTGGCCACGGTTCAGAACACTTTAGACAAATATAATTTAACACCAGAACACCTTTATCTGGAATTGACGGAAACCTCTGTTATTCAAGGTGAAAAGCAAGCACTTAAAAATCTTGTTCGTTTAAGAAGGTTAGGGATTCAGGTGGCATTAGATGACTTTGGTACCGGTTATTCTTCATTGGGTTATTTGCGTAAATTGCCGATTGATATTCTCAAGATAGACAGAACCTTTATCAAAGATATTGCCGAGAAGAATAATAGTGCCCTGCTTAGTGCCATTATTGAAATGGCCAGAGCGTTAAATTTGCGAGTAGTGACAGAAGGAGTGGAGGAACAAGAGCAGCTCAGTTATTTGCCTCAAGCCCCCGATGTTATGATTCAGGGCTACTTGTTTAGTCGCCCACTGGCACCAGAGCTAGTAATAAAACAGTTACAACTGCAACAGACAATGAATATGCAAATATCGACTAAAGACCGACGTTAATTGATAATAGGAGAATTCACAGTAAATATTGTATTTTCCAGTTGATGTTTATAATCGTGATGCTGTTCACTAAAATAGAAACATTTCAATAGGTTGAGATAAGCCTGTCGAGGTAATTTTTTATAGCTAGGTGGTTGAAGCGTATAGCGTTCGAAGCTTAATTAGAGTATTTATAATATTGATGTACATATGCAAACAATATTCTGGTGTCAGTTAAATTGATATTAATCAAACCAGATAAGACCGGGCTGTGAGAAACTTTTTTCAAGTCGTTAGTGCTTGCATATATATCCATATTTATTCACGTTGGTATATTGAGTTAAAAGTGAATCAGGTTTAAAGCCTGAACTGTACCCGCAACTGTAGTCGACAATGCCACTAAGTTTAGTGATTGTTGAGAGTCAGAACCTGCTAACAATGACACACTCCAATATTCTGGGCGGGATCACTCAGTAATTGAATAATGGTTGCCTTTATACGCGCAGATTTATTGGGGTTAGTGAATTGACTCAACTTGAGCTGTGCAATGGATTACAAGGGATCAACACCTTCTTATCACTCTTCTTGGGCTGTATTTAACATACTTCCTTCATTTAGTGCTTCCTGCGTACCAGTTAAATCTCTTTTCTTTATTGAGTTTAATTCCCTTTGTATCACCTCTAATAGCGGTTGCCTTAGTGGGAAAATTAAAACGCTCTGCAAATAAAAAAGAGCTCAAAGGTGGATATACAACAGGAGCTTGTGCCGCGGCAGCGACACGAGCAGCCGTGCGTTGCCTTGTCTCTGGTCAGAGGTTCTCAGATATTGAGATCACGCTTCCCAATCGGCAAATGGTTACATTCGAACTGGCTCGTCTTGAGGGTGAGCATGAAATTGTTGCTGGCGTTATTAAAGATGCCGGAGACGATCCGGACTGTACCCACGGTATTGAAATTCAGTGTATTGCGCGCAAAGTTAAACAACAAGGAATCACCTTAATTGGTGGCAAAGGCGTTGCAACGGTGACGCTTCCGGGGTTGGAACTTTCTGTGGGAGAAGCTGCGATTAATCCGGTTCCACGTAAAAATATCCTTGAGATGGCCGCATTGGAGTGGCAGTTCTCCGAGAATACACAGACAGATCAATTTGGTCTGGAGCTAGAAATATGCGTTCCTCGCGGAGAAGAAGTCGCAAAGGAAACCATCAGCGAAAGGCTAGGCTTATTGGGAGGCATTTCTATATTAGGAACCCGGGGCACCGTTAAGCCTTATTCAACATCAGCGTTTGCTGCTTCTGTTCGACAGTCCGTACAAATAGCGTCCGCTAATGGCAGGGGACAAATGGTATTGACCACGGGTAGCCGCTCTGAAAAAGCAGCTATGGCGTTGCTTCCTGAATTATCCGAAATGTCTTTCATACAAGCTGGTGATTTTATGGGCGTAGGTTTAAGGGCAGCCAAACGTTATCAAGCAGAGCAAGTCACAATGGTGGCCATGATTGGTAAAATGGGCAAGTTGGTATCTGGTCGGATGATGACACATGTATCAGGGCACGCTATAGATTTTGCTCATTTAGCCCAGTTAGCCAGAGAAGAAAAAATACCAGAAACCGTTTGTTCACAGATAGCAGAAGCAAATACTGGAAGACACGTATTAAGTTTACTCAGTGGTATTGATAGCACCCTTTATCTGAAACGTATTTGCAAAGAAGCACATCAACATGCTGTGCGATATACGGCTGAGGATCTGGTTATTAATGTCATTCTTATTGATTTCGACGGTAGCCTGTTGGCCTGCCATCCTCAACTCTCTCAGCAATTCAATTGCCTAAATAATAAGGTGGATTAACCGATGGACAAAATGAAACAAATGACCCGCCAAGGACAGCAGATAGAGAACGGTTCATTTTCCATAATCGACAACGAAATTCATCAGTTTCATGGAGGTCATCACTTTAGCGAACAGGAGTGGCAGGTTGTGCGTCGTGCTATCCATACCACCGGTGATTTTGAGTTTTCTAAGCTATTTCGCTTTAGTGAAGGTGCTGTCGAATCCGGTATTCAAGCGCTTAAGGAGGGCTGTTCAATCGTTAGTGACGTAACTATGATCACTAGCGGGTTAAGTGCACAGAGACTGTCGGTACACAATAATACAACGCATTGCTTTATTAGCGATGAAGACGTTATTGCAACAGCGAAAGAGCTTGGTGATACCCGGGCTATCTGGTCAATGAGAAAGGCGAGAGATTTGGGGCTACTGAATGGCGGCATTATTGGGGTAGGTAATGCGCCTACGGCACTTTATGAAGTGCTGAGGATGGTCGAACAAGATGAAATTAAACCCGCTCTCATCATTGGTATTCCGGTCGGTTTTGTAAAAGCAGACGAATCAAAACAAGCGCTCATTGAACAAACGAAAGTGCCTTACATTGCCAGCGAGGGGCGTAAAGGTGGGAGCCCAATTGTGGTTTCGACCATTCATGCATTGTTGGCGCAAAGTGTATGAGCAGAATTACAATTATTGGTGTGCCCGAAGATGGATGTTTGAGCTTAACCAGCCGTGCAGTGAGCGCTGTGAGTCAGGCACGATTAGTAGCCGGACATGCCCGGCATATTGAATGGTTTCCTCAATTTGATGGACAATTTTTAGATATGGCGCAGGGGTTTTCACCTTGGCTAAATCAGGTCATTGAGGAAAGTGAAGAGGGAAATATCGTCGTATTGGCATCTGGCGACCCGCTGTTCTTCGGCATTGGGGCCACCTTGATACGAAAAGTTGGAAACGAGGCGTTATCGTTTATTCCGTCTTTTAGTTCTGCTCAACTGGCGTTTTCTCGTCTGGGGCTTCCGTGGTCTGAGGCTCAGTTTATTTCGTTTCATGGCAGAAAATTGAAAGGATTTGTTAGCAGAGTGCAACAAGGCGACTTGTTTGCCGTTTTGACCGATACCGTCAATACACCACAGGCATTAGCTAACCATTTAAAAAACTATAACGAACATGGTTGGACACTTTCTGTTTGTGAACAGCTTGGCGGTGCTAATGAGAAAATAAGTACGTTTGATGTCAATGCGTTGGCGGAATTATCTACTGAGTTTGATCCGCTAAATATCGTGGTTCTAAAAAGAACGTCAGATAAATCTTGGGGCGGATTTGGCCAATACGCTGATGATGAATGTTTTTCTAAGCGTATGCCGCAAAAAGGCCTGATAACCAAGCAACCGGTGCGTAATTTGGCGCTCAGTATGCTCAAACTAAAAAATAAAGATGTGATGTGGGATATAGGTGCGGCTTCTGGTTCGATTGCAATTGAAGCTGGAAAGCAGTGTTGGAAGGGGGAAGTCCATGCGATTGAATGTAACCCTGACTGCTTTGATGCCATTGAAAGCAATATCCGCGCACACGGTACAGATAACGTTCAATTAACCAAAGGCAAAGCCCCGGACTCTCTGAGTGAGCTGCCCGCACCGAATGCCGTTTTCATAGGCGGAACCCGCGGAGCGATGGAGGATATTCTTTCACAGGTCTGGTTACGTTTAGAAGACGGAGCGCGGCTTGTGGTCTCTGCGGTGACTATGGATACCGTGGTCGAGGTTTACCAGTGGGCGAAGCAGCGAGACTTGCCTTTCGACTCTCAGTTGGTAAATATCTCTCAGACCCAGCCTCTAGTTCATTATTTACGTTATCAGGCAGAGAATCCGATACATCTATTTACCTTAACTAAAAATTAACCTTAACCAAAATAACCCAATAAAAGTGGAATTGGAGAAGAAATGAAATCAATAATACAAGGTCAGCTATATTCCGTTGGGGTGGGTACTGGAGATAGCGAACTGCTTACATTAAAAGCCGCTCGCCTGATTAAACAAGCGGACGTCGTGGCGATTCCAGAAAAAACAAAAGGAAGGTCAGACTCTTTTGCGTGGGAAATTGTAACCGGAGCTATAGGCGAAGAAGAGATCGCGGGAGAGCGTTGTTTCCTGCATTTCCCTATGACTCGTGATGCTTCGTTAAACGTACCTGCATGGAAAGCGGCGGCAAAACAGATCCTAGAACATATAGAGCTGGGGCGTTCAGTTGTCTTTGTGACTGAAGGGGATCCATCGGTATTCAGTACTTGGGCTTATGTTCAGGAAGAGCTGGCGGAAATAGCACCGAACTTAACCCCGATTATTGTTCCAGGAGTTACCTCGATCACCGCCGTTCCCGCTGCGACCAAAATACCACTGGCTGATGGTCAGGAACGTTTTTGTGTCGTTCCTGCTACCTATGGTATTGAGTGCTTATCTCAGCTTGTGCATGACTTTGATACGATTATGCTGATTAAAGCGGGACGTATGATCCCTAAGTTGATCGCTAAACTTGAGCAGTTAGGTATTGCTGACTGTGCGACTTATGTATCTCATGCCAGCTGCGAAAAACAAGAAATATACACCGATTTGAAAGAGGTGCCTGAAGGTCATCGTTATTTCTCCATGGTACAGCTTTCGATTCGTTCCCGCAGAGGAATATTGCGCGGTAAAGTCGCTGAAAAAATCGGTGTAGAATCGGTAGTTACAGAAGTAACGACTGCTGCAGTTGTGGCCGGGTAGAGCAAGATGAAGATAGCCATTTATGCCATAACCAAACACGGGGCCAAATACGCTCGGCAGATAAAGCAGGGTTTGCCTTATGCTGACTTGTTTATTGCTGAGGTTGGAATACAGGACAGCTTTCAGGAGCAGTTACTTGAATTTCCGCTTTCTTCATTCGTTGCAGAGCGATTCTCTCAGTTTGACGCGCATATTTTTATATGCGCTACTGGCATAGTTAGCCGTATTATTGCCCCCTTAATTCAAGACAAGAGAACCGACCCGGCTATTGTTACTCTGGATGAGCAGGCTACTTTCGCTATCTCCTTGCTCTCGGGACATCGTGGCGGCGCTAATGCCCTTACCGAACGTGTCGCTCATTTAGTTAAAGCAACACCAGTAATAACCACCGCATCTGAGGTATCAGAAAGCGTTTCGGTAGATATGATTGGCGCTCAGTTTGGCTGGTACTTAGCAGCAGAAACTGAGTCTGCGATCACGCCTGTATCCGCTGCCGTGGTTAATGACCAAGCAGTTGCCATTGTGCAGGAAGCGGGCGAAAAAAAATGGTGGAGATACGAGAAACGGATGCCTGCTCACCTAGTCTGCCATGATAGGTTGGAAGAGTTAAAGCGTGAAAATTATCAGGGCGTTTTACTCATCAGTGATAAACGAAAACTCGATATATCAAATTGGGAAAACCGGCTGGTACTGTGGCGACCAAAATCACTTGTTTTAGGTATAGGTTGTGACCGAAATACGCCAATGTCCGTGATTCAATCGGGTCTGGAAGCCTTCAGTGAAAAGTTTAATTTGAGTTTAGATTCGGTGTACGCTTTGGCCAGTATTGATCTTAAGGCAGATGAAAAGGGCATACTTGATATTGCAACGCAGAAACAATGGCCATATCAAACTTATACACCAGAGGTCCTTGATCAAGTTGAGGGCATCGAGAACCCTTCTGAGTATGTGAAAAAAGTGACAGGAAGTCGCTCTGTTTCTGAAGCTGCTGCGCTTAAGTTG
Source organism: Vibrio sp. UBA2441 (assembly GCA_002342685.1). Classification (GTDB taxonomy): domain Bacteria; phylum Pseudomonadota; class Gammaproteobacteria; order Enterobacterales; family Vibrionaceae; genus Vibrio. The sequence goes on from DDQN01000102.1 coordinate 16,561, forward strand.
AGTAAAACGGACAAGTTACTGGTTTCTAAATGGGTCTTTAAACAAGACGGTTTTAATATGACCTTGTCCTGTTGTCGTCGAGAGTTTTCTGAACCATTGGTGCAGCAGAATCGTAAAAATTGGCTAAATAAAAAGACAAGGCACGGGCATGGTAGCGCCATCGCTTCTACGTCTAATTCAGCCAAAGTAAACGCCCACGGCAACGAAGTGGTTGAAGGTTATCAGTGTAAACCCAAGCACATCGATTTAGACCGGCCAATGCTCTATCACAGCCATCATATCCTTGTGTGTGAGGGGGGACGCTGTGCAAAATCCGGAAGTAAAAATTTAGCTCATGATCTTAGAGGCCTGCTTAAAGAGATGGGGCTGGCATCGGGAGAGAGACGAATCAAGATTAGCCGGACAATGTGCGCGGGTGCATGTCGAAATAGAGCAACTATGGTTATTTATCAACGACATGAACAAAATAAGGTATCAGACAATGATGCGCTTTGGTTGAAAAATATTGAATCACTGTCTGAAGAAAAGTGGCGAGCGTTATTTACTGCGCTGGCAGATAATGAACGAGTTGCTGATGTGCTGGGTTCTGAATATCTGGCAACGATTGCAGCCCCGATAGGGGAGGAAACAATGAACAATACAAAACAGGAAACGCTACATGGCTAAATTATTTCTGGTTGGATTGGGGCCGGGAAGCCTTGACCATATGTCGATTCGAGCGCAAGAAGTGATTCACAACGCAGATGTAGTGGTTGGATATGGCTTGTACGTCAAACTAATCGCGCCTTTGCTTACCAATCAGACCCTAGTGCGCAGTGGTATGACTAAAGAGTGGCAGCGAGCCGATTGTGCGATTAAACACGTGCAAGAAGGGCAAAATGTCGCTCTTGTTTGTTCAGGCGATGCGGGAATGTATGCCATGGCCCCTTTGATTTTTGAACTGATCTCATCTCAATCACTCTCGTTGGAGGTAGAGACGGTACCAGGCATTACAGCAGCCAATGCTTGTGCGTCGTTGGTTGGTGCGCCTCTTGGACATGATAGTTGCACCATATCCCTATCCGACCTCCTTACGCCATGGGATGTAATTGTAAAGCGGATAAAGGCGGCGGCGGATGCGGACTTTGCGATTACTTTTTATAACCCTCGTTCGCGAAAACGACAAAATCACATCGTGGAAGCCAGAGATATTTTATTACAGCATCGCTGCAAGGAGACTCCTGTTGCGGTGGTTAATGCGGCCTACCGTGATGAGCAGTCTGTGCAGTTGTCAACGCTGGAATATTTTACCGATCTTGAGTTTGGCATGAATGCAGCGGTCATTGTTGGTAATAGCAGCAGCTATCGGTTCGAAGACTGGATAGTGACACCACGCGGGTATAACAAAAAATACGATTTAGAAGACGGTGCAACACGAGCGGGACAGCGTCCAGGACACGCATTGAAAGCATCAGAAGATAGCCAACCAAGCCAAGATAAAACTGGAGAAGTAGTATGACCGTATATTTTATAGGTGCAGGCCCGGGAGATCCTGATCTTATTACCGTAAAGGGAGCAAAGTTGGTTGAGACTTGCCCGGTAGTTCTTTATACAGGCAGCTTGGTACCAAAAGCGGTAATAGAACGTGCACGTCCGGATGCTCTGGTATTAAACTCGGCCGACATGGACCTCGACGCCATTACTTCCGTTTACCTTACTGCTAGAGATAAGGGGCAGGATGTTGCTCGTGTGCAAACGGGGGACCTATCAATATACTCCTCGCTGGCGGAGCAGACTCGCCGCCTTAACGAGTTAAATATCGACTGGAAGGTGATACCGGGTGTCTCTTCATTTCAGGCTTCCGCAGCCGCGTTGGGACAAGAGCTGACACTACCTGAAGAGTGTCAGACAATCATACTTTCCCGCGCTTCTGGACGAACGCCAGTGCCGGATAAAGAGAATTTGAAATCCCTGGCGGCTCATGAAGCCACGCTGTGTCTGTTTCTTAGTGCGACATTAATTCGTAAGGTAGTGAGGGAGCTTAGTGATGTTTACCCTCAAAACTGGCCAGTAGCGGTTGTTGAGAAAGCTTCCCACCCTGAGCAAAGAATTATTCGTGGTACGTTAGCGGATATTGCTGACAAAATGCATGAAGCTAACATTCGCTCAACGGCGATGATCATTGTGAGCAAGGTATTTGCTATCGATGATTTTGTGGACTCTAAACTTTACGACCCGAGTTTTTCGCATGCCTGCCGGAAGGCGACCGCGGTGACAGACCATGAATAAAGGGAAGGTATTCCTTATTGGTGCTGGGCCCGGTGACCCATCCTTACTTACTTGTCGGGCAAAACAGCTGTTATCGGAATGTGATGTGGTTTGTTATGACAAGTTAGTTAGCGCTGCGATTCTGGCGAGCATACCCAAGCATGTCGAGTTACATCAGGTAGGGTATCGTGGATACAAGCATTGTGGGATAGATTATGGTATGCATCCTGATGTAGTGACTTATGCATTGGCTGGAAAGAATGTGGCTCGTTTAAAAGCTGGCGATCCTTGTATATTTGGTCGCACTACTGAAGAGTGCAGGGAATTAATCGACAACGATATTGCCTATGAAATAGTTCCCGGTATTACGGCGGCACTTGGTGCCTCGGCTTATTCAGGTTTTCCGTTAACGAGTGGCGGCATTGCCTCCAGTGTTACTTTTGTCAGTGGGCATCAACACCTGAAGTCGATGGAGTCGTGGAGTGAACTGGATAACTCTGCTGGTACAGTTGTGCTTTATATGGGAGCGAAAAAGCTTAAAGAACACGCTAAAAGCCTGATTGAAAATGGCAGAAACCCGAATACATCGGTGGCCTTAATTTCCTCTGCAACGAGTGCTGATCATCAATGCATCACAGGTACGCTGGAAAATATTGGCGAAAGGGTGAATAGGTATACCCACGCTGGTCCTGCTTTGGTGGTGATAGGAGAGGTGGTCTCTCTAGCGAAAGAGCTAAACTGGCGTCAACACCTACTACTCAGTGGTAAACGTTTTTTGCTCTGCGGACAGCACAATGAGATTGATTATTTGAAAAAAAATGGGGCAGAAGTTATTTCTGTCTCTGAACTGCCAACCGATTCTTTTATTGATGAAGAGGATCTTGCTTTCTTTTTGAACCAGCAAGAATTGGCGTTTGATAGTTTGCCCGCATTTAAAGTTTGGTGGCAAGCTATGCGAACATTTAAATGGGATATTCGCCAGTTTACTATGCCCCTTTGTAGTGATGATGAGTTTGTTATAAATGAATTGGCAGAATACGGTATTAATGCCAAGCCAGTGTCGAAACAGTCAATGATTTTAACACTTGAATATGAAAAGGTGTTTGAGCCTCAGAATAATTATTATCAAATAGGTCGTCGACATAGTCAGGCGTTGGGATATCAGCTTCCTGCTGTTGACTGGGTATTGGTGGAAGATTTCCGTATTGCAGAGTCTATTTTGCATTACCATTCGCAAGCATTAAGCGACGCCAAATTTGTACCTTTATCAGAAAGGTCGAAATTGTGGGCAGTAGACAAGGGATACTTGTCAAAATCAGCGGCGGATCTTCAATCTTCTGAATCGTATCATGTCAATCTGACCGAACCTGAGTGTATAAATGTTGCCTGAGCTACTAATGGCTAATGGTGCTGCCAACTTAGAATTATACTTGTTATTAAATGCATTGACGTTGGTTGCTGCACTTTGGATGGACAGGTGGCTGGGGGAACCAAACCGATTGCACCCTTTGGTTGGTTTTGGCTGGTGGGTAAATAAAGTAGAGAGCTTTAGCCGAAAATGCCGTTTCCTCAACGCAAAAAAGCAGGGAATTATGGCGTGGATAATAGCGGTTATCCCATTGGTTTTTCTTAGCGGTTATATGATGATTCAACTTGCGAAGTTGAACATAGGTTTATGGTTACTAGCGAATGTTGTTATTGTTTATTTCACTATTGGTGGTAAAAGCTTAATCCAACATGCAGATAATATACTTCAGCCTTTGAAACAGAATGATCTGGAGTCGGCGCGCTATCAAGTTTCTATGATTGTCAGTCGCAATACTGAAAAGATGAGTGAAAGGCAGATTGTCTCCTCAACGGTTGAATCAGTATTGGAAAACGGAAATGATGCGGTATTTGCGCCAATGATCTGGTTTGTGCTACTTGGCGCACCAGGAGCGTTACTGTTCAGGCTATCAAATACCCTCGACGCTATGTGGGGTTATAAGAACGAAAAATATCTCTATTTTGGCTGGTGTAGTGCTAAGGTCGACGATTTATTAGGCTGGATTCCCGCTAGAATTACCGCCATTATTTATGCTTTCCAAGGCAATTTTAAACAAGCGATTTGGTGTTGGAGTCATCAGTCTAAGCAGTGCCAGAGCCCAAATGGTGGTGTTGTCATGACGGCTGGGGCGGGTAGCTTGAATATTCAAATTGGCGGTCCAACTTATTACCATGGTGTTTTACATGATAAAAAGCCAATGGGAGTGGATGAACCAGCGAAATGGCCAGCGATTTTTCAGGCCAACAAATTAGTCACTAATGGGAGTTTTGCTTTGAGCTATCTCTGGTTAGTGTGTGTTTTAACAGGAGTCAGTTAATGGCAGTCGCACACGGCGGCAATTTACTTGCCGTGGCCCAGCAATATCAAACAAACCCTATTGACTGGATAGACCTTTCAACGGGCGTTAGCCCATTTACCTATCCTTTGGGTTCACCGCCAGCCAGTTGCTGGAATCAGCTGCCACAGGATCAAGATGGATTAGAAAGTACTGCTACTCAGTATTACGGCACCAACTGTGAGCCCGTGGTCGTGGCAGGTTCTCAGGCCGCGATTATGTCATTGCCGTCGGTCATTACACAAAAGTTAGGAAGGTGCGGCATTATTGCCCTGCCCGAGGTCGGCTATAAGGAGCATCAGCATGCCTGGCAGGCTTTTCAATCGGCAGGAGAGTCGTGGACTATTGAGTTTTATAAAGACTTTCCTAGTGATGAGCAGATAGATAAATCGGATGTCGTTTTAATTATCAACCCAAATAATCCGACAGGGTGTTTTAGTTCAAAATTGAAACTGCTTGAACTTCTTAAATCAATGGAATCAAAACAAGGCATGTTGATCGTTGATGAAGCCTTTGCGGATTGTACACAAGACGTTTCTCTTCTTAGCCAAAATACTGACTGGAGCAACCTTGTAGTACTTCGATCTGTGGGTAAATTTTTTGGCTTAGCGGGTGCCAGAGCCGGCTTTTTATTTGCTGATGGTGTGGTTAAAAATCTGGTTAAGGAAAAGATAGGTCCTTGGACTGTATCGGGGCCGACTCGTTGGGCAGTCAAACAAGCATTGTCCGATAAACAGTGGCATACAGAGACTAGATCCCGGTTGCGAGAGCAGTCTTTAAGGCTGGTTCAACTATTGGAAAAATACTTGTCAGTTGACCTCAGCGGAACGCATTTGTTTACCACTGTGTATTTACCTGATGCAGATAAGTGCCACCACATGTTGTGTAAAGAAAAAGTGCTGACTCGTTTATGTGATGAAAGTGATGCGCTTCGCTTCGGCTTACCCGCTAGTGAAAATGCATGGTGTCAGCTTGAGTCCGCTTTGGTACGGGTTCAAACAATGAGAAAGGATACTAACAATGGCTAATAGCCCATCTATAGAGCTTGTATTGGGCGGAGCTCGTTCCGGAAAAAGCAGTTACGCTGAAAAACAGGCTGACCAATCTCAAAAGGACGTTGTTTATATAGCGACATCAGAGGTGCGTGATGACGAGATGGCAGAGCGGGTAAAAAGGCATAAAAAACAGCGACCAGATAACTGGCAGGTTATAGAAGAACCCTTTGAGCTGGTTAATGTTTTGAAAAATGCCAGTAAAGCAGACAACTGTATATTGGTTGACTGTTTAACGTTGTGGCTGAGCAATTGTCTGTTTGGTGAAACAGATAAAGCTTGGGCAGAGTATAAGAAAGAATTGTTAGACTCATTAGAAGATCTTCCCGGTCAGGTGATCTTTGTCAGTAATGAAGTAGGATCTGGCATTGTGCCTATGGGAGAGATGAGCCGAAAATTTGTGGATGAAGCGGGGTGGTTGCATCAGGCCATTGCGGCGAAAGTGAGCAAGGTGACTTTGGTCGTGGCGGGACTTCCGCTTAGTCTGAAAGATCAATAAGGGAACAATCAAGATGACGTGGTTAAACTTTTTTACTTTAAATGGTGTGGCACCCATCGATGATTTGCATTTGGTCAGTGATGCGGGGGCAGGTGAAGGTTTGATGCAATTGCACCCTACGAGAGATACAGAGCTGATTGCATGTGGTAAAGCGAATACTCGGTTAAATGGAGAATATTTACCATCGCCTTTGCTGGGTAATGGCTCTGTGACTCCCGCCATTTTGGTACATGGCATATTAACTGCGTTGCAAAAACGTGGTTTTAAAATACGCCTGCACTGTTATCAGTTAGGACTAGATAATCGCCCTGATTTTACAGACTGCAAATTGGATGATGTGGTTATTCACCAATGTGAAACAGGTGAAGAAAGAGAGTTAGTAAAAGCTGAGCTGATACCAGAGCTAAAACGACAGGCTATCGCTGAAGAGAAGCATCTTATTGCGGAGTCTGGTATTGGTGGAACCACCTTTGCCACGGTTTGGCTCAAACACTGGCTGGGAAAAGAGATTATGTTTGCCGGAAGTACCAAAGACCCCGGTAAACTCAGTAGAAAAGAGCAGGTGATTAAAACCTTGTTAGCGAATACGGATAACTTGCCTAACGATGTGGCTTGTTTCTGTCGTAATCTCTTATTATCTGACCCCATTCAGAGGGCGGCCTGCGCTATATTAGAAGCTGATTTGGATAACATTATGCTGGCAGGCGGCACGATGTTTTTTGCCCCAATAATTGCTATGCAAGGCAATATCAACATTAGCCGAGTGAATATTGCTACTACTCATTGGATTATGCAGTCAACGGATGCAGTAGAAGCCTCGACACACTTACCAGAACAATCGTATTTGATGACTCCGGCTGTTAACTTTAATCGTTCTCGTTTTAACGCGATTCGAATGTACGAACAAGGCTATGTTGTCGAAGGTTGTGGCCTTGGTGCAAGTTTAGTATTCGCTGAGCAACAAGGGCTCTCTCCTACGGAAATTATTGATAGTGTAGATTGGGCAGTATCACATTGGATTGCTTGATACCGCTAAATTAATGCCAATAAAACAGTATCTCTACAAAATGCATACATGTATTTTAAATTGATGAAGTTGGCTAGAGTAGCATTTAGAAATGCGATACCTTATGTTCTTCAAAGTACTTAAGTATCGGCGATACAATGACTTCTTGCCCGGGGCGCCATCGAGCAAGTACTGGTGTAACAAACCCCTCTCTTCCTAGGGAGCATTGAAATTCTATTATGTTGTCCCAACTTTCCGCTTTCAAATGTTTTGGTAAAAAGGCCCAGCCCATTTTTAGTATAAGTGCATCTTTTAATAGTTCGACATCATTTATAATTATATTATTTGGAGTGAATATAAATTTCTCATCGTTACTTTTATTTAAGTACTCATTGGGTAATATCTGTTTTTTGTTAAGTAGTTGGCTTAGGTCAACGGAGTCAGAATTAAAGAAATCTTTATGCGCATAGAAACGATAAGGCATAGAACCAATTATCTGCCATTCTAAATCTCGCTTTGTGACTTTTTCTTCCTCTGGCGTAATGATGAGATCAACAGAATTTTTTTCCAATAACTCAATAGCCAGGTTTGAGCTTATTGAAATACATTCAATTTCCAAACTCTGAGAATGAAAAAAGTGTATTAGGTCTTTAATTATGGACGATGGGATAACACGGTCGTAAGCAAGCCGTAGACATACACTTGATGCATCAGGAGTGGCTTTTTCTACGGTGTTCTGCCATGTATATATCTGTCTGGTTAATAAAACTGATGGACGAAGAATTCTCTCGCCAAAAGCAGTCAATTTAAGTTTTCGACCACTTCTGTCAAAAAGTTTGTGACCAAGTTCAAATTCAAGTGATTCTATATGTTCTGATATTGTTGCGCGATTCCTATTTAAATGTTGCGCAGCAGTGGAGATATTTAAATATAAAGCCACTTCGACAAAGGAAATAAGCTGATTATAGTTAAAATCTTTCATTCTGTTCTCGCTTTTATGGAAGTGATTCTCATTTGAATTTTCGGGTGTTGGAAAAGCCAACATCAATTGATTTCTATTACAAATAAACGTGGGATATAAATCATCTTCTTAATACACGGTTATTTATAAATCTTAAAAATGAGATTTTATTATGTCAAAAGAAATAAAAAATGAAAGTATATACCCAATCAACTTG
>DDQN01000045.1:0-4772 GCA_002342685.1 Vibrio sp. UBA2441
ATCCAGTCAGTTGGTTGGCCTGGTTGTACTCGTATTTGTACTCCAGTCCTTTGGCCTTTTTGTTTATCAGATTGCCATTATCGTCCCACTGGTAGTAGTTATCGTAGTGATAAGGATAATCGGCTTCGATTATTCGGTTTAGGCTGTCGTATTCAAAATAGGCCCACTGGTCATAATATTCCTGTTTGGTTTTGCGGTTTTCGGCTATCAGGTTACCGGCAGCGTCATAGCGGTATTCAAACAGTTCGACGGTATTCCATTTATTTTCCCAACGATGGCTGTACCACCGTTGTTCTATTTTAATGGCGGTGATGCGTCCTTCGGCATCGTATTGCAACAATCGCCTGCTTTGATTGGGGTAGTCTATTTTAACCACTCGATCGAGTGTGTCGTATTGAAGGGTAAACGTGTCTATATCTTCACCCTCTATACGCTGGATCTGTGTCACTCGTCCTTGCTCATCCCGTTGATAATTGACCTTATCACTATGGTTTAACTGGCTCTGAGTCCGGCGACTATTGCTGTCATACTGGTAAGCAAACTGTTGACCCAATGTCTGGTTATTTACCTGTAACAGCCTTCCAGATGCATCGTAGCGATAACTTTCGCTCAGGGTGGGATTATTTATTTGTGATAGCCGACCTGCCCCATCGTATTGCCACCGGTTATTTTGAGTTTGCCCCTGATGAGTAAAGCTTTCTGAGGTTTTATTTCCCCGTCCGTCATAACCGTAATCAATATCCGTTCCCGCTTGCGGTTGATAACGTTTGCTCACCTGACCTAGATCGTTGTAATCGTATCGCCAGCGATTGCCTATCTGGTTGGTGTATTCGGTCAGTCTGCTCAGTTCGTCGTACTTGTAATACTGATTTCCGCCCATCGGGTCGGTTACCTGCGTTAGCTTATTGGCGGCATTCCATTGATACTGAGTCTGGATATCTTGTGGTTGATTCACCTGGGTTAGATTGCCATAACCGTTGTACTGATATTGCGTTTTGTTCTCCAGTGCATCGGTGTACTCGGTTATCTGGTCTCGGTAGTTATAGGCCCACTGTTTAGAGGCCTCAAGCCTGTCCTTACGCTCTATCAATCGTCCTGATTTGTCATAGTAAAAATACGTGGTATTTTTTTGTGCATCAGTCACGGTTTTCACCTGGTTAAAGGCGGTATAAGTCTGGGTTGTGGTGTTGCCTAGCGGGTTGGTTACGCCGCCTATGCGGCCAAACCTATCCAGGGTATAACGGCTGATTTTCTGGTTGGCGTCACTTTTCGATATGATCTGCCCCAGCGCATTACGCTGCCAGCGGGTGATATCCCCTAGAGGCGTGATTTGGGTAATTTGATTGCCCATGGCATCGTACTGATAACGAGTAGTGGCGTCGCATCCTGCTTCACCTGCAATCGGGTCACAGGCAGAGATAAGCTGGTTGTCGGCATTATAGCCATAGCCCCATTCATGGTCGTCTCTGTCTGTATGATCAATCAAATTGTCGTTGGCGTCATACGCCCAGCTTTCGGATATATTGCTGGGCAAAGAAGCGGATGTACGACGGCCGGCGGCGTCATACTGGTAAGCATATTCACTGCTGTCCGGATAGATGACCGAGGTCACCTGCCCAGCACCATTGTAAGTATACTGGTTGGTGGCATTTTCGGCGTAATTAGGCAGCCGCTCTGATAATAGGTTTCCTTCACCATCGTACTGATAATAGGTATGACGAACGGCTTCGCTGTCATCCGATGATGGGTAATGAGACCGTTGTATCATCTGACCCGCTTTGTTGTATTGGCGGGTGATATAGCTGGTGTCTGGGTTGATTGTCTTACTCAACAACCCCTGAAGGTTATAGTCGAATTGCCACTGCTGATTTTCTGCGTCTTGATAACGTCTCAGCCGCCCCATCAGGTCATAGGTTTTTTTACTCTCTCTTAGGCTACCCAACAGCCCGATATTCAGGGTATCTGTCTGCTTCTTTGTCACTTCAAGTCGGTTGGCTAACTGCTGGTAATTCCACTCGATTTTCAGTCCATTGTTATTTTTCTGGTACACCAGACGTCCTAGCGCATCAAAACGCTGGATCAACTCCGCTCCGGCGGGATCCGTTGTTTTTATCAGCTCCCCAAAGACGTTATATAAACGACGATACTCTCCGCCTAATGCCGTGATGACACCTATCCGATTCCCTCTCCAATCAAGCTGGTAGTTCTCACGAGCTTCTGTAGTATCCGGCTGAGATATCGCGACTCGCTGACCCAGTGCATTAAGGGTAAAATAGAGGGTGTGTTCGTTCCCATCGGTTTGCTCGACAATGTACCCCAGCTCGTTCCGTTCATAACGGATATCACTGTCACGTACCTTATCGGTTATCTCTGCTAACCGACCTGCGTCATCATAGCTATAGGCAATGCTATTTCCTAACGCACTGATATGTGTCTGTAATTGCCCATTACCATAGTATTGGTATTGTGTGGGCCTCCCATTACTGTCGGTTTCGGTGACTTTATTCCCGGCATCATCGTAGGAAAAACGGCGACTCACGTTAGTCCCTACTATCTCTGAACGAATAAGCCGGTTACGCGCGTCATATTGATAACGCCATGTCACTTCTGTGGGATGAATAGCCTGCACCAAATTGTTCTCTGCATCGTATTGATATTGATACGAGTAGGTGATGTTCTGTGGTTCACTTTCTTCATCGGTGAGCGAAGGCATAACCACTTGTTTGCTGGCGAGTTTGTTTCTGGCGGTGTAGCGATAATAAGTTTTGACGCCAGAGAAATCGTTGTGGAAAGTGATGTTGCTATTGCCATCATATTGATACAGGGCTTCTCTTCCCATCGGGTCAACAATTCGGACGGGGTTATCTAACTCTCTGCCGTCTTTAGCCTGATAAAAATATTGTGTCACTCTCCATTCTGTTTCTTCTAAATTTTCTGCCCCTTCTTTAACCCACTGCACCCGGCCAATAGCATCGTATGAAAGCTGACGAACGAATTTTTCATCCTCTTCATTTTGTTGACTATATTGAGTGATCTGGGATGGATAGCCTAAACGGTCGTACTGATATTCGGATACATTTCCTGCTTCATCCACCCTTTTCTTTAATAAGCCGTTTTGCCACTGCTCATCTATTACGGAACCATCAGCCAGTTCAATGCTGTCCGTTTTTCCATGACTATCGTAAGTAAACTCTGTCACCTCGTTATTGCCGTCTGTCCGGGTTAGTATTTGACCAAGATTATTACGTGTATATCTAGTCTCTATACCTGCACCGTCGATCACTGACAGTAATTCCCCTTTGCCGTTATAGCGATACCGGGTTAAATCCCCTTCTTCATTCTGACGAGCCAGCAAATTGCCTCTGTCATCATATATTTTGCTTATCTCGCTCGAATCACTTTCGTGGACTACAGACACAATTTTGTTGTTATTGTCGTACTGATAGCTTGTTGTTGAACCATTGCGGTTGTTGACCTTTGTGACCCCTTCGTCGGGCTCATACTCATAGCCAAACTCATTACCGTCGGCATCCTTCTGCTTTACTACTACTGCTTTTCCGTTCTGTTGCTGATACTGATAGCGCCAAGTATTGCCCTTGCCGTCAGATTTTGCGGTGATTGCTAACGGCTGAGCCGTATATTGGTATTGATAACGGTCTGTCTGACCGTCAAAGGCCGCTACCCCGGCCAATTTTCCGGTCAAATATTGATAACGAGTGGTTCGTCCAAAGGCATCTATTACGCTGGTGAGTTTTGAACCGGTATACGTTAACGTAACAAAGCGACCCAACTCATCGGTAACACGATTTGGTTTATGCGCACTGTTATAGGTAACGGTTACCCGCCGACCCTGTCGGTCTCCGATGCTTTGAAGTAACCCTTGCGAATTGTAATGATAGGTTTTGCCTTTTGGCGTGATGACTTGCCACTGATTATTAGATAGCCGAGATAAGCGGTTATTGTGCCCGGAAGTCGCCTTATACTGTCCATTGGCTAGCTGACTAAATAATACCCGCCCGCCACCGGGCATTATCCACTTTATTTTTTCCTGGCCAATTTCATATTCGGTGGGAAAGTTGACGTCGACAACATAGCGATTTAGCCATCGTTTAGTATTAGAGGCCTGCTGTCGCTGCTCTAAATTCGTAGTACGTGTTCTGGCTGCATCACGAAGTGGAGTGTAAATGGCTTTCTTTGCCCGCAACGCTGCACTGGCTTGTTCTATTGCAGCTTGTGCATTGGGTCGGCGATAACCAATTCGATCTTTATAATCATTTTCAACCTGCGATACAGTCTCATCCAAATCAGTGATTAACGCATTGTATTGCTCAACCACGGCCAGACTAGTTTGGATCTCAGAGCTAATATCTTTGTCGACCCCCAAAATAATCCGGCTGTCCACGCTGATATGCCAGCCTGCACCCAGTGACCATGCAGATCCCTGACTAATGCGGTGGACACGCTTAATGGGGAGTAATGGATGTGACCAGTCTTGCGCCTTAGTGACTTTACAACCGGTGGCAAGCTCTATAGGGCAATCGGTTGTATCGCCTAGTTTTGCATTGACCGCATCCGCTTGTTGTTGCTGATCATTTTCACTCAGTGCTCCGCTCACTTGTTGTTGATTTTGCTCATCAGAGCTAACGGCTTCCGTACCCGCAGCGGTGGCTTGATCTAATGCTTCTTGCTCTGTATCGGTGACTTCACTGGTGATCTCGTTGCCATCTAACTCAGAGGGGGACGGACCTGAATCACCGCCGTCATCTCCACCG
>DDQN01000045.1:4886-39383 GCA_002342685.1 Vibrio sp. UBA2441
CCGCCGTCATCTCCACCGCCATCACTTCCTCCACATCTGGAAAAGGGGTTTGAGCTACATGGAACGTAATGCAGTACTGGGGGAAAAATATCCGACTTAAAAACGACTGCCGATGTTTTACCCATAAGGTCAACCGCAAATGCTGGTCGGATTTCCCCCCACGCTACCGCCACTACGGTTACTATCAATAACCATACTTTTTTGTTCATGTCGCCCCCAAATCAAGCAGATTGAAAATGGTGTATTCGGGGGGAAAATAAGCAATTCGGTTTATATTGCCTATAGGCAGGAATTTGTTTTTCGAGTGAGGATACTGATTAAAAGCGTTTGAATTGGCAGGTTACATTTTCTTTCGAGTGACATCTAATGTATGTCGTTCTGTATGATCGAATTTATCGTCATTGCGTCAATAAAAAAGCCGGTAATTACACCGGCAAAGATATCGCTTTGAGGGGGTTTATTGTGGTTATTATTCTAGGTATTCATTGCTTCAGCCAGTAACGAAACTGGATGTATGCATTCTAAATCGGTGTTCTCTTCTATTTGCCATTTGCAGGTTTCGCAGTCTGTAATCGCCATATCGGCGTTAGCTTTTGCAATTTGAGCAAACAGCCCGCTACCAATAGACATGGAGGCTTCGTAGTTCTCTTCTTTAAAGCCATAAGTGCCCGCAGACCCACAACATTCACTATTAAGCACCACCAGGTCTAGCCCCGGAATGGCTTTTAATAGCTCAATGGTAAACATTGTGTTGCCACTTCTTTCGAGGTGGCACGGCGTGTGATAAACCACTTTTTTATTAACCGGTTTCATCTTCGGCGTATTGCCATTCATGAACTCTTTGAGCAAATAACGAGTGATAAACTGAATACGATCGGCAACACGTTCGTTGTTCACACCAAGTACATGTGGGTACTCATTTTGTAAAGTAAACGCACAGGTCGAAGAGGTGGAAACAATGTCCCTCTGATACGTCTCTACCGATTGCTCTAGTTGCTTAACATTAAACTGTGCATTTTTTTGTGCTTTTTTATGAAAGCCGTTGGCAATTAACGGTACTCCACAACATTTTTCACTTTCCAGAAGATGCAGCCCTATTCCCATCGCATTCAGCACGGTTATCAGGTCTTTACCGAGTTGGGGATGGTTATAGTTGACATAACATCCGTGGAAAAAACTCACGCCACGCTTAAATCCGGACTGATCAGGGCAGTGTTTCTTGTACCAGCGTCGGAAGGTGCCGTGAGAATATTTGGGTAGCGATTTATGATCATGCACACCAACCGTTTTATGCATGATTTTTTTAACCAATGGCATACTGGTGGCTATATTAACAATCGGTGCAACAGGTGTGGCTATCGAGCCAAACAAGTCGGTATGGCTTAGGACAAAGTCCCTTACTGTTTTCGGGCTTGCCGTTAATTTTCCGTATTTGCCTCGGGCAACAGCAATAATGTCACCAATTCTTACGTTTGATGGGCATGCCGTTTCGCATCGCTTACAGTTTGTGCAATACTTTAAAATGTCTTCATAATACTCTGAATCTTTTATTCTTAATCGTTCACCATCGGGGCCGCATTGTTTGGGGCCGGGAAAGTCAGGATTGGCTTTAGCAACCGGGCAATAGACCGTACATACGGTACATTTTATACACTGGTCAAAGCTGGTATCGTTCGCTACGTCTAACATTCACCTATCTCCAACGTCACTTTTTTATCATTTTTTTCAGTGATTTGATTTGATACTAAATACGCACTAGATATAGCAACACCACCACCTGAACCTTCGGCTATTGGATTGTAGTGCGCTAAAATCGCGCCGCAACAGTACAAGTTTTCTATTGCCTGACCTTCCACACTTGGTTGAAAATTCGCATTGGTTTCTACACCAAATGACATGAAGGCATGTGAGTTTGGTGAAAAGAATTTGTCGTGATGCCAGTCAGATCGACTTCCAGTCGTACATATGTCCAAACCAAAAACTGGCTCAACGATTTTATTCAGATCGGCTCGCAGACCGTTGCTAAAAAAACTACCACTGGCAAGTACAAACGCGTCGGCAGTTAATACATAATCGCGTAGGTTTTTTGTCCATATTTTATTAAGCTTTAGGCCCTGTTCCCCTTGAACAAATTCTCCCTGAGTCACGCAATCGCCTTTAAGCAAGACTCCACCCAACTTGATAAACTGGGCTTCGAGAGTTTCTTCCAGACGGATACCCATTAGAGACGGCGGCATGGTTGGAACTTCATGAAAATTAAGGCCGGTATAGACCTTGAGTCTATTCAACATTTCCAAGCCTTGTTGCGTACCCAGTATCGCCGGAATAACTACTAAGTCTTTCGGTGTGGCACTACTGGCAATTTGATTGGCGAAATTAAAAAATGCCTGATCACTTTTAAGCAAATTAATAAAATCTGTTGAGCGATAATTATTAGTCGAAGGTGCCTCGTTGGTTAATGACACCGGTACATTTATGATAGGAGTCTTGCTAAAAAGTGGGTTCGATTTTAAATTATCTGCAACAACATTGGTTTGAAAATCACGGAAACCGTCAACTGACAGCAATACAATACGTTCAAAATTATGTTGAGAGGCGTTATATCCGATCTGCTCAACATAGGGCTGGGATAAAAATGTACTCTTTAATGCCCCTAACGTGGTAATTCTTTGATGGTTCTCGTTATTCTCATGCTGAGTTAACGGTACTCCAGCGTTAGCCATCATCTCGGTAAACCAATTGATTGAATCGGATACCGTTGCGCTTCCTAACTTGGCATAAGGGTGTTCTGGGTATTCACCTGAAAATTTCTCTATTGCTTCATAAGGAAAACGAACGGGCGTTCCTGACGGCGTTGCGCAGAGCAGCTCTACAGACCCGGAAGAAAAGTGCAGTGCGCTGCGACCGTTATTGATCAATGCTGTTTTCAGCCCTTTTTCTAGGCAGCGAATGGCAGACGTATATCCTGCCATTCCTCCCCCAATAACTATGACGTCATATTTCATTGTGGCTCTCCTGTTTCTACAGGTTTGTTATTTGTCGTTATATTTGATGCACCGAGCAACCCTTCATAAATCCAATAGCTAAATTCGGCTTCTCGTAGTGCATCTCCCCACAAGACGGGTGTAGTGCCTTTCCAGCGCTCTTCCATAAAGTCGACAAGCAACTGACTACATTCGTTGCCATTCATTTTGCCAAATTCATTAAACAACCCTGCGGCTCGATAAGTACAAAGCTCTCCCTGACAAGGCCCCATACCTAAACGAGTACGGCGACGTAAGTCTTCAATATTTTTTGCATCCAGATGTTTCACTGCATACTCCACTTCACCTGCTGTGACCATTTCACACTCACAGATAATCGACTGACTTTTTGCATCGTCTTTGAGGAAAGTAAGTGCACGCTCACCATGGCGATAAACCGCCGACTCATAGATAGGTTTTGCGATACTGGCATTGCGTTTCGGCTGTTTAGGCGTTTCGTTTGATCCCGGAAGTGGACGCAGCGCAGTTGTGCATGGTTGGGTGTTACCCAGTTTCTTCGCCACAATATCTGTTGCTTGCTCTGCCATCAGGCGATAAGTCATTAACTTGCCACCTGTGATGGTTGTTAATCCCTCAAGCCCATCTTTTTCTGCATGGTCTAGCAAGACAATACCGCGACTAATATTTCTTCCTGAAGTATCACCGTCAACCGCGATTAGCGGGCGAACGCCAGCGTAAGCACGCAGTACGCGGGTATTACGCATAATTGGGGCAAGCTTGGTTCCTTCCAGAAGAAGAGTGTCTATTTCGTCCGGTCTGATTTCGAGTTTATTTATTTGATCGTATTCTATTTGTTCGGAGGTGGTACCTATCAGAGAAATGGTGTCGCCCGGAACCAAAATATCGGCGTCTGATGGTTTTCTGCAACGATTAATAACCAGATTATTAATTCGATAGTCTAGAATCAGTAACGACCCTTTCGCTGGGAACATTTTTATACTCAGGTCAGCATATTCACATATGTTTTGTCCCCAAATCCCTGCTGCATTAATCACTTCTCTGGCATATATTTCATACCCCTGATGAGTCTGTGAATTAAAACAGCGAACGCCTACAACCGTGCCACCCTCTATAATTAAAGATGTTACTGCTGTATGGGTAAACAACCTTGCACCATGTTCTTTCGCATCTAACACATTGGATGCGCAGAGCCTGAATGGATCTAAAGTGCCATCTGGTACTTTTACCGCTCCCAACATATTCGGGTTAGCATTGGGCTCAATTAACAACGCTTCTTTTGCGGTAAGCTGTTCAGTTTCTATACCTGCTTCACCGCAGCATTGAATAAACTGATATTGGAAATTGAAGTCATCTTCAGGAAGGGTAATAAACAGACCACTGGTATCTTCAACACAATGACGAGCTATCTTCTTTAAAACTCGGTTTTCTTGAATGCACTCTTTGGCTGAGTGCGGATCCGTCACCGCATAACGAGCACCAGAATGGAGAAGCCCGTGATTTCTGCCCGTCGTGCCCGAGGCGATATCCCCCTGCTCTAATAATATGCAGTTAATACCTCTCAAGGCACAATCTCGCATAATGCCGGTGCCAGTAGCACCACCACCAATAATAACAACTTCTGTTTCAAATCGTGTATATGAATTCATATCGCGCTCAAAATGGTTAACAATGACTCTAAACGAACATTTTTGCTTTCGTTTATATTCTAGTAAAAGATGAACGAACATTGCAACGTTTATTCGTGTCATATTTCTGTAACGATTTTAATAACCTTTAACATACTAAAATTAGTTATTAACACTATGTCATCATATGTTTACTAGTCATTTAATATTTTTAAGCATGAATTAAATAAAGTGAACACAGCTCTCATTTTATTTTTTTCAGATAGTCATAATTTGCTCGTACGAACATACATAGTTCGTTTAAACACAAATAACACAAATAACACAAATAACACAAATAACTCTAATATATAGGTCATTGCAATGTTTGGAATATTTAAGCCTAAAGCTCATATAGAGCGTCTGCCTGAGGGTCAGGTAGAACCCACTTATAATCGTCTGAGATGGCAATTATTCATGGGTATTTTCTTTGGTTACGCTGGGTATTATCTTGTAAGAAAAAACTTTAGCCTGGCAATGCCATTTCTAATTGAACAAGGCTTTACCCGTGGTCAACTTGGTGTGGCATTATCTGCTGTATCTATTGCCTACGGCTTGTCTAAGTTCTTAATGGGTAGTGTTTCTGACCGTTCTAATCCGAGGTTCTTCTTAAGTTTTGGTCTGTTAATGTCGGCCGCTGTGATGTTCTGCTTTGGCTTTATGCCATGGGCAACTGGCAGTGTTACCGCTATGTTTGTTCTTCTATTCCTAAATGGTTGGTTCCAGGGTATGGGCTGGCCAGCATGTGGTAGAACCATGGTTCACTGGTGGTCTCGTAAAGAGCGTGGTGGCTTGGTTTCCGTATGGAACGTTGCGCACAATATCGGTGGTGGCTTAATCGGACCTATGTTTATTCTTGGTCTGTGGTTATTCAATGATGATTGGCACACGGCATTCTACGTACCTGCTTTCTTTGCCACTTTAGTTGCTATCTTTATCTGGTTCGCGTTACGTGATACTCCTCAATCTTGTGGCCTTCCTCCTATCGAAGAGTACAAGAATGATTATCCGGATAATTATGATAAATCTAACGAAGTAGAAATGACGGCTAAAGAGATTTTCTTTAAGTATGTTTTAAACAACAAACTACTTTGGTCAATCGCTATAGCTAACGCCTTTGTTTATATGATTCGCTACGGTGTTCTCGACTGGGCTCCAACTTACTTGTCAGAAGCAAAAGGATTTAGCGTAGATAAATCTTCTTGGGCTTATTTCTTGTACGAGTGGGCTGGTATCCCTGGAACACTTTTATGTGGTTGGATTTCTGACAAATGGTTTAAAGGGCGTCGTGCTCCTGCTGGCATCCTGTTCATGCTGCTAGTGACCATCGCTGTATTTGTTTACTGGTTTAACCCAGCCGGTAACCCTGGCATAGATATGGCGGCTCTTGTTGCAATCGGCTTCCTAATCTACGGTCCAGTTATGTTAATTGGTCTTTATGCTCTAGAACTTGCTCCTAAGAAAGCTGCAGGTACTGCGGCTGGCCTAACAGGCTTATTCGGTTACCTTGGTGGTGCGGTCGCAGCTAACGCCGTATTAGGTTATACCGTTGACCACTTCGGCTGGGATGGTGGATTTGTCCTGCTAACAGCATCGTGTGGTCTATCTATCCTTTGTCTTGCATATGCATACTTTGGTGAGCAGAAATTCCATAAAGAAAAAGAAGAAAAAGAAGAGAAAGAAAGACTACAAGCTGCAGAAGCTTCAGCTTAATCTAACCTTTCCCTACTAAGTAAAAAGCCACAATAGTTCGCTATTGTGGCTTTTTTATTGATTGTCCCAGCTTAAAACCTGATACAAATTTCAGTAAGTTGCTGGCATTTTACTTGTAAACTTTGTTACTACTTTCTGAAGATTTTAAAAAGACCCGATCTTGCCTTTTTTACAAATTAACAACTTCTATGATAGTTTCGCTTTCTTCAATAATGCCAGAAAGTGGTTCTGGTGGCATTTGATCGGTAATGATTAAATTGATTTCACTTAAGTTGCCCAGCTTCACCATCGCATTACGACCAAATTTCGAATGATCCACCCCCAATATGGTTTGGCGGCTATTTTCAATAATCGCTTTTTTAACCCTTACTTCATGATAATCAAAGTCAAGCAGTGATCCGTCATAATCGATTCCACTAATGCCCAACACACCAAAATCAAGCCTAAACTGGGAAATAAAATCAAGCGTTGCTTCACCAGTTACCCCGCCATCAATATTTCGTACTTCACCACCCGCCAATATGACTTTAAAGTCCGAACGCTCCATTAGAATGGTAGCGACATTAATATTATTGGTTACTATCCTAAGATCGCAGTGACTCACTGTGAGTGCACGTGCCACCGCTTCGGGCGTCGTCCCTATATCAATAAACAATGTTGAACCATTGGGAATGTGTCTGGCTAGTGTTGCAGCAATTTGTTCTTTCTGTTTTGGGTGCATCACCTTTCGGTTGCTGTAACTTGAGTTCTCAGAACTGGATGAATTAGTTGCTCCACCGTGAGTTCTTCGTAGTTTATTTTCTTCAGCGAGCTCATTTAAATCTCGTCGAATGGTTTGAGGACTCACATTAAACAGCTCAACAAGTTCGTCGGTGTTTACTTCTCCGTTTAATTCAACGAGTCGGACAATCTCGTTGTGCCGCTGTTCTGCTTTCACTCTTATTCCTTATGTATAACTACACCCAAGCTACCGAGAATAAATAGTACACCGCTGAATATCCCAATACCAATGTTAATCCCAATTTACGCGAGTTCACCATGACACTGGTATTAGAAATACTTGCTTAGTCCGAAATCAACTGGTTGGCTGATAGTAACCCGGCACTTTGAACAATCGGCGACAGAGATCCAGAAAGTAGCCATAAAGTACACCCAATACACTAAACATGGCTATGCTACTGGTTACAGCAGCAACGATTTGGTCATGACTTGCACCCACAGCCAGTAGAATAGCTATATACACAGGAGACTGAAAACTGACAAAAGCAAATAAGTCGGCAGTATTTTTCATAAAAGAGGTTGACGAAATCTGTGTACCTTTCTTTATTATCCAGTCACGGAATATACCGTACGGAAGAGCTATCAAAATATTAACGGGGATAGCCAGAGTCCTAGACGCCAAAGACTTCTCCAGACTAATACCTGAAATCAACACTTCTACAACCATTCCTGTTACAAAACAGAATACCACCATCGCAAACATATCTGCTGCTGCGTTTCTTACTTTAAATGGGCTGCGCGATTTCATTACTTCCTCATACGACATTATAAGCTGCATATTATGCAAGGTTGCGAAATATATAACTGGACTACAGGCTGTGACCCAGTCAATTTCGCTATTAAAACAGATTTTAACTAGTTTTATAATCCGTTTTTCAACAAATGTTTTGAATATTCCACTATTTTTGAATTACTAACTAGTGACTTTCACTATTTGTACCGCTAAGCAGCCGATGGATTATCTAAATTTAATTGCTTTTGAGCCTTAAATTTAAAAGTAACTAACGTGAAGCTGGCCCTTTGGCTGTGTTAGAATTGAAAAAAAATTCACGCACGGAAAATACAGTGACATTACAAGAACTACTCCAACAACCTGAGCTCGAAGGCAAACTCCTTAACGAAGCACAAACTTACGGTTTTGTAACGGCAATGGCTGCCGCTCCAAATGTTTTGAACCCAACAGAATGGATCCCGTATTTATGGGGTGGAGAAGAAGTCGCTCCTTTCATCGATGGAACTCAGTTCGAAGAGTATGCAGATTTGGTTATCGAGATCTGGAATAGCGCACGCCCCGCTTTGCTTGACGGTACATGGCAGTGGCCAGACGGTTGCTCATTAGATGACGAAGAGATTGTTTCTGATAAGACTAAAGCATTCACTGAAGGTGCCCTACAAGGTTGGCAGCTCGCCAGAGATGACTGGGAAACACTAATGCCAGAAGCCAGTGAAGACAATGCCTTGCTTGGCGGAGTTCTTTTGTCATTGAGTATGTTATACGATCCAGAAACGTCGTTAATTGCACTGAAAGAGCACGGTGTTGAAGGGCTAGAACAATTTGAAGAGATATTTAACGCGATTCCTGTGATGTTGTGTGGCTTGACCCAACGCGGCGCGATATTAGCGGAAGAGCAGTAAGTTATCGGTTACGGGGTGACCGGTAATCCGGTCACCGGTAATCCGGTCACCGGTAACCAATATCAGATCACGCGTTGCCTTTTACCTGCATGTTTAACTGCTCGGCAAAATCCAGCATTCTGTTTAATGGAATCAACGATTTTAGTCGTATCTCTTCATCAACAAATATCTCATGCTCACTCGCCCCTTCAGTTAATGCACTTTCTATCGCAGCTAGCCCATTCATCGCCATCCAAGGGCAATGAGCACAGCTTCGACATGTTGCACCAGCGCCTGCTGTTGGCGCTTCAACCAACTCTTTTTCAGGTACTAACTGCTGCATTTTAAAGAAAATACCTTTATCTGTTGCGACTATCAGCTTTTGATTAGGCAGTTCTTTTGCTGCTTTGATTAGTTGACTTGTCGAGCCCACCGAATCTGCAAGCTCTACCACTGATGCCGGAGATTCTGGATGAACTAAAATCGCTGCTTCCGGATATTGTTCTTTCATGTCTTTAAGCGCTTTAGCGGAAAATTCATCATGAACGATGCACTCTCCTTGCCATAGCAACATATCTGCACCTGTTTTATTGGCAATATATGAGCCTAAATGACGATCCGGTCCCCAGATAATTTTTTTGTCTTCTGCGTCTAGATGGTCAACAATTTCCAATGCGATGCTGGAGGTTACCACCCAGTCGGCCCTTGCTTTAACCGCTGCAGATGTATTGGCATAAACAACCACAGTATGATCGGGGTGCGCATCACAAAATTCGGTGAATTTATCGGCAGGACAGCCTAAATCGAGAGAACATTCTGCCTCTAGATTTGGCATTAAAATGGTCTTCTCTGGTGTCAGGATCTTTGCTGACTCTCCCATAAACCTAACTCCGGCTATGATAAGGGTGCTTGCCGGATGACGATTACCAAATTTCGCCATTTCCAGAGAGTCGCCTACAAAACCGCCAGTTTGCTCTGCTAAAGCCTGAATTTCAGGATCAGTATAATAGTGAGCGATAAGTACGGCATCACGCTCTTTTAGTAATCGCGAAATATTTTCGATATGGGATTTAGTTTGCTCATCTGTAAGCGGGACAGGTTTTGCAGGGAACGGGTATGCTGGTGTTTCAATCAAATCTAGTATGTGGCTCATTGCTCTTGCTCTACGCAACTTCCGGTAATCCGAGCATTGTATACTCAAATGACGAAAAAATTAAATAGAATTAGATCCGAATAAATGAGATCAGCCCTTAATTGATAACCAATTTTAGGCTGACCTTATTTTTCATCTTACGTATTTAATACTCAGACTACTTCAATTTCTTCTGAGCGGTTTTAGCTGAAGCGCTATTCCCGTGCTCATCTATGACCTGTTGGTAGTATTTCCGAGCAACATCAGGTTTATTGTTTCTTGTTGCTATATCGCCGAGCTTCACCAAAGAATCGGCTCTTTTGTTCGAATCTTGATAAGCGACAACTGCGGCAAAACTTTTCGTTGCTTCCACATCTTGCTTTTTAGCAAAATACAGTTGCCCTAACCAATAATGGGAATTAGGTGTAAAGTTTGATTCTGGAAATTCTTGCTGGAAGCTCTTGAACGCAGCGATAGCACCCGAATAATCTTTTTTCTTTAAGATTAAGTCCACTGCATTTTTATACGCAGCTTCTTCATTTCCATCAGAACTAAAGGTACCGGTTCCATCGTTTAACGTGTCTGCTGAGCCTTCAGGTGCGTCTTTTGGAGCTGACTTCACTTCATTTCGAAGTTTGTCCAGTTCAATAAACAACTCTCGCTGACGGTCGAGCATCTGCTTCATATCATAGCTGTTTCTTTCTACTAACCCTCTGAGTTCATCTAACTCAGCGGTCATATCATCAATCTGTTGCTGCATTTTCAGCTGAACAGTTGCACGATTACGCAATAGGCGCTCTAATCGCTGGACATCCGTTTCAGGCGCAGTTGATTGGGTAACAGAAGTGGTATTTGCAGAAGTGTTACTGTTTAAATCAGATACTGGAGCTGGTGCGGCGAATGCAAAATTCGCCGCACTGGCCAGTAACGTAAGCGAAACAGCGCGCTTTAAGTTACTGTACATGGGTCTATTCTCAATTAGTATACGATAACCGCGCGGCGGTTTTTCGCATAAGCTTCTTCAGATTGACCAAGAACTAGTGGCTTTTCTTCACCGTAGCTCATGATTGAGATTTGGTCAGCTTGAACACCTAGTGCTTGAAGGTACTTAGACACGGCTTCTGCACGACGTTCGCCTAGCGCGATGTTGTACTCAGGAGTACCACGTTCGTCAGCATGACCTTCTACACTTACTTTAATTGAAGGGTCTTTGCTTAGGAATGCTGCGTGTGCTGCTAGCATCTCTTCGTAGTTACCAGAAACTGTTGCATTATCAAATGCGAAGAAAACAGTTTGAGTTTCACGAAGTGCTTGTTCTTTTAGCTCTTGCTCAGACAGCTGAATGTCTTTAGCTACTGGAGTTACAACTGTATTATCAGTTGTAGTTTGCTGCTGTTGGTTTGTTGTTTCTTGAGCTGAAGCATCAGTTGCTTCATCACTTGAGCTACATGCTGTAACTGCAAGGATTGGTAGCGCAATTAGTAGCCCTTTTAGAACTTTGTTAAGTTGCATTTTTTTTCTTCCTTACTTTATCAAAACTTAAATTGCTACAAAAACGGTGACCAGGCGGGAGCTCTAACTCGCCCATTTGTTGCCGGTAATCTAGCTTTAAAACGACCATCTATTGATACTAAAGAGAGTACATTTTTCTTTCTGTAGATAGAACTATAAATGACCATTCCACCATTCGGGGCAATGCTAGGAGACTCATCCAGAAGTGTTTTTGTTAACACTTGAACCGCTCCAGTCTCCAGATCTTGTTTTGCCAAATTAAATCCTGACTTTGACCTATTCACCATAATCATGAAACGTCCGTCAGGCGTAATTTGTCCACCCAAATTCTGGCTACCTTGCCAAGTTAAACGGTTAGTTGAACCGTCTGACAAATTTACTCGATATATCTGAGGTTTACCACCCCGATCTGAGGTAAATATCAATGATTGTCCATCAGGATACCAAAAAGGTTCTGTATTATTTGATCTACCACTCGTTATTTGTTTTAGTTTTCGTGTTTCGAGATCCAGAGTATAAACTTGCAGGCTACCTGTTTTTGATAAAACCAATGCCAATGTTTTTCCATCAGGAGAGAATCTTGGTGCACCATTATGACGAGGGAATGAGGTTATCTTTTCTCTTTTTCCAGTATAAATATCCATAATGAATATTTCTGCACGGCCATTTTGGAAGCTGACATAAGCAAGTTGGCGGCCGTCAGGAGACCAGGCTGGAGACATTAACGGTTGTTTAGATCGCAACACTAAGCGTTCATCATAGCCGTCATAATCCGCGACTCTTAACTGATATTGGTATTTATCTTTATCATTCACCACAACGTAAGCAATTCGAGTTAGAAATGCACCGCGCTCACCCGTTAATTGCTCATAAACGAAATTGGCAATCTTATGTGAGTATTTACGCAACTGGCTGGCTGTTAACGGAATTGATTTTTTGTGAAACAGAATATGATCTTTGGACAGTACCAGATCGCCTGCGGCGTTTAACGCTTTGCTCTGACCATTGGTTAATTGCCCCCTAACGACATCAATCAACTGGTAGTCAATAATGTACTTACCCTGTGCATTTTGTGTCACTGTACCAGTGAGCATTGCATCCACACCTAACTTTGTCCATGCGGAAAAATTCACGTCAACATCTGTATAAGGTGTCTGCGGCATTTTGTTCACCGCAATAGGGCTAAACTTACCGCTACGCTGAAGATCGGATGCCACTATTGAAGATATATTCTGTGGTAACTTTTTTGACCCTTCCCATTGAAGCGGTACTATCGCAATAGGACGGGCGGAATTTATACCTTCGGTAATCACTAGTTCTAACGCAGCATGAGCAAAATTCGCTATCCCTGCACTTAGAATAAGTAATCCTGTAATCAGTTTTTTAATCACTACTTCTCCCTTCCCTTATCACTCTGGCGCAAACGTTAAATTGATGTTTCTAAGTTGTTCGATAATCTCTTTGTCTTCTGGTAGCGGGAAACTTCGTACCTGAGCCACGGCTCTTTTAGTAGCAGCACAAACTCTTGTATCCCCTCCTAACACCTTAACATCGCTTAAAATGGCATTTTTCCCTGTTGGTAGCAATCTTAAATTCAACTTACAAGATTTCCCTCGATAAGATTCTTCCATCAACAGGTTGTTTTCAATTAACTGTCTGTAAATAGCACCGTATCTGTCCACTTCGGAAGCAACAAATCGTTGTTTCGCCGACAGGTTCTGCGACGATTCTTGCTCTAAACCAGCAAAGATATCACCTAAGGCCGATTCTTGTTCTTTCCGTTCACGTTCTAGTTGCTTAAGGCGAGCTTTCTCTTTTCTCACTTTTTCAGCGACAATAGCTGCAGCTTTCTCTTTTGCAATGCGGTCGGCTTCTGCTTTTGCTGCTCTCTCTTTTTCAACTCGCGCTTTTTCTTGTGCTTGTTTCACCGCTTCTTCTTTGGCCAAACGCTCTTTTTCCGCTTTATCTACCGCTTTCTGTTTTACGATTCGTTCTTGCTCTGCTTTTTCAACGGCTTTACGCTTAGCAATTCTTTCTTGTTCTGCTTTTTTTACAGCTTGTTGTTTTTCCTTACGTTCAGCTTCTGCTTTAGCTGCCAGCGCTTTTTCAACACGAACTTTTTCCTGCTCTTTTTTACGCTGTTTTTCTGACTCTCGTGCTGCTATATCTGCTTTTGCTTTATCTTCCTGCAGCTTACGGATTCTGACTTCTTCCGCTTTACGGTTTTTTTCCAATTGCGCACTCTGTTTACGCAATTTGTCTAAACGTTCTTTTTCTGCTTTGGCCGCTGCATTTCTTTTAGTACGAATTTCGCTCGCTTGCCTTTTCACTACGTTGGGATCAATAACCACCGCCTGAACCAATCCACCTGAAGGCGTAGGCTTAGACATGTTGAAATCTGTCCCCCACAATAATGCAGCCACTAACGCCAAATGGAGCGCTACTGAGATTATGATTGCGGATGGGTAGTTTTTATTTTGTTTCATCTGCAACTAATACTATTCCTTGATTTCCGTTAACAAGCCAACTTTTTCAATGCCTGCCCGGTTAAGCTCATCTAATACCAGAACCACGTCTGAATAAGGGGTAGCAGAATCACCACCAACGGCGACAGGAGATTTTGGTGACAATGATAGTTCGGCCTTTACTCTCACAATCATATCTTGGAGTGTTAGTCCTCGCTGAACCTCTTCATTGTTAACACTTAGCCCTAAGTTTCCTTCTTTATCTATCTCAACGATAATGAAGCTAGCGTCACTGTCTCCGGCTAAGTCTGACGCAGGTTTTGCACTTGACGTTGCTGGTAGTTCAACATCCACCCCCTGAGTGACAAAAGGTGATGTCACCATAAATATAATTAGCAATACCAGCATCACGTCAATGTATGGAACCACATTGATTTCAGCCGTTAATTTGCGTTTTTTGGGTTGATAGCCAGCCATGACTATTCCTTATCACTCATGGCTTGACGGTGAAGAATACTGTGGAACTCTTCAGAAAATGTAGCGTATGAGTGTTCAAGTTTACTTACTCGCGTACTCAAACGGTTATAGGCCATTACAGCAGGAATTGCGGCAAATAGCCCCATAGCTGTTGCCACCAAAGCTTCTGCAATACCAGGAGCAACCATTGCTAGTGTCGCTTGTTTCACCTGCCCGAGAGCGATAAAGGCGTGCATTATGCCCCATACTGTACCGAACAAACCTATGTACGGACTAATAGAACCGACTGTCGCTAAAAAAGGTAAGCTTGTTTCCAATGAATCAACTTCGCGAGAAACGCTAACACGCATTGCTCTACCTGTACCTTCCATTACAGACTCACGAGATGAACCCGCGGTTCTTCGTAATCGGGCAAACTCAGTAAAACCTGAATAAAAGATTTCTTCGCTTCCGGAGATGTCCTCTTTACGTTCTTTCACTTTCTGATAAAGCTTGGACAGGTCTTGAGTGGACCAAAATTTATCTTCAAATGCATTAGTTTCTTTCATCGCCACAGAAAGCACCTTACTTCGCTGAATGATCATCGCCCACGAGGCGACGGACATACCTAGCAAAATAAGCATAACTATTTTAACGAGTAAGCTCGCTTGTAAAAACAGGTCTAGAATTGAGATTTCAGCGTTCACTCTGGTTTAACTCCGCAATTATTGAACTTGGAATAGCTTGAGGTTTCATTTTTTGACTGTTGACGCATGCTACCTTAACCGAGGCTTTACACAATATCTGCTCGTTAAGATTGACGATCTCCTGACAAAACGTAAGAGATGCTCTCTTTAATTCGGAGATGTGAGTTGTAACAGTGAGGTGATCATCGAGCTTCGCTCCTTGCAAAAAGTCGATATCCATATGACGAACCACAAAACCAATATTTTGTTCGAGCAAATTCTGCTGGGAAACACCAACAGAACGGAGCAATTCTGTTCTTGCTCTTTCAAAATATTTTAAATAATTCGAATGATACACAACCCCGCCAGCGTCAGTGTCTTCGTAATAGACGACTACAGGCCAGTGGAAACTTGATGTTGTTATATCCTGCACAACTAATACCAAAGTAAAAATTAGAATAATTAGTCACTATACCTCATCAAGGTAGTGAGTACGATGCAGATAATGTTTTTTGAGATCATAAAATGAAAAATTGAAGTAAACCACGGCGGTTTACTTCAATTCGAACGAAATTTATGCAAATAAATAACAGAGGGTTAGGTATGACAAAATACTCAAACAGATATAAGGATTAAATAATAGCTTCCAATACCAGTTTCTAGGAGTAAACCCTATACCAAAGATCACACCCGAACAGATACCCCAGATAAGAAGAGGGCCCGTCAGCGAATTTAACCCACCAATAGATTCTGAATATTGAGCAGGCTCCCACATCACCAGACCCGCATGACCTATTGCAAGAATAAAAGATAGAGCCTTAAAAAAGACGTTCTCTATCGGCCTATTCCATCGGGCGATTTGGGAAGCCAGATCATTCACTATCTTTATCCATCATCTCGGAGTGCTCTAACCAAAGCGCATTTACAATACCAAATGAACAAGCAAGTAATACGCCTAAAATCCATGCAAAATACCACATAATAATGCTCCTTAGTAAAGTGAGTTTTTGTTTTCTTCGATGAATTTTTCATCAAGGCGACCATACATTTTATAATACGACCAAGCGGTATAAGACAAAATAATAGGCACGAAGATAGCCGCAACACCCGTCATGATCTGCAGGGTAAGTTCACTGGATGTGGAATCCCACATAGTTAAACTATGACTTGGTTCAAGACTAGACGGCATTACGAACGGAAACATGGTAAATCCAGCAGTCAAGATTACCCCTGCAGCGGTTAAACTTGCCGCTAGAAAAGCTAATCCAGCCTTTTCTATGCGCGTTGCCAAAATAGCGATAAGTGGCATCACCGCACCCAGCGCTGGCGCTATCCACATCAGTGGATAATTTTCAAAATTAACCATCCAGGCTCCTGCTTCGCGAATAACCTCTTTGTTTAATGGGTTAGACGCAGCCAGAGTATCGATTTCGCCTTGAATCACATAACCATCAATGCCCTGAATCCAGAAGCCAGCAACGACAAACAGAACGGTTACTGCCAGCGCCACAAACTGTGTGATTGCACGTGCGCGAGAATATACCGGCCCTGTTGTCTTCATCTGCAACCACGTTGTTCCCATAAGCAAGAACATGCTTAAACTTACCAAGCCACATACGAGTGCAAATGGGTTCAGCAGCCCAAAGAACGAACCATGATAACTCGACATCATCAGTTCATTTAGCGTAAACGGAACGCCCTGAAGCAAGTTACCAAACGCTACACCAAATATAATTGGTGGTACGAAGCCAGATACGCTGATGGCAATATCCCAGCTATTACGCCACTTCTTATCTTCTATTTTTGAACGATAATCCAAGCCGAGCGGGCGTAACCATAAAGCGGCCAGCGTTAGAATCATTGCGAAATAAAAACCAGAGAACGACGTGGCATAAACTAGAGGCCACGCTGCGAACAATGCACCACCAGCAGTCACCAACCAAACCTGATTGCCGTCCCAGTGCGGAGCAATTGAATTAATCATAATACGACGTTCAACGTCAGTTTTGCCTATAACAGGGATAAGTGCACCAACCCCCATATCAAATCCATCGGCAATAGCGAAACCAATGAGCAGTACACCTACTAATGCCCACCAGATAAAACGCAACATTTCGTAATCAAACATTGTCTTCTCTCCCTCTTACGCTTCTACTTGACGGTTAACTTTATCTTGCTCAGTGTCACCATTCTGTTCAAAGTGATAACGTCCTGTCTTTAAGCTACTTGGGCCCTTACGTGCAAATTTCACCATCAAATATGCTTCGGCAATTAAAAACACTGTATATAATGCAATGATCGCAAATATCGAGATCCATAAGTCGCTTTCGGACAATGAGGACACGGCAACACTCACAGGTAATATCTCACCTACAGCCCATGGTTGACGCCCATACTCAGCCACAAACCAACCCATTTCGATGGCAATCCAAGGTAGTGGGATAGCAAATAAAGCGGCTTTTAATATCCATGGCTTGTGTTCGATTTTTTGTCGGCATGTCTGCACAAATGCGGCACCGAAAACAAACAACATAATAAATCCACAACCGACCATGATGCGGAATGCCCAGAATAGAGGCCATACTGTTGGAATAGAGTCATCTACTGCGGACTGAATCTGTTCTTCAGTTGCATCGACAACATTGTCTGTGTAACGCTTAAGCAGCAAGCCATAACCTAGGTCAACTTTAACGTCATCAAATGCTTTAATGTTCTGCTCGGACTTGTCACCGGCACGAAGTTTTTCCAAAAGTCCATACGCGTACATACCATTACGGATGCGCTGTTCATGCTCCAGTTTCAGGTCAGTTAAGCCTGTTACCTGAGTGTCAAAAGAACGAGTCGCTATAATCCCCATCATATATGGGATCTTAATGGCGTAATCGGTGTGCATTGTCTCTTGGTTTGGAATACCCAAAACAGTAAACGACGCAGGCGCTTCTTCTGTATGCCATTCAGCTTCTATTGCAGCTAGTTTCACTTTCTGCACATCACCTAATTCATAGCCGGATTCATCTCCAAGTACTATGACCGAGAGTATTGAAGCCATACCAAAAGAAGCGGCGATTGCAAATGAACGACGAGCAAACGCAACATCTCGACCTTTTAACAGGTAGTATGAACTGACGCCAAGAATGAACATCGCTCCGCACGTATAACCAGAGGCTACCGTATGAACAAATTTAACCTGAGCTACAGGGTTTAGAACAACCTCTGCAAAACTGACCATTTCCATACGCATGGATTCGAAGTTAAATTCTGCACCGACTGGGTTTTGCATCCAGCCATTCGCAACGAGTATCCAAAGTGCTGAGAAGTTTGAGCCTAGGGCAACCAACCAAGTAACCGCCAGGTGTTGGCGTTTAGACAGTCGATCCCAGCCAAAAAAGAACAGGCCAACAAATGTAGATTCGAGGAAAAATGCGACTAAAGCTTCAATAGCAAGCGGGGCACCGAAAATATCGCCTACATAATGAGAATAGTAGGACCAGTTGGTACCGAACTGAAATTCCATGGTTAAGCCAGTAGCGACACCAAGGGCAAAGTTAATACCGAACAGCTTACCCCAGAACTTGGTCATGTCCTTGTAGATTTGCTTGTCGGTCATGACATAAAGGGACTCCATGATGGCGAGCAAAAACGCCATACCCAAAGTCAGTGGAACAAATAAAAAGTGATACATCGCTGTAAGAGCGAACTGAAACCGCGACAGATCGACTAAGTCAATCATAGTAACTCCTTTTGTGCCGAAAAATGACACTAATGCAAATTGCACCAATCCTAAGCACTGGTTGCTAGCGAAAACATTAATGTAACGAACAGGTTACCATGTTAATGCTCTGTGCTTTTTTGGTTGATTTTTTGTTAAGTTTAATCTAATATAGCTGCCGCTAATATTACTTCCAATTGAATACGGATTCAAAGATTATTTCCGGTTTATTTCGCTTTGATTTAAATCAATAGATCGAGTTTGATTTGTGCTTGGCGCCCGGATAATTGATATGGGTCAAGTTATATACAGCTAAGTATAACCAGATGGAATATAAATCGAGTTACAAATAACCATTTTTATTTCAGAACTATCTGTAAATTTAGTTAATATATTTACTAATATGTGACGTGGGATGTTTTCGAAATGATTCGAAATGGCCAAACGTTTAGGAGTTTGGCCATTTTATTAGCGTGATTTAGTCGTCTGTTCGAATGAGGCCAAAGTGCAAATAAGCGCGGTTAGTCGCAATTCGTCCCCTTGGCGTTCTTTGCAGATACCCTTGTTGAATTAAGTACGGCTCTAGTACATCTTCAATGGTGTCTTTCTCTTCACCAATAGCAGCAGCAAGGTTATCCAAGCCAACTGGTCCACCTGAAAATTTTTCTATGATTGCCAGAAGAAGTTTTCTATCCATATAATCAAAACCCTGACTATCAACATCAAGCATATCAAGTGCCTTGTCTGCGACGTCCGCTGATATATGTCCGTCACCTTTTACTTCGGCATAATCTCTTACTCGCCTTAACAGACGATTGGCGATTCGGGGTGTACCTCGAGCTCGCCTTGCAACTTCCAATGCACCAGCAGGCTCCATCGATAATTCCAGGCAACTTGCACTACGTTGAACAATATGTTGTAAGTCTTCAACTTTATAGTATTCAAGGCGCTGTACTATCCCGAAACGGTCCCTCAAAGGCGAGGTCAGTGAACCAGCCCGAGTTGTCGCGCCAATTAAGGTAAAAGGAGGTAGATCTATTTTGATTGATCGGGCTGCGGGCCCTTCACCAATCATAATATCCAACTGGTAATCTTCCATCGCCGGATACAGTACTTCCTCGACCATTGGGCTAAGTCGATGGATCTCATCGATAAACAATACGTCATTTTCTTCTAGGTTGGTCAGCAGTGCTGCCAAATCGCCCGCTTTTTCTAGTACTGGACCGGATGTGGTACGGATATTTACTTCCATCTCATTAGCAACGATATTTGCCAACGTGGTTTTACCCAAACCGGGAGGCCCAAATATAAGCAGGTGATCAAGTGCTTCGTTTCGCATCTGAGCTGCTTTTATGAAGATCTCCATTTGACTGCGAACATGATCCTGACCTTGATAGTCGGCCAATTTTTTTGGCCGAATAGCGCGATCGATGACGTCTTCATCTTTAAAAACAGGATTTTCAGGTGCGATTAGGCGATCAGCTTCAATCATTGTTTACTCTCTTTGCCTTAGACCTAACGTCTAGACCATGGATTTTAATGCTTCACGAATAACAGACTCACTAGACATATCTGGTTTCGCTACTTTTGAAACGACTTTAGATGCTTGCTGAGGTTTGTAGCCCAGTGCAATCAATGCACTAACCGCTTCATCTTCAGCATTCTGACTTATTTCACCGACAGGTGCACTATCAACAGGTGCGGCATCTGTAGCTGGTGTAAACAGATCACCTGCACCCCAGCCTTTCAAACGGTCTTTCATTTCTACCACTAAACGTTCAGCGGTTTTTTTGCCAACACCCGGTAACTTAACCAGAGTCGAAACATCTTCCCTTTCCACACATGATACAAACTGTGCAGCGGTCATACCGGACAAAATAGCCAATCCTAGTTTAGGTCCAACACCATTCGCTTTAATCACTTCTCGGAATAATGCTCGCTCTTTAACTGTGTTAAAACCATATAACAGTTGTGCATCTTCACGTACAACAAAATGGGTATAAACAACCGCTTCCTGGCCGATTTCTGGTAACTCGTAAAAACAGCTCATTGGCATCTGTACTTCATAGCCAATTCCGCTCACTTCAATAAGCAATTCTGGTGGCTGTTTTTCTATAAGAATTCCACGAAGGCGTCCAATCACGTTTTAATTTCCTAATTTTTTACAATTTCAGCATAATAATTAATTACTGGACAAATATCCAGTGCATTGCTCATTTAACCTCAACAGTTACAAGTCATTGTGAACTAGCGATACCGGCCTTTTTTTGCACTGGTCGCTTTACCAGCCAATGCAATGAGTGTTTTATTGGTATTTGCATGACAAATGGCGACACCCAATGCGTCTGCGGCATCAGCCTGTGGCTTAGATGGCAGTTTCAACATGCTCATCACCATATGCTGAACCTGAGCTTTGTCCGCCCCACCCGTTCCTACCACCGCTTGTTTAATAAGCCTGGCTGCATACTCATAGACTGGCAGGTCCGCATTCACGGCAGCAACTATGGCACTTCCTCTCGCCTGGCCTAACTTCAAAGCAGAATCCGCATTTTTGGACATAAAAACCTGTTCAATGGCGAAATCATCAGGTTGAAACTGAGTAATGATTTCAGTTACTCCTGCATAAATCTGCTTCAAACGTCCGGGTAAGTCACCCTCAGACATACGTATGCACCCACTACC
The DNA here is from genome assembly GCA_002342685.1 of Vibrio sp. UBA2441. GTDB lineage: Bacteria > Pseudomonadota > Gammaproteobacteria > Enterobacterales > Vibrionaceae > Vibrio. The sequence goes on from DDQN01000045.1 coordinate 26,305, forward strand.
AAGATATTGCAGGTGTCTGCCTTCCTGACGTATTACGCCATAGCCTGTGATGCGTGAGCCGGGATCGATTCCCAAAATAATGGACATAAATACCTAAAGTTACAGTGATCGAAAAATCGGTGACCGGTTATGGGGTTACCGATTACCGATTACCGATTACCGATTACCGATTACCGATAATAAACATACCATCTCTTCTATAAACTAAAAATGCCCTTATAGGGCATTTTTATTAGACGATAAATCTTCGCTTTGATTTGCTATACAGAAAAAGGGATTTACTTCTCTTTTTCTTCAGCCAGTTTCACTGCAATTGCCAACTCTTCAAGTGCAGCCGGGTTAGCCAAACTTGGCGCATCTGTTAGCAAACAACCCGCAGTGGTTGTTTTAGGGAAAGCGATAACATCACGAATGTTCTCAGTTCCACACAGAAGCATAACCAAACGGTCAAGACCGAATGCAAGTCCAGCATGAGGTGGAGTACCGTATTTAAGTGCATCAAGCAAGAAACCAAACTTCAGGCGTTGCTCTGTTTCTTCGATACCCAGGATATCAAATACTGTCGACTGCATTTCCGCATTATGAATACGAACAGAGCCACCACCTACTTCATAGCCATTAATGACCATATCGTAAGCGTTAGAATTTGACCCAGCAGGATTTGCTTTAAGCTCTTGCGCTGTAACACCTAACGGCGATGTAAACGGGTGATGCATTGCATGCAAATTACCTTCGTCGTCTTCTTCAAACATAGGGAAGTCAACGACCCAAAGTGGTTTCCACTCTGAAGTATCGGTAATTTCTAAATCGATACCTACTTTCAAACGTAGTGCACCCATCGCTTCCGCAACCGTGTGTGCTTTATCTGCACCAAACAAGATGATGTCGCCCGATTCAGCACCGGTACGCTCTAGAAGAGAATTAATAATTTCTTCTGACAAGAACTTGGCCACAGGAGACTGAATGCCTTCCAGACCCGCTTCTTTGTCGTTGACCTTCATCCACGCCAAACCCTTCGCACCATAGATGCCTACGTATTTGCCGTACTCATCAATTTGTTTACGAGACAACTTAGCGCCACCCGGTACACAAAGAACCGCTACGCGACCTTTTTCATCGTTTGCCGGACCAGAGAAGACTTTGAATTCAACGTCTTTTACCAAGTCTGCAACATCCACTAATTCTAATGGGTTACGTAAATCGGGCTTATCAGAACCGAAACGACGGATCGCCTCAGAAAATGGCATTACCGGAAATTCACCTAGGTCGACGTTAAGCAGTTCCTGCCACATCTCACGAATCATTGTCTCAGTAACATCTCGTACCTGATCCGCAGACATAAAAGAAGTTTCGATATCGATTTGAGTGAACTCTGGTTGACGATCTGCACGTAAATCTTCATCACGGAAACATTTTACGATCTGATAATAGCGGTCAAAACCAGACATCATCAGCAACTGCTTAAACAACTGCGGAGATTGAGGAAGTGCGTAGAAACTACCTTTGTGAACACGGCTTGGCACTAGGTAATCACGTGCACCTTCCGGCGTTGCTTTGGTTAACACTGGTGTTTCGATATCTAAAAAGTCATTACTGTCTAAGAAACGACGAACAAAACTAGACGCTTTAGCGCGAAGTTTAATTCGATTGCTCATCTCTGGGCGGCGCAAGTCCAAATAACGGAACTTCAGGCGCTGCTCTTCAGTGTTGGTTTGGTTGAAGTCCAAAGGTAATGCGTCTGAACGATTAATAATCTCCAGACCTGTCGCTAGTACCTCTACTTCGCCCGTTATCATGTCTTTATTGATTTGGCTTTCAGGGCGAGCGCGAACTTCACCAGTGAACTTAATACAAAATTCGTTTCTTAGTTGGTTGGCAACTTCAAATACATCCTTCATATCCGGGTCTACTACTACCTGAACGATGCCTTCACGATCTCTCATATCAACAAAGATAAGACCGCCTAAATCACGACGACGGTTAACCCAACCGCAAAGTTCTACAGTTTGTCCTACAAGGGACTTGTTCAGGTGACCACAATACTGGGTACGCATAATGAAATTCCCAATCTCTCTATAAATTAGCTAAATGACGACAGATTAATTTTAATCTGTATAAGTAAATATACCGACCAATTATACTGCCAATGCAAACCCACATTTATACTCGGAATGCGGCCTAAAATCGACCTTTACAACAACTTTTTATTGTAATTTATGACAGTTTGAATGCATTAGGCTATAAAACCACCAGTTTCAGCGACTTTTCCACTGATTTCGATATTGAACCAGCACTATTTGAGGTCAAATGGTATGGAAATACATAAGATCGCTCCGCCTTTGATGACAGCACCACTTTTTTTCCTTAAAATGTGCCCCCATTTTATACGCTTTGTTAGATAAGGCAGCTGTTCTATGAGCAATCAAGACAACATATTCTCTTCTCCAATCGACAACATCGGAAATTTTTCCTTTGATGAACGTGTTGTAGAGGTGTTTCCTGACATGATTCAACGTTCAGTGCCCGGCTATAGCAATATTATTTCTGCCATAGGTATGCTTGCAGAGCGGTTTGTAAAACCCAACAGTACTGTTTATGACCTTGGTTGTTCACTCGGTGCAGCAACACTATCGATACGCCGCAATATCCATCAGGAAGGTTGTAAGATCGTTTCTATCGATAACTCTAAAGCCATGGTTGAACGCTGCAAACTTCACGTCAACGCCTATCGCTCAGATACTCCGGTTGATGTGATTGAAGCTGATATTCGTGATGTTGCGATTGAAAATGCAAGTATGGTTGTGCTTAATTTTACTCTGCAATTTCTTTCCCCTGAGGATAGGCAAAACCTGCTGGAGCGAATATATTCTGGCCTTCGTCCCGGTGGTATTTTAATTCTCTCTGAAAAGTACGTCTTTGATGACGAAAAATCGAATGAACTACTTGTCGATTTGCACCACGATTTCAAACGCGCAAATGGTTACAGTGAACTGGAAATAAGTCAAAAACGCAGTGCAATTGAAAATGTGTTGATCCCAGACTCTATACCTCAACACAAACAACGTTTAAGCAGCATTGGCTTCTCCAGCGTCGAGCTCTGGTTCCAGTGTTTTAATTTTGGCTCCATGTTTGCGATAAAGTGATTAAGGTCATGGGTCTTGGGTCTTGGGTCTTGGGTCTTGGGTCTTGGGATTATTGAACCCATAACCTATAGCCTATAGCCTATAACCCGTAACCCGTAACCCATAACCCGTAACCCATAACCGATTTTTATACTATAGCGATTTTTCATGTTCAATTTTTCTAGTTTTTATCAACTTATTGCGCAGGACCCTGTCTTGCAGCCATGGCTTAATACACTGCCTCAACAACTCACAGATTGGCAAAATGCGGATCATGGTGACTTTGAGCGTTGGCTTAAAGCGCTCAAAAAGATACCGACTAGTAAGCCTGACAATATTGAGCTGGCTAGCTCTGTTACGCTATCCAACAACCAGCCTCTGATTAGCGGTGAACAGAAAAAATTAGAAAACCTGCTCAAAACGTTTCATCCATGGCGAAAAGGCCCCTATACCCTTCACGATATTCATATTGATACTGAATGGCGCTCTGACTGGAAATGGGATCGAGTACTGCCTCATATTTCTCCACTGAAAAACCGGACCATTTTAGATGTTGGCTGTGGCAACGGTTATCACATGTGGCGCATGTTAGGTGAAGGCGCTCGCTTATGTGTTGGTATTGACCCGGCCCACCTGTTTTTAATTCAGTTCGAGGCCATTCGAAAGTTGATGGGAGGCGATCAACGTGCTCACCTACTGCCATTAGGTATAGAACAGCTTCCTGAGCTTAAGGCTTTTGATACGGTATTCAGCATGGGGGTTCTTTACCACCGACGTTCACCACTTGATCACCTAATCCAGTTAAAGAACCAATTGGTTTCTGGTGGGGAGCTGGTACTGGAAACATTAGTTATAGACGGTGATGAAAACGCTGTTCTCGTGCCTGCAGGTAGATATGCGCAAATGCGTAATGTCTATTTCTTCCCTTCGGCTAAAGCACTCAAAGTATGGTTAGAAACGTGCGGTTTTGTCGATGTAAAAATTGTCGATGAAAATGTCACCACCACGGGTGAACAAAGAACAACAGATTGGATGACTCATAACTCTCTACCTGATTACCTGGATCCAACCGATCCAAGTAAAACCGTTGAAGGTTATCCAGCACCAAGACGAGCGGTACTCGTCGCGACAAAACCCTAACATAACGCCTGAATTATGACTAAATGCTGACATTTGGGTGCTTCTCGCACCCTTTTTTGTTGGTTAAAATCCTTGGATTACAAGCTACTTCTAATGCCTATCCACAGGACAACTAAAGCTAATGCGAAATATCGCCACTTCTATTTTACTCGTTACCTTTTTATCCGGGTGCGCGCTAACGTCAAACCAAGAACAAATTACTGCAACCCAATCGGCAATACTGCAATCAGAAAATAATATTAATCAGAAACTATCTAATCTCGAATCCAGTTTAAGCAATCAAAATGACTATATTGAAAGCTTGGAATCAGAAATGCTCTCCTTACAAGGTGATATTCAACACTTGAAAAATAAACCTACGTTTAAAATGTCAGCTTTCAAAAACAGTCCAAAAGAACAACCTGTTGAGAAGAATACCCATTTTAACATCCCCAAGAATGCTAACTTTCAAAACCTAGTAATCCTTGGAGAAATAGAGTCGGTGAGTGTAGACACCTTATCGCAGCGATTTGACGCAAGAATTGATACAGGTGCAGAAACCTCTTCACTCAACGCAGTAGATATTCAAGAGTTTGAAAGAGATGGACAAAAATGGGTCAAATTCCACTTATCCGACAAAAAAATAGCAAGTGAACAACAGGTTTGGATAAAAGCACCGATTCTGCGCTACGCAAAAATCCGCCAATCATCTTCTCCGTCCACAGAAAAGCGTGCCGTGGTAGAACTGTGGGTAACGTTGGGGGACATCCATGAAAAAGCGCAATTTACTTTGGCAGATCGCTCCCAAATGAGCCACGCTATTTTACTGGGAAGAGAGTTTATTCAAGACATTGCTTTAGTCGATGTCAGTAAAAAACACCTTCACACAGAATCAACTAAAAAAATACAATAATTCTAATACCATTAGAATTAAGGATATTTATGACTTCCAGAGTTCCTTTTTATTTTCTTATCGCCATGTTAGTTGTCGCGGGTATTTCATTAAGTTTCACTCGTCACGAAAACTACGGAGTTCCATGGACTCCGGGAGAAAAACGCCAAGTATGGGATATTGAGGCCCGGATAGAATTTAACGGTATTGGGGAACCTGCTAAGGTATCGTTAGCGGCCCCTAATACACAAGCTGGCTATACTCTGATTAATGAATCAGCATCTTCTTCAGGTTACGGCATTTCATACGTAAACTCTGAAGCAGGTCGTCGAGCCGAATGGTCAATAAGACAAGCTAATGGCCCGCAAACTATCTATTATAAGACTCAGTTTTTAGCTGATGACCAAGCTAAGGTTGACCCGATCCCACCTTCCGATAAGCCATTGATAAAACCCACGTTTGATGGACCACAAGAAGCCGCTGTTATATCCATCGTAAAGCAAGCTTCGGAGCGCTCTGCTGACGATACCACTTTTACCAGAGAGCTGATCAAAGCACTCAACGATGATGATAGCCAGAATGCGGCATTGCTTTTGGATGACATGAGCATAGCAAAAACAGTATCGCGCCTGCTTTCCTATGCTGGTATTGCGAATAAAACCGTTGGCGTAATATCACTGGAAGATGGCCGACGACGACAGAACACAACCCAAATGGTCCAAGTATGGAACGGGAGTAACTGGATACTTTTCGATCCTAATTCCGGTATCCAAGGCAAGGCGGAAAACGCGTTAGTTTGGGACGAGTCAAATGTCTCCTTATTGGACGTTATTGGGGGCAAAAACAGTCAGGTTCATTTCTCTATGATCGCTCAGGATATTTCGCCACAATCTGCAACAGAAAGTAAGATTGATGCTGATAACCTAATCAATTTTTCAATTCACAGCCTGCCACTGGAAGAGCAAGCGATGTTTAAAACCATCATGCTAATCCCTATTGGGGCACTAATCGTCGTCTTTCTTCGTGTCATTATTGGGCTTAAAACGTCAGGAACTTTCATGCCCGTATTAATCGCCGTTGCGTTTGTTCAAACGCAATTGCTCACTGGCATCGTTGGCTTCTTGCTGATAGTTGGTACGGGGCTGATCATCCGCAGCTACTTATCTAAGTTGAATTTGCTCCTTGTAGCCCGAATATCAGCCGTCATTATTACAGTGATACTCATTATCTCCGTATTTACTGTCGTGGCTTTTCGAATTGGACTCACCGAAGGACTAAGTATCACCTTTTTCCCTATGATTATTTTGTCCTGGACGATTGAACGAATGTCCATTCTTTGGGAGGAAGAAGGTGCAAAAGAGGTTGTTGTTCAGGGAGGAGGCTCTTTACTAACGGCTGTCATCGTTTATCTGGCTATGACAAACGGGTTTATTCAGCACCTGACGTTCAACTTTATCGGAATTCAACTGATCATTCTGGCCGCCATTTTGTTATTGGGCAACTACACCGGTTATCGCCTGACAGAGCTGCGTCGATTTAAACCTTTAGCGGAGGGTTGAGCCTATGCTAGGAAGTTTTATCTCCCCTTTTAAATTAAGGGATAAAGGCATTATGGGTATGAACCAAAGAAACCACAGCTATATAGGTCGATACAATGACCGTTCAAAATACCCATTGGTTGACGATAAATTAAAAACCAAGATCATTGCGGAGCGAGCCGGTGCGACAGTACCAAAACTTATTGGCGTAATAAGCCATCAAGCAGAGGTTAAGCAGGTACACGCGATGGTCAAAACATGGCCGGGGTTTGTCATTAAACCTGCTCAGGGAAGTGGAGGAAAAGGGATCCTGGTCATTATTTCTCACAAAGATGGGGTTTATACCAAGCCGTCAGGTGCAACGATCAATGAACAAGATGTCGAACGGCATATCAGTAATACGCTAGCGGGTTTATTCTCTCTTGGAGGAAAAAATGATGTTGCCGTTGTGGAAAACCTGATTAAGTTTGATGACTGTTTTGAAGGTTTTAGCTATGAAGGCGTGCCAGACGTACGAATAATCGTATTTAAAGGTTATCCGGTCATGGCAATGATGCGTTTATCAACATCCGCATCCGATGGAAAAGCAAATCTTCATCAGGGCGCTGTTGGTGTCGGTGTTGACATTGCGTCAGGTAAAGCCGTTCGTGCGGTTCAGTTTGATCGCCCTATCGAGCTTCATCCTGATACTGGTAAAAGTTTGCTTACGCTAAAGGTGCCTCATTGGAATAAGTTGCTCACATTAGCCGCCAGTTCTTGGGAAATGACAGGATTAGGTTATATGGGAACAGATATGGTGTTAGACAAAGAAGAAGGCCCTATGGTTCTGGAACTAAACGCCAGACCCGGGCTGGCAATACAAATTGCCAACGGGTGTGGTCTACTACCTCGATTGCAACATATTGAAAACTTAGGTATTCCGGCAGAGTATCCAAAACCCGCAGAACGAGTCGCGTATGCAGCCAAACAATTTGGAGTGGTTGGGGTCTGACCCCAATCTCACTATTTACCTAGCGCTTCTTTGTAATGTTGACGGCAAACAGAGACGTATCTGTCGTTTCCGCCTATTGCAACTTGATCGCCCTCTGAGATGGGGGTTCCATTCTCGTCAGTACGGATAACCATGTTCGCTTTACGGCCACAATGGCAAATTGTTTTCAGTTCAACCAACTTATCTGCCCAAGAAAGCAGATATTTACTTCCTTCAAATAGCTCCCCTAAGAAGTCAGTTCGTAAGCCATAACAGAGTACAGGAATATGTAATTTATCAACCACTTCAGATAACTGATACACTTGTTCTCTGGACAAAAACTGACACTCGTCCACTAAAATACAGTGTAATTTATCTTGCTTATTTAGCTTATCAACCTCTGCATAAAGGTCGGTATCCAAACGATAAAGATGCGCGTCTGATTGTAGGCCAATACGAGAACTAACCTTCCCAACCCCATAGCGATCATCAAGTGCTGCGGTAAAAATGACCGGATTCATACCGCGTTCTTGGTAGTTAAATGAAGATTGTAAAAGTGTCGTGGACTTACCCGCATTCATAGACGAGTAATAAAAATACATTTGTGCCATAGAGTTTGTCTCAGTGTTCCCTGATTTTAAATTCTTAAAGTAGAAGTGTTAGACATTTCTATTCTAACACTTCTTCGCTTTGGGTTTAGCCGCGTCTCCAGATAGTCCCTTCAGCACTATCTTCCAGCACAATGCCCATTTCGGTCAGCTTATTACGTGCCATATCTGCATTGGCCCAATCTTTGGCAGCACGAGAATCGTTACGTAACTTAATTAATGCTTCGATCTCTGCCACTTCATCATTGCCAGAACCACCTTGCAAAAATGACTCGGGGTCTTGATGCAAAATTCCGATAACGTCTGCCAATTCGCGCATTAATGCTCCCAATTGTGAAGCAAGCTGTACGTCTTCATTTTTTAGGCGGTTTATCTCTCGGGTCATTTCGAATAACACAGAATAAGCTTCTGGGGTATTGAAATCATCATTCATTGCTTCGCTAAAGCGTCTTACATAGTGCTCATCACCCGCTGCTTCAGCTGAAGAATCCAGCCCACGCAAAGCGGTATACAAACGCTCTAACGAAGAACGCGCTTGATTAAGATTCTCTTCACTGTAGTTCAACTGACTGCGGTAGTGACCTGACATTAAGAAATAGCGAACCGTCTCCGCATCGTAATGCTTTAATACATCACGAATGGTGAAAAAGTTACCCAATGATTTCGACATTTTTTCTTTGTCGATCATTACCATACCACTATGCATCCAGGTATTTACATATTGCGTATCATGGGCGCAGCATGATTGTGCAATTTCATTCTCATGGTGAGGAAACTGTAAATCTGAACCGCCACCATGAATATCAAAGTGATTGCCCAAAATCGCAGAGTTCATAGCAGAACATTCAATATGCCAACCTGGACGACCCGGCCCCCATGGAGATTCCCATGTAGGTTCGCCTGGCTTAGACATTTTCCACAATACAAAGTCCAAAGGGCTACGCTTAGCACTTTCGACGTCAACTCGCGCACCAGCCTGAAGCTGATCCAAATCTTGTTTGGACAATTTGCCGTAATCATCAAATTTATTCACTTCAAACATCACATCGCCGTTTTCCGCAACGTAGGCAAAACCTCGCTCAATCAAACGCTGAACAAGTTCTACAATTTCAGGAATAAAATGCGTCGCTCTTGGCTCTAAGTCCGGACGTTTCATATTCAGCGAATCAAAATCCTGATACATATCCTGGATTAATCGCTCTGTTAATGAATCACAGCTTTCGTTATTCTCTGCCGCACGTTTAATAATCTTGTCATCGATATCAGTGATATTACGTACAAAATTTAAGTCGTAGCCCAGAAAACGTAAGTAGCGGGAAACAACATCAAAAGAGACAAACGTACGACCATGACCAATATGACAGAGATCATAAATGGTTACCCCACAAACGTACATGCCGACCTTGCCAGCAGTGATTGGTTTGAATTCCTCTTTTTGTCGGGTAAGTGTGTTATATATTTTTAGCATGATCTCAATCTAATCTTAAATGGCCTAAAACAGAGCAAGAGTATAACAATTCCCGTTGATTTAGGTAATACTTGTCTTATCAATCCGTTGAAATTAGCGAGATGGTTGATTGTCTGTCAACTTCCGTTAGAATTCGACCCTCAGATCAAAACTATAGAAAGGTAAACATCATGATCATTCTTCACACAAATTTTGGTGATATCAAAGTTCAGCTTAACGAAGAAAAAGCCCCAGAAACAAGTGCAAACTTTTTACAATACTGCCGCGATGGCTTTTACAACGACACTCTGTTTCACCGTGTAATCGATGGATTCATGATCCAAGGTGGTGGAATGACTTCTGGTTTGAAAGAAAAAACCAGCCGCGCATCCATCAAAAATGAAGCAAACAACGGTCTTAGCAATAAAGTAGGCACGTTAGCGATGGCGCGTACTATGGAACCACATTCTGCTAGCTCTCAGTTCTTCATTAATGTAAGCAACAACACTTTCCTTGATTTCAAATCTGAAAGCATGGACGGTTGGGGTTACTGTGTTTTTGCCGAAGTGGTTGAAGGCATGGATATTGTGGAAAAAATCAAAGGTGTTAGCACTGGTTCTATGGGCATGCATCAAGATGTGCCTCTTGAAGAAGTTCTTATCACTGGCACCACTATCGAAGATTAAATGACAATAGGGAGCTTAGGCTCCCTTTTATAAATTATGACTACACTATTTATTTCAGATCTACACCTTACCCCTTCCCGTCCTGACATCACGGAGTGTTTTCTTCATTTTATGCAAAATGAAGCGATCAATGCAGATGCACTTTACGTGCTTGGCGATTTATTTGAATTCTGGATTGGTGATGATGATAACAGCCCTTTTAATCAATCGATTAAAGCGGCGTTTAAACAGCTGTCTCAATCAGGTGTTCCCTGCTTTTTTATTCAAGGCAATAGAGACTTCCTGATCGGCAAACGTTTCGAAAAAGAAACGGGCATGACGCTGCTAAATGAGACCAGCGTTATTGATCTATATGGTCAAAAAGCCGTGATTTTACATGGCGACACGTTATGTACCGACGATCACAAATACCAAACGTACAGAGAAAAGGTTCATCAGCCCTGGTTGCAATTTGTATACAAAAGTCTGCCGCTGTTTGTTAAGAAAAAAATTGTCTCAAAAGTTCAAAGCGACATCAGTGTGGACAAGCAGCAAAAGTCGCTCGACATTATGGATGTTAATCAAGCTGAAGTGGAGCGAGTAATGCTACAACATGGCACAAACCTTATGATCCACGGTCACACGCATCGCCCCGACATCCATCATTTTTCAACCGATAGCGGTAACAATACTCGCATTGTATTAGGTGACTGGTATAGGCATGGTTCGGTACTTTCTTTTTCAGAAGGCTCATATGAGCTAGAGAGCCGAGCATTTATTAATGCTGGTATTTATTAATGCTGGTATTTAAAAGATTCATCAGCGCAAAGAATTAGAGTGCTTTAGTGGTTTTTATCCAGAAACCACGTATTATTCAATAATTATCCACTGTACTCTATATTGTTCTGATAACTATCGCTAATGAAGTATTCTTATGTTGCTCGCCAACCTATCTTGGATAGGGATAAAAAGACTATCGCTTACGAGCTTCTGTTTCGGGACGGTCCTAAAAATACCTTTCCTGAGGTAGAACCTGAGCTAGCAACTAACCGGCTTTTATCTGAGCAATTTTTGGATTCTGAGTATCACTCAATTGGTGATAAATTAGGATTTGTTAACTTTCCCTATCAGAGTTTGATTAACCAAGTTCCTACACTATTTCCTAAAGACAAGATTGTTGTCGAAATTCTAGAAGATTGTGAACCAACTGACGAATTACTGCATGCCATTAAAACGCTAACGAAACAAGGTTATACTGTCGCGTTAGACGACTTTATTCCCAGCCCGGAATGGAAAAAATTCTTACCCTATGTTCACCTGATCAAATTTGATATCCGTATAGTACCTATTGCAAAAGCGGCCAAATTTATTGAACGTTTAAAAGGGAGCAAAATTGAATTTTTAGCCGAAAAAGTAGAAACCTATGATGAGTATCAAGAAGCTGTTGCTGCTGGTTTCAAATATTTTCAAGGCTATTTTTTCAGTAAGCCCGAGCTTATCCAGAAAAAAAGTATTGAACCATCCTTCTTAACCGTTATTCAACTTTGCAAAGCAATTGCACAAGATGATGTAGACTACAATGAAGTAGAAAAGATAGTGTCATCTGATATCTCACTGTCTTATAAATTACTCCGATATGTAAATTCATCTGCGCACATTACTACTCAAATTGAATCTTTCCATCAGGCATTAGCTTACATGGGACAACGAAAATTAAGAAAGTTTGTCTCATTAGTTGCAGTTGCATCAACACAAGAATCAAAGCCTGAATCACTCTATAGCCTATCTATTCAACGGGCCCGATTTTGTGAACTTATTGCTAGCAATACAAATAAGCCCGCTTATAAAAGCCAAGCCTTTTTAACTGGCATGTTCTCGTTATTGGATTCTTTGCTTGATCAGTCTCTAGAAGCGGTTGTCGACTCGATACCTGTCGAAGATAAAATAAAAATCGCATTGCTCAATCAAGATGGACTCTTAGGTAGTGTTCTATCACTGGTCATCGCCTATGAACACGCTGACTGGAACGAAGTAACTAAGCTGAGCCAGCAACTTAATATCAATGGTAAAATTATTGCCGATTGCTATGATCAAGCCATTATCTGGACCGAAGAGCTATTTTCCGCCGCTGCGGATTAACTGAACCCGGACTCCAGTCCACCTATCCTTCAACATTCAAATTTTCAGAAAAACGTATTAATCATCGTTTTCTAAGGAGTATTTCTATGTCCTCTTGCCCCTGTGGAAGTCCTGAACAATATTCTGACTGCTGTGAACGCATCCATAAAGAACATGGTAACGCATTATTGCCAGAACAGTTAATGAGAGCGAGATATAGTGCTCATGTACTTGGTTTAGTCGATTTTGTGGTTGGTACTTATCATTCCAGCTGCCGGGCGGAGGAAGAACGAGAAGGCATTGCTGAATCAATAAACTTAAATTGGCAAAAGCTCGAAATTGTTGACGCTCCACTTCCTGATAAAGACGAAGGTTTTGTTGAATTTAAGGCTTATGTTCTGGAAGACGGAGTAGAAAGCTGTATGCATGAACGCTCACGTTTCTTAAAGGAAAACCATTTATGGTATTACATTGATGGTGTATTCCCTGAAGAAAAGCCAGCCGTTAAAGTAGGAAGAAACGACCCCTGCCCCTGTGGAAGCGGAAAAAAATATAAAAAGTGTTGTGGGTGAGGGAGCGATACGGGTTACGGGTTACGGG
>DDQN01000045.1:39439-51301 GCA_002342685.1 Vibrio sp. UBA2441
GGGTTACGGGTTACGGGTTACGGAAGTTTTTATCCCATAACCCGTAGCACAAAGTGCGTCCGGTTGCCCGTTACCGAATTTTCTCTACTTATGCCTTTCTTTTAGCTTATTGATGACGTCATTCATCGATAAGCCTTGATCTTGCAACAATACCAATAAATGATAGATAAGATCAGCTGATTCACAGACTAATTCCGCCTTGTCACCCGACGTTGCCGCAAGCGCGACTTCAACGCCTTCTTCGCCGACTTTCTGCGAAATACGTTTGGTGCCACGGGCATATAAGCTCGCAGTATAGGAAGAATCTGGATCTGCATCCTTTCGTTCTGCCAACAAAGATTCAAGCTGATGAAGCCACACCAATTGTGATGCTTCCTGATTATCGGCATCAAAACACGTTGTCGTTCCTGTATGACAGGTTGGACCGACCGGATTAACCAGAACCAACAAGGTATCATTGTCACAATCGAGAGCAATGTTCTTTAGTTGAAGTACGTTTCCAGATGACTCACCTTTAGTCCACAGCCGCTCTTTAGTTCGCGAAAAAAAGGTTACCTGCTCCGTCTCCAGCGTTTTTTGTAGCGCTTCCGGGTTCATATACCCCATCATTAACACTTGGCTAGACTGAAAATCCTGCACAATTGCCGGTACTAATCCGTCCACTTTTTCCCAGTCGATACGATCTACAAGATTCGCTTGATTGATTACATTACTCATAAACGTATCTCCACACCTTCTGCTTTTAGATATTGTTTTAGTTCACCAATATTGATGACTTGCTTATGGAAAACCGACGCTGCCAGTGCTGCATCTACATTCGCTTTTTTATAGGCCTCTGCAAAATGCTCCATTTCGCCCGCTCCACCAGAGGCGATAAGCGGTACATGACAAACTTCACGAACCATATTGAGCTGGGTTATATCATAACCATTACGCACGCCATCCTGGTTCATCATATTGAGAACAATTTCACCAGCACCACGCTTTTGTACTTCCTGAACCCAATCTCTGGTTTCCCACTTGGTCGCTTTGGTTCGCTCTTCATCTCCGGTGAATTGATAGACTTGATATTTACCCGTCTCTTTATCGAAGTATGAGTCAATTCCAACAACGATACATTGAACACCGAACTTATCAGCCAAATCCGTGATCAGTTGTGGATTCGCTAACGCTGGGGAGTTTATTGAAACCTTATCCGCGCCGAACTCTAATATTTTCGCCGCATCGTCTGCTGACTTAATGCCACCAGCAACGCAAAACGGAATATCAATAACTTCGGCAACGCGAGCAACCCAACTTTTATCAACTACACGCCCATCGGATGATGCGGTAATATCATAAAATACCAGCTCGTCAGCCCCTTCTTCTGCATAACGTTGAGCAAGAGGAACGATATCACCAATTATTTCATGGTTACGGAACTGAACACCCTTAACCACCTGTCCATCACGAACGTCTAAACATGGAACTATTCGCTTTGCCAGCATTGAAATGCCTCCTCTGCAGTAAACTTACCATCCAACAATGCACGGCCAACAATCACACCTGACACGCCCGACCCTTTTAGCGCTTCAATATCTGCCAGACTGCCAATACCGCCAGAAGACTGGAATTGTATTTGAGGGTATTGCTTACAAAGGTCAATGTATAGTTCTACATTTGAGCCTGCAAGCGTACCGTCACGAGATATGTCTGTACACAATACGTGTGTAAGCCCTACCGTTAGATAATCTTCAATAAGCGCTTCAATGGTCACTCCGGAATCTTCCTGCCATCCAGAAATAGCGACTTTTCTAACACCGCTTTTGTCGATATTAATATCCAAAGCAAGCACTATCTTTTCTGCGCCGTATTTCTCCATCCAGCCCTTAACCAGCTCGGGCTGTTTTACTGCCGTTGAACCAACGACAACTCTCTGTGCACCTGCATCCAATAGGTCAACAACATCTTGCTCTGTACGAACACCACCGCCAATTTGAATATTCGCAGGTGTACTAGCTAATAATTTCGCTATCAAGCTGAGCTGGCGAGCTGAAGTATCTTTAGCCCCGGTTAAATCGACCAGATGAAGCCAATTTGCACCAGCTTCGTGGTAAAGATTAAATTGCTCTGCAGGGTCTACTTTATATTCAGTTACCTGACCATAATCGCCTTGAAATAGTCGGACAACCTGACCTTCAATTAAATCGAGTGCTGGAATAATCACTTTTAAATCCTTTTATAATTCGAGGAAGTTCTTGATCAGGCGAGAGCCTGCTTTTGAAGAACGCTCAGGGTGAAATTGCACACCATAATAATTTCCACTTTGAATTGCCGCTGAAAATGGGTTTTGGTAATCACATGTCGCAATCGTATAATCCCCGACCGGCATGGCAAAACTGTGCACGAAGTAAAAATATTCACCTTCTTCAATGCCCTTGAACAGAGGGTTATTATTCAATGCACTTACGGTATTCCACCCCATATGTGGCAGTGGTAGGTCTCCGGTTTCCATCAGACTCACTTCACCGTCACATAGCCCCAGACAGTCAACACTTTCTTGCGATTTTGAGCCTTTCTCCTGAGAAAGTTTTCCAAGCAGTTGCATTCCTAAGCAGATGCCCAACAACGGTTTTTCCACTTTTTTCACTAGATCAATGAGGTTTCGCTCTTGCAAGTTTTTCATTGCTTCACTAGCCGTTCCTACGCCGGGCAAAAATAGTTTGTCTGCGGCTAACACGACTTCTGAATCTTTTGATATAACCACCGAATAGCCTAACCGTTCAATGGCAAATTTCACCGATGAAACATTCGCACAGCCTGTATCAATGATGACAACTTTACTACTGGTCACACTATTCATTATAAAACGCCTTTACTGCTCGGAAGTTCAGTACCTTCGACTTTTATCGCCTGACGCAAAGTACGACCAAATGCTTTAAACAGGCTTTCAATGATATGGTGATCATTTTCACCAGACGAAGTGAGGTGAAGTGTACATGCCAGCGTATCCGTTAATGAACGGAAGAAGTGTTCTACCATTTCTGTTGACAAATCCCCCACCAAATCTCGGCTAAACTCAGCGTCAAATTTTAGAAAAGGACGACCCGATAAATCCAAAGCACATTGAGCCAGGCATTCATCCATTGGCAAGCTGAACCCGAAGCGACCTATACCTCGTTTATCGCCAAGCGCTTCTTTTAGAGCCTGCCCGAGCGCCAGTGCTGTATCTTCCACTGAGTGATGATCATCGATGTGCAGATCACCTTCAACATTTACCTTTAACTGAAATGCCCCATGAGTCGCTATTTGATCTAACATATGATCAAAGAACCCAAGCCCGGTAGCGATCTGGTTGCCACCTTGAGTATCGAGGTTTACCGCAACACGAATATCAGTTTCTTTTGTCGTTCGTACGACTTCAGCGATACGCTCATTCACGGTTAAATCACGAAGTATCGCTTTCCAGCCCATAGTTTCCGGGTTGTACTGGATACCACGAATCGCCATATTTTCAGCGAGTTGCAAGTCTGTTTGTCTGTCACCGATCACCACCGATGTTTTAAAATCAACCTTACCGCTCTGCAGATATTCTTTCACCATGCCAAGCTTAGGTTTACGACAACTGCAGTTGTCTTCGTCAAAGTGCGGGCAGATCAAAACATCATCAAACTTTACGCCCTGAGACTCGAATATCTCCATCATCATATTCTGTGGAGCATCAAACTCGTCTTGTGGATAGCTGTCTGTGCCCAGACCATCTTGATTTGTGACCATGACTAAACGATAACCGGCATCTTGTAAGGCAAGTAAACTTGGAATGACAAAAGGCTCCAGTTTTAACTTGTCTAAACGATCTACCTGAAAGTCCACAGGGGGTTCGACAATTAATGTACCGTCACGATCTATAAATAGTATTTTTTGTTGATTGCTCACTTTAATATCCTTATTACGCTACGTTCTCTTTAAGCTGTGACTGAATAAAGGAGACTGTTTTTTCACACTCTTCCCGGCTTCCAACGCTTATACGTACACAATCTTCTATAGGAGAATTGCGCAAAATTATGCCGTTATCCCAAGCAGATTTAAATAACTTATCCCCATCCTGAAACTTGATTAACAGGTAGTTTCCCCAACCTTCATACACGGTAATACCAGCAATGGATGAGAGGTTTTTTGCTAGAAATGCTCTATTCTGGTTCAAGGTTTCTACCTGAAACTGAACTCGTTCAAGCCCTTCCCCAGATAACGCTTGAGTCGCGATTTCAGCAACAGGAATTGGAACAGGATAAGGGGCGATTACTTTTAGTAAAACATCGATAATCCCTTGGTTTGCTATGGTAAAACCACAACGTAGCCCTGCTAACGCGAATGCTTTTGAAAGCGTCCTTAGAATCGCTAAATTTTCATAAGACGCCAGCAAGTCTTTCGTTGATGCTTCTGGGCAAAAATCGATATAAGCCTCGTCCATGACGACAATCGCTTTATCTTTGGTCATTTCCAAAAGTGAAATAATATCTTCGCGTGCTATTAAATTGCCAGTCGGGTTATTCGGACTGCAAACAAAAATGAGTTTAACCGAATCTAAATTCTGCTCTATCTCATCCAGGTTCAGCTGCCAGTCTTTCGTCAGAGGTACTGTTTTACGCTCCACACCAATGGTTTCTGCACTAATAGCGTACATTCCATAAGTCGGAGGACAATACAAAATGGCGTCTTCTCCGGGCTCACAATAAGCCCGAATCAAAAGCTCAATACCTTCATCCGCACCACGAGAAGTCAGTACTTGCTCCGCTTCAACACCCGCATAGTCTGCATAGGCCTGGATTAACTCTTCAGGCTGACATTCACTGTACCGGTTTAAACCGTCAAAGTTGGCAACATATTGATTATCAAATGGAGATTCATTTGCATTTAACCATACATCTCCCGTACCACCGATGCGTCGGGCAGACAAATAAGGGGTTAACTTCTGAACCTGTTTTCGCGCCAGTTTTTCCATAATACTAAGCCCCTTTTTCTAACGCTTCTACCCGAATGGTTACCGCCCGTTTATGAGCGTCCAGTCCTTCGGCTTCTGCCATAGTTACAACTGTAGGCGCTAAGCCTTTTAAGCCATCCGATGTTAGCTCTTGTACTGTCATTCGTTTACAGAAATCCGCTAGACCCAGACTAGAATAGGTTCGTGTATAACCGTAAGTTGGTAACACATGGTTAGTACCTGATGCATAATCACCGGCAGACTCTGGTGACCAGTCACCTAGGAAAATAGAACCTGCATTGTCTAACTGTGGTAATAGTTCTCTTGGATTACGTGTCTGAACAATCAAATGCTCTGGACCATAAAAATTTGAGATCGAAATACTTTGCGTCACTGACTCTGTAACCACAATAAGGCTAGAACCTAGCGCTTGTTCTGCAATGTCACTTCGTGACAGTAATTTGAGCTGCGCTTGTACGGCATCGGCAACCTTATCCGCAATGATTGGTGACGATGTTAATAGCACCACTTGGGAATCTGGCCCATGCTCTGCCTGACTAAGCAGATCTGCAGCAATAAATTCAGGGTTGGCACTATCATCGGCGATAACCAATACTTCAGAAGGACCTGCAGGCATATCAATTGCCGCACCCCGAAAATCGTTACTTACCTGACGTTTCGCTTCCGTCACATAGGCGTTTCCTGGTCCGAAAATTTTCTCGACCTTGGAAACCGATTCTGTTCCATAAGCCATCGCAGCGATCGCCTGCCCACCACCAATGTTGTAAACCTCATCAATGTTACACAGCTTGGCAACATAAAGAATTTCATCGGCAATTGGCGGTGGAGAACAAAGTACCACTTTTTTACAACCTGCAATTTGAGCGGGGACACCTAACATAAGTACGGTTGAAGGTAACGGCGCACTACCGCCCGGAATATACAAGCCCACTTTATTAATTGGACGAGTTACCTGCTCACATATCACACCAGGCTGAGTCTCGACCTTTAAAGGTTGAGGTATTTGTGCATTATGAAAAACGGAAATGTTCTTGTGCGCTTGCTCTAATGCCTGTTTCATTTTATCAGACAAGCGCTCAGACGCTTCGTCTATCTCTTGCTGCGAAACGCGGATAGATTCAGGTCGGATCCCGTCGAACTTTTCTGTTAACTCAAGCAGAGCTTTATCGCCCTCAGCTTTAACCTGTCCGATAACCGCTTCCACTGCCGATGTAACATTCGCACCTTCAGCAATGGCAGGACGCTCCAGAGCGGACTCTTGTTGCGATTCACTTAATGACTGCCAAACAACCGTTTTCATGTCTTACTCCATCATTTTTTCGATAGGTAGAACCAGAATCGAGCTTGCGCCTAATTCTTTAAGTTGTTCCATGGTTTCCCAAAATAGATTTTCAGTACTGACAAGGTGCACGGCAACACGATTTTTTTCAGCAGACAAAGGAAGTACCGTTGGGTCTTCTGCACCGGGAAGCAATTGCTTAACTTGTTCTAATTTATCTGCCGGGGCGTGAAGCATAATATACTTCGACTCTTTCGCCTGAATGACGCCTTGCATACGAGTTAACAGTTTATTAATCAAAGCCTGTTTATCTTCATCGAACTCACCAGCACGTTGAATTAATGTCGCCTTAGAACGGAAAATCACTTCCGCTTCTTTTAGTCCATTAGCTTCTAATGTCGCTCCTGTTGATACTAGGTCTGCAATGGCATCAGCCAGGCCTGCGCGAGGTGCTACCTCTACCGAGCCTGTTAACATACATGCGCTGAACTCTACGCCCTGCTCGTCCATATAAGCTTTAAGTAGATGTGGGTAAGTCGTAGCAATACGTTTGCCCGCTAAATCCTGAGGGCCCTTATATTCTTCATCTTTATCGATAGCAATGGATAAGCGACAACCGCCAAAGTCCAGGCGGCGTAGAGCAACAAATTCACTAGGCTCTCCAAGCGCGATTCGGTCGAGTCTTACTTCCTCTAACTCATTTTCACCAATAAAGCCCATATCGACTACACCATCCATAACCAGACCAGGAATGTCATCATCACGAACCAGTAATAAATCCAGTGGCATATTTTCAGCGTGAACCACTAGTCGCTCACCCATAAGACTAAACTTGGCTCCACATTTCTTTAATAGCTCTTGGCACTCTTTACTTAGGCGACCTTTTTTCTGAATGGCAATTCTTAATCGTTGTGTCTGCATTTTTATTCCCTGTCCGTATATTTTGTAATTCTTAAAATAGGTGTAAACAAAACTAAAAAACCCCCGGAAAGTTCACTTCCCGGGGGTCTAAATCTTGATTTCACCTCCGGGACTTGTGTCTCCCGGATATGCGTACATCTCCCGAAAGACTACTCAGGATGGTGATGGTGATGAATGTTCATTACATAAATACGCATAATTTCTTTACTCCGTTTGCTTGATATCCAATCTAACTAAGCTCAGCTCATTTTTCAATAAAAATATTCATATTTCTTATACTATTTTAAATCTACTGCAAAATGATTATTTGAGTATGACCTCATCACAAATAAAAAAGGGAAACCAACGTTTCCCTTTCACTCTTTACCTTGCTTTTAATTAAGCATTTTGTATTTGCTTGTATTTAGACTTGGAGACAGCAGACAAAATGAAGCAACTCACGACAAACGTCACTGATGCAGCGATAAAGGCAGCAGTAACAGACGTCGTCATGCCAAGTACAACATATCCGACGCAGGAGATAAACGCGACCAGAAGCGCATAAGGAAGCTGTGTTTGCACATGATCGATATGATTACATTTAGCACCCGTCGAAGAAAGTATCGTAGTATCAGAAATTGGAGAGCAGTGGTCGCCAAATACAGAGCCTGCAAGGACAGAACCCAGCATCGGTAGCATTAGCGCAATATCCGTAGCCCCAGCCATATCTCCTGCAATTGGTAACATAATACCAAACGTACCCCAAGATGTTCCTGTAGAAAAAGCCATCAGACCAGAGAGCAAGAATAATATAACCGGCAACCAATGTGGTCCAATATTACCCTGAACCATAGACGATAAATATGACCCTGTTTTCATGTCGCCAATAACAGAACCAATTGACCATGCAAACACTAATATTAAAATTGCACCGAGCATTGATTTAGCGCCAATCCAAATTGTTTTCGCTATATCCTCTAAAGGCAGTTTTTGTTTCACTACGGTTATTAGTGCGACAAAAACACCGACCAATCCACCATAAACCAGAGAGGTGCCTACATCGGTATTTTCGAATGCACCTAACAAATTGAATGCAATATTGTCCGAAGCCAGAGCTTGTCCACCTGTATATAGCATAGAAGCGATAGTAGAAATTATAAGTAGTAAAATAGGGTAAATAAGATCGGAAACTTTACCATATTCACTTTCGACAATATCCAGCTCTTCATTAAGATCACGTGCTTCATCGTCATTTTGTTCTGAATTAAAATCACGATCAGCCTGTGCATCTATTTCGTGCTTGCGCATTGGACCGATATCTACCTGGAACCAAGCAACAACAAACACCATTAAAAGAGCAAAAACGGCATAAAAGTTCATTGGAACTAAACGAAGATAAGCACCTAGTGCAGTATATTCATCAACCCCATGTGTTACTAATATGCCACTAATGATCGTCATTATATAAGCACCCCAGCTAGATGCTGGCATTAATACGCACATAGGTGCCGCTGTAGAATCGAGTATATAGGCTAGTTTAGCCCGTGAAACTTTATACCGATCCGTCACTGGTCTAGATATAGCACCAACGGCCAAACTGTTAAAATAATCGTCAATAAAAATGAACACACCTAAAAATGCGGCAAGTAAGGTTGACCCTCGTCTATTCTTTACTTTTTCTTGTGCCCATACGGCAAATGCGCGAGTACCACCCGATAAAGTTAATAGCGCGGTCATCATTCCTAACAATAATAGAAATGCGACAATACTCATATTCCAGGTGTTAATGCCACCGTCTTCGATGAACACTCCTTTTACAGTGGAAGTAATATAAGTGAATGCATTTCCTACGGAATAGTCTGCTAATAGAAAGGCACCAACAAGAATACCAATACCAAGTGATAACAGAACTCGACGCGTTATAATAGCTAAACCTAGTGCCATTACTGGTGGTAGCAAGGACAATGGGGATGAGGCAAAATCTAATAAATTCATGATCTTCTTAAACCAATAGGTTAGAGATCTACTGCAGACAAATTATAATTAAATATAACTTGCTAATAATTAAGTGAAAAAGAAGTGAATACTTCTTCTAAACCACAGTAGCGCTCCATAGTTAACAACAAAATACTATGGCAGTGTTGTACCTATTTAGTACAACCCCAGCGGAATGCGTTGATATGCATATCCACTTCGGCAGTAGTTCCTTTCCAAACTATTCATTGGTATCACCCCAATAGAATGTACTGATAATTACTGCGCCTCTACTTCAACGACTTAGAGCAATTGTTAAGTGATTCCTTAACGAGCTCAAGCAATTGACTTACGGTATGCATAATTCTACGGGTTTATCTGCAGTTTTCAACATAAAAATCCGCAATTGGGTGGTTTGATCATACAAACGAACACAAAACAGACAACGATAAAGAGGTTTGCTCGGAAGGGTATAGAGTAAGTAGACCTGTTTCTCGATAACAAGTACTTGAGGTAAGGTAGTTATATATACTAATTTAGTAGTAGGCGAGATCAATAAATACACACGAATATCCCTAGTCAGCTAAATCAATATAAAGTCAGTTTTTATTTAAACCACGTATTACCCTTATTTTTAACATTATATTTTCCGTATATAATGAGGTTAATTATGCAAATTTTATTGTAATATTTAGATTCACTGTTATCATTACAACGTTTAATAAAATCAAATGGGATAAATCATGTCAGAACTAACTAAAACTCTGCTCAATATTCGTAGTCTGCGTGCATTTGCTCGCGAATTAACTTTCGATCAATTAGAAGAAGCTTTGGAAAAACTAACTATTGTAGTTGAAGAGCGTCGTGAAGCAGCTGAAGAAGAAAAAGCAGTAAGTGAAGCACGCGAAGCTAAACTAGCTGAATATGCGCAAATGATTGCTAAAGACGGCATTGATGTAGAAGATCTTATTTCTGCACTTTCTGGTGAAGGCAAAACTAAGACTCGTAAAAAGCGCGAGCCTCGTCCAGCTAAATACAAATATGTAGATACTACTGGCGAAGAAAAAACCTGGACAGGTCAAGGCAGAACACCTTCTGCTATTCAAGCTCTACTAGATGCAGGTAATTCTTTAGATGACTTCTTAATCTAAGTTAATTCTGCATAAAAAAAGAGCTCTCTATAGAGCTCTTTTTTATTATCTAAAAAGGTCTAAACTTAATTTAGACCCTTCATTAAAGATAAGTTATCTTTCCCAATAAGCTTCTTCTAAACTGTCTTCTTTCTCAGGTAAACCACGTGACAACCTTGGGGAGTGTTGGACTAATACCTCATAACTCGCTCTATTTGCATACTTGCAAACTTGTGAGAACGAAGAATAAGTTAAATAAGCATGCTGATGCTTGCTAGAGTTAGGCACATTTTTTCTGTGGTGTTTATTCGCTGCCATATCATGCAACAAAGCAGACAATGCTGCGTCCCCCGCCCCGTTTGTATTCTTAATTTTTTCTGGCCCACCCATGTAAGGTGAAATATGAGAATATATTTTAACTGGTGATTCACAAGTTAATTTAGCGGCAGGACGGCTAAATTCATATTGGTTAAACTCCGCTATTGCACCAGGAAGCAATGGTAAAGATGTTTCTCTTTTTGCCGATTCTTCTGTATAGCCAGCCATAAATAAACCTAAAGGCCCTGCGGTACACAATACCATATCTACCCAATCCAACGCCTTATCCGACGCAAGCAATGGATCATTTTCTCCGGTCAATGCTTCGGCTTCTTCTTCGTTCATTGCGACAACAGAAATATTGTCGTTAAGGAACTGCTGCCAAAACTCTGGGTCATCTTGAATGACAAATTTAGTTCCTAGAGTAAGTACAACCGGAACATCGTATTTTTTCGCGTACTCTATCGCTTGCATTGTCGCTTCTGGCATAGGGTCACCCGCTTTACAACGCACCAGATAAGCGGTTAATACCAAAGCGGAAGCCGTCTTAAAAATCGATTCAGGAATACTATCCGGAGCCAACTGATTCATTTGGCCTTCACTGATAGCAAAAGTTCTCTCACCATCTTCGGTGATTAAGGCAAAGCAACGTCCAATTGCGCCTTCAACACCCTGCAAATAGTTAAGATCCATTCGGCTAGACGTATTACACAAATAGCGATAGCCGTAACTGCCAATTTCAATGCTCTTGCTCATTACACCTAGCAACGTTGACTTATCATCAGCGAGCACAGAGTAGTTGTGCAGCGTATTACCGATAGTACCACCAGCAAATTCATTGGTAATCAGCTCATCTTTTTTAAGCTGCTGATACAAAGCTTCTGCTGTTTTATCGTCAATGACCAGTGAGTGTCCCTTACTCAAACCGTACTTTTCTATAAACTCATTGCTTACCCGAGCTTCGATATCAACAAGAGTCTGGTCAATGCCAATAATATGAGTACGAGCCATTTTCTTACTCGGTTGAGATTGACTGACTAATGGATCACGGGCATGAACAGGAAAGTAGTGCTTAGATTTGCGTTGACCAGGGAATTTCATAAGGGTTTCTGCTAGGTAATGAGTCAAAAAAACAATTCTAGCCTTGCTGGAAGGCAACAGCAACATCCCAGCCAATAGCAATCGGTTGCGTTTTGATATTTGGCTATTCTGGATTAAGGGAAGTCGTCATGCCCTTCTCTTTTGCTAGATTCCAGATAGCTCAATGGTATGGACTCCCC
>DDQN01000010.1 GCA_002342685.1 Vibrio sp. UBA2441
AGTTCATTGCACAGCGTTGATATCGTTGATGTTCGGAATGAGAAAACCAGTATGCGCGAGTAGCTATTAATGATAACCACCGAGGTTTTACGTATCTAAATTTTTATTCGTGCAACGCTTTATTGAGGGATATAAGTTGCTGAGCCGCCTTTCTCAAATCAATTTTTACTTACAAATCACGAATTCTCAGGGAATCATGCGGCGCTATTTTGTTGTCAATGGCTTCGATGGAGCCCTCACCATGTTAGGAATTATTATTGGTTTCTTGTTTAGTTCACCCGCCGATCTCGAGGTTATTATTAATGCCTGCATGGGGGCGACTATTGCTTTGGCCGTAAGTGGTACCAGTAGTGCTTATGTTAGTGAACAAGCAGAACTACGCTTGAGCCTGAGCAATCTTCAGGACGCGATGTTAACCAAGTTACAGGAAGGAGCTCATGCCGAAGCAGCGCGTTGGGTACCCGTGTTAATCGCAATAGTTAATGGATCTGCACCGCTAGTTATTTCTTTATTAATTATTAGCCCTCTGTGGCTGTCAAACCAAGGCGTTAGCTTACTTGTTCCACCATTACAGATGGCAATTGCGATTGCCTTCCTGATCATTTTTTTATTTGGCGTATTTCTTGGTCGACTATCTGGAGAAACCTGGTTAATCAGTGGTCTTAAAACTCTGGTAATCGCAACGCTGACAATGGCCTTAATCTATCTGTTTACAGGTTAACCATAAATTTGAAGGGCTATTTTCTGGCGAAGATTATCAACGTTCTGTTGTATTACACTGCTTCTGTTGTATTACATTGCAATGTCCACACGAACATACCCAGTCAGGTATACAACACGCACCTCATCTCCCGCTGTAAAAAGCATATGTGGATCTACATCCTGAAGCACCATCACTTGGCTGCCATCATCTAAGTTGATCATCATTTCAATGAGTTGGTATTGCTGAATGTGTGTTGAGTCACCGTGTTTATTAGCGGCTGCACTGCCAAGTAAGACACCCAGAACTGTTGCGATATCCTGACCCGAACCTCCGCCAAATTGATGACCAATAACGCCACCCACTACTGCACCACCAAAGGTTTTCCAGCCAACATTCCGGTCTTCTATCAACTGTGTCTGGGTGATATGCCGAATGGATTCTACTCTACCATAGACGACCTTTTCTACCGGGACGGCTTTGTTTCGTTCATAGGCTGCAACCGTCGAAAAACTGGTTATCAAAAAGAACAATGGCAGCAGTCCACTAACACATTTAGTTAGGTTTGGGGTAAACAGAAACATGGGTAACTCCCTTTGGTCTTGCCTAATATTTGACCAGTATACACCCATTTGTTTTTACGAATCGATCAATGGTCAATAGACACTACACAGATCAGAGAAACTTGATTAAATAATGACTTAATGAAGTAAGACATCAAGTGTCCGAAACACTCAATGAGGGGCGCAAACCTGATTCACGAAAGGCAGATAGCAAAACGCCGCTTATAAAAGCGGCGTTTTAAATGGGTGGAAGCCCCAGCCACATCCCGGCACACAAGTCACTCGCCATGGCTGCTTCCTTCCGGATCTGACCAGGTCAACGAGGTATTGTTGCGGGAGGACCAGGGCCTCCATAGATTCTGTTTCACTAGCCGTAACCAGTGAGTGCGAAGGATTATCGGCTATCCCTTGTTGCATTGCAAGCTATCTTGCGACTAATTTT
Organism: Vibrio sp. UBA2441; assembly: GCA_002342685.1. Classification (GTDB taxonomy): domain Bacteria; phylum Pseudomonadota; class Gammaproteobacteria; order Enterobacterales; family Vibrionaceae; genus Vibrio. The sequence continues at coordinate 1,706 of DDQN01000010.1, forward strand.
CCGCTTTGTTGTTCAAGTGCCTATTTATTGTTCTTGTTAGGCTTTTTCTTGTTCAATCACAGACAATTCTGTTAATGCTGCAATCACTTCCTGCTCTCCGCAGACCTGCACAGCCTTCATGCCTACTCGCTGAGCCGCCAGTACATTATCCCTGTTGTCATCCAAAAAAAGGACTTGCTTTGCATCTACATCCAGTTCATTCAATACGTGTTGATACGCCGCTACATCTGGTTTAGCCAACCGCATAAGATGCGAAACAAACACTTGGTCAAAGTATTCTGGGATATTAAATTCGTTCATGATGCGTGGGTAATGCAGCTCATTGGTATTGCTTAATACTGCAAGCCGATACCTGTTTCTTAATGTGGAAAGCAGCGCTGGCATAGCCGGAAACATCTGAGTTGGCCATGCGGTGAATTCCTTGATAACCGCTTCTGGTGTCACCTCTAATTTCAGCTCATCAATCAAACGCTGTGCAAAGACTTCAGCGCTTATATTACCTTTCTCAAACTCGATACCTGTCGGAGATTTAAACCAGGCGGAAATCGTTAATGGTTCACTCTTATTTAACCATTGACTCGGAAGGGGGCTCTCCCCTAACCCAATGACCACTCTACCTAAGTCAAAAAGAATTACGTCGTACATAAAAACTCCATGTATGATTAAAAGCAGTTAAATCAATCCAGAGACCAGTATGGATCAATTTCTACAACAAATCTTTGTCGTCATTCATCAAATCCCTTACGGTAAAGTGTCTACTTACGGCGAAGTCGCTAAAATGGCAGGCTATCCCGGTTACGCTCGTCATGTAGGTAAAGCACTATCTAACTTACCCAAAGACACTCAACTTCCATGGTTTCGAGTGATTAACAGTGCAGGGAAAATTTCGTTGAAGGGCGAGTGTTATTCTCGCCAAAAAGAGAAACTTGAAGCTGAAGGGGTCGAGGTAAGTGATTCAGGCAAAGTCAAAATTAAAACGTATAAATGGCAGCTTTAATACTGCCATTCTCTGTCACTTATCGGGTTCCAATTAACTTTAAGTTAACCGAAGTACTATTTTTTGGGTCGGTAATTACCGGGTAAATAGTATCGGTAGTAAACCTTAGCTTGCCATTAAGAGTAATTTTGCCTCGGACACTATAACGATGGTTTGCTTTTATATCGTTCGCATCGTAACTGAGCGCAAAATCGAATGGGACTTGCTCTCCATCAGTGGTAAATATTTGTTCTGCAATAACGATAGAAGCGGCATCAGCTCGTGATACATCTTCCAGAGTAACCGTCACTTCTGCTTCCGGTGGCAGTGCGATTCTTTCCCTATAATAGATAACACCTTCGACAGACTGCATCATCGGTTCCTGCTTCATGGTTAGTGATTCAGTCGTTTCACAACCCGACAAAAATAACGCAAATAACACCGTAGTGATTGCTAAGAATCTTTTCTTCATTACTTTTCTCTTATTCAACTAATTTCAACAACGCCATATAATAAATAATCCTTGTATTTAGATCTCTTAAAATGTATCTAATTAACAGAATGTTGACATTGGCTGAAAGAGGAACGCATGAGTAAACCACTACAAGCTTTATTAGAACTATTAAAACTGGAACAGCTTGAGCAAGGATTGTTCAGAGGACAAAGCGAGCATTTAGGGCTACCCCAGGTTTATGGCGGGCAGGTTATCGGGCAAGCTCTGTCAGCCGCAAGATATACAGTAGACAGTGATCGCACCGTTCATTCATTTCACAGTTATTTCCTTTACCCGGGAGACCCTCAAAAACCCATTATTTATGACGTCGAAAATTTAAGAGATGGAAGAAGTTTCAGTACTCGCCGAGTAAAAGCAGTACAGAACGGCAGGCCCATTTTTTATCTCACTGCCTCTTATCATGGCGAAGCTGAGGGCTTTGAGCACCAAAATTCAATGCCAGAGATTGATGGCCCCGAGAATTATCAATCAGAAACCGAATTAGCTAACCAAATAGCTGAATTTCTGCCTGAGCAAATCAAACAAATATTCTGTGGTGAAAAACCAATTGAAGTTCGTCCGGTTACAGTAATTAACCCATTAAAACCAGTTAAAGCCGATCCAAAACAATATTTATGGATTAAAGCTAATGGCACTGTTCCTGATCAACAAATCATTCACCAATATTTATTGGCTTATGCCTCAGATTGGGGGTTCTTAGTGACGTCAATGCACCCGCATAAAGTAACATTAATGACCCCTAATTTTCAGGTAGCTACGATTGACCACTCCATGTGGTTTCATCGCCCATTTAGAATGGATGAATGGCTGTTGTACGCGATTGAGAGCCCTACCGCCAGCAATACGCGTGGTTTAGTGCGCGGTGAAATATTTAACCAACAAGGTCACTTAGTTGCTTCTGCTGTACAAGAAGGAGTAATGAGATTTACCAAATAACCTGTACAGGTTATCAGTCGTCTATTGGCAGAGCCGTTGTGTACTTCAACGGCTCCATGGCAAAGGTAGATGTAACGTTTGAAATGCCATCGACACTATTAACCAGTTTTTTATAAAACTCATCGAAACACTTCATGTCTTCGACCTGAACTTTCATCATATAGTCGTATTCACCCGCCATTCGATAAAACTCCATCACTTCTGGGAATGGTTTAACCGTTTCAACAAATCGATGATACCACTCGTGTGAGTGATCAATGGTTTTGATCATGACAAAAGCAGTGAACAAGAGTCCCAACTTTTCTGGGCTAAGCAATGCAACTCTTTTGTTAATAACCCCATTGTCTTCGAGTCGTTTTAACCGCTTCCAACATGGTGTTGTGGTTAAATTTACCGATTCTGCAAGTACATTTAACGAAACCGTGCTGTCTTTTTGTAAAATCGATAATAATTTTCGATCTATTTTATCCAGTTCTACTTTCATAAACCCAGCGTTTATAGCAAAATTTTCTATAGCTTACCCACTAAAGAGCAATCTACCTAGGCTTAACTGCGTAAACAGAGCAGTTATCACCCTACTAATGCAAAAATTGCATCGTATCTCACCAAATGTAATACCCATTTGAATTCTGCTCTGATTAAAACGGTAGATATAAGACAAAAAGAGAAATGTGAAATGAATTTTGAGCTAATTCCATAATAGTGGTCAATAAGTAACCATGTTGATTTTGCTAATATTTGTCAAACAGAAATAATTCTCTATTAATGTGACAATTAGATTGCAATTATATTTCAGTGTATATACAATAAACATACACTTGATAGACGCAGTATAGCGAAAGTTAAAGGTACTTTTCTCTTTATGAACTAACCCAAAACGGGAGATACATTATGGTAAACCGAGATCTACGTAGCGCACTAAAAACATGGCACGACAGCGAAATCACTGAATACAATGAAGCACCATTCGTACTACGAATCGTTGGCGCGGTTATTGTTGCAGCATCAACTATGCTGGCACTGCTTAACTAATCATTAGTTATTGTGGTTATTAAAGGAGGGCGTTAATTTGCCCACCCTTTAACCTTTCTTTGTTTTATTCCCACGCTTTTCGAATCTAATATTCAATATCTCTTCTCTATTCACATTCATCTCTTCAAGTAATTCAATACTATTTACGAGCTATATTAAAAAACATCAATATTCAAAATTAAATCACGACCAGTCCATTGCCCTACCCAACAGCTTAATCCATTTATTTAACCAAAATTATCCTATACCCTAGTAACCTCAAAATGCAGGGTTCAGAGCGGTAGCAATATTTTCAGTCCAAAGAAAATAACCGCAATAATGACAATCCAAAAAATGAAATCGAAGCATAACTTGTCCCAGAAACCGGCAAAAAGTTATCTGGGACAACGCTAAGTATCAAAAACCAAAACTCAAAACGCAGATAGCATGTCTTTTGTTTAACCGTGACTAACACGTGCCTTGGTATCATGTTCTAACTGTTTATTCAGATCATGCTCTACATGTCCTGGGGCCTGTGTTGCTGCAGAGATAAGGCGATACATCGCCGGTATAACAAATAATGTCACCATAGTGGCAAACGCCATACCAAAAAAGATAACCGTACCTACAGCAATCCGGCTTTCATAACCCGCACCGCTAGAAGTTATCAGCGGAATAGCACCAGCAAGCGTCGTGAATGCTGTCATTAATATTGGGCGAAGTCGTCTGGCTGAAGCATCAATAATGGCTTTCTCAAATTCGATGCCGCGATCTCTTAACTGATTGGCAAATTCTACAATCAAAATGCCATTTTTAGTCACCATACCTATCAGCATGATCATGCCTATTTGACTGTAGATATTAAGTCCTTGCTCCATAACAAACAGACCTAAAAACCCTCCAAATATGCCCATTGGAACAGTAAACATAACGACTAGTGGGTTAATAAAGCTTTCAAATTGGGCGGCTAAAACCAAATAAGCCACCAGCAAAGCGAGTGCAAATACCAGCACAATACTCGACTGGTTCTCCTTGTAGTCTTTAGACTCACCAGCGTAGCTGATGGTAATGTCTCCAGGTATTTTCTCGATTGCCTTCGCATCAAGGTAGTCGAGCGCCTCTCCTAGGGTAGAACCGCCAACCAGGTTAGCAGTAACCGTAATGGCTTTTTTCTTATTGTAATGCGATAAACGTATAGCTGATGCTATTTCTTCCACTTTAGTCACTGCATCCAATGTAACTAGATCGCCAGAAGAGGTACGCATATATATCTGGCTTAAATCTTGTGCATTATTAAAATTATTCTCATCGCCACGAAGATAAACATCGTATTCCTCCCCGCGATCAACGTAAGTAGTCTCACTCTTGCCACCTAACATGATCTCTAAAGTATCAGAGATATCAGAAACCTTAATGCCTAGTTCTGCGGCTCGTGGTTTATCGACCGTCACCACTAACTCTGGTGTTTTCTCAGAGTAATTGATATCAGCGCCTTCCATTAATGGGCTATCTTCCGCTTCCTGTTTGAGTAATTCTGCCCACTGCTTGAGCTCTTCATAATCTGAGCCACCAAGAACAAACTGAACAGGTTCACTGGAGCCACCCCGAAAGCCTGGAGTAAATGGCATAACGCGTGCGTCAGGAATGCCTGTTAACGCTTTACGGACAATACCTAGTGCTTGCTGGGCTGATTCTTTTCTCACATCCCAATCTTCTAGGATCATGATAACAAAGCCTGTTTGATCACCTGCACTACCACCAAAAGCGGGGGTTTGAATACTAAACGACTTCAATATTCCTTTTCCTAGCAACGGCAGTAATTTGGACTCAACCAAGTCCATATTGGCTGACATTCGGTTATAACTGGTTGCATCCGCACCACGCACAAATGCGAGCAATACCCCCCGGTCTTCAGACGGTGCAAGCTGCGAAGGCACACTCTGCATTAAGGTATAGCTGCCACCAACACAGGCGAGTATTACCAGAGGAGCAAGAAGACGTACACGCATCGCCTTGGTAAGAAGGAATCGATACCCTTTCTCCAGCTTAGAAAACAGAAGTTCAATACCACGATTAAAAGCATTCTGCTTAACGTTCATCTTCAGGATCTTGCTTCCCAGCACCGGCGTTAATGTCAGCGCTATCAGAGAAGAAAATATAACCGCCATAGACAGCAGTACTGAAAACTCGGTAAACATTAAACCAACCATTCCATCCATGAAGGATATCGGCAGAAACACCATAACTAATACTAAGGTTGTTGCCACAACAGCAAATCCCACTTCTCTGGCACCTTTGTAAGCAGCCACAAGAGGGGTTTCCCCTCGCTCTATATGATGGAAAATATTTTCAACAACAACAATCGCATCATCCACCACTAGGCCAATGGATAGAATAAGCGCCATTAAGGTGATCAGGTTGATAGAAAAGCCGAAGAAGTACGCAGAAATGAAAGCAGATATTAGTGACACCGGCACGGTTATCGCGGGTATGAGCGTCGCACGAACTTGACCAATAAAAATGTATAGAACAAGTACAACTAGGCCGCCAGTTATAAATAACGTGTTGTAGACCTCGGTAATAGATCTGTCTATAAATATGGTTGAGTCATAATCGATAGCCAGCCTCGTCCCTTCAGGAAGAAACTTCTGAATATCTTCGACTTCTTTATGTACCTGTTGAGCAACTTCTAATGGGTTTGCATCCGACTGCGGAACAATGCCCATACTGACATTAACCACACCATCACTTTTGAAGGTCGAGTTCTCATTTTGAGAGCCTATATAAACGTCCGCAACGTCTCTTAGATAAACCGCCGTTCCGTCGCTGGCACGTTTGATAACCAGCGATTGAAAATCTTCAACACTTTTGTAAGTTCGGGCCGTACGCACTGACATAACAATCGCGTCATTTCGAATCTCTCCACCAGGGCTTTCGAGGTTTTCTGATTTAAGTGCGGAAGTTATGTCAGAGGCAGCAACCCCTCTGCCCGCCATCAATTCTGGTTTGAGCTTTACATACATGACCTTATACAAAGCGCCGGAAATATCGACTGAACTAACACCAGAAATAAGACTAAACCGATCCACTAGCACACGTTCGGTATAATCAGTCAGCTGAGTTCTGTCCATTTTCGAAGAACTCAGGTTTATATATAACGATGCTTGACCACTGCCGTTATTTTTATACACCAAAGGTTCATCGGCTTCATCGGGCAGGCGGCGCTGCGCTCTGGCTACCGCATCACGAACATCACTAACCCCGGCATTCAGGTCATAACCCAGATCAAAAGTCACTTTTATTCTAGAAGAACTGTTGCGCGTCGTTGACGAAATCTCATCAATTCCACTGATGCCGGACAATTGATCTTCTATCACAGCGGTAATTTGGCTTTCAATGATCGTTGCAGAAGCACCATCATAACGCGTTGAAATTGAAACAACGGGATTTTCAATATCAGGCATTTCCCTTACGGAAAGCTTATTAAAAGAAACAATACCAAAAACCACCAAAAGCAGGCTGAATACCACCGCCGCGACGGGGCGTTTTACGGAAACGTCAGACAGCAACATTATTTCGTTTCCTTATTCGACGTTTTCTCTTTGGCTTGCTTTTTCCCAGAAGAAGCGAGTTGATCTTTAACCGCAATTCCATCACGAATATTCACAATACCCTGAACCACAATGCGCTGACCAATCTCCAGCCCTTTTTCAATGACCACTTCATTACCTACACGGGCACCTAGCAGAACCTCTGTTCGAACGGCTTTGTTAGCGCTGTCGACGACATAAACATAACGTTTTGTACCAGAGTACTGTAGGGCCTGGACCGGAATAATAGGGGCGGATATTGGAGGAAAAGCCAAGGTACCAGACATCAGCATTCCGGGTTTTAGCTTATCCAGTTGATTATCGAATTTAACTCTGACTCTTAGGTTGAGCGTTTCACTGTTAATTCGTGTGTCTATTCCAACCACAGTGCCATTAAACGAGGTATCCCCCCATGCATTAGTTGTCGCTTCTACCTTCATTCCCTTGGACAACATTGACAGATAACGCTCTGGTATCAATAAGTCGAGTTGCATGGAGGTTAGGTTGTCTAAAGTGAGTAGTTCAGCGCCGGTGCTCACCATTTTTCCCCGGCTAAAATCAATAAATCCAACCGTGCCAGAAAATGGGGCGCTAATGTTTAGGTCGTTCAGGTTTGCCTTTGCTGCATCCAACCGTGCAAGAGCAATATCCACACTGGCTTTTTGGGCGTCTATTTCCGTTTGGGTAATAGCACCTTTTTTTGCCAGGCGTTCGAATTCTTTTAGTTTTCGCTGTTCATTTCTCAGGTAAGCCTGTGCCTCAGATAACGCCGCTTTGGCTTTATCATCGTTCAATTTAACCAGTAACTGCCCTTGCTTCACTTTCTGATTAGCTAAGACATTAATATCATTAATCTTACCTGACACTTCCGCAGAAATAACAACCGATTCCTCAGCCACCAGCTTGCCAACCAGGGTCAATGTTTGAGATATATGATGAGTCTCTACTTGTTCTGTGACGACAGATATTGAACGTGCTTTACCAGAACCAGAAGCTTTGCCTTGACCCTGAACTAGTAATGGCTGACTACAAAGGATTAAGGAAAGAGCAATTAAAGGGATTCGTTTGCTGTTATTCATCGATTTACTCTTAAAGAATAGTTTTTTGCCATTTTACCAAGTCACCAACATAGCAACGTAAACTAATGTAAAGATAAAGAAAGATTCTGTAAACGTGCGATCTTGCGGGCAACTTTAAAGCAATATGGTCACTTTCTGGCATCTTTGTCCAAAAAGCCACCAACCAATTCAAAATTGCAATAAATAACTTTACAGCACATTCGATTTTGCTATTATGCGCTCCTCACTTGAGAGCGGTTAGTATTGGGACTGACCGAAGACAATCAGCATAGCTTGATTGGCTTAAATACCCTGGAGGGGTTCCCGAGTGGCCAAAGGGAGCAGACTGTAAATCTGCCGGCTCCGCCTTCGATGGTTCGAATCCGTCCCCCTCCACCATATTTTAGCTGACGACATTGTTCGAAAGCAAACAAGGTTAGTATTGGGACTAACCGAGATTCAGAAGTTTTTCTGTTCTAAATACCCTGGAGGGGTTCCCGAGTGGCCAAAGGGAGCAGACTGTAAATCTGCCGGCTCCGCCTTCGATGGTTCGAATCCGTCCCCCTCCACCATACAATTTGTTCTTTGAATTCGTTCGGAGCGCAATATAAAACGGTTAGTATTGGGACTAACCCAGATTCAGAAATTTTCTGGTCTAAATACCCT
>DDQN01000008.1 GCA_002342685.1 Vibrio sp. UBA2441
CAGAATTATTTACAGGGTCCCCAAAATACCAAAAACACGGTATCTAAATTATATTCAATCACAATTTAAATCCCTTGAACTATTATTTACATTGTTATATACATCATTCATCGCAGATATACTTGTTGCTAGCAAAAAATAAAACCTGACCCCGTTAATGTTGTCGTAATAAATAGGCGCCGATTCACAATAAAACCAACCTGATTCCAGCTATTACTACAGAATCCATCAAATACTCATAATCATATCAAATGTATCCCAGCTAAAACGCCATTTAAAATCGGTTTTTATCACGCCTTTAGCTTTGTAGTTTTTTTCAGTACCATCATCAAAAACGACATTAAATTCAATCAATACATCGTGGTCATAATAACTCTCCTTAGGTATGTTTACAGTACCAAAACCATAATGCACTCGATCGTAAATTTCTTTTTTAATCTCCACTTCATGAGGAATTGACACATTATAGATTTGATTACTACTTAAATTTTTAATCAGTATTCTTTTAAAAACCACACTATCTACTATCTTCTGTTGATCATAAGAAACTGTAGCTCCCACACCATACACTGATGATATGTCAGTAATTCTTCTGCGGCCTGAATCATATGTTTCACTATACCTCTCTTTTAATTTTACTTTTAGTACAAACCCCTCATATTCTATTGAATAAGCATTATATGCATAATAATTATATACATGTGCACTTGCATATAAGAAATACAGCATCAATCCGAATATAGAAAACCAAAACAACTTGATATAATGTTTACTAATCACAACTTTCTCTATTCCCATGCTCTGCATAAGGTGCTATATCTTTAATCACATGACTTACAATATTATTACCTCGATTTAATGTCCCCATATTAATATCGTCGTTTACGTGCGTATATGTTCCATCTTCGTTTGGTCTCACTACCACCTCATATCGGCCATATCTGTTGGTAACATTTCCCTGAATATAATTTTCCTCATCCGCGACTTTACTTGTATATTTCTCATTAGCTTCATTACCGACCCCTTGTTGATGAAATATAGACTCATCAGCTTCCGCTTTTTTCATACCATGTTCACCTGCACTTTCTAACTCTTCTTTTCTTATATCATCACGACCATATAGGTTATTATCTTTTATGAATTTATCATTTTCGTCATTTCTAGAGTAATGGTCGATAGCATTGTCTTTTACCACTACATCACTATAGTAATTATCAGGAACATACATTGCGTTCAACCCCATCGGATCAACATAACTGAGCGGATTTCCTCTAACGTACCCATACGCCATTTGTTGGGCGGGGTCGCGAAGGAGTTGTTGTGTATTTAAACCAGCAAACTGCATTAACTCGTGCTGGATTTCTGCTGGCAGATGAGTGTTTCTTAAGTTCCAGTAATCCGGTTGCAAAAAACGTGCAGTATGCGGGTTATACCAACGGGCATCCATCTGGGTTAAGCCGGTATTAAAGTCAGTAAACTTGCCGGTAAACCGATACGGCATTAACTGAGCAAACTCGTAGTTGGCTAAAGGCTCCAAGTCGTAATAATAGGTCATCACGTCGTCGTATTTGCGGTACGTTCTTCCCATTGGGCTATAACCTAAACGCATCGCCATGCGGCCTGTTTTATCCAGCACATGCACGCTGCTGTCTAATCGATCACTGTGGATATACAGGTTTTCGATATCCGCTGCCATGGTGCCTACAGCGCTGACTAAGCGATGTTGCTTGTCATTGAGTTTTTGATGCAGGACCGAACTATATGGCTGTCCGTCTTTGGGCAATAACGTCAATGAGCGGAAGGGTTTATAACGGTCATTTTTGTTGTCCGGGTCTTTTATCCATTGGCCAAATTCCTGACGACCATCATAGGCGGTGTGCTGCTCTGATTTGCCCCAGTTTTTGCTGTGGGTCATTGCTCGTTTGGTATATACCCGCCTAGCCCGGCTGTCGTAACCGTACTTGATTTCGGTATTGTCCCAACGGTTGAACTGGGTGAGTTGCCCAAGGGGGTTGTATTGGTAGTCGAAGGTGTATCCCCCTGACTGCTCTTTTATTGGGTTGCCATTGTCATCGTTGGTGACGTCATACCATAAGTAGTAGTTGCCTCGGTATCCGGTCAGTTGATTGGCCCGGTTGTACTCGTATTTGTATTCCAGTCCTTTGGCTTTTTTGTTGATAAGGTTGCCATTATCGTCCCACTGATAGTAGTTATCGTAGTGGTATGGGTAATCAGCTTCAATGAGTCGGTTCAGGCTGTCGTACTCAAAATAAGCCCACTGGTCGTAATAGGCCTCTTTAGTTTTACGGTTTTCTGCGATGAGGTTGCCTGCCGCATCATAGCGGTATTCAAACAGCTCTACGGTGTTCCATTGGTTTTCCCATCGGTGGGTGTACCAGCGCTGCTCTATTTTTATGGCGATGATGCGGCCTTCGGCGTCGTATTGCAGTGTGCGACGGCTCTGGTTGGGATAGTCGATTTGACTGACCTGACCCAGCTTGTTGTATTGCAGGGTAAAGGTGAGGGTCTCGTCTGCATTTATTCGTTGTATCTGGGTGATTTGTCCGTTGGCGTTGCGCTTATATTGCACCTTATCGGTGTCGTTGAGCTGGTTTTGTACGCGCTGCCCTTTGCTGTCATAGCGGTAGTCAAAAGACTGCTTTAGGTTTTCATTTTTCTGCTGGGTTAGCCGGCCCGATGCATCGTAAGTGTATTGCTCGACGAGGTAACGGTTACCAATGGCCGCTAACCGACCAGCACCATCATATTGCCACTGGTTCTGTTCGGACATTTCGGTTTGAGGATCGATGTAACGCTCTAAGACTTTATTGCCTCTTCCGTCGTATTGGTAGTCGATGTTGGTTTCGGTTTGGGGCTGGTATAACGTGCTCACTTGCCCCATGTCGTTATAGTCGTACTGCCAACGCTTATCTATTTGGTTGGTATAGCTGGTGAGTTGGTTTACCTCGTTATACTCATAAGTCTGCTCCCCGCCCATCGGGTCGATCACTTTGGTGAGCTTGTCGGCTTTGTTCCACTGGTATTGGGTCTCAATACCTTGTGCCTGATTCACCTGCGTTAGGTTACCAAATGGGTTGTATTGATATTGTGTCTGGTTGTCCAGTGCATCTGTGGTTTGGGTTATCTGGTTTCGGTAGTTGTAAGCCCACTGCTGACTGGCATCCAGGCGGTTTTTCCGCTCGATTAATCGCCCTTGTTGGTCGTAATAAAATTTGGTGGTATTGCCAATTGCATCGGTAACCGCGTTTATCTGATTAAAGGCGGTATAGCTCTGCGTAGTTGTATTGCCTAACGGGTCGGTGATGCTGAGTACGCGCCCATAGCGGTCTAGCCCATATTGAGTAGCTGCGTTATTGGCATCGATTTTTTGGCTAACGTGCCCAAGGCGGTTGCGCTTGAAGGTGGTGGTGTTCCCCTGCGGAGTGATGCTCGCAATGAGGTTGCCCATTGCGTCATACTTGTAGCGGTTGGTATCACTGCACCCTGCCGCTCCAGATACCGGATCGCATAGAGAGGTTAACTGGTTATTCGCGTTGTAGCCGTACTGCCACTGATAGTCGTCCTGATCGGTATAAGTGATTGGGTTGTCATTGGCGTCATAATCCCATTGTTCGCTGGTCTGATTGGGGTAGATAACACCTGTACGCCGTCCCGCTGCATCGTAACGGTATTGGGTTTCGTTGTGATCCGGGGTGATCACGGACGTCTGTTGACCGAGGCTATTGTAACGATATTCGTTACGGGTTTGACTGTCATAATGGGGGAGTTGCTCTGACAGGCGATTCCCTTCACCATCGTATTGGTAGGTGGTGATGCGTGTTTCACCGCTCTCATTGCCACTGTCATGGCGGATGGTCTCAACCTGCCCGGCTTTATTGTAGGTTCGGCTGATGGTGCTGCCATCCGGGTTGGTGGTGCTCGCCAGCCACCCTTGCGGGTTATAAGTGAAGGTCCATTGTTGTTTCAGGCTGTCTTGATAACGGATCAGCCTGCCTAACAGATCATACGTTTTGCGGCTTTCTCGTTTGCTGCCAAGCAGGCTCATGTTCAGGCTGTCGGTTTGTGTCTGAATCACCTCTAATTTTCTGGCACTTTGCTGGTATTGCCATGTGGTGTGCAGCCCTCGGGTTCGCTCTTCGGTCAAACGGCCAATGGCATCATATTGCCTTATATGTGTGGTGCCTTCACGGTTTGCTTGGGCGATGTTTTCACCAAACACGTTGTATTGATAAACCGTTTTCTTGCCCAGTGCTGTGGTGGTTTGTAATGGTTGCCCCCGCCAGTTCAGGGTGTGGGTTAAGCGGGCTTCACTGCTATTGGGTTGAGAGATGGCGAGAGTTTGTCCGAGCGAGTTGGGCATATAAGTGATGATGTTGTCGTTGGGGTCGCTTACCTCGGTGATATGCCCTAATTCATTTCGGCTGTATTGGATTGATCCACGACGGGTTTCGTCGAAGGTTTCGACTCGCTGACCTGCGCTGTTGTAGCCGTAGCTGATGATGTTACCCAGCGGGGTGACTATGCTCTGTTGTTGCCCGTCGCCGTTGTAGCGATACTGGACTGAATGTCCGTTACTGTCTGTTTCTGTGAGCTTCTGCCCTGCGTCATCATAGGTGTAACTGCGTTTGGTGTTGGTGCCGACTATTTCTGACCGAACGAGTCGGTTTCGCTTATCGTATTGATATTTCCACACCACACCACCGGGCTGAGTTGCCTGGATCAGGTTATCTTCGGCATCGTATTGATAGGTGTAACTTTGCGTCTGAGTCTCTATGACGCTTTCACCGTCGTCGCTGTTGCTGTCTATAACGTCGCCTAGCTCAGCAACAGGCATCACAATCTGTTTGCTGGCGACTTTGTTTGTGGCTGTATATTGGTAGTGAGTGATAACTCCTGAAAAGTCTTGGTGCCGAATCAGGTTGCTGTTTCGGTCATAGTCAAACCGTGCCTCTCGTCCTAGCGGATCGACGATACGTATCGGTTTTCTCGACCCTTTTGTTGCGGCTGCCGCAGAGCCACTGCCGGACGCCGCCGTGTAGTAGTAACGCGTCTCCCGCCAGTCGTCTTCCTGTATGTCTTCTCCGCCCTGCTTAACCCACAGCACACGGCCTATGGCATCATAAGCACGCAGTTCGACGGATTTTGCATAATCCAGCTCGCCCATATTTTGTTGATAACGGGTTAGCTGTATCGGGTAACCCAGTGCGTCGTACTGATAATCGGTGATGTTACCGGCTTCGTCCACTCGACGTGTTAGTAACCCACGTGTCCATTGTTCATTGATGACAGAGCCATCGGCGAGCTCTATTTGATCGACTCTGCCTTTGCTGTCATAAGTAAAGGTGGTGGCATCTCCCCTGCCATTGGTCTGGCTAAGCAGTTGACCTTTATTGTTGCGTGTATAACGGGTTTCTGTCCCGGCACCGTCGGTCACAGAGATCACTTCGCCATTATCGTTATAGCGGTAGCGGATTATGTCCCCCAGCTCATTCTGACGTACCAGTCGGTTGCCTTTGCTGTCATAGACGTTGGTGACTTCGCTGCCATCAGTATATTGAACCGAAACGATTCGTTGATTGTCATCATACCGATACGTGGTTGCGACACCGTTACGATCGGTGACGATTGTGCTGGCTTCATCCGGCTTATATTGATAACGGAATGTTTTCCCTTTGGCGTCAGTTTGCTTCACAACAACTGCTTTACCTTGTTGTTGCTGGTACTCATATCGCCATGTGTTGTTTTTCCCATCGGATTTGGCGGTGATCGCCAGCGGCTCTTTGGTGTACTGGTATTGATAACGGTCTGACTGACCATCAAACGCGTTTACCTGACTGAGTTTTCCATCACGGTATTGGTAACGAGCAGTACGCCCGATGGCGTCGGTAAGTTGGCTCAGGCGTTCGCCCGAGTAAGTCAGTGACACCGAGCGACCTAACTCGTCGGTAATGCGGTTGGGTTTGTTCGCACTGCTGTACGTCACGGTCACTTTCCGACCTTCTCGATCGCTGACGGACTGAAGCAAGCCTTGAGAGGTATAAAGGAACGTTTTTCCCTGCGGAGTATCCACTTGCCACTGATTGTTGTTTAAACGCGTAAGGCGATTATTGTGACCCGGTGTCGCACTATATTGTCCGTTACCTAAGTCGTTAAACAAGAGCCGGCCACCACTGGGCATCACCCATTTGACAATGTCTCGCCCTATTTCAAATTCGGCGGGAAAATTAATGTCTACCACGTCGCGGTTAGACGAACGCCGGGTTTGGGAAGCGTGTTGTCTTTGTTGCAGAGCAGAAGTTCGTGCCACTGCCGCGTCACGTGCTGGTACGTAACTGGCTTTTTTCGCCTGTAGCTGGGCTATTGCGTCTTTTATTGCCGCTTGTGCGTTTGCTCGGTGGTATCCAATTCGGCCTTTGAAGCCATTTTCAATCTGGTCTATCGCGGCATCAAGATCGGCAATTAGGGCGCTGTATTTGTTGACCACCGCTATGCTGGACTGGATTTGAGCACTAATGTCTTTATCAACACCCAGTATAATCCGGCTATCCAGACTGGTATGCCATCCCGTCCCCAGCGACCATGCCGAACCCTGACTAATCCGGTGAACGCGCTTAACAGGCAGTAACGGGTGTGACCAGTCTTCGGCTTTAGTGACTTTGCAGCCAGTGGCTAGCTCAATAGGGCAATCTGTTGTATCACCGGGTTGAGCATTTTCGGCGTCGGTTTGTTGCTGTTCGGTATTGGTATCAAGCGTATCGTTCACTTGCTGTTGATTTTGCTGATCGGATTCGGCCGCTTCTTCCGCGGCTTCATTCGCCTTATCGATGGCTTCTTGACTGGCCTCTGAAGCTTCGTCTTTGATCGCATCTCCATCCTCTTCAGCGGGAGAAGGTCCGTCATCATTATCATTATCATCTGGATCACGATCTGGGTCCGGATCAGGATCACCACCACCTCCGCATCGGGAAAGAGAACCTGAGCGGCAAGGTATATAATTCAATTCTGGCCGTTCAATGACAGATTGAAGTTCTTCAAAAGGCGTTTTATTGGTATTTTCTACAGCAAACGCAGCACTGATACTTCCCCACGCTACCGCCATCACGGTTACTAATAATAACCACGCTTTTTGATTCATATCGCCCCCAGGCAAACCAATGGAAAATCATGTTAAGGGGGCAAACTAAGCAATTTGATGTATATTGACTATCCGCAGTGCTTTGTTTTACGAGTGAAAATACTTATTTGAAGGATGTGATTTGGTGGGTTGCATTTTCTTTCGAGTGACATCTAATGTATGCCGTTCTGTATAAAGAATATTATTGGCAGCATACCAATAATAAATAAGGGGTTTACACTGTAAACGCGTAAATATGATTTTGAGGAAGGATTTATTTGTGCAGTTATGGATTATGAGAATTGGCAGGCTTGGAGCAATACTCAAAAAGATGAAGCCGAGGAAATGGTGTTTACTAAGCAGCCGTTTGATAAGTGGCCAGAGCTGACTTAATCCATACAAATATTAAAGCGGTGGGTACGAGTTGTTTTGTTTTGCTTATCTTGCACGCAACTGAACGTACTTAACCCACCGCTAGTCGATTAGCCCGATAAAAAATCTCGACGTTGGATCTGATAATGCGTCATCTTGTTATTGAGCGTACGTCGTGGCAGTTCAAGTTCTTCAGTCACCGCCAAGATATTTCCTTTATGCCGTTTAAGCGCTTGTATAATTAACTGGCGCTCGAAACCCTGAACCTGATCAGCTAAGTTGTGGGTTGTTGATGTACTCACATCTTGCTCATCGTGACCCAAAATGGCACGAATTGAACTAGAACTACTCATACCTAGCACATAACGCTCCGCAACATTTTTCAATTGACGTACATTACCGGGCCATTCGTGATCAACAAGCAGAGCCATGTCTTGTTCGTTCGGCTCCGGGTAGTCACGCTCAAACTGAATCGACGCCTTACGAGCGAAAAACTCGAATAACAAGGGAATGTCTTCACGTCTATCAGCGAGATCAGGAAGATTAAGTTCAATCACATTGAAACGATAATACAGATCTTCTCTAAAACGCCCCTCAACCGCGGCTTTTGCTAGATCTTCTTTTGCTGCGGCAACCACCCAAAGATCAAGAGAAATCTCTTTGTTTGAGCCCACCCTTTCCAGCTTGCGCTCCTGAAGAACTCGCAGAAGCTTTATTTGAAAGTTTATTGGCATACTTTCAATTTCATCTAAAAACAGGGTGCCCTTCTGAGCATGCTCTATCTTACCGATACGCTGACTATCAGCACCGGTAAACGCCCCCTTTTCGTGGCCGAAAAGTTCACTTTCGAACAAATTCTCTGGTATTGCACCGCAATTAACAGCAACAAACGGATGGTCACTTCTGACACTAAAATCGTGAAGGCATCGGGCAATCAGTTCTTTGCCTGTGCCCGTCGAACCGTTGATCACGGTATCAACCGGCGTTTGACCTAACATTAATACTTGCTGGCGTAATTCCGTCATCACCGAAGATTGCCCAATCATCCTGCTTTCTAAGGTGGGCTTTTGACTCAATAGCCGTTGCAGGTTTCTATTCTCAAGCACCAGTCGGCGCTTTTCTCCTGCCCGCTGGATTCTGTCGATCAATAAATCTGGTTCTACGGGTTTTTCAATAAAGTCATAAACCCCGTTGCGCATCGCTTCTACCGCCATGCTCACATCGCCATGTGCAGTAACTAAAAGCACAGGAAGATCGGGATCTATACGCTGCACTTCCCGTGCAAACGTCATCCCATCCATTTCCGGCATACGAATATCAGAAACGATCACTTGGTTACATCCGGGCGTAATGGCGGCTAAGGCTGCCTTAGCTCTTGGATAATCCACGACGTCTATCCCCGCCAAATTTAACCACTGTTTTGTCGCCTTGCGAATAGCATCTTCATCATCCACAAGGATAACCTCAATCCGTTCGGTCTTATTGTTGTTTTTATCCATGATTAAGCTCCGCAGATGAAAGTGAAAGTATCAGGCTAAATGTGGTTCCCTGATCCGGGTTTTGTGTAACTTCCAGACGACCGCCAAACTCCTCAACAATGCCATAAGAAACCGATAGGCCTAACCCCATTCCTTTGCCGGGAGGTTTTGTTGTGAAAAAGGGGTTAAATAACACGGGCAAGTGATCTGGACTGATACCACAACCATTGTCGCTAACGGTGATAGTGGCCTGAGTACTGTTTGAGTTTAAACCGATGTTGATCCTGCCCTGATGGGTGCTCTCAAAAGATTGAATCGCATCAATTGCGTTACGTATCAAATTAACCAAAATCTGTTCCAGTTTTATTTCGTCCGCTTTTACTGAGATAGGCATAGCGGATGGTGACCAGATAAGTTCAATGCCTGCACTGTCAATTTTCGAATTGAGCACCAACAGAGAGTTATCTATCACGTGGTTCAGCTCTACCCGGCTAAGAGTGCCACGAGACTTGCTCGCAAACGTTTTTAGATGAGTAACGATGCTGGAAACCCGGCGAATCAATTTGTCTATTTCACCGAGGTTCTCCTGAGCCAACTTATACTCTTCACGCTCAATGAGCAGTTTCGTACTAGCCAGAAAGGTAAGTGTCGCTTGCAGTGGCTGACTAATTTCGTGAACAAGTTCCGCAGAAATTTGCCCCAATGCACCCAGTTTTTCGGCTTGAATCAACTCTTCATGAGTCTGTCGCAGTGCTTTTTCTGCCCGTGTGCGTTCGTCTACTTCTCGTGTTAATCGCGCGTTACTCTGATTTAACTCCTTGGTGCGTTGTGCGACCCGCCATTCCAGTAGTTGCTGATGACGGAGGCGACTAAAGAGAAACAGCCCAACAACAGCAATTAAGGCGGTGACCAGAACGGAAATTAATAAGGCATTATGTTTGCTCTCAGCGAGCCCTTTTAGATCACTTAGATAATATAGGCTCCAGTCTAGATCAGCGATCTTGCGGTGATGCAATAAGTAAATATGGCTTAGCGGTTTATCACTTTCACTGGGCCCTTTTTCAACCAATTTTATAATTCTATTATTCTGGGGGGAAGGTGGTAGCTCTTCAAGATCTAACGGGGCAATAGGGTGATGGCTATACTTCTGCGCCTCTTTCAAGCGAATCAAAACATTATAAGGTAAGGCAGACAAGCTTCTGTACCGCCAGGCAGGGTTACTGGCTAAGAAGATAATACCGTCGCTATCACTCACCCACACTGGCTCCCCACCAGCATTCCAGTTTGTTTCCAATACCGACATATTTATCTTGAGAACAGCAACACCCAATATTTTTCCTTGGGAGAAGACCGGCCTAGACAGAAAAAGTCCCGGCTGACCAGTCGTAACGCCGATAGCAAAGAAACGACTCGAGTGTCCATTAACCGCATCTTTGAAATAAGGTCGAAAATGGTAGTCATTTCCCATGAAACTACTCGATTGTGACCAATTACTACTGGCAACTACAACCCCTTTCGCGTTCATCAAGTAGAGAGCATCGGCGTTTGATTTCTTCTGCCAACTCTCTAGCTTTCGGTTGACTGCCTCAGTAGCGTAAGCGTTATCTGGAAAGTTCAATAACTGCAGAACTTGGTGATCTTGTGCTACAATAAATGGCAGATAATTGAAACGTTCGTGCTCCGCTTCCACGGTGGAGGAATAAAGATTCAGACGTTCCTCTCCGACCCGATGCAGCTCTTCAAAATGTGCTTGTTCAGTAGTTTCCACAAGTACGGCGGCCAGCAACAGCCCAAAAATCAGCGAGCCGACTATGATCCAACTATAAGTTTTGCTATTGCTGCTTTGCGACATCCTATCTCCCACATTCCGTTTCGTTTACTGCTCTGTTTCATTCACTGGTCTGTTTCATTCACTAACCGGTATCAGTCACCATGAACAAGCAATATATATACCCAAGTGACCTCAAGATGCAGGATTCAGAGCTTCATCAACGAGTTCAGTTCAAGAAAGATAACTGTAGGAATGGCATTCCCTTTCAAAGTTATCTGACACAGAAGTGGGCGCGTTGATGAGCTCCCAAAGGGCGAGTTTTATTGGCCCCTGCTCTGTGTTACTGATTTTTGTCGTAGAATGACTATGCCTTCAAATCAGTGCCTTGATCAGACGCCAATAAATTCTCGCTGAACAAGCACCTTGAAGTTACTTGGGTATAAGCCAGAGCCGATAGAAAAATTGCCAGTTTAATCAACACAGTGCCTTGACCCAATATGGAACTGAACCAGCTTAACAGCAATAGGCCAAAAATGGCCTATTGCTGAATAAATGTGCGAATATTATGAGCCAAATTTGGCTCATAGCTGAACAGTTTTATAAATTGAAACCGTCTTTGTTTCGCCCGTCAGAAAAAATACTCCACACTTATCAGAATGTTACATTTTTTTAACAAGATTGTGCACAAGTTGGCAAAACCTTTGCTATTTATCCTACGAACATACCGTGCCCTCCCCTACAAATTTTTAGGGCCGATAACAAAAAACAAGGATGAAAGTATGAAAGCGTTTAGAACATCATGTATCACAACGTTAGTCTTGACTGGTTTCATGGTGGCGGAAGCCAATGCAGCCACAGAATGGAATGTATCACTCTGGGGTAAGCGCAGAGCCTTTACTGAGAATGTCGAAAAACTGGCTGAGTTGGTCGAAGCCAAAACTAACGGGGAGTTCAAGCTAAAAATCTCCTATGGTGGTCTATCGAAATCTAGAGAAAACCTAGATGGCATCTCTTTTGGCGCTTTTGAAATGGCGCAGTTCTGTTCTTTTTATCACTCCGACAAAAACCCAACGATCACAGTCACTGAACTGCCTTTCTCTAAGGACGTCTCCCTCGCTCGAGTCAGCGAGATCTATAGTGCTGTGTTTAACCACCCAGAAGTTAAAAAAGATCTTGCTCGCTGGAATGCGACTCTGCTAATGCCTACACCTTTACCTCAATATAATATCGTCAGTAAAGGTAACGTACTCAATTCCTTGGACGGCTTCGATGGCCTTCGGGTACGTGGGCCCGGCGGTATTATGGGTGTATTAGGCAAGCTTGGTGCGGTCAAAACAGGAGTACCTTTCTCTGAAGTACGTCAGTCTATGGACTCTGGTGTTATAGACGCCGCTTCCTTTGCTCCCCACGCTCATCTGGCAACCAATTCTTACAAAGTGGGCCAATGGGCGACTACCAACCTGAACTTGGGTTCAGCTAACTGCCCTGTTGTGGTCAATAGCGAAGCGTTAGAAATGCTTAAACCTGCGCACCGTGAAGCTCTGCTTGGATCCGTCGGTGAAGCATTAGATTATTACGTGAAGAACTACGAGCAAAATACAACGGCTAAATACCAAGCCGCCGTTAAGGAGCAAGGGTTGACTATGGTCACCTTCGCACCAGAGCAGACCAAGAAGCTTAATCAGCTCTCTGAGTCAGTTCGTCAGGAGTGGATTGAGAAATATCAAAGCCGCTTTGACGCAAAAGCGCTGTATGATTTCACTGCGGATCTTTTCGCTCAAAAATAATATTTCCCTCGTTTTGGGAGAGCCATCCGCTTCACACCGGGTGGCCTTTTGAGCGTTTCACGCTAAACGTTATTAACAATATTTTACTAACAATAACTCTATTAATTACAGAGATAGGAGGCTGATAATGTCTGCAGCTGCTTCTGTTTTGGAAGATGGGTCGGTCCTGAGCCGAACTGACCGCTGGTACTTCCGCTTTGAATCATTCCTTAACCTAGCTGGTGGTGTCACAATATTATTGCTGGTTCTTCTGGCCACCGTAAATGTTCTGGGACGCTGGCTTTTCTCCTCCCCCATTAGCGGCTATATCGATTGGGTGGAACAGGCAATGGCCTTTATCGCCTTTTTCGGTGTCGCATATACACAAAGAATGGGCGGTCATATCCGTATGGATATTTTGGTAGGCCGGCTACGTCGACGGGTGCTCTGGTTCACTGAGCTGGTAACTACATTTTTGATGCTAATGGTGACTACCGTACTGATCTACGGTTCATACCTGCATTTCTGGCGAGCATACTCCATTGGTGACTCTTCACTGGATATCAATTTACCGACCTGGCCCGCTAAGCTGGTCGTTCCAGTGGCTCTTACCGTGCTTGCTCTGCGCTTATTGCTGCAAATTTGGGGTTATCTGCGGGCCTTTCGCCAGGGAATTGATGAACCTGTGGCTGTGCCTCTGATCGAATCAGCTGCTGATGTGGCCGCGAAGGAAGCAGAATCCGTCAGCGGTCACGACGACTAGGAGATTTATCTTGTCAGATTTAATACAAACTATGAGCAATATGGACAACATTGAAATAGGCCTGTGGGTGTCTGGTGCCATGCTGTTTTTTGTCCTGTTAGGAGTGCGGGTAGCGTTTGCGGCGGCGATCGCAGGGTTTCTAGGGCTATTGTGGATCTTCAGCGCTAAACTCGGTTTTGAGAGAGGCTTTATGGTGGCAGTGAAGATGGCTGGCACCATTCCTCATTCCAAAGTCTCTTCTCTAGCGCTCTCTTTAATTCCGACCTTTATTCTTATCGGTTTTCTTGCCTATCATGCTGGGCTTACTCGGGCACTATTTGAAGCCGCCAAACGTTGGGTCGGATGGTTACCGGGAGGTATGGGAGTAGCTACCGTTTTCTCCACTGCCGGCTTTGCTGCGGTCTCTGGAGCCTCGGTTGCAACCTCCGCTGTCTTTGCCCGCATCGCCGTTCCTGAAATGCTTAAGCTTGGCTACGACAAACGTTTTGCCGCCGGGGTAGTGGCAGCCGGGGGCACTTTGGCCTCACTCATACCGCCGTCAGCAATTTTGGTCATCTACGCTATCATCGTTGAGCAAGACGTAGGTGCTCTGCTCATGGCAGGGTTTATACCCGGTTTCGTATCAGCGCTTATCTACGGTGGTTTGGTTATCTTTCTTGCGATGACCCGAAAAGACTTTGGCCCCCCTGTCAGGGGCTACACCTGGAAACAACGTTTTGAATCGCTACCTGGTGCGGCACCGATATTCTTCGTGGTCGCTATCATTATGGTGTGTATATACGGGGGAGTCGGTACCCCTACTGAGGCTGGAGCTCTGGGTGCTTCCGCTATTCTCGTAGTGGCACTCTATCATGGGAGCCGATGGAAAGAGCTTAAAAGCTCGCTCATGGAAACAGCCAAGCTGTCGGCTATGATCTTCGCTATCATCTGGGGAGTATTGATATATGTTCGCTTCCTTGGTTTTGCCGACCTGCCCAGTGCCTTCTCAGATTGGATTGTTAGCCTGAAGCAAAGTCCGATGCTTACGCTACTGTTGATACTCTGCGCTTACGCCGTACTGGGTATGTTTATGGATGCCATAGGCATGCTGTTACTGACCTTACCTGTGGTCTACCCAGCGGTTATCGCGCTTAACGGTGGCGTTGATGTAGCTGCTGTCGATTCAGCCTTCGGCGTATCCGGTGTAGGTTGCGCTATCTGGTTCGGTATTATCGTGGTCAAGATGGCAGAACTCTGTTTGATCACTCCACCCATAGGATTAAACTGTTTTGTGGTTGCAGGGGTAAGGCCGGAGTGTTCCGTTCAAGATGTATTCCGAGGCTGTACGCCGTTTTTCGTTGCTGATGTATTAACTATCGGGGTGTTGATAGCGTTTCCGGGCATAGTACTCTGGCTACCTAAATTGATCGGCTATGCCTGATTGACGCAGCATCATTAAAAATAAAAGCAAGTTTACAGTGTAAATAAAGGGGCTAATCATTACTGATTAGCCCCTCATCATTGGTTTCAAACTCTACTCCGTCTATTCCGCTTCTTTTCTAACGGCTTTCATTAATACAGAGGTATCCATTCGTCCCAACCCTTGATCGGATAACTCTTGGTACTGGGCGGTCACTTTTTCAGCCAAAGGTAATTTAATGCCTTGCTTTTTCGCTTCATCCAGACAGAAACCAAGATCTTTGATCATCCAATCTATTGCAAATCCAAAATCAAACTTATCTTCAGCCATGGTCGTGGCACGGTTTTCCATCTGCCATGAACCCGCAGCACCATTTTTAAGGCAATCTACCAATGTAGGAATATCAAGCCCCGCTTTGTCAGCTAGGATTAGCCCTTCAGACAAGCCAGTCAGAACGCCATTAATACAAAGCTGATTGACCATTTTTGCTCGTTGTCCCTGACCAACCTCGCCCATTAATACCGAAGATTTGCCATAAGACTCAAATACTGGCTGTATCTGTTCAAAATCCTGATTGTCTCCACCACACATAATGGTTAAAACACCATTTTCTGCGCCACTCTGCCCCCCGGATACTGGCGCATCCATAAAACGGACACCGGACTGAATACAAGCCGCAGATAACTCTTCAGCAAGTGTTGCTGACGTGGTCGTATGGTCGATAAAAATGCTGCCGGGCTTCATTGCAGAAATAGCCCCTTCAGCGCTGGTGGTGACACTTCTTACATCATTGTCATTACCGACACAACAAAGCACCACATCGGCATCCTTGACGACAGCAGAGACGGTTTCTGAGTATAAGCCACCATATTGTTCAACCCATTTTTTTGCTTTTTCGGTCGTACGGTTATAAACCGCGACTTCAAAACCAGCATTCTTAAGGTGCCCAGCCATGGGATATCCCATAACACCCAATCCAATAAAGCTAATTTTCATTATGATTAATCCCTTCCTTTTGTATCTGCGATGTACTGGCCGCCTCGATTAGTGCATTAACCAAAAGCGTCAGCACTTTGGGTTGATACTTTCTCTCTTTGTAAACAATATACGATTGTTTATCACTACGATGAAAACCGGAATAAATCTGAACCAGTTTGTCGCTTTTTAAAGCGTGTGTGTAAGGCAAAGACGCAATACCCAATCCTTTTTCTACGGCCTCAACAACGGAAACAATATCATTAACCACTAAGGTTGGTTTAATATTCAAAACCTGACAAAGTTTCTCCTCTTTATAAATCGGTATTTCAGTTTCATCATTCACACTTATCCAGCGACACTGTTCTAACTCGTCGATATTTTCAGGTAACGTATTTTTTTCAAGGAATGCATTACTGGCAAAAAAGCCATGTTGAGCTGTAAATAAAGGTCTGGCAATCATTCCCTGCATATTAGTTATATCAAACGTCAACACCAGATGACGGTCGGTTTCTGGAACCTCCTGATGTTGATTCAAGACTAATTCTAACCTAACCTTTGGGTATTGTTTTAAAAAAGCCTCAATAACCTCTCCGGCAAATCCACGGTAAAAATTATGCGGTAGCGTTATCTTTAGTTTACCCGTCACCTCTGTCTGCTGATTTAACAATTCCGTAAACGCACTTTCTACCTGTTCCATACCACTCATCAAGGAGCCATAGGCTTGCATCCCAACCTCTGTTGCAACTAATTCCCTACCCTGTTTCTGCAATAACCGAATATTTAAACGGGCTTCTAACGATGATAAACGTCGCGACATGGTAGAAACAGGAAGCTCTAGTCTCTTGGCTGCTTTACGTAACGATCCCTCATCTATAACAACACAAAACAAATAAAGATCATCAACGTTTCCAAATATGGAATTCATAGTTGTATTTTCACTTGTATATTCTCAATATTGATTGGTTTTATACTACCCAAACAAAACAACAATACAAGATCTACTCATGATGAACGGAAAAGAAAAGATAGTTAGCTCATTATTGGGCTCATTGGTGATGGCATCAATAATGTCGGGTTTTATTACTGGTATGAAGTTTAATTTCAGTGTGGAATGGTTGCTCGAAGTATGGCCCAATGCGTTTATTACTGCCTGGCCAGTTGCGTTACTTTTAAACCTCATACTAATACCAAGGATAATGGTGCTATCTAAATGGTTAACTAAGCGTGTTACCGTCAATGAGTCCTGAATTTTAGATACAAAAAAACCGAGCATCGTTGCTCGGCTTTATTCTTTAATACACAATAAAAATTTATAGTTCGGCGTTGTGGTAAACTTGCTGAACGTCATCACAGTCATCTAAAAGATCGAGGAATTTTTGGAATTTCTCTGCATCTTCACCTGTCACTGGTGTATTCGTCTGTGGTACGAAAGTTATTTCCTCAACTTCCAAGGTAATGTCACTAAACTCACTGTTCAATGCAGTTTTTACTTTGAAAAATTCAGTATGGGGAGCGAAAACAGTAATAACGCCATCTTCAAGCTCAATATCTGTTACATCAACATCTTGCATCATCAATGCTTCTAATACAGCTTCTTCGTCACTACCTTTAAACTGGAAAACCGCCTGATGATCAAACATATGAGCAGTTGTACCTGGGCTGCCAATTTTAGCTCCTGATTTAACAAAACACTGGCGAACATCTTGAAATGTACGATTTCCGTTGTCAGTCAAACAATCAACGATCACGCTCGCACCACCAGGTGCAAAACCTTCATAACGTGCTGGTTGATAGTCTTCACCACCGCCACCGCTTGCTTTATCTAACGCCTTGTCGATAACATGAGCAGGTACTTGATCTTTTTTTGCTTTAGCAATCAATTGCTTTAGCGACAAGTTCATTTCAGGATCAGCGCCACCGTTCTTAGCACTCATGTAAATTTCTTTTCCGTACTTGGAATAGACTTTAATTTTTGCGCCTTGAGTTTTTGCCATTGAGGCTTTGCGCACTTCAAAACTTCTTCCCATCGGGATGTTCTCTCTGTTTCAATTTATTCGGGCAGATTTTAACAAAAAGTAAAATCCATTCAATTTTCAACGGAATCGGTGTTAAGACACACCCATTACTCTTTTGTACTTAATGATCGATTGTTCAAAACATACTTTATCTTGATCATTACGCAGCTTTGCTAAATGAGTTGCAATTTCTTCTGGGCCTGATTTTGCTTGTTTTAGTTTCCAAACTAAATACGAGGCTTGTTTGTCCAGTTCAATCTTATTTTTCTCGTTTGCAGGCAGTAAAGATAAGTTTGTAGGCATGAGATGTTAGTCATCGATTAATTCTTTGGCAGGCAATATACCATAGTGAGCAGAGTGGAGTGAATACTAGAAAACTGAACAGCAGATAATTTTTCACTTTTTGATCTTAATTAGTAAAATCAAGGGCGACTAATTAGCCGCCCATAGAAAAATTGCAATCTGATTGCTATCAATGAAGCAGCCCTAGCTCCTCGGCTTCTTCTAATGTTAAACCGCTTTCACGAATTTCTCGCATCGTTTCAATGCGACGACGAGCTTCAGCTGATTTAAGTTGTTTTTTTGATTGCTTGGCGTCTTCTTCCTTGAAGTCCCAATTAGTTGCAATGTTTGTCATTTCATCATGGTTTATTGAATTAATAGACATACATATCTCCGCTCAAAACCCCGTGGGGACAACCGATATGTAGCAAAGGCGAAAATATTTGTTAAGTGAATCTGTTTAAGAATGTGAACTAGACGAGACTTATAGAGTGAAGTTTATAATTTTATCATTAAGGCTTTGCGAAAGTTGAATTTAGGTCATACTCTTAGAAGATTACCCTGCCAAAAAGTAAATGAGACCTAGATCTCGCTAATTCTTTTTATTACCCGAATCGTCACTCTTCATCATCAATTAAAACTGTCATCTTAGCATCCAAATCTAATTCTCTTTTAGTCAAATTACAGAACGATGATCAAGGTATTGATTAGTTCAGTTCCGTTAATTTTAAGCAAAAAAATAGCGGATATAATATCCGCCAAAAATTTTCATGAATTAGTGTAACAATATGAGCTAATTTATCCCCTTATGAGAAAGGATAAAGGTTGTCTATTCGTAAGTAACTATAGCGTTTGCTAAAGTATCAATGTCAGACCTTTGTCAATCTTTTGTCCGAATAGATTTAGATTCCGATAGCAACTTCATCTAATGTTCTAAACACTTCTTCGTCTAGATGCCCTTCGAAGATTAACTTACTTACCTTGCGGCGAACAGCCAGCCCAGAAATAAGGCGTTCAATAGAAAGGTGTTTAGTTGATGACTGGCTGTTAAACAGCTCTATCGTTTTGCTCAAAACGTCATAACTTATTGGTTCACCACCTACGCGAAGCCAATCAAGCTTCTCTATGAGCTCCTGACACTCGTTTTTAATTGATAAGGGCGAATGTCCTGTCATTGCAGAAAGAGCCGTTATACTCCTTTCTAAGGCCTCTGAGGAAGTATACTTAGATAAGGTGATAGTAAGTTCATCAGCGTTAATCTCTACTAAATGTTTTCTCAGCTTAACTCTACGACCCAATCGACCATTCGATTTAGTTGCCTTACGCTGAATCGGCTCAAACTCACCGTCTATAATTTCAGCAAGTTCTTCTAGTTTCTGCTTAGATACAAGTTCATTACGCAGTGGGTTAGGTAATGTCGGTGCCATATTCCGCTTCCCGGCGTTGGTCGTTCTTGCTCGAGAGTATCGCAATACCTCTTCGACATTACATTTTATATCCAATAGAAAGTCAGATACCTTTCCTTTTGACTCCACTTTTGAAATGGCTAGGTGATAACCCCAAAGATTCACATTGAACAGATCTTCACTGCCATTATTGTCAGCAAGCTTTCGAAGTTCACGAATCAATTCAGATGAAAATCGTCGCCATTCTATATTCCTTGCAAGCTTTTGATTTAGTTCACTCAACAGCATTGAATCAGTGAAGCGTCTCGACATACGGCTGCGGAAAAAAGAATAAAGTTGGAAGACCAGTGTGTGCTGCTTCAATATTTCTGGTGGGAAGAGGAAGAAGTAATCTTTAGTTAGTAGCTCTTCATAAAATGAAGGCTCCCATACGAGTATATAGAGATTTGGTTTGATCCTTATTTCACCGGAAGCATCTTCTGAAGGTGCTTCTTCTGAAGCGGTAATGGTACGAGCCAAAAAGCGAAAACGATCACTCTTAAATCCTTCAGGCATGTTTTCACTCATCCAACGCCCAGCCAGTTCATGTAGCTGAAAATCAGTAAATTCGATCCGATCTATACTTTCTCGTATCGAATCTCTAGCTGGACCACTATCTTTTTTTCCTCTCATCGAAAGAATATCGGTGATATACAACGGCGTCTTATTAGGCGTTTGCTTTGCGTTGATATGATACTCTTCTTGGTGATGTTCATGATATTGAACCGTCAAAGTAAACAAAGCAAAAAGAGTCATAAGATCATCAACCGTCATTATGTTTTTTGACGATCTTGTCTCAATAATTGCACGTGAACCTGAAATTGAGACCATTGATTTTTGATAGTTTTTCCGTGTTCTTGGAGGTGCTAATGCCTGATCAATGATCCCTGCCCAATTCGTAGGAGATACAACAAACTGATCCGCCTCGTCTTTCATTGCAGGTGGCGTTTGTAATCCGTACTCATTAAGTAATCGACGATTAACCTGAGTTTGAGCAAGCGCTTTTGAACGTTTTTGTTTTTCTGTTTGTTTTGCTGATTCTGTCATAAGACTTGAAGCACCTAAAACCGAAACTAACTGACTTGGATTAACAAATCTATGCAGCATCGTTTTACCCGCTAAGCCCTCTTCAAACTTTACCGGTATTTGGGTAAATAAACCAACATTCACAGCAGCTCTTAAACGTTGTTGAATAGCTGCTCGTGTGAGATGTCTATCCGTTGCTTCGACAATATCTGTTGTTGATACATATCCATCTTTACTGCTAAAACTATTTAATGAGATCAGGTTGAGCAATTCAATAATGCTTTTAGTGACACCTTTGAAATGTTGATATTGTTCAATCCAATCAACTGCATTCTCTGATACTTCAAACAAATGCCCATCTTTATGATTTCTAGGTAGCTTTATCAGTAATTTTTCTTCTGATTTCATTATTTAATCCATAATTCATTTTCCGTAAAAACGGTATAGTTCCAAAGAGTAAAGAAAAACAGATCATAAATAAAGAGAAATTTGTTAGTTCTTATTAAACTGATCTTATTGATTAAACTGATCTATATTGATCTAATGATCTAATGATCTGAGGCCGGAAAGTTATCCAAGTTATTGTTATTTATAAACTAAAAAAAAAGGCAATAGAAAGAATGATCAAGGGGACACCTGAACAATGATCATCATAATAACGAAAGCATGATCAATCATAATCGAACCGATGATCATAATGACAACGAACAGGTGATCATTGTAGTTTCGGAAAGATGATCATCATATGTAAACAACTTATCCACAGAACCCGTGATACCTGTTAGATGTAAACTTAGAAATTTACGTTATTAACTGATAAATTCAGTGATGGAAGCATGATCAAGGAAGCAGTTAAGTTCAAACTAGTGCTGATTTAGTGGTTAACTATCATTATGGTGAGTTACACATGTAAATCATTTTTGTATTTCGTAATTCGAAAGCATGATCAAGCTTTATTGAGTTTTTCATTTATTTAAAAAATCAATTATAACTAACGCAAGTGGCATTCTTTAGGCGTCAGTTCCCATTAATAAAGCGTTCGCCGTAAGTTAGCCAATAATTATCATGCTTCCGTATTATTTTGTACCTTGATCATCGATCCGATAAATGATCTATTTAATAGTGGATAATATCTAATCTTTATATTCATATATGTTCTTGATCATAGTTCCGTGCATTTAAGATCACCATGGAAGAATGATCAAGGAACTTCCTTGATCATTCTTCCATTATTAAGTTAACGCTTAGTATCTACCTCGTTTAATTTATAGTGCAAATTACAACCGCCGTAGTTTGTTTTGGTTTAGCTATCGTTCCGAGTAAATCTCTTTTTTTACACTGTAAATGGGTGACGCTGTAACACTTTTAATCTGAGGTTAAACTGAATGACTTTGTATTAGAAAGTTGAACGCATATACAAGGTTATTTCTGCTTTATCTACCCTTGGAATCATCTAACTGTGAATTAACTCTACAATGAACGTTCAGCTATTTATTGTTTATTGTATTTGTTGCTGTACAATCAGGGCTATAGGTTATGTAAAGGATATTAGGTAATGAAACGAGATAAAACGATAGATAATCTTTATCAATTGGCTGAGCAAACGAAACAAGTACAGGCTGATCGCATTGAGATTGTGTTGGAAGAAAGAAGTGATGTTCATTTCCCTCCGATGTCAAAGGCATTAATGGAAACTCGTTCTGGTTTAACTCGTAGAAAGCTTGATGACGCGATAAGTAAATTGGAAGCCCAAGGTCACCAGTTTACAAAGAATAATGCCAATCATTACTCTATATCGTTAGCTGAAGCTCATATGTTACTGGATGCCGCTAATGTTCCCGCTTTTCATGAACGGAAACAAAACACGAATAATAAGCCTTGGGTTATAAATGTTCAGAACCAAAAAGGTGGAACAGGTAAGTCAATGACAGCTGTGCATTTGGCTGCATGTTTAGCGCTTAATTTAGATAAGAGATATAGAATCTGCCTAATTGATTTAGATCCTCAGGGATCATTACGTTTATTTTTGAATCCTCAAATTAGCATGGATGATCATGACAATATTTACTCTGCAGTGGATATCATGCTCGAAAATGTTCCTGAGGATGTTGAAATTGATCGTGAATTTCTAAACAAAAATGTTCTATTACCGACTCAGTATCCGAACTTAAAAACAATCTCTGCATTTCCAGAAGATGCAATGTTTAACGCTGAGGCGTGGCAGTACTTGTCTGAAAACCAGTCTCTGGATATTGTTAAGTTACTAAAAGATAACCTAATTGATAAGATAGCTGACGATTTTGATGTCATCATGATTGATACCGGACCTCATGTCGACCCCTTGGTGTGGAATGCAATGTATGCGTCTAATGCGCTTCTTATTCCTTGTGCCGCAAAGCGCTTAGATTGGTCATCTACAGTTAACTTTTTTCAGCATCTACCTACGGTTTACGAAATGTTTCCTGAAGACTGGAAGGGGCTAGAATTTGTTCGTTTGATGCCTACTATGTTTGAAGATGATAATAAAAAACAGGTTTCCGTTTTAACTGAAATGAACTATTTATTAAATGACCAAGTGATGATGGCGACGATACCTAGGAGTAGAGCATTTGAAACCTGTGCTGATACGTATAGTACCGTTTTTGATCTGACCGTAGGTGATTTTGAGGGTGGGAAGAAAACATTAGCCACAGCTCAAGATGCAGTTCAAAAAGGGGCATTAGAGTTGGAGCGTGTGCTTCATAGTCATTGGAATTCACTAAACCAGGAGTAATGGTAAATGGCAATTAAAACTTCTGAATTAAATGCAAAATTGTTCGGAAAAACAAACAAGCGTAGAGCAACGACTCCGCAAGAAGCTCAAACAGCAGCAAAAGAAAAAACTCAGATAATAGAACTATCGGTCGCCGGCAAAGAAATGGTCGAGTTTGAGTTAATTAGAATCCCAGCAAACGAGATTGAATCGCGTACTAACGTATTCAAACAGAATGCCCGTGAACAAGCTTTCTTAAATGAATATGCTCTATCGGATGTATTAGTGACGTTGAAAGACAGGGGGCAACAATACCCTGCTGTTGGTCGCAAGGGAAAAGATGGAAAAATAGAAGTATTGGATGGCAGCCGTCGCCGCATGTCCTGTATTTTAGCTGAAAAAGACTTTTTGGTTTACGTTGCAGAAGGCATTGGAAGTGAAGAAGCGAAGTTTCTATCCGATGTGGCAAATGCACATAAACCACTTTCTCTTTATGAGCGTGGTAAAGAGATGCAGCATAAGCTTGAAACTGTCGAAGCGACAGATCAGAAAGCACTAGCGAAGATATTCCAGTGCAGCGAAGCATTGGTTAGTGGCGCGCTAAAAGCTGCCTCATTGCCATTAGAGCTGTTGCAGTCATACCCCAATGTTAGTGAACTCGGACGTCCTACTATTGTTAAATTGCATAAGCAATATAACGAACTGGATGCAAAATCTCAGCAGGCATTATTGGAAAAATGCGTTAGCGAAGACGGCTTTGTCTGGCAGCAGAGTAAAGCTCAGGGTGTTGTACGTATCACTAAAGAGGTGTCAGAAAGACTCGAAAGCTGGATATCTGACTTGTCTCCAACAAAGCAGGTAGAGCTTAGTAATAAAAGTGAACTGATAAAAGGCAGGGCGCATTACACTAGAAAAGGAAATAACCTTGCCTTACATTTGAAAAAGGTCGATGACGAAACCATGAAAGAAATTCTATCGTTTGTTGAATCCAAATTAAACTAACCTAGTACATATTAATAAAAGGCCGCGAATGCGGCTTTTTTTATTTCATGTGATACCATTTACTCACCACCTTAGTTGAGCTTTTCTCTATGGATCTTAACGTCTCTTATTTACTATCTCTTGCTTCACTGGCAGAAGCTCAAAGGCACCGTTTTCTGGTTTACTTACAAGGTACGAGTGACTGGCAAAATAAGCTGTTTTCGGCTTTTGTTGAACAAAAACGATACCAAAAGGTTTTTAAATTGGGAGGTAACTCGCTAGGGACAGCGGAGTTATATACTTATAAGCAAGGCAATAATCTTTTAGGTACTGAATGCGATAGTGTCTTTTATGATTGTGATGACGGTTTCGATGCGAACAGTTTTACCGCTGTTTCTGGAACGATAAAAGCGGGAGGGTTACTGTTTGTTAACTTTAAATCAGGAGATATACCTTCAACGCGATGGTTAAACATGGCATTACAATCAAGTATTACTATTAGCGAAAATTTGCACCCGCCTGCTTTACCTCAAGTAAATAGTCTATCTGTATCTGAGAAAAACTATAGTGAACAAAAGTTGGCAATTGAACAAGTTCATAAAGTTGTTAAAGGGCATAGAAAGCGTCCTCTTGTTCTGACGGCAGATAGAGGAAGAGGTAAAAGTTCCGCATTAGGTATGGCAGCAGCTCAGCTAATGTCAGAGAGAAAGATGACAATTTTGCTAACGGCTCCGGCAAGAAAATCCGTAGAACCGGTATTTCAACATGCCAGGGCTAATTTGGCGAAGTTAGAAAAGGACGCTAATAACAGTATTTCTACCGGTCAGTCGACGCTACGTTTTATTTCCCCTGATGAGTTGTTGAGAGGTAAACCTGATTGCGACTTATTGCTTGTCGACGAAGCATCGGCAATACCATTGCCAATGTTAGAAAAAATAGTATCTGAGTATCACAGGACGGTCTTTTCAGCCACTATCCATGGTTATGAAGGTTGTGGTCGAGGCTTCACCGTAAAATTTTTTAATTGGCTTAATAAATATAGACCGGGCTGGCACCATTTCCATATCAAACAAGCTATTCGTTGGAGTGATAATGATCCTCTAGAGCAATGGATATTTGATACATTTTTACTTAATAGCGAAATTTTATCCGATCTGATAGTCGATGATATCAATCTTTTACAATTCTCTACGGTATCTAAAACAGAATTAATGGATTCTCCAGCATTGTTTAGACAATGTTTTGCACTGTTGGTTAACGCACATTACCAGACCTCTCCAAATGACTTGCTTCAGATTTTAGATGATGAATCCATATATTTATTTACTTTATCTCAGGCAGGGCGAGTCATTGCTTGCGTGATTGGAAAGTTAGAAGGAAATATTCAATCCAGTTTAGCCGATGATATTGTTTTGGGGACGCGCAGACCGAAAGGTCATTTAGCCCCAGTACTTCTTGCCAGCCAGCTTGGATTAAAGGCTGTGTTAGCGGATCAATGTTTAAGAGTTATGAGAATTGCAGTTGCACCGCAATATCAAGGGCGTGGTTTAGGCTCTTTAATGCTAACTAAACTGTCTGATTCAAATGAACTCAATGTTGAATATTTAGCGACTAGTTATGGATTAACTAAAGAGTTGCACTCGTTTTGGAAGAAAAATAGTTTTGCAGCAGTTCGATTGGGATCCACTTGTGATAACGCTAGTGGTACACACTCTCTGTTAATGGTTCGATCTTTAGGCTCAACAACTTGGTACAAAGAGGCTGTGGGATATTTTTTTCCGAGTGTTGTTGCGCAGCTTCCTGAAACATTCGTTCACCTAGATGAGTCGTTAGCTATTCAACTTCTTAGCAATGGCAACAGTGTATTTTCTTCACCTAAACCCTCTGAAGCTCAGTCTGCGCTTGTGAGTCTATATGCCCAAGGGGGAAGTAGTTATGAAAGTGTCATACATGTATTAACATTATGCTTAGTTGATAAGCTGTCAGAAGAGTCTTTTCAATGCCCTCCTATTCTTATGAGTAAGATATTGCAACGGAAATCATGGCAATCTTGTGCAACACTTTATGGATATGCTGGAAGAAAACAAACAGAAAAGGCAGTTCGCAAATTCTCCATGTTACTTATTTAAATAATTTACATTGTAAATTTGAAATTCTGATTTACAGTGTAAATTTTTCTTGATTGCTTCATTTGTTAGAATTGACAGTTTTTAAAGTGACCAAATCCTAATTTCTAAGCATAGTTTCACAAAATGTTTCATACTTTAGATACACTGATTCAGAAACTTGAGATGAGCTTTATGTGAAATGTGGAAAGAAATTACCAGACTATCCGAAGATGCTACTAGTGTTATCGCTCAGCTCCCTAGAGGAGAGGAGGTAGGACCTACTTTTAGCACCCATGGCCTAGAAATTGTACTAAATACACTAGGTGCTGGCGCTTTTTATTTTGATGAAGAAGCGGCAGGTCAATTTGTGCGAGCTGCTAAAGAAAATAAAAAGGCAGCTTTTGAAGGAATAAAGGTAGCACTTAAAAAAAATTCAGAAGTTATTGTTTCCACTTCAGATCATGACATGATGGCCACCATGACGATTACAGGTGCTTATGGCGGCGATCATCTTAAGGTACCTGAGGTTCTGAGTGCTTTGGCTGAGGCCAATGTGACTAAAGGCATAAATAAACTTGCGCTAAAAAAAGTGTTGTCAGTAAGTGCGAGTCTCGCACCAGGTGAGACTTTCGAACAACCCGTTGCTGTAGGTACCTCTGCTAAGCACGGAAAAGATGCTCAATTTATCCCCCTCGTTGAAGATATTAATACCAGAGTTTTGGCGCCTCAGGAGAGCAACCAGAAAACGCATAAAGTAGACATGCGAAATTTGGGTGAAACTATTACTGTTGAAGCGGGAGAAACGCTGATGAAGCGTATCCCTGCAACGAAAGGTACACCGGGCTTTACGGTTCTAGGTGCGGTACTACCTCCACAATCAGGTAAAGATAGCGCCTTAAAAGAAGGTAAAGGTTCCGTATATGATAGAGATAACCCAAACCTTCTTCGCGCCAGCAACCCGGGAATGCCTATAATTAGAGCGGATTCTGTGGATGTTGATCCTGCTCTAAGCCTCACAAATATTGATGTAACTACTGGTCATGTTAAATTTAAAGGAAGTGTTGTTGTTTCTGGCAACATAGAGCCTGGAATGATCGTTAGGGCTACAGGGTCTCTGACTGTCGGTGGATTTATTGAATCTGCAGATGTGCAGGTCCAAGAAGATATTATTGTTGGTAAAGGTATTATCGGCCATTCGGTTGACGAAGGGGAAGAGAAAGCCTGTGTGATAAAAACCAACGGAAACATAAACTCTAAATACGCTCAATATGCTTTTCTTCAAGCTATGGGGAATATTAATTTAGAGCTTCATTGCCTGAATAATACGGTGATGTGTGCGGGTGATGTATCCGTTACAGATAACTCAGGAAAAAGAGGTACGCTTAGTGGTGGGCTGGTCAAAGCTGGCGGAAAAATTGATTGCGTTAATTTAGGTGTAGAAGGTGATACCGCCACACACGTACAAGCGTTTGTTCGCTACAATAAGTACAAGCAAGGTATTAATGAGCTGAAAGAACGATATAAGTTAGCACAAGATAAAACCATGGAAATCATTCGGGCTGAAATGGACCTTAAGAAAAAGCCTAAGTCAGAACGTTCAGAAGACGATGCACTTGAAATTGAACGCATGAAGAGTGATAACTCGACCCATATGACGCAAGTCAAAGAAAAACTGGGAAGTGCAGACTCTGAGTTAGAAAGGTTATTGACAGAAAATATTATCAGTGTCAAAAATCGTGTATATAGCAGAGTAACCGTTCAATATGGTGAAGAATCTATAATTACTAAGCGAGAGCATGGCCCTAGTACATTCTCTTTCAATCAATACACGATAAAGTTCAGCTCAATGATTGAAGGTGTGGAAGACGAAGAGTTATAAACATCTTCAAAATTAGACTTAATATTTGAATATAAAAAAAGGGAGCATTTGCTCCCTTTTTATTCGTCAGTTTAAATTAGCTTGCAGCTTTTACATTGCCTTGCTTGAGGTCGTTTAGTACTTGATGTTTTGGTCCGTCGGCGATTATCGAACCCTTTTCCATTACGATAATTCGGTCAACAATATCAAGCATCGATGTTTTATGTGTAATTAAAATTAGGGTTTCGCTTTTCTGAAGCTGTGCCAGCTGATGTTTAATATGCATTTCACTCCGATTATCCATTGCGCTGGTAGGCTCATCCATTAACAGTGTTACCGCCGATGTAAAAA
>DDQN01000007.1 GCA_002342685.1 Vibrio sp. UBA2441
AGTTCATTGCACAGCGTTGACGTCGTTGATGTTCGGAATGAGAAAACCAGCATTTCTGCTGGGGTATCGAATGTATGAGTGAGACTCACGATTGACACTGTAAGGCATTGAAATTTATAAATAGGTGACGAATGATACTCAGCCATAACACTTGCTAATGGGTGTCCTCTTCATCACTTGCAAGATAGTTACTATCAAGTTCACTCAAAATTTTTCGAGAGTTAAGTGATGTTTTGTTGGTCATGAGCACCGATGCTAATCCATTGTTAGGGTAAATGCGCATTTCAGAACGAAAGCCAGCTCCGCCCCCCTCTTTGAAATAATATCTGACGCCGTTCAATTCACCGATATGCCAACCCAATGTCATATCTACATTTTCTCCTGCATTTGTTTTCTGTTGTAAGTAAAGTAATTGCTTTGATTGCTCGTTAAGCAGTTTGGATTGTTCGGATAATAAATCCTGTAGAATTTTAGAAAAAGCCACCGCAGAGCCAATTACGCCACCAAATGATGGCCCATTTAAATAAACATTCTTTATATGTAACCAACTACCCTCATATTCACCTAATAAGTTTTTATTAATAAAGAAGCGACCAATCAGATTCATCAATGACCACTTCTTTAAATATCCTTTGGCCTGATTAGTCTCATCCGCAATCAAAAAACCAATCTCATTTGAGGTCAACCCTAAAACATCAAAAATATTGTCAGTGACATAATCAGCGTATGTCTTACCGCTTACCTTCTCGATAACCTTGCCAAGCAACCAATATCCGATATTGGAGTAGCTATACTCAGTGCCCGGTTGTGTTTCTAAGTCAGGGTTATCGTTTAGTACTTTACGCAGGGCAGATGCTTCATCAAAACTGCCATGCTCTTTACTCAGATGAACCCAATTAAGTGGAATGGGGTTGGCAATGCCTGCGGTATGGCTCAGTAACTGCCGTATTGAAATATGCGTGTTATAGGGGTGTTCAATATAATCAGACACAGGATCATCTAGTTCTATTTTGTGAGACTCGACCAACTGAAATACAGCAATAGCGGTTACTGTTTTGGTCATCGAAAAAGCTGACATCGTATGAGCTGAATTAAGTGGCGTTGCCTGTGTAATATTAGATAACCCGACAGTATGCTCAAAAATAGTCTCATTTTTATTAACCACGACATATTGAATCCCAGGACTATTATCACCTACTAGGCTATTAAGCTTCACTTTAGCTTTATCATCCATCTCTTTTCCTGTTTGAACCAGAACACAACTAATAAGAGCCAATAACATTGACAGTATAAGGAGCCCCTTCATGCCCACTACAAATGCTTGACTGTTCACATTACGGCTTCCATTTAAATACGCATCGATAATATGGAGCAGAGTCCACATAGCTATTCATTAGTCAAAAAGGGTTCAATTTTAGCTAAGCTCCATTCAGGGTTAAGCGTCAGCATGTA
Source organism: Vibrio sp. UBA2441 (assembly GCA_002342685.1). Lineage (GTDB taxonomy): Bacteria > Pseudomonadota > Gammaproteobacteria > Enterobacterales > Vibrionaceae > Vibrio. Next base: position 1,453 of record DDQN01000007.1, read on the forward strand.
ATGGCCCATTTTTTCAGCTTTAATGTGAATCGTTTGTTTACCCATTCTAGGTTGATGATATTGTTTCTGAAACTCGTAACCAAACTCACTGCATTCACTACTGATCATCATCAACTGCCCTGTATAGTTTTTTATTCCATCGGTAAGGTCATCGCTAAACAATGCAGGATTTTCCATGACCGGTTTCAACATACTGTTAAAGGCATCAAAGCCACCACGCACAAAAGAGTTTGCTGGCATAGACTCTGTTTCACATTGATAAGGTGCACCTTCGGTATTTTGATTCAATAACTTAGTCATGACGTAATCAAAGCCCTCTTCGCCATCGTTTTTTTTCACTAAAGGATATACAGACATATATCTGGCAATTGAAAAAAGAGTCGATAAAGACTGAAAATCGCCCATTTTATTAATAAATGCCGTAGCAGACTCCGGAGTAAGCATGCCGGGCTCAACAAGGACTGCGTGTGATACCTTTTCTGGGTAAGCCGACAGATATCCAGAGACCAACATAGCGCCCCATGAGTGACCAATCAGTTTAACTTTATTTTTCGCAGAGAAATGCTCAACCAACAGGTTAAGATCATCTATATTTTGCGCTATTGTTAGCTGCGAACTATCAACTCTGGGGGATAATCCACTGCCACGTTGATCATAAAAAATAACCCGATGTGTTTTAGAAAGTGGGGTTAGCGAGGTTAGGTATTGATGATCTGCACCGGGACCACCGTGCACAATAATCACGACTGGTGATTGCGATTCTCCTTTAGCAACCGTATGAAATCGATACCCGCCTAACTGCGTAAATGTCAGGTTACTATCGTGCTCAACCGTTTTTGGTATTTCAATACAACCAGCAAGGCTAATGGTCGTTAGTAGCGTAGTAAATATGTTTCTCATCGACTTCATCCTTATGTCCTGCTTAATCGTGTTTATTAGCTAAATTTTCTGATCGCACCATTTCGAAATAGGCTCAATTGTTGCTGGTAAGCTTCTTCTATTTCAGCAAGCGGACTTTGATTAAACATAATGGGTACAGAAAAAAAGATGGCACACAAAGAGACAATTAAACTCTTTGTGTCGCTCGCTGGGGGGAGCTCATTATTACTCACTGCTTGTTGAATATTCACAGACAATAGTGCGGTTAAATTTTCAATGTTAACCGTTTCTACCGCTTTATAATCTGGATAAGCAACCAGTTTATCGGCATCGGAGAGCGGACGCATTTGAATGTCTTTGGCCGCTTTTGCTTGATATGAGATTATCTCTGCCATTAACTGTGGCTGAGTCGCACAAATTTTTGCTGTACTATTAAATAGCGCTTCGATTGCACTTAGCCCTGTTAACTTACGATGCAGCGCGATCTGCCAATGCATCTTTACAGCCCACAGCTGAATATAATAGATAAGTATGTCTGTTTTCTGCGGAAAATAGTTATAGAAACTTGCCTGAGAAAGCTTGGCATCCGCGCAAAGAGAACTTATTTTGATTGCATCAAACGCCTCTGAATTCATTCTTATTAACAGGCTATTGAGAATTGCCTGTTTGTTTTGTGCTGTTTTAATTTCACGCTTACTAACTGTCATACATCACCACAAACTTATAGCCAACTATAAGTTTGTAGATTAAATCAAGCCAAAGTTGTAGTCAACTACAAATTTGTAAGTTTAATATTGAGGTTATATCCTTTTTAATTATTAACTAATGGGGTCAGAGTAACTATAAATTCTGGCTTGTCGTTGCAGCTGTATTTTCTCAATTTAAATTTAACCTGACCCCATTTATTCACTGGCAAAATCCGGTGCCGGGTTTAGGACCCCGAAAAATACTCGACGTATAGAGGTTAAGAATTAGTTTAACCACATCTATATGTAGCTTTGGCGTACCAGAAATTAACTAAGTAGAATATTTCTTAGACAGATAATGGTGGGCTGAGCGGGGCAGCATTTATGCTGGCCGTGTTCGAGTATACGGTAGTCCTAACCCTGTTCAGTTCACCACCCAAAGTTTAGGACCTTTGAGTAGTGATCTTTTTCAAACATATACTCGGAGGCCACCATGCCTAATTCTACTTCGAATCATCAAGATCAAGTCACTGCCCTGCCCTTGCTGGCACGTGAATATCTAATTACCCTGCATTCCACCTGCACTAATTTCAACCAAACAGAACTGAATGCCGTAATTGTTTATTTAAATGAACTGATTACGTTTGATGAACGGCACAATGTCATCGATGAGTCTGAATTAAAATAAACAGAACTTAATCAATGAGTTGTAACTGTTTTTTGGGTATTTAAAACGAGAAAACCCCAGCATTTCTGTTGGGGTTTCAAATGTGGCGGTGAGGGAGAGATTCGAGCTCTCAAAATGCTAGGGGCTGCCCTTTTAACAGTCGCAATTTACTCAACTTCAGGAAATAGCAATAAACTCCCCTCCAGAGACACCACCCTCTTATACCCCATTGTGATAAAATTATATTCTATAGATAATACCGTATAGGTGACATACTAACAGGTCTCTTCTTTAAGCCTTTTCGAATAAGCTTCAAACTCATTTATTGGAACAGGCTTACTAAACAAATACCCCTGATACGACAAACATCCGAGTTCATTTAGATAATTCCTTTGTGCGATAACCTCAACCCCTTCCGCAATTACATTTATATCCAAAGCGTTAGCCATCAAAATGATTGTTTTGACAATAGACTGGTCGTTAACACTTGATTCCAGCTCAAACACAAATGAACGGTCTATTTTTAACTGGCTTAATGGTAGGCGCTTTAAATATTGAAGAGATGAGTAACCTGTGCCAAAGTCGTCAAGGGAAAAATGAACGCCTTGTTTTTTTAGAGCTTCCATATACGAGATGGTCAACTTCACATCATCAACAAGCATGCTCTCTGTAAGCTCAATTTTGAGCTTACCCTCTTCCAACCTATACTTTCTGACTAAGTCACTCACCAAGGAAACAAAATCGGGTTGACAGAACTGCTGGTAACTCACATTAACGGAAAGCGTCAGATCTTTAGTATATTTATTTGCTCGCCATCGACTGAGTTGCTGACAAGCCATCTGCATAACCCAGCTACCAATGGGTATTATTAGCCCTGTTTCTTCGGCTACACGGATGAAACTATTCGGGAATATTAAGCCATCAACAGGGTGTTGCCAACGGATAAGTGCTTCAGCTCCTATTACCTCTCCGTGTGCATCCACCTGCGGCTGATAATAAAGCTCAAATTGTTGTTTCTCAAGCGCGTCGTGGAGGTCTTTTTCTAACTTTATACGTTCCGATATCTCTTTTTTCATCAAAGGTTCGTAAAAACAGACTGCATTCTTCCTAGATTTCTTAACCTGAAACATTGCTATATCAGCATGTTTAATTAACTCTGATGACATGATAGAGCTGTCATTAAAGAGCGCTATACCTGCACTGACACTGCTATTGAACGTCTGATTATTAATTTGATATGGAAGAGATAAAACACGTAAAATCTTGTGAGCAACAAGCTCTGCTTTGCTAGCAGCTTCTGCCTCATTTTCATTCAGACCGGTTAAGATTAGAGCGAATTCATCTCCACCAATGCGAGCAAGTGTATCCCCTTCACGAATACACTGCTGGATACGTTTGGCAGCTTGTTGAAGAAGCATATCTCCATATTCATGGCCATAACCATCATTAACCTTTTTAAAGTCATCAATGTCTAAATATAAAATAGCACTGTATTGGTCACTTCGATCACTCAAAGCGAGCGACTGGTTAAGTCTGTCAAAGAACAAACGACGATTAGGTAATGAGGTCAGGGAGTCATGATAAGCATGCTTAATTATTTCATTCTCGTTCTCTTTACGTTCTGTAATATCTTGTATAAAACCACTTATCCTGTCTGGTGTCCCATCTTCTTGATATTTTACCTTGCCGCGGCATTCTATCCAGCGCAATTCACCATCATTAGGACGCGTAATTTGGTATTCAATACGATGTTCCTGACCGGTTTCAAAGCTGCTATGCATTGACGTTAAAAAAGGCTGTTGAAATTCTTCATGCATGATGGAGCAGAGTGATTCAGGCCCTGGGACGGTATCTTGTTCGAGCCCTAACAGAGAAAACATCTGAGGAGACCAATCAGCGACACGCCCTTTATAAGGGAATGACCAGCGACCAACCTGCGCGTAATCCATTGCCTCTTGGAGGCGGCGCTCACTCTTGGTTAGCTTATTGAGGGTATGATTACCTATTTTAATTGCGCGCATCAAACGGATAGCATTTTCAGATAAATTTTTATAAGCCGCTAAAATGATGTTAACCGTTTCTTTTTCTGTTTCACGCATTTGTTCTTCAGCCCATGCAGTGGCTTCATCTAAAGGCTTACCCGATTGAACGGCCTCAACCAGCAGAACCATATACTTATCACTTTTTAAAATATGAGACGCCAACCAACTCACCAAAAAAGACAATAGTTCTTCAAGCCATTGGTCTTCTCCTAAGGTGTTGATATTTCCTTTGAACTCATGTGCTTGCTGAATGAATCGATTGTGGCAGTCTTCATGTTGCTTTACATCGTGACTCTCAGGCAACGTATTAAGCCAATAGCTGTCTTCTGTATCAAAATGATACACAGCATAGTCCAACACCTCGCTTATTAATGTATCCAACTCTACGTCAGAACGTTGCAAGGTTGCAAAACTGGCAAACTGATTAATAAGAACTACCAGTTTCTGGTGCTGTTGGTCAATCTCATGCACACCTGTATTGAAGCTGTCATTCCAAGGGAATATATCTATGTGATTCGGTGTCATTTCGTTGCAACCTTTCTATTTTTCTTCTTGTGAGTAACAAATACCATGAATAGGTAAGTAAACTCACGACACTTTAAATTGGGTCACAAGTTGGCTTAAGCTTTCTGCCAGTCGTGCAATATCGGTACTTGAACTACGTGTTTGGTTAGAAGCAACCGCATTTTCTTCAGCGATACGTTTTACGTTAACAACGTTTTCATTTATATTTTCTGCGACACTACTTTGTTGCTCTGAGGCACTGGCTATCTGCATGTTCATATCGTTAATCACACTAATCGCATGAGTAATGGTCTGAAGAGCAGTGTTGGCTTCATTTGCTTGTTCAATGCATTTTTCTGCTTGCTCTGTCCCCTGAGTCATCACCTCCACGGTACTTTGGGTGCTTGCCTCAAGCAACTCAATAATCTTCTGAATTTCTGTCGTTGAATTTTGTGTTCTTGCCGCCAACGAGCGGACCTCATCAGCAACTACAGCAAACCCACGCCCATGCTCACCAGCTCGAGCGGCTTCAATTGCTGCATTCAGGGCCAGTAAATTCGTCTGCTCTGAGATACCCCTGATAACATCCAAAATAGACGTTATGTTGACCACTTCGCTTTGTACTTCATTCAGCTTATCCGATGATTGATTCACGTTTTCTGAAAGCGAGGAAATTGACCTTATAGCCTGTTCTACTATTTGAGAGCCTGAGATAGCTTGTTTGTCAGCATTGTTAGCGGCATCAGCTGCATTGGTTGCATTATCTGCCACATCATGAACAGTCGCGGTCATTTCATTCATTGCAGTCGCTACCATTTCAGTTTCCTGCTCTTGTTGAATGATGCCTTTTGAGGTCTGTTCAGTCACAACAGCTAACTCTTCTGAGGCGGATGCAAGTTCAACACTCGCTCCAGAAATAGTCGAAATCATTTGCTTAAGGTTACTCGTTGTGTTTTGCATTGCATCCAGCAATAAACCAGTCTCATCTTTAGAAGTATTACCAACATCTACGGTTAAGTCACCTTGAGCCAGTTGATTTGCAGCTTCTACCGCGCGATGGATTGGCCTAGTGATGCTCACCGTTAAAAGATAAGCCATACCGATACCTAGAACAATAGCGATAACGGAAAGTACCATTGTAATCTGTATGCTTTTGTCTGTATTTTCCTTTAGTTCTGGCCCAAGGGTATCTTGGTCTCTCATAACGGAAAGTTTTACATCTTCAACCGCTTTAGCCACTTTAGGACCAATAACATCTAACGTATTAACGATGATATCATTACGCTCTATGATGAGTTCGTGAATATCATGCATCGCTTGGACGTAACTTTTATGAGCTTGCTTAAACTCTGCTAAAAGAGCTCTGCGTCCACTATTTTGAAGGTTCTGGTTCAAGTCTTCAATTTCACCCGCCAATTCTTTTGCCATATTCAATTCTGCAATTTCGAAATCTTTTGTACTATTGCTTTGAAGAAATTTAACCACAAACAAGCGCCCAACCAGCATTTTTTCCTGCACATGCCCAGCATGGTAGACAGCTTCACTATCCCCATCTTGATAAGCCGTTTTGATGATTTCAGCGATACTATCTTTCATCTTCTCCCCATTGGGAACAAGCTGAGTATCATTAACGACATTTCTCCTATTGATTCGGTCAACAACATCATTAAAGCCATTCTCATAAGTGACTATCGATGAATTAACCTCAGATATTAACGAGGCTCTCTCAGGCTTTTGAATCTCTCGTTTAGCATCCTGCAAAAATGTCTGCATTTTTTTGAGGTAGTCGTTGTATTGTTGCAGGTCTTTATCACTTTTTGTAATAAGGTAATCTTTTACATTCATACGGACCATAAGCATATTGGCTTGTAGTCTGCCAGCCAGATTGGTATCTCGGGCTAATCCTCTGTATTCAACTATTCCTTCATCAGCATTGTTTAGAGCCCAAATGCCTACACTTAACACCACGGACAACAGCGTTAATACAACGCCGAAGCCTAATCCAATCCTTGTACCCAACTTAAGATTCTTAACCATAGCATCACCTTCCACCTGACAATGTTAATAACAACATTTACTCACGCAAACACTCGAAATTAGAAACGTTTACACGTTGAGATTGGTAATATTCACAAACACTTATAGTAGCGCTTACTAATATTAATAAAGATAATAGCAAACGTTTTCGTACACAGTTTGATCACCGTCAAGAATAAAAAACATTAACAGTGAGCTATACGATAAAAACTGTGAGTTAAATGAAAAAACAACGTATATGCACGTTTTTTTAGAGTCAACATGGTGGATGGCATCGGGGAAATTTCAGAGCCCTTTGGCAAAGCCTCATTTAATTGAGCTAAATTATAAAGAACAAAACTCTTCAATGTATTTGGATTTACCATGTGCCGTTGAGTAACACATTTGCAGCACACTGTGAATTCAGACCTAACATTTAACTGGTCTTATGGCTTATAAAGGTGGAATGGCTCAATTTAAATCAAATAGTTATGCAGTTGTTTTTGAGTCATCACTTAAAGTGATTCTGGTAGTTTCCAAGCGTTATCGATTTGATTTTCACTAGAGAAAAAGCACGCTACTTACATATAAAATCTGTCATCGATTTTTATACCAACATGTCTCCCGGGCAAAAGTTTAATAGTTCCACCCCACCAGTGATTACTTTTCCCTCTCAAGCAATACCGCTACCGTTGACTACTTCCAAAATTTCAACCCGGCAACCCAATCACCTTCGTATTCCATTTGGCTAAATAGCTCATCCACTGAAACATTGCCAGTAAGTTACGTTCTAAAATTTTTGTATTCATTGGGGTGTCACTAATGATCGGAAATTCCTTGTATTCAACACCCATATAAAAATTTATTACATCTGGTGCCTGATTCTTCTCTTTCATCTTGTTCTCTTTGCAGGGTTAGGGTGTGGTCACCTACAAGAAAAACTTCGGATGTAAAAAGTTATTGGGTCTGGTTAGCAAGCAGCTTAAGGCTGCTGCTTAGTGGTCGCTGGTTGTTAATGATTTACTAAGGGGATCACCGTTCAAATGAACTGACTGGAAGGTATTGAATGATTGTTATTGGATGGGTATTGGAAGGATGTCTTTGATATAGGTTGAATAGGTCATGTTGAGTTGATACATAATGGATACGTAATATATATCTATATCAGACAGTATCCTTCCTAGTGTAAGTTCGCTTTTTTAACACACAGCCTTGTGACGCATCAGATATTATTTGTCTGAATATTACTTCAAAACTAATATCCAAAAGTAAGTGAAGTAATGCTCAGCAAAAATAATATTACTTTATTGATTGGATGCTACCGGACAAGTAAGGACATCTACGGACAGTAAGTTATTGATTTACCTATATGACAGTCATAAAAAAAAGACGTCCTAGGACGTCTTGATTCATCAATGTGGCGGTGAGTGAGTCCAACTTTCAGGTTATCTCATTGAAATTTGGTAATTTATGGTAAGTCCACCTTTATGAATGTGCTGTTAGTTAGATTCTCAGGCGTATATGAATAACAATACGGCATATTTGAAGGAAAATACGCCGCCAATATTCTATGCTTTTCAAAGGTATCTTCTTGGTTGTACTGACATGGTAAAGAGTCGTTCTATTTTTAAGTTCTACGCATATATAATAGGCTTTGTGTTATTGATAGTAAGCAGCGTATCTTTTTCTAGCGATATCATTCGTTTTGAGTCTGGACAATCTAAAACTGACTCTAGGATGGCATATAAGCGCAAAATAATTCTCACCGCTATGGAAAAAACGACTGACACCTATGGCCCATATGTATTTTTTGACAACGCGCCTCAAATGAACTCGTTGAGAGCATTGCGTGAAATGGAGAATGGCGAACTCATCAACGTATTTATCGCATTGACGAACAAAAATTGGGAAGCCAAAACGATTCCGATTCGAATACCAATAAGACGGGGCGTTCTAAATTATCGACTATTGCTTACTAACAAAGATAGCTTGTCACTATTTAATGATATCAAAAGTGCTGAAGATTTAATGCTACTGTCTGCTGGGTTACGGCGTAGTTGGACCACAGCCAGTGTAATGGAAGAGCTGGGATATACTATTGTTTCAACGTCTGGATATGATGCTTTGTTTTCGATGTTAGATACGCAGCGATTTGATTATATCCCGCGAGGGATCAATGAGATTTATGGTGAACTAGAAATGTATCAAGATACGTTGAAAAATATAACCATAGAACCTGATCTTGCCTTGCATATACCTGGGCCTAGTTATATTTTTGTCTCTCCTAAATATCCTCGCCTTGCGAAACGTATTCTAGAAGGCCTAGAAATAATGATAGAAGATGGAAGTTTCGAGGCTATTTTTAACGCACATTTTGACGAATATATTCAAAAAGCAGATTTAAAAAATCGTATGATAATTGACGTCGGTAACCCCCTACTACCTCAAAGCGTCCCCTTTGGACGCAAAGAGCTATGGTGGACACCAGAGTAAAGCGACACCGTTCTCGTTGTCCGTCATAAATAACTCCTATCGCAATGTTAAATTTGTTATGCCCCAAAAAGGGCAGGACAACGCAGCACTGGCGGTAACGCGGGAAAATATTATTACTTTATTGATTTCACTATATGACAGGCATAAAAAATTCATTCAATCACTAAAGGCACCCTGTAACTCGTCAAAACATTCCAACTATTTTTAATCCATCATAATTCAGCCAGCTATCAAATTTGATATCTGTTACTTTGCTATCTGGACCTTGTCCATAGCACGTACCAACCCCTTTAGAAATCGTATCGCTTTCTCCAACTCATCTCTTTTAATCAAATGGCTCTGACTATTTGATGTATTAGCCTGATGTGCAGCATCACCACGTTTAGATATAAACTCATTAAGTACCTTTTTAGCTTGAGGTGGGTGATAGTTGTCCCATTTCCAGCCTTCTGTTACATCAACGTCAAAATACGCCTTGAATAGTTGCTTTGTCTTATCTGTATTGGGATTAAAAAAACGCTTTAAGTCTTCGTCAACGCGCTTTTGTACAAAATTACCTAGCTGGCTACCCCTCACGGACAGTAACCAAACATCAATTTCTTCCTTAAACCGATCTTTCACATATGTTTCCCAGGATGCCAAGGCTAATACCATACCCGCTCTCTTTAGTGATTCAGCATTATGCTCTTGATTTTTATGCTTTTCCACATCAAAGCGGGCAAGCATTTCCTCCGCGTCTTTAATCGATTGCTCGAATGACTTTCCTGCTTCTAACATCATAATTCCTTATTTTCTTATACTGAAAGGCAACCCATTACCCTTGATGATATTATCTGAAGATATTCGCCACTCATTTGTAATGTGACTTTTGTCTTTTTCTATACTTTTATCGTAACGTTCACTTGTATAATGGAAGTTCTGGTTAGATGAGCCGACCCAATTTCTGTCTGTTTCTTGCTTGCGATAGTCGTACTCACCATCAACTAGCAGGTCACTACACTGAAGTAACTTTGACGCTCCGACTAACTTATCGTCTTGCAGTTCATCAATTCTGTAGCCTGAGAATGTCATTACTGACAAACCTAACTCCTGAGTATATTTCGCCACTTCTGCCAGTCCCACAGCCTGTAAGAAAGGTTCTCCTCCAAGCAAGGTCACACCTTTGATACCATAGCTCTGATGATTGCTTTCGATAACATGACAAACCTCTTCAACACTCATTATCCGGGCAGGTTTAATATCCAGAAAACCAGGATTACAACAGCCCTTGCACCTCTTAAGGCAACCCTGAACCCAAATCGCGGTCCTAAGCCCCGGTCCTTCCGCATAAGTTTGGTCCACAATCGCGGCAACATTCAAATGGCCCATCAGAGGATATCAAAGTCAAAGGCTTTACCAGCCTGAACAACTTGAATGGTTTTACCTTCAAGTGAGTTGGAATCAGAAACTTCATCAAACAAAAACTGAGCCAGAGGATCAAACAATGATGACACCAGCGCATTTAGCACTCCCCGCCCGCCGCTCTGCAGTTCCACTTTATTAACAATGGCGCCAAGAGCCTCGTCTTCATTCTCAAAGATAAAATCCGAAATTAACCACTTTTCTTTTAGGCGATTTTTAAGCGGTTCAAGTTTAGTTTTTGCAATGGAGACCAAAAACTTCCTATCCGACATGAAGTTGAACGGGACGATATTTGCCTCACCAATACGACCAAGCAGTTCAGGGCGCTTCAACTCATTAACAAAATGGCTGCTTACTGCGCTCTTGAACTCTTCAGTTGTGTCATCCCCGGGCTTAATAGTGCTCGCTCCGATGTTGGAGGTAAATACGATAAAAGTATCTGAAAACATCACTGTCTCACCTTTACCATCAGTTAATCGACCATCCTCTAGGATCTGTAAGAATTTATCCAAAATCCTTGGATGAGCTTTTTCTATTTCATCAAACAACAGCAAAGAAAATGGACGGCGCTTCACTGCGTTAGTCAACTGCCCACCTTCTTCGAAACCAACATATCCAGGAGGGGCGCCGACCAAACGTTGATCGGCGTGCTCATGATTAAACTCCGACATATCAAAACGAAGACACGCATCTTCATCTCCGAATAAAAAGCTTGCCAGAGATTTAGCCAATTCCGTTTTACCTACACCTGTAGGTCCAACGAAAAACAGCGCTCCCTTAGGAGTTCTGGAGCGCGAGGAATGCTGTAATCCCGACAATCCTGTATAGGCTCTGATCAGGACCTTATTTACTGTTTCAATTGCATCAGGCTGCCCTTTTACACGGCGACCCAGTGTTTCTACTGTCGTCTTTAATTTGTCACGATTAAGTTGCTCCCATGGCGACTCTTTTTTCCCGTAGCGGTACAGGGAAACTAAGGCATCTATGGTTAACGTATCTTCTTGCTGTCGGGATAACCTTGCCAAATGATTGATATCTCTGAGAGTCAGGGCATCCGTTAAATCTGTCAAATCTTCTAACGCACGAGACTCGGAGCCGAGCATTTCATCGACGTTAAATACATGTGAAAGAGACATAATCGCCTGTTTTCTGCAATCGCGGTTAGGTAGGGGAATATTCACCTCTGCAAACTGAGGGTTTCCTAAATAGAGTGAAGGGGGAAGAATATTGGATCCCTGACACATAAACACCATCAGACTTTGTACCTTATCGACCTCACTTAAACTTACTGCATCGCTGACATTACGAAGGCTTTGGGATATCTGCAACATCCAGCCACGTTCCTGCTCTGAAAGGGCATTTACCTGACCAAACAGGTAATTTGACCAGTCGATAACAAAAGCAGTTTTTGGAGCCTGATTATTAAGCATTACGCCCTGTGCCGTAGCAAAGAAATCATCTGGCGTTATCTCCGTCGTCGGATTGAGTACTTCAATATCCGAGCTGAAATCATCCCCCATATCGTAATCATCACCTTCAATCTCTTCTTTAGATGTCTGCAGTTGTAAATTCAGGTTTTGCCACTCTTGAGTTGAAATACCGGAAATACCACCAACACGTGAATAAAAGACTACATGCCTGAAACCCTGTTTTTTCAGGCTACTATCTAATACCTCCCGCATGGGTTGGATTTTATTCTGCCCAGAATAAGCTAAATCAATCACATTGCCACTCAAAACAATCCCTCGACGTAACCTAGCCTGGCGTAAAAAATCATCCAACCAACCAGTTAAAATATGACTATTCATTGCACTCTACTTATTTGTTCTTTGCGTTTGAGAAGGAATTGGTTTCATTTCTGCGTCTTCATCGTCCGGATTACTCCATAAAACGCGGATATCAGACAGATCAACGCCATAAATATCGGTAAGTTTTGGCAACACTTGTTTGATATCCTTCTGACAGGTTTGTCCCTTGTAGTTATCAAATTTATAGGTGCACTGACCATCCAGTTCAATCTGAAACAGTACTCTGTTACCGGCAGGACGAGAAGCTGAAATCAATACTTCATCTCTGCCACTCTCTTTTATCTGCTTGGGCTTCTGAACATCAAATCCCGCTTCCTGAAGCGATTTATACACAGCCTTGACCATCTCCCTACGTATCGCTTCTTCTGCAAAAGCTAAATCTACTTTCTTACTTATTCCTTCAAGTAATTCTTTGCTTTTTTCAGGCTCTTCTACGCAACCACTTTTCACCAAATTTAATTGCTCAGTCAGGCTTAGAGCCTTCTCTCTGGGTAGATTGTTATCAATATCATCAGAGATAATCTGGGCAAGATCCGCGCTGGCTTCTTTCTGGCTCTGTTTGTCAATTTGTGCCCGCCATTTACTGGCCTTTTCCTCTGCCTCTTTTTTCAAGTTAGTCAGAGAATCCCTTATTACATCTTCGGTAATATTCTCCTCACCCGAAAAAAAAGTAGTCTGCAATTCAGATAGCTCTCTGAGTACCATATTCAGGCTTAGCTTATCTTGCCAGCTAAGCAACTCTTGCTGCCATACATTAAATAGCTTACTTTTACGGTGGCGTTCCTTCTCTTCTTTTTCTTTTAAAGCCTTTAAGTACGCCTGATGTTCTGCACGTTCGGTTTCTTTTCGAACGCTTTGGGCATTTCGAGGTAATGCATGAATGGTCTGCCCTATGGACATGCTAATGTCACGGGCTCTGAAAGGATCATCATGCAACTCTCGTCTAACATTATTGAGCTGGGTAAGCAACTGGGCATAATCGCTCAGAACAAATTGCATTAATCCCTGCTCTTTCACATCATTTAAGATCGATTCATAACGTTGTACATATTCTTGTGTGGTCTGCCGCACCCGCTTTGCTGCGATTTCTCGCTCTTTTTTCAAGCGGTATTGTCGCTCGTGAATCTGGCTCATTTACCTTTCCCTTGCTTTCCTAAATAGTAATTTACTGGCTGAGTCGGGATATTTTCAGCGTTAGCCATATTGCGCAAATTCTTATCCTCAGTAATAAGCAGTACCCTTCCAAGCCTGTAATACGCTGCAACGGACAGCACCTTTGCGTCTGCAGAGTTGTTTCTATTTTTCTTTAACAACGTCAAATGGTCCTGCTCATAATGCTTATCACCAGTAAAACTACCGAGACTATCTATCGCTTTTCTGGCCAATCTGGATTTTTCAGTTAACTCACCCTTTTTTTTATCCGTTTTAAGCCCGTCAAGCTCATCTAACACAACGGAAGGGATCACCAACCAGTCAGAAGATTTGAGTTGATCAAGAAGATGCAGCTTGTGCATTAAGCAATTGGTATCAATCACAATTACCCGCTTATCATCTTCTCTTGGTGGAGAAAATGAAGAGAGAATATATTCCTCCATCTGACGCATACGCGCTTCCACCTGCTTTAACTCTGGCTGACACATACACTGTGAAGGAACCGCCTTAACCAGTTTACCGAGTGATAGTTTCCACTCGTCAATTAATTTAAGCAGGCGGTAATTAGGGTTGACACATGCCAAATCACCCGTGTCAAAGTACCGTTTTCCCGCCATATCCTGAACAGAAAAATAGGCTTTGGAAAATCCACTAAGGACCGGAGTAATTTTCAGATTAGTAATGATTTTTCTCTCAGACAGTGAGTGTATAATCAGTTCAGTAAAGCAAGTTGGCAGGAGCTTTTGACTGGCAAGGTTCTTACTGGAAAACATCTCGATATATCGTTCCAGTTCACCTATATTCTCTAAGGGTTGTACCTTGCTCTCAAAAGATTTTACGCTAAGATGCGGTACCACACCTTTCATTCGCTGGTAATAATCTCTGGCTTCTTTGATTCGGAATACAGGTAGGCGCTTTACCGCTTGCTCTACACCTAATATTGACGAGAAGAGCACAGTATCCAAGTCATCCGCATTCAAGAGATATTGTCGAATCTCATCCCAAAGTTCAGAACAACTCAACTTTACCGATAAATCGACATATCTCGGCTGCCCAGCAAAATGAATCGGCGTATTGCCAGAATGAACCTCGGTTGCATTGAGGTTACTGTCTATATTCAGCGCATACAGGCTCTCATTAACTGCAAACAGATTCTTAGGTAATGAAAGCACATTCCCCTGTAACGAAACTGTATTGACAGGCGAAATTTGTATTGCGGGAATTTTGCTGTTTCCTGTTTTGTCCCTTACCACAATCAGTTTCAAAGTACCGATATTGCTAAGGCGCTTAGCATGCCCAATTGCGGCCACGCTTTTTACCTGTGTCCAATTGAGCGAAGTTAATTCCGCCCCAGCGCTATCGGGAAAACAATGCTGAATTATCTGAGTCCACAAAAATTCTTTTTCAGCCCCATCAAGCCACTGCTGGAAAACCCTATCCTTTGATACAATTTTCAAATTACCATTGTTATCAATATCTATAGAAGTAGCCTTACTATCCCATAACAAACCAGAAAGCTCAGACTCTACCGATTCAATTCTAGTATTGGTTTTTTTCTTCCACTTCTCTCGGATGTTTTCCTCTACAATACCATCCACTGTAGCCAGTGTGACGGCCAACGCATCCGTTCCTATCACAGCTATATCATTTGGAACAACATCTCTTAGTCCTTTTTTAACTACGAGCTTTCTTGATATAGGATGGTAGAAATGGGTGTCAGGCGCATTCCTATTGCTACTTGGTAAGGCATTGTTTACCAGAAACTCTTTACCATCCGCAGTTATATCAAAGTCACCCAGGGTTAGTGTCGCTCCTTCATCTGGTGATACGCCATACATTGAGCTAACGGCATTAAAGTCAACAAGGTAACGGAGCCCATCGATAAAAAACAACGGGTTTGTCTTTAGTTCATTCGCAATCTGCTCGATACACTGATTACCCAACTCATCACGATATCTATCCAACAACTGCAGAATACTTTTTTCAAAAACCGTTGGTTTACGAATAGTCTGATATCCAATACGCGATTGTACTTCGAAAACAGGCACTGCAACTTTATAGTTCTGAAGGTAAATCATCTGCGCCCCCTCTTTTTAGCATTACTGCTTTTTTTTACTTCTTGAACCAACATTTCAGAAGCTGGGAAGATCCGCGCCGCCCGATCTAAATCACTAAAAATTTTCCTATATACTTGTACCTTTTTTTTCCCCGAAGTATCCATATTTGGTAAGAACACATCCCGTTGCTCAAGCATATTCCTTGCGCCAAATACGACTAATAGGTTCTGAGCCCGAGACATTGCAACGTTAATAAACTCATACCTTGCAACATTAGCTCTGGCCGAACGCCGTTTATTCTTCGGCCCACCGTCGTTTCTAACCAAACTAATCAGAAGAATTGGCTTTTCTTTGCCCTGATAACGAATAACGGTATTAATTTCCACATGGATGGCATCAAATTGTATTTTTCCTCCATTTACCTTACTAATTTCTTCTCTGATAACCCTGCACTGAGAAGCATAAAATGACACCACGCCAACTTTCTGCTTATTTTTTTGATTAAATCCACTGTTTCGGGACTGCTCATTAATCTTAACCAACGTATTGGCTATCAAACGGGCTTCTAGTTGATTTGTACGCTCTTCACTTTCTGTATAAGTTTTATCTTTTAGGTCACGAGATGTATCGATCCATAGAACATGATCCTTTTTAGACAACAGAACATTATTTTTCCCCTTTATATGCAAACCGTGCTCACGAGATTTTTCCGGATTGCCGCACTCCAATTGCCCTTCGTAAAAGTTATTTACGATCTTCATAATCTGAGGGTGCATTCGATATTGCACAATTAATCTTTCGCGTATCGACGGATCAGCGTTTTCGAAATGCTCTTTAAATAGAGATGCTGTGACCATTTTTTCAAACCGACGAAGATTATCTTTGGTCAGAATCTGGCTATCCCCTTCTTCTTGGGCTTCTTCTGCTTTATCGGTAAAAGCTTGTGCATCCTGACTTTCTTGAAATACTGGAGGGAGCTGCCGGTGATCACCGACTAAAATGGCTCTGCGGCCACGCATAAGAGGAAGAAGTAACTCTACCGGAGTAGCCTTAGACACCTCATCAATAATTACGGTATCAAAGCTCTCTACACCAGCGTTTTTAAGAGTCTGGTCACTTTCATTACATGAAATGGCAACTAAGTTGCAGTTCTCAACAAAAGTTTTTTCTATATGCTCCCAATCGGACTGTGCGGTATTTTGCTCTGACAAGTTTTCCGCCCAGTCTGTGAAAAAACCCTCCCATGGAGCTCTGATTTTGCTTTCCTCCATCAACTCGACAGACAGGTTTTCAGTATGCTCCTTAACCATGGCTAACTGCATTTCAAACTCTCCAGACTCAATTAAATCCTGCTCCCGAAGATGTTCTCTTGCCTGATTTTCTGTTTTTTGTAGCTTACTCTGCGCTTGGCTTAATTCACGCTCACTATAGGAAAGTTCAGACTCTGCAGTTTTTACTTCATCATCCCCGGGAGCTTCTGCCTCTCTATTTTCCAGCAGCCAACTCTGCTGTTCTTCAATCACAATATGAGTCGCCAATCGCACAGAATCAGAAATCCTCTCCAGCTTGTTTAAGCGTTCGAAAAGCAACAGCGCTGTTTCAGAGGCATCAATTACATTGGCAAAAATCTCTTTATCTGCAAACCAAAAATAGTTTTTTTCATCCAGCCCTGATTGTCGGTGCTCTATTTCCTTCTTTTGTTTTCTTGCAGCACGCCATTTATTCTGAAGCTCAAAGCTATCGTCTTCATCCATCAAATTGGCAAGATGTTCGATTTCTACAATTAGGTTCGCCAACTGAACCTGCGTACCTTCATCCTGCAGACCTCCCTCACCCGCAGTCTGCAAACGAAGTAAATCATGTTTCATACTATCTGTACGGCTACTTATATCACGCCAAATTGGCAGTAGCTTAGTCAGAATAAGAGCCAAACTTTCCGAATTGTCGGTAGTCAGATAAGAATCATGAAATTCAGGCAATTTCACCTTTATCTCAGACAGCTCACTTAAACATTCAATTAACGAATAAACACTGTGTGAGAAATAAGCAGCGGGTAACATACTCCCTTTACCTTCCTTCAGTGAAATTATGTTCTGCTCAGTAGCTTGTTTTTGATGTTGAAGGTTGTCATACCGTGTATGGGCTTCCTCCAATAACTGTTTTGCCTTTTTAAACCGTTTCCTGCATGCTTTAGTTTCAATCAGTATTTCGCTATGAGCTCTTTTAGTTCTGACTAAATCACTCGCAATAAAATTTGCTTTTTCAGCCCAGCTATTCAGTGTTTCTATTTCTTTCTCTTTGTCCTGCTGTGGCTTAATCCATGAAGCCTGAACATGGTTGTGTAAACTGTTATAATATCGCTCTAGCGCTCTGTGCTCAGAGAACACTTTTCCTTCATCTGTAATTTTCCCCTGACCTCTTGCTAGGCGAATCGCTCTAAGTTCAGGATGGTTACGTATACAACTCAGAGCATTGTCAATCGCATCATGCGACTGACTGGCAAGCAATATGGTTTCTCCCTGCTTAGCCAACTGCAAAATCGCCTCAGCAATTACTGTTGTTTTACCTGTTCCCGGCGGCCCCTGAACCAGGCATAAATCTGGCGCACCTAACATTTTCTCCACCGCGTTTTTCTGAGCATCGTTTAAGTCTTTATTGAACCAATCTTCTACTTCTGGCAGTTGCTCTAACTTGTTGGCCTTGTCAATATCGAATAGATAACTTGAAAGGTAAGGTGAATAACAACCTTCGTTTTGCCTCAAATTTTTGATCGTTTGTTCATGCCGTTTGATAAGTGCCAAATCACCCACTGACGGAAACGAGATAAAGCCCTGTTCCGGAACATTGCTCAGCAACTCTTTCTTTATTTCCCGATACTGAGGTAAATAGTCATCGTTCGATAATTCTTCTCCGTCCCTTATATCGTCATGTTCCGCATTAGAAAGCTTGTTTTTCCAGTCCTCTGGTAGTTCAATCTTCACACTAGCTAACACTGGTTTATCTAGCCCTTTTTCATAAAGGTCAACTAGCAGATCGGTATATCTTTTTGTTTCGTTCTT
Organism: Vibrio sp. UBA2441; assembly: GCA_002342685.1. Lineage (GTDB taxonomy): Bacteria > Pseudomonadota > Gammaproteobacteria > Enterobacterales > Vibrionaceae > Vibrio. The sequence goes on from DDQN01000007.1 coordinate 20,217, forward strand.
ATCAATAAACGTAACCTTTCCTTTAAGCTGCCCCAGCTCAAAACCCCTAGGAATACGTCTGGATAGATTCTTATCACTAATAGTAAATTGCCATTCGTCCATAGATATACCGAGCTCAAACGCTTCAAGATCTTTGCGCCTGAATGCGTGATTTGCGCGTTCTATCTCGTCTCTGCATTCTCCAACCACCAAAAACTCGAGTTGATCTTCATTATTTAAACCAAATCGTAGGTAACGCAGCCCAACCGTTTTCTCTTTAACTAACTCCCGCTTAAATTTTAGAAACTCTAACCATTCTTTCAGCCGAGCCGCTGTTTCTACGGAAATAGGTGGTAACTCCTGAGCAAGATTTTTGGTTAATACATTATTGTGGGAGTTTCGCTCTGGAGGAAGAGAGGATGCAAATGCCAGCAATTCAATTTCATAAGAAGCGGCATTCTCGTCATTGTGTGTCGTGAAAATGTCTTCCGGGATAAACACGGGGGCTCTTTGCATCACGGGCCAATACCCACGAATTGAAATTGTCCTGTTTGTTGGTAGTAGATCAACAAAATTCCCGTGATTGTGCAAACGTATAGCGAGGTTTATGCGTTTATCCGAGTTATCCTGCAAGGACAAATTGGCAACAAAATAGGAAAAAGGAATATTTTCTGGAAAGAAGTTCGCAAGAAAGCGTTCTAGTTGGATTTCTTCATCCTTAGATAAACTTTTATAGTATTCACCTAACCGCTTATTCTTGTTCAACAAACGTTTAAATGACTGCATTAAACGCTGGTGATTGTTGTTGCTTTGATTACTCCAATAAAGCGTTCCTTTCGTTAGCTCTGTACTTCCATCCGAAAATTTATTATCAGGAAAATCCATTGCTGCGTATTCCTGAAAAGACTCTTGAGAGCTTTGATGTTGATCCATTTCATCAAGAGTAGACGTAAATAGCCCTGAAAAAATTTCATCTGACATTGGTTGCCTCTATAATTTTAATTGTTATTTAGCCAGACATTAACGTTCCGCCTTTTATATACATAAATGTCTACGAACCTAAAGCACTTAAGCGCATTTTTACTTATTAGACCTTTAACGATACCATAAGAAAATGATTGCACATTGTGATCGTGGTCAAATACTGTTGAGCTCTAAGGTTTATAAGGGTTTTATATGCAGATTGGCAGAATTCATTCTGTAGCAGTTTTAGACAATATCAGAACTCATGTTGGTGAAATAACCTGAGACACCTGTTCGTTAAATATAGACAGTCTCTGATTTTCTGCATTAATTTATTCAATAAGTTAATGCCTCACTAACGTCCCAAAATAAATGCCCGCGATAATAGAAAGTACGGCCACAGCACCAGCCGGTGAAAGTGCCGGTAGTGATACCAACAGCTGAGTATCATTCCCACCACTAGCTAAAACTGCACCGAAACCCATCAAACTACCTGCACCTAAATGCCCCAAGTAATGCTTCGGCTTTCCAAATTCAAATTTAAATGACTTAGTGACTAACGCAGCGATTAGCATTCCCAAAATCAAAAAAGCGATTAACATAAATCGCTCAACACTAGGCCAAGCACTTCCAGTGCCATTCCAGATAGAAAGACTGATATCTTTAAGCAATCCACTAGGTGTCCAATGAGGCTCAAAAACAAAAATACAACCTGCCATTAAGCCAATACCCAACATGGAAAGCCATAATTTTCTACTATCAGTATTTGATCTCAAAATAATAAATCCAAGTAGTATCGACCCAGCAATTAATACACCGAAATGAATAATCATTGGAATTTCGTAACCGCTGGGTTTGATATTAACCATTAATGTAGTAAACACTATCCATGCAACTAACCAACCGACAACGGTTGCTAGCATAACCAACTGCCCGCGAGCTAAGCGGCTAATTGTGGATACACCACATCCGTGGTTCAAGGCTGCCCCGAAACCAAACAAAAAACCTCCTACAACAAAATGCCACGTAGGCAGATATGCCATAAAATAGCTCGGTTGAGAAATTAAGTGGGATAAACCGATAGAAAGCCATGACAAGGTTCCGCTAAATACAATAGCCAACAAAAAAATGGGTTTTCCAGCACGCGCTTCTTTAACGCCGCGAACCATACATAGCCCGGTGGTTTGTGCTAGATACCCCAGAAGTCCTATCAAAATTAGAGACAAATACAGCACATGACCTCCATGTAAGGAATTTATTAACAGTTAATTGGATAAATACATAAAATAAATATAGTAGAATGATGCCTCTGTTGGCTTAAGAGAATTGATTTATGTTTTCACAAGTTATCGACTGGCACAAAACCAAGCACCCTAAATACACATTGGGAAACCAACCAAATGAGTTCTCACGCCAGTACTTAATTAATCTATGTGAGTCCATTTTGCGTCCTGTTTCACAACAATTTGGTGATGTGACCGTTACATATGGTTTTACCAGCACAGATTTATATCGTTATTTACAAAAAAACAGCCCCAAAAATACCGCAGCAGAAATTGATCAGCATGCTTCAATGGAGCATAACTCTAAAGGAAATCGAATTTGCAAACGTGACGGCGCAGCTTGCGATTTTCTCGTTGAAGGCTATGAAAACAGAATGGCAGAAGTCGCTCGTTATATAACAGCAGAACTCCACTATGACAGGCTCTATTTTTACGGCAATGACAAACCCATTCATGTCAGTATAGGGCCTGATAACAGCAGATACGCATTGATTCGAGAAACAAGACCCGACGGGCTTCGGGTTAATAAAAAGAGTGGCACGGGCGACAATGCTAACGCGCTATTTTTATAGCCAAAATTTGCAGAAATAAAGGAAACCTTTCACATGGATGAGAAGATCTTCTCAGAACTTGTCTCTCAAATACCCGTAGGGAAGCAGCTTCCTGATGCGATTTATGTTCATCGTGACGCCTTCAGTGCTGTGCCTGATACTTTAGCCAAATTTATACCCGCAGTGGCAAACGCAGTAAACGTGGGTAATGAAGATTGGAACTTAGTAAAACTATTTAAAAAAGAATTTCGTCTTTCATTGCTCCACTATCCTAGTTTCTACGACGATTCCTACCCTTCTTTGCAGCAAAGTCTCAATGTGGACCTGACTAAACTTAGCCATAAAGTGACCAGCTATGAACAGTCAGATAACCCCCCTATCCTTCATCGCAAAGAAACGATGGTTTTACCTAACAGCCAATACTACGATCATTTCGTAACATTAACTCAAGAAGGCGAAAATGCAGGCTTGTATGAAAACAGCCGCCTAATCGGTTTTAAGCGCTCTTGGGAAAATCTTATTAGCCACCACGGATATGAGCTTGTTGATGGACGATTATTCCGTAGCTCTGCCGTTCAGTTAAACATTGAAGAACCTGGCATCGACAGACATAAAACTGCCATTGTGAGACATGACCTTTCCGCTCCAATGAAAACACTGGTCAAACACGGTTACCTAGAAGGTACTTATTCAATATTCGACTACGGCTGTGGCCGTGGTGACGACTTACGAGAGCTAGAAGCTCATGGTTTAGATGCGTTAGGTTGGGACCCTAATTTTCTTCCTGATAGCGACAAAGTATCTTCAGATATAGTTAATCTTGGATTTGTGCTCAACGTCATTGAAGATCAGGATGAAAGACTTGATGCATTATTAGGTGCTTGGGAACTTGCAGACCAACTCCTTGTTGTTTCAGTTATGCTGGCTAATGAAAACTACATTGCCCAGTTTAAACCCTATAAAGATGGTGTCATTACCTCTCGAAATACCTTTCAAAAATACTATGCTCAATCAGAAATAAAAACGGCATCATAGCTGGAAGCAAATCACCTCGCCAGAACCGGTAGAATCTAAAGACAAAGCTAGTCATAAGCCAAAACCAACCCTTATTTGAAGCATTTTGGAAAAGCTGCCTAGAATTAGGGCGCATCCCCGCCAATGATGAATTTGGGCAATCAAACCATTAGGGTCAAAGTGACTATAAATTCTGGCTCACCGCAAAGGTCGTATTTTCTCAAGTTAAATTTAACCTGCCCCCCATTTATAACTAATTAAGAACAATGTCATGCCTAGAAATTACCACTCGGCGATCAGCAAGCGGCTTTTTACGCCAAGGATCTGCATCCCCATAGCTTCAAACACTTCTTCAAAATCTCTACATTGCGCAGGGATATTGGGTAAAGAGAACGACGCCTGACTAAAAAAACGGATCTGTTCATGCTCTGCACTCCAAGCAAGTTGCCACCACTGGATTATATTCCTTTTTGAATTTTTGAATCTAAGCTGACTTGGTAATTTGTCTCTCTTAACACTATTTTCTTTGGCAAAAGTTGGTAACAAATTCCACTTATCGTTGTTCGGCCAGTAGGCAAACGGCAGGCAATGATCAACCTGATAATCATTTTTAAGCGGCTCTCCACTCCAGACACTATAAACCGTTTCACCGAGACTTCTTAAGCTCTCAATTCTATTACGAACTTCACGGGTATTATGACCTTCGTCCATCCACCGTAAACATCCATGGTAGGTTTGAAAAGGAATATTCTGCTGCTTATTTGCTTCAAAGCGTTGCATCTCCATTATCCACTGGTTTACGACCAATGGTTCTATCCAGCAGTTGTACAGACGAAAGCAATCCCACAAGCTTTCTTTAAGGGTAAATGTGCCAAAGCTCTGTAAAAATTCATTATCGATGAGCACCGAAGTTTGTTTCTTTCGGTATTTGGGCCGTTGAATAGTAAACTCTGGATTGGATTTACTACCTTGGTAAATAAAAGCGACCGGACCGTCTTTAATGGTTTTAATCACGTCCGAAAATGTCTTTTGTAGGGCTGTGGCCTCTTTATTAAAAAACATCGCACCAATACAAAGGTCATCAGGAGTAATACTCTGGAGCTTGCTCCAACCATCATCGGTAACAAAAGCCAATCCTTTTTTTGGGTTGCTATTTTGATAGATCTGCTCAGTGTCTCTGTCTCGATAATCAACGAGTCGTTTATAAGCCTTTATCCAATAAAGCGCAATTAGCCCGAGGGGAAGCGACACTTCTTGATCCGTTCGGTCAATTACCGCTCCCGGATGAGCGTCTGCGATTCTTAGTAAAGTTCTAAGCAAGGCCAGTTTATAGGTAGAACTTTTACTGTCGTTCACGATAATATGGCGAACTTTATTCAGATCTCCCGAACCATCATCTGGCAGATATAAAACTACGGTTTGCCAGCTTACCTCACCTCGCCCCAATGTATCAGCTAGACGGCCACTTTTGTACCGCACCATCAATGCATAATCTTTAGCTAAGCTTTCTAGGGCCTCTGCGGAGACAGAGTGATGCTCTCTCTCATCGGTAAAACTACCGAATCTTAAGGTGATCACTAACTTGCCACCCGGTGCTAATAGGTTAGATAATTTTCTAATCGTCCTTTCACGTTGTTTCTCAGTAAGATGCATCCATACCGCGCTAACCAAAATCAGATCAAAGCGCATACCAAGACTGCCGATTTTTTTTAGTTCAGGTAGTTTATCATCCAGCCAAATAACACTTTTATCTGTATTTTTTTTACCTATTTTGCGCAGCCCTTCCGCAGGCTCTATCGCAATAACATCACATCTACGGTTCGCCAGCCAAGCCGAATCCCGGCCATTTCCAGCGCCAACATCCAACACTTTTTGTCCTGAACACGGCCAATAAGGCTTCCACGACTGATGAACCTCCTCTGATTTATTCGATGAGTACTGTAGAGAAAACTGAGCGGCATTTTTATGGTAAAAAGCAATATTGACAGACATAAGGTACAACGGTTTTAACAGGATTCCTGTATTGTATCGCAAGCCCATAAATTAACTATGCGCTTAGGTTAATATTTTGATTTTCAACAAATAAAGACATGCCACCCAAATCGTAATTTACTTGAACGCTGGCTTGCTCCCTACCCAAAATTTTTATACCCTACTTCCGCACTGGAAAATCCAGTGCCGGGATTGAGACCCCGCTTTATTAAACGCTTACGACGCATCAGATGTCATTTCTCTGTTCATGCGTAGCTTTGGCTTACCTAAATTTCAACGGATTGCTGGCAAAACAAGCAATTTGAACGAACTATGGTGGGCTGAGCGGGGCAGCTTCGGCTGGCCGTTTCGTAAGTGGCGGTAGTCTCAACCTTGTTCAGTTCACCACCTTTTGATTGAGACCTTTCGGTGGTGTAAATATAAACACTTACGGAGGCCACCATGCCTAACCCTATTAAAAATCATCTAGCTCATGACACTGCACTGCCTTTGCTGGCTCGCGAATATTTAATTACCCTGCATTCCACCTGCACCAATGCCAATCAAACCGAACTAAACGCGGTGATGGTGTATTTAAATGAACTGATTACGTTTGATGAACGGCGCAGCACCATTGCGGAAAATGATGTAAGTTAAACGGATACAATCAAAGACTTGAGTTGTTTTTGGGGTGTTTAAAACGAGAAAACTCCAGCATTTCTGCTGGGGTTTGAAATATCTTGTACAGAAAATTCACCTGCAAAATCTCAGTCTTATATGCCTGTTCCTAACCAAAATACATTCAATTTCTCTTCAACCTCATCAACACTTGCGGCTTTATGCGTTCTAGCTATAGCACTGATAAGAGCATCTTGCTTTTCTTCCTTTATGCGCCAAAGGACAGCTTTAGTTGCTTCAGACAATAAATCTCTAACATCAAATCCGAGCAGAAAAGCAGCAGATTTTTCCATATCATAGTCCCATTGCTCTGCGGGTACATATTCTTCCCACATACGACCATCATGGATTAACTGATACTTATCCATAATAGTGAAAAAGTCCGTAGCATCTTTACTGTTTTCATCGCCACGCTCATCCCAGGCAGTTAACTTCATTAGGGCGATTCCGGGAAGAGAGGCAACTTTAAAGCACAAGTCTTTATGCTCAATCGTTAATGCCGAATCAAATGCCTCACTGAATCCGACCACTGACATGGTTTCGACATACTTAGGAGGCCATTGAATATGTCCTTTCTCGTCCGCTAACTTACCGAAAGGAATAATATCAATTGGCAAACCGGTTTTCGGTTCTCTTAGTCGGTGAATGCGCTGGGTTTCTTGCAGTCCAGCTTGAATGAGGCTTTGACGAGCTGACTCAAACTCAGTCCAATCTGACACATAAATAGCCGTGTCTATATCCTGTGTAGCGCGTATAGGTTCATGTCCGAACACGCCGTGCAGCATTAAATCTCGTGCCGTTGCGCCTGCAATAAAATATGTCAATCCAGCATCATCCAATGCCGCAGTCACTTTCATCAATGCAGTTTCAAATGAGGGATTAAGGGAGTTGCTTAAGCTGTAAGTATTTGTCATTGATCATCTCTGCCGTTTCTCTGTTACGTCCATCATTTGTAGCCAGAAGCTCACCAATAGCCAGCATTGCAATACCTGTCTGGCTAACAGTTAACTGCTCACCCCAAAATGCTTTAGTAAGTTTGAGTGGGTTTTGCCCCTTCTGACCCAAAGGATACTTTCGCCCACGTGTCATCGTATGGCTGAACAGTATTAGTTCTTGTGGAATTAAATATTCAGTCAGCTGAGCAGCAGCAACCTCCCCACCCCAGAGTTCACCATTTTCGAGAGGTACAGCTTGCCACTCCAACGGCGGAGGTAAGGGAACAGATTTCATCTTAGGCCTTACCGTAGTGCGATAAGCTACCAACCACTGATATTGCACTTCCTCAATATGCAAAAAACGGCGCTTTTTCTTATCAGCAGGAACATGGTTGTGGCGAACCAAGTACAGTATGGTCTTGCTGACCATTCCCAACGAAATACCCGCTTTTTCTGCTATTTCCTGATAATTTTTGTTTAGTAGCCCTTCTTCAGCAATAAATGCAAATAGGCACTTGGCAATACCTATACTCATGCTCTCTGGAACTGGACGGATACTCTTCCGTTCACGTCCTTCAACCATGGCATAAAAGCCATCATGTACGATCCGCAAATTGCCGACACTATCAAGATAGTTGATCTGGTGCTCTTCACAGTACTGACGTAGAAAACGACTCATCTGTTCGCAGATAAGTAGTCGCTGTTTGTCCGGTTTTTCAATAAAACGCTTCAGGCTCTCTTTTCTATGTACTATCTTGCACTCTACGGTAAAGGTAATCTCTTGATTGTTTGCCTGTAGAGTCAACTGACCGTCATCCGTTCCATTCGTTGACGCAATAAAACTTACCCGCCAGTCGCCCGGCAGGTTTTTTATCGCTGTATTGATGAGCTTTTCTTCTGTCATCATTTCACGAAATCTCTTTTTTCATGAATCATGAAAAAAGTTTAACCGTGAAAATCACTCTTTGCAAGATCGATACGCACAAAAAGGGGCCCACTAGCAGATACCATTATCGAAACTAAAACGTATTACTTAACCACCAGCTCAGGCTAAGCCCTCAACCAGCCTTTGGACAGAACTAAATGCGGTGATGGTGTATTTAAATGAACTGATTACGTTTGATGAGCGGCGCAATATTATACGTGAGCCTGAGTTAAATTAAGCGGATTCTAATTAATGAGTTGAAGCTGTTTTTTGGGTGTTTAAAACGAGAAAACCCCAGCATTTCTGCTGGGGTTTCAAATTTGGCGGTGAGTGAGAGATTCGAACTCTCGATACGTTGCCGTATACACGCTTTCCAGGCGTGCTCCTTCAGCCACTCGGACAACTCACCGAATTTACTGTCGCTGCGTTAACAACGAGGCGCTAATTTAATGATTCTTAGGGGATTGGTCAAGGGGAAAAGTGTTAAAAATGACGCTTTTGGGTTTAACTGGTTATAAATTAGCTGATTTGTATGATCTGTTATCGTTTTTTCCATTTTTTACAAAAGTCGATGACCCCTTTGATTAAAAATCTTAATATCGACCACCATCACACCTCACTGCACCTTAATTGATCAAGTGAAAGCCTTCTGCGACCATTGCGCGATTATAAAAGGATAAGTAAATATGATTTCTGTTGCTCTCATTGACGATCATGTCATGGTGCGTTCGGGCTTTGCCCAATTATTAAGTGTTGAATCTGATATCGCTATTGTTGGCGAATTTAGCTCGGCGAAAGAAGCGTTTAATGCGCTTGCCTCCACCTCTAATCTTGATGTGGCGGTCATCGATATTTCGATGCCGGATGAAAGTGGCCTTTCTCTTCTTAGCCGGTTAAAGCACATTAATCCTGATCTAAAAGCGATTGTGTTGAGCATTTACGACTCGGCCTCTTTTGTTAGCAAGGCCATCGATGCAGGCGCTTTGGGGTATTTGTCCAAACGTTGCGGGCCGGGCGAGTTGGTCACGGCGATTCGTACCGTGGCCAATGGTGATCGATATCTCTGTGCCGATGCATTGTTCAATTTAAGCAATGCGTCTGCCCCACCAGCGGTTTTAAACGAACTAACCAAAAGAGAGAGGGAGATTTTTAATTTCCTTATTCAGGGTAAAGACGTTAAAGAGGTGGCTTATGACTTATCCCTTAGCCATAAAACCGTGCATGTGCATCGGGCGAACATCCTGAGCAAGCTGGCGCTGTCGAATAATGTAGATTTAATTCGTTTCGCGATTAAAAACAAGCTACTGCCAGAATGATTGCTTACAACGAACAAATGGGTAACCGGCTGTTTATCAGCTTTTTTACCTTTGTTATCTACGCCGTTACCTGGTTCTGCTTGTGGGGTATTAGTGGCTATTTAGTCTCTGATATCCATGTTGCCGGGCTATTGCTGCCAGTGGGGTTGCGGCTGGCCGTTTTACTCATCATGCCAATTAAGCACTGGTGGGTGGTTTTGCTCAGCGAGCTCTGTATCGCAGTGGGCATGATCCAGTCGATGGTGTTTAACCCTATCGATTTCTTGTTGATTATTGGCCCTTTTGTTAGTTATGCGCTCATTCGTCCGCTGCAGTCGTGGTGGAAGCAATTGGAAACCTACTGGCAACAACTGCTTGCTTTGCTTGGTTTTGTGGTGGTTAACAGCCTTTTGCAGGCCTGTGCTATTTTTTTGCTCAGCAAGCCGTTGTCTCTCTCAATTACCATCATTTACAGTTGCACCATCGCGTCGATTACCGGCGGTATTATTCTTACGCCATTTTTCTATCTGCTGCACGACTATCTAAACCGAAAAGTCTGGGTTCCACTCTCCCCCACGCTTATCCATAAGGAAGTCACCCTTCGTCCATCGGCGTTTCTTTGGATGCTGTTGTTTTTCTGCTTAGGCTTTATTGCTGAGCTTAACTTTAAGAAAGAGATGGCGTCGCTGCTTTTAATAGTGGTACTGCTGCCTAATATCTTTATGGCTTATCGCTATGGCTGGCAGGGCGGTGTTCTGGCGGCGGTAATGAACAGCATTTTGCTGACTATGGCAAAAAAGGTGATGGGCTCTTTCTCTACCCACGATGAAATGCAGCTTTTTTTGATCACTCAGGCGTTGATCGGGTTAGGTTTGGGTATCGCCATTAGCCGGCAATATCTACTGTCGGAAAAATTGAAACGGGTCAATACCGAGCTGGCTTATGAGCTTAACGTAAAGCAAAACCTGACCCGTCAGCTGGTTCATGTTGAGGAAGATATTCGAAAATCCGTCGCCAGAGAATTGCACGACGAGATTGGTCAAAATATTACCGCGATTCAGATACAGGCCACGCTGGCCAACCGAGTCTCCAAGGACGATAAAACCAAACAGATTGCGGATGCGATTAATGACCTCGCCTTTCAGATCCACAGTGCCACCCGCCAACTGTTAACCCAACTCCGGCCTCATATTTTGGATGAGCTGGGTTTAGAAAGTGCCTTGCAACAGCTGGCCAATGAGATGAAGTTTGCCGAGCGCGGCGTCGATTTCAGGCTCAATATTGGCTTTGATACTGAGCAGCTCGATGAGATCACCTCGGTCACTTTATATCGAATTGTTCAAGAATTGTTAAATAATGCCACTAAGCATTCGCAGGCCAATGAGGTCAATATCACCCTGCTTCCGGGCACTCTTTTCAGTATGGAATACCGTGACAATGGTATCGGTTTACCCGCTAACTGGCGCACCAAGGGAACGGGGTTAAAAGGGCTTGAAGAGCGCGTCACCGCTTTGGGTGGCCATCTTTCTGTTGATGGCAATATTGGTACGCGAATTATTGTGAACCTGCCCACAAAATAAATCAAAGAGTGTCAAAACTAGGAAATTTTCCTAGTCGACTAAAAACCTGTCTCATTCTATTTCATTAACCTTTTTTTAATATCTAATTCAGAGAGGGATTGGCTTCATGTTTGGATTTTTATCTCAGAAGCAACCAGCAACACTGATCACAGATAAACAGACCGTAGACTCTACCTACCGATACTGGCGGCTTCATTTGATGCTTTCAATGTATGTAGGGTACGGCATGTTTTATTTCACTCGAAAGAGCTTGAATTTTAGCATGCCAGTGATGCTCACCGACTTGGGATGGACACCTTCTGATATTGGTGTCATTGCCACGGTGTATTACATCACTTACGGCACATCTAAGTTTATCTCCGGCATGATCGGCGATCAGTCTAACCCAAGCTATTTTATGGGGTTTGGTTTAATCGCCTCCGGGATTATTAACATCCTGTTTGGATTAAGTTCGTCGCTGATGGTTATGGCGACACTGTGGATGTTAAATGCCTTTTTTCAGAGTTGGGGATGGCCCGCTTGCGCTAAGTTGCTCACCAGTTGGTACTCACGCTCTGAACGTGGTTTTTGGTGGTCTATCTGGAACACCTGCATCAACGTAAGCGGTGCGCTATTGCCGATACTGATTGGTTTTATAGCGATTACCTGGGGTTGGCGTCTTGGCTTTATTGTTCCGGGCATAATTGCGATTTTGATGGGCTTGTTTCTCTCTTTTCGCATGCAGGATAAGCCCACCACGCTAGGGCTGCCAACCGTTGGTGACTGGCGTGATGACCCGCTGGAAAAGCAGCAAGAAAACGAAGGAAAAGGCTTACCTTTTCGTCAGATATTAAAGACCTACGTATTAGGCAATAAATACATCTGGCTACTGTGCAGCTCTTATTTATTAGTTTATGTGGTTCGGATAGCCGTAAACGATTGGGGCAGTCTTTATCTGGTGGACAAACATCAGGTGGATTTATTAACCGCCAATACTGCAGTTTCTATGTTTGAAGTGGGTGGTTTTTTAGGCTCGTTATTAGGCGGCTGGGGATCGGATAAGTTTTTCCACGGTAACCGAGCGCCTATGAACCTGATTTTTGCGCTGGGTATTTTTATCTCTGTGGCAGCGCTCTGGTTAGTACCACTGCATAACATTTTTGTTTTATCCGGTTGTCTGTTTGCCATCGGCTTTTTTGTTTTTGGCCCGCAAATGATGATTGGAATGGCCGCCGCCGAGTGCTCGCACAAAGATTTGGCTGGCACCGCTACCGGGTTTGTAGGTTTATTTGGTTATTTAGGCGCCGCTCTCGCCGGATATCCTATCTCGATAGTGATAGAGCAGTATCACTGGCAAGGTTTTTTTAGCGTGATTACGTTCGCAGCGGCCGCCATAGGTTTGTTGCTGATACCTTTCCTTAAAGCACAGCAAAGAACGTCAGAAACGAATTTGGCCTGACCCTTTTCATCTCCTCTTTTTTAACTTGGAGTCTGGGGTAAGGCTCTGAGTTAAAAATTAGTCACAAAGAAGTGACTTCCACTCGGTACTCAAAAAGCAGCTGCTTTTTTGTTATTGAGTTAATACTAAAAAGAGGAAACAAAGATGAAAGGTAATACTAAACGCCATCTCTTAGCCGCTTGTATCTTAGGCTCTACTGCGCTTGCTGCCCCGCAAGTGATGGCTGAAGGTCGCTTAATTGTTTATTGCAGTGGCACCAATGCCATGTGTGAAGCAGAAACCAAAGCGTTCTCTGACAAATACGATGTAAAAACGTCTTTTGTTCGTAATGGCTCAGGCAGTACATTAGCAAAGATCCAGGCGGAACGTAAAAACCCAAGAGCAGACGTATGGTACGGCGGCACGTTAGATCCTCAGTCTCAAGCGGGCGAAATGGATCTGCTTACCCCTTATTTGTCTCCTCAACTAGACAACATTCTTCCTCAGTTTAAAGATCCGGCTAAGCGCAAAGGCAACTACTCTTCTGCTGTTTATATGGGTATTTTGGGCTACGGTGTTAACACCGAACGTTTGGCAGAAAAAGGCCTTGCTATTCCACGCTGCTGGGAAGACTTGACTAAACCAGAATACCGAGATGAAATCCAGATCGCGGATCCGCAAAGTTCGGGTACGGCGTACACAGCACTGGCTACATTCATCCAGCTTTGGGGTGAAGATAAAGCATTTGAATACTTCAAGAGCCTAGATAAAAACATCTCTCAGTACACTAAATCTGGTGTGACTCCTTCTCGTAACTCCGCTCGCGGCGAAATCGCTATTGGTATCGGCTTCCTTCACGATTACTCTTTAGAGCAATCTCAGGGCGCTCCTCTTGAGCTTATCTCTCCATGTGAAGGTACTGGTTATGAGATTGGTGGCGTTAGTATGATTAAAGGCGCTCGTAACGAAAAGAACGCTAAGCTATTCATCGACTGGGTACTTTCTAAAGAAGGTCAACAACTTGCATGGCAAAAAGGCAAGTCTTTCCAAATTTTGACTAACTTTAAAGCTGAGCAATCTCCTTATGCGCTTGACCCTACTAAGTTAGATCTTATTGACTACGACATGAGTAAATTCGGTTCTTCTGACACTCGTAAACGCCTGATCAAAAAATGGGTAAACGAAGTTAAACTAGGCGACTAAGCCATTTCATCCTGAGCGGTGTTAACTCACCGCTCTCTTTCTTGATTTCCATTTTTAAGAGCCACTTGTTCGGCTCTTAGGTCTCTTTTTAACTAAATTTTGATTGGTAAGGTAACTATCATGTCTCATTTAGCTGCAGATACAGACTTTAATAATCACCTGGAAGACACGCCACGTCGTGACTATGCCTTCTACTGGATTATGTCGATCGTCGCCGCTTTCGTTCTATTACCTACATTCTCGCTTGATTACGGGCTACTCGACTCAACGTCTGATGAGTTTTTAGAAGCAATGGCTTGGAGCAGCCGTAATATCGCTTGGTTATGGTTCTCTCTTCCTTTGGTGCTATTGATTCGTCCTAAATACGCGTTGGATAAATACCATACAACTCGTCACAAGTTTGATATCGGGTATTCCGGATTCTGTATTATTTTCATTATTGTTTCCTCGGCAATAACTGGAAATGGATTGGGTTATTCCACTATTTTCCTTTTTGCTGCACTGGGCAGTGTGATGACAATGGCTCTCGCCCGCTTGGAGTATATGGGGGGAGACTCTTTTGTTATCGGAGCTTTGGTTACTATTATTGGCTTGATCTCTGCCTTTATTATTTACCCAAGCATCGCCATTTTTATTCCTATGTTCCAAAACGATGCGGGTGAATTTGTTGCGTGGCAATTTATCGAAATTTTGTCTCAGAAACAGATCATTCAAATCATTCTTAACTCTCTTTTCTTAGGAACCTCGGTTGGTATCACTGCCACCTTCTTTGGTCTGATTTTTGCGATTTATTCTACTCGTATTGCTGAAAGATCAGCCTTTATTACCCGTATTTTTTCTATCTTGCCGATTGTTACTCCCCCCTTTGTGGTTGGCTTGGGCGTGACGCTCATGCTGGGCCGTTCTGGTTATGTCACGGAATTAATGGTCGACTGGTTTGGTTTCCAAAACACCAACTGGCTGTACGGTTTTACTGGTATCTGGATGGCTCAGGTGCTGGCGTTTGCGCCAATGTCATTTATGATTTTAGATGGTGCAATGAAATCACTGTCTCCTTCTCTGGAAGAAGCGTCTTATACACTGCGCGCGAACCGCTATCAGACCTTCTTTGGCATTGTGATGCCTCTGCTTAAGCCCGCGTTAGCGAACTCTTTCTTAATTATTTTTGTTCAGTCATTAGCTGACTTTAGTAACCCGTTGGTGCTGGGCGGTAGTTTTGATGTTCTTGCTACTCAAATCTATTTCTACATTGCCGGCGCGCAACTAGATTACGCCTCTGCCAGTACGTTGGGTGCGGTATTGCTTATCTTCTCATTGGCTATCTTTGTTATCCAATATATGTGGATTGGTAAACGCTCTTACGTGACTATTTCCGGTAAATCTTTCCGAGGTGATGTTCAACCACTTCCGGGCAGCCTGCGTACCTTTGTTTCTGTCACCTTATACGGGTGGATGCTGTTTAACGTGCTTCTGTACGGAAGCATTGTGTTTGGTAGCTTCACCGTTAACTGGGGTGTAGATTATTCATTAACCATGGACAACTATATCAATTTGTTTGGTATGGGTCTGGGTGAAGGCGCATGGCCATCGCTTATCAGTACCATGACCTACGCGGGTATTGCTGCACCAATTACCGCTACCTTTGGTTTGCTTATCGCTTACATTGTTGTACGCCAACAGTTCCACGGTAAAAAAGTGGTCGAGTTTGCCACCATGCTCTGTTTCGCCGTTCCGGGAACTGTTGCGGGTGTCTCTTATATCCTCGCGTTTAATGATGCACCTATCTACCTGACGGGAACCGCCGCCATTGTGGTTATCTCTATGGTAATGAGAAACGTGCCCGTGGGTATTCGTGCTGGTATTGCCGGTTTAGGGCAACTTGATAAGTCTTTGGATGAAGCGTCATTGAGTCTGAGAGCTAACTCGTTTAAGACCATTATGCTTATTTTGGTTCCACTGCTTCGCCCTGCCATTTTATCAACGCTGATTTACAGCTTTGTTCGGGCAATGACCACAGTAAGTGCCATTATCTTCCTGGTGACACCAGAAACACGAGTGGCTACGTCTTACATTCTTAACCGTGTAGAAGATGGTGAATATGGCATTGCCATCGCCTATGGCTCGCTACTGATTTTCGTGATGCTAGCCATCATTCTAACGTTCGATTTCCTTGTCGGTGATACCCGAACTTCCCGTTCAAAAGCCAAGAACCAAGAATAAGTTTTGGAGAAAATTAAAATGAAAAACAACAACTTTGTAGTGCTAAAAAATATCTGTAAGCGCTTTGGAGATAACACGGTAATTGGCAACCTTGATCTGGAAATCGAAAAAGGCAGCCTGGTTACTTTACTTGGGCCTTCTGGTTGCGGTAAAACCACCGTATTAAGATTGGTTGCTGGCCTGGAAAAACCCACCAGCGGACAGATCTTCATTGATGGCGAAGATGTAACAAATACGTCTATCCAGCATCGTGATATCTGTATGGTGTTTCAGTCTTATGCTCTGTTCCCGCATATGTCTCTGTATGAAAACGTCGCCTACGGGTTAAAAATGATTCGTTTACCGGCAGAAGAGATCAAGCAACGAGTTGAAGAAGCCCTAAAAATGGTTGATTTGGATAACATGGGTGGTCGTTTTGTCGACCAGATTTCTGGCGGCCAGCAACAACGTGTTGCGCTGGCTCGTGCGCTGGTGCTTAAACCTAAAGTTCTGCTGTTTGATGAGCCGTTGAGTAACCTTGATGCCAACTTACGTCGCAGCATGCGTGAAACTATTCGCGAGCTTCAACAGCGCTTTAATATCACTTCACTTTACGTGACCCACGATCAATCAGAAGCATTCGCTGTTTCTGATACGGTTATTGTGATGAATGCCGGTGAGATTATGCAGGAAGGCACACCAGATAATTTATACCGCTCTCCTGCCTCTATGTTTATGGCTAACTTTATGGGCGATGCCAATATCTTCCTTGGTGCCTATAGAGATAACTGCCTAAATATCAACGGCTATCAAATCCCGGCAGATAAGAATGTGGTTGAAGGATTCCCTGAAAGCGAATATCAGATAGGTGTCAGACCGGAAGCCATCTTGTTAGCCGGCGAAGGCGAACCCTGCCAGCAGTGTCAGGTGAAGGATGTGGTTTACATGGGTTCTATGTATGAAGTGTCAGTAAACTGGCATGGACAAGAGCTATTGTTACAACTGAACTCCTCTCAGTTTGATGCGGAGATCGCCGACCACGCGTATTTGACCATTAACCCGACGGGCATATTCCTGCTGCCTCAGGAAGCGTAATTTTTGGTAAGTAACTTTTATATAAGTAAGAACAAAGCCCCTATTTATTAGGGGCTTTTATTGAGAAATAATCTAATCATCCGTATCCAATCAGCGGTCATTAGTAAACTACAAATAACGATAATTTACCGAAACATTACTGACTATAATTCGCACCTTGACTGAATCAGACCGATTCCCTTCCAGCACCACGGTTCCTTCTGAGTCAGTTGATATCAGGTAAAGAGATGAAATATCCTGTTCAAGGGAGCTCTCCCACTCTTCCTCTCTTTTTTCCATAATAGATATACCAGTATCAGAGCCCGATTCTGAACTCAGACAAAGTTCGGCATAACCATCAACCAATACATGGTCAATACTACTATTGATGGTCATGTCTCCGATAATACACACCTTTTTATTCTCAAATCGAATTTGTTCCAACTCAATATCAAGAAAATTACGCTCTCCGATAAACTCTAGTGGGATATTATTCATAGTCACCTGCTTTAATGATGTAAGGAGTAATTTGTTCTGTCGGTTCAACTTATTCAGTGTTATTTCTCTGGCTTTTTATCAAAACGGGCCAGCCAGTGCTGATAATCTTCATTGCTATTAAACACTTTGCCCGGCGCTTCCGTTTTATGAATCGTGTAGTGGTCTTTTACCCGGAGCGGCTCTAATAATGCCCCAAGCTGGTAATAACTGTCGGGAATGGTTTTTAGTGCTGGTGCCTGCGCCGCTTGGATCAGATAAACCTCGCCTTGCTGCCACACCTTAATGTCCGGAATGGCTTGTACTGCCTCTACCCCCCCCACCTTATCTAAAAACGGCTGATTTATAATGGTTAACCAGTTCACCCCTTTAATAAACGTATTTCTTAATTTGATCCCATGAGAGGTATGCTTAGAAACATCTAACCCCGGATATTGCTGAGCAAACTGATATTCTGCCATTTCATGCTGATAGTTATCAAAATGGTTATGGGTGGTGGCAATCGCCGCATAACCATGTACCGGTTGTAACCAGTCTATCCAGCGCAATACCACATCCTGAAAAGTTTCTTCCCAGTCGGCAAAAAAAGTTAGGGGGAAATTAATCGTCACCCAGTTTAAGTCCCCTTGCTCCTCCTTCCATTTCGCTCGACCTAAAATTCTGAAACGAATATCGGAGGCGTCCCTATGGTGCTGGCCGCCATGGTAGATAAACTCCCAAGGTTCATCGGGTAAGTCGGGTAGCCATCTATGGGGGGTGGGGTATGGGGTTTTGGTTAGGTTTTTCCAGCTACCAGTGTGCGGGTTAGTGGTAAAATTGAGTTTGCCCTGCATCATGGCTTGGTAGTCGGAAAGCATGGCTAAAATGGCGTCACGTTTGTCTTTTTGATAACCCTCTTTAAAATACAGCGTCAGGTTAAGACAGACGGTCATTAATACCCGGTTATCATGCTCATCAATCAGTTTTAACTTTTGCTCTAAGGTTTGTTGCATTTTGTATTCTCCTTACGGTAACGCCGGTACCGCAACGGCACCAGAAAAGGCGGTGGCCAAGCGAGCCGCTGAACGAGCCATTGCAGCCCCTGTTATCGGGATCAACGCATCATCGACCTGAGTAACGCCGAATGGCAATAGGTCATCCAATATTAGTACCGCAATGGCGATGGTGCCTCCCACCATAATGGCGCTGTCTATTAACGCACTGTTATCCTGCCTGTCACGCTCTTGATCCCACGCGTTTTCCAGTTCGGGTTGTGGGCTTGACTTGGCTTTTTTATTCTTCTCTGAATCTTGATCGCAACCGCAATAGGCTGGTGTCATCTCAATTAGATCTTTCTCTCCTCCGGCTATTTTTTCATAATCTTCTTTTTGACCATCTCCCCATTTGTCGCCGGGGAAGTTTATCTCCACCACTTTTTTAATATTTTGCTGCTCAGGCACCATACCCACTTCGCGGGTGATCACCACATCGGGAATACGCAACATGCCACGGGTATAGGTTTCGCCTTCCTCTTTAAGCATTCCTTTAACCCGGTTAAATTTATGCCAGTGATTACGGATTGGCTCAGGGATATCGTTATCAGCTATCGTCGGTTTTTTCATCAAAGGCTTAGGCTTTACATTACTCCCCTTCTGCCCCATAAAATAACCCACCTCAGGCAGTATATTTTCCCCCTGCCCTGATGCTTGCATCCACTCTAGTCCTGTAGTAACGCATAACTGCTTTAAGTTTCTGCCGCCTTTGCCTTTTAAGGGTTTGATATCGCAGACACAAACAAACGAGCAGATTATACCAATTTCGTCCAACGGGCCTTTAGGACAAGTACTGCAACTGACAAACGAGTTCATAAACGTTGCTCCGCTAATTTGGTTAACCATTGAGGATCGTGACAACTTTTTTCTATCTCTTGTTGCCAGCCTAAGTTGAGATGCAGCTCATGTAGGGCATGGCCTAAGGAGTTTGTCATCACCACCATGTTAAAAGGCGGGAATTGCCAAAAATGGCTACCAAAGTAAAACCGGCTAAAGGCAAATAGTTTCTTTGCATTTACCGAGGTGTTTCTATATTCAGCGGCTTTTAGCAAACCCTCTTCCAGCCCCAAAATAACGTTTTTATGCTCAAGCCCCATGCATTTCTGCGGAGCAGTCCTGAACATTTCAATCGCCAGCTCGGTGAGTGTTTGACCTTGATACAAGTGGTTAATTTCGTGTAATAATTCCGGATCGATATTAAACCACCCACTTGCGGGTAAGTAAGGTGGTGTCACCTCGATTTGCTCTGCTTGCAAAGAGAATGTACCTGCTTGTTCCGGACAATATATTGAATAAAACGGATGATAAAGCCGGTGCTTATCTTCAGCATCAAACTGATGACTATGGAGTAATAATTTCAATATCTTGGGGCTATACCAGCGAAACAGATGCTCTTGCCCATTAGGTAAATACAGGCTAAGCCAGCTTTGACAGTGTTCCATTATCGCGTTTAAGCCAAACGGTGAAGCCAGCACACATCCCCATGCATTGCCTTTTAGGGTTTGAATAATATCGTTTCCTACATTGCCATTAGCCAGTTCAATAAGTAAAGGAGAGGCTTTCCTAAGATGAGCAAAGGGGGTGCGCGCGTAGTAATACGACCAACAAGAAGTCACTTTTGACAACGGATATTGCCATACTTGCCAAAAGTCTTTTTGCGTCTCTACATCCAGCAGCATGTATAAGTGCGCATCCTGTTTGTCCGCGTGCTCCAGCATCTCAATAAACGGTACAGGTTTTACTTGGGCACACTTCATCATCTGGTTTGGCTTGGTTGTTTGTTACATACGGGAATAAATGCTTTATCTTTCTGTACAGCCCGTTTAATCGCCTCAAGCTGAGCTACACCTTGTTCAAAGGGCTTAAGCCACTCCATTAATAAAGGTTCGGCTAGCGGTGTGATCTTCAAAAATGGGGAGTGATTAGCGATGGCGTTTTCGGCACATTGCTGAACCGGAGACTGATAAGGGGTATTGCCAATAGACACATTACCCGAACCTGCCGAGATTGAACCACCACAACCGATTGAGTCCCCAATGCGAGCGGCAGGAAGGCCATTAATAAACACGTTAGAGGAGCCAGCAGCAATAGAACGGCCATGAATGCCATGTGGTGTTTTTGGACAAGGACAAGCATGCAACAGCACACTATCTCCTTGTCTGGCTGCTGGTATCCCGTTAATAGATACATCGGGGCTACCTGATGTAATGGATGTTGCCGGAAAACAACCGTGTCCCGAACAAGCATCTCCTACTCTTGCGGCTTTAGGCATAACGGACTTCTTCTTATTATAGACCCAGACGTATCGAGGCTTAAGAAATAATATTATTTTCTAATTACGATAATAAGAACGTATTTATTTAAATATGTGTATGAATAAAATTATGATTTACGAGTGATATCAAAAAATAAAACAGGCAAGTAGCTTGAATGTATTTCAATCGCGCTTACTTAATTAGCATTCTGAATATTTAGGTTTCGATTAATTGACAGTATGAATGCAATATTTGTAATAGTCGTGGATATTCCTGCTGCCTCAGGAAGCTTAATTTTTGGTAAGTAACTTTTATATAAGTAAGAACAAAGCCCCTAAATAGGGGCTTTTTTAGCATTCTAGTTTATCGCCATATCTGCTGGCGCTTTATCTCTTTTATTAACGATAAATCGATAGGTTACTACTGATAAAATCAGTCCTACTATTGCAAAGCCTATGCAGGCAATAAAGATTGATTTGAACGCCGCTTCATCTGGGTTATCCCCCAGCATCCTGCCAAATACTGACCACATAAAGGCTTCTGGAAGGTAGCCAATAAAGCTGATTAATCCAATGGCCGTACCCAAATACTTATTCGGAATACTCACTTCACTAACAGGCGCCATGTAAGTGCCCGTTAACGAGTACATAATCGCAGAAATGATAAACACGCTAATCACTATCATCACAATATATTCTGCTGTGGCAGGTAAAATAACGAAAAATGTTAACGATACAATCAGACAAGTGGTAGAAATCATAATAAATTTAACGATAGAACTCATTTTATCTGCAAGTAGGCCACCAGTAGCCGCAGCAATAAATTGGATCAGGTACATACGAATGCTCATAATCGATGCAGAGCTGGCATCATCAAACCCTAGTATTTCCGTAAAGTAGGGGCCTAACTTTCCTAGTCCCGGGCTATACACGGTATATAGGCAAAAAATAGTCAAACCAATTAACCATACTGAAGGGATCTTAATGACGTATTGAATACACTCTAATACTGATACGTTATCCTCTGTATTTTCAGCATCAGTAGTTTGCTTCGAACTAGGAAGAAATAGAAAAGAAATCACTCCGGCAAAAATATAAATCATGGAGTAAAAAATGATGATATCTCTCGCCCCTTCAACACCCGCAGTTTTGTTAAACACAAACCAGGTACCTATCTGAGTAAATATAAAGGCAAACAGACCAAACCCTGCTTCACGGAAGCCAAACATTCGGCCATATTCGCCCTCTGAGCTTAAAAGCTTTACTGCTTTTATCATTGCAGGCCAGTAGAGTAAGATCGTTGTTATGGCGAACAGAACCATAATAATGACAAGCTCTGAATAAGATGGGAATGTGGCAAACCAGAAACCTAATAACCCCGTTCCTGCAAGCGATATCGATACCAGCCATTTTACGTTGAACTTATCGGCAAAAATACCACCAATTAAGTAACAGACCGAACTGGTAATACCCAACACGGACATTAAATCACCCATTTGAGAGTGAGATAAATTAAGCCCCTCTCTCAGCGGCTCATAAAATGAATATTGTATATAAGGCAATATATAAGCAATGCCTCCACCAATACAGATAACTAAAAGTGACAACCACTTATTATTATTTATAAAATTCATAGATACTTCCCTTGATAAATAGATACAAACCAGAGCCAAAACGCATTGACATCAATACGGGTTGCAGCCTCTACATTCCGTAGTTCACCCGGCAGAACGTTGTTAAAATCTGCCACCGTCATCCCCCGGGTGAGTGCTCCTTCGCATTCAATATCGATATTGTACTTTTGGTATTCAATGATGTTATTGGTTGTCATGGCACAAAGTGCGATGACGTCATGGAGGTTTGCTCTTCCTCCACTTATTTCTTTTTCAATCCGGCTCATGAAACTCAGAATTTTAGTTGATAGCCTGGCATGTGCACTTTCCACTTTTATTATTTGTTCGCAAACCCATTCAGGTAATTCTGGTTGTAGTGTTACATCCAAACCAACCATCACCATTGGTACGCCAGAGTTAAATACTATCCTTGCTGCTTCAGGGTCACTGTAAATATTAAACTCACTCGTTTGAGTCATGTTCCCACCAACAAGCGATCCTCCCATAATGGTTATTTGTTTAATCAGGCTTTTTAATTCTGGGTATTTTAATAGTGCAGTGGCAATATTCGTCAACGGGCCTACCGCTAAAATTTGCAGATCTCCATCATATTTAACGGCTTCTTCATATATTGTTTCTGTACTGTTTTTTGTATGAAATTCACGACATGATTTATCTAGCTGTATATCACCCAGTCCAGTTTCACCATGTATGATTGCTTTTGTATGCGTATGCACTAAAGGCTTATCTGCACCAACAGCCACTTTATGCTCATGCTCCAAAAACGAAACAATATTAAGTGTATTTTGGCTGGTTTTTTCAATATCGACATTTCCCATGACAGTAGTAAATGCACGTATATCTAATCTGTTTTTCATTTGTAATGCACAAATAATGGCAATTGCGTCGTCAGTTCCCGTATCTACATCAATAATTACTGGTATCTTTGCCATATTCTAACCCTCTGAAATTAACAGCCGAGATTCAACCAATGTTGCCTCTGGCATATTGGATGCTCCGTTTAATTCCACTGCCAGTGAAGCAAATGCTGTCGCGTATTTAATTGCATATTCCAGCGATTTATCATTTGCAATGCACGCAGCTAATGCACCGTTAAAGGCATCTCCAGCACCGCTGGTATCCGTAACAACAGCTTTATAGGGGGGAAATATTCGATGTCGTTGCCCATCAAACAGTAATGCTCCTTTTGCCCCTCTGGTAATAATGACGATTTTAACGCCCATATTGTGAATCTTTTCCGCTGCATTCTTAGCAGATTCAATATCCAATATTGGAACACCAGACAGGCTTTCAGCTTCGGTTTCATTTGGTGTGACAATATCGACCAAATGTATGATTTCTTTCACTTTCTCGTTATAAGGCGCTGGATTCAATATTACTAATGATGGTGTTCGGTTGGCAAATTCAATAGCAAGCTTGGTCATATCAAAGTTATTCTCAAGCTGAGTCAAAAATACCTTACTATCTTTGATTAATGAAAATTGTTCAGATATTTCTTCTGCTTGTATATTTTCATTTGCCCCTAAATCAATAGCAATCATGTTGTCGCCGCTACTTTTTGAGACGAAGATCATGGCATTGCCAGTTGGTTTTTCCTCGTCGAGTAAAATTGAAAAAGAGTTTATATCTGTTGAATTCAGATGTTTTTTCGCTTTATCTCCAAACTCATCTATGCCAATTTTCACTGCTAGATGCACGTTTTTATTAACTTTAGCCGCGGCTGTCGCTTGGTTGGAGCCTTTACCTCCTGCGTAAAAATTGGTTGAAGTTGCACGAATAGTTTCCCCAACCTTAGGAAAAAAATCTTGTTCTGAGACGATATCTATATTAAATGACCCCAGAACATAAACTCCTAACTTATCCATATTGGTTAAGTTTTTTCTTTGTTCATATTCCTGTTCATGAATGTTTAACGTTTTTGACATAATATTTTTCATACCCGTATTTTTAAATAGACTTCTCTTATCCAACTCAACTAACTTTGCCCCACCAAAAAATAACTCAGCAACTCCAATCTCAGATAAATAGGTCAAGTCTCGCCGTAATGTTCTTTCGGAAACATTTAGCTCTATAGCCAAATTAGAAATATATAATTTCTTATTGTTGAATAGACTCACCTTTATTGCATTAATTCTTTGATATCTATTCATACACTCTCCAGACCTTTAAATCACTGACTAATATAATAAGAATTTAAAATTGAAATTTGTGCAGGCTACTACACAGTTTGGCCATCAATTCGGACAATAAATGTCCGTATCGACATACTACAAAAAATAACTTACTACTATTAATTATTTTTTATTATTAAACATAAAAAACCATTCACAGGCGTAATAAATTTTTTCCTTTCATTTATTTATTTATAATCACATTCTGGTTAATTCGCATATTATTTATATCCTGAATAGTTTTTGAATTAACCTATGAAAAATCACTTGCAATTCCTCGCCAGAGGTATAGTGTTATACCCATATATAACACCAAGCATGATTAACTCAACAATAGGAACAGCCAAATGACGGACTGGCACGACAATCAGCCGATTTTTCGTCAGTTAAGTGAGCGGATCACCGAACAGATTTTGCAGGGTATATGGCTGGAAGAGCAGGCATTACCCTCGGTGAGAACGGTGGCCGCCGACATGAAGATCAATCACTTAACGGTGATGAAAGGTTATCAACTCTTAGTCGATGAAGGCTTGGTTGAGAAAAGACGTGGGCAAGGAATGTTTGTTGCTAAAGGGGCTCTGGCCGTACTTAAAGCAAAACAACGAACTGACTTTTTTGAACTGCAAATCCCTATGATTGCAGAGACACTTAAGCAACTCGATATGCCTTTAGAAGAATTTGTACAACAACTAAAACAACATTTATCAGGTGAGCAATGAAACCGTTAGTCAGTGTTCAACACGTTTCCAAAAGCTATGGTCAACAAAAAGCCCTGCACAACATTAGCTTTGAGCTGGGTGCCGGACAAGTATTGGGTTTGCTAGGACACAATGGTGCAGGAAAATCGACCTTAATCAATGCACTGCTTGGTGCTCATCGCTATCAGGGAGAGATCGTCGTCAACGGCTGTCATCCTATTGATCAACACGCGCAACTAATGGAGCATCTCGCCTATATTTCTGATGTCGATGTTTTACCGGGCTGGATGAGCGTGGCTCAGTTGTTGAAATATACGTCGGGTGTTCATCCCAGCTTTGATATTAATAAAGCCAAACAGACCCTGGCGAAAACCGACATTAAACTGTCAGGTAAAATCCGAAACCTGTCCAAGGGCATGAAAGTTCAGCTGCATTTGGCTGTGGTTATTGCAACTGATACAAAAGTGCTCATTCTTGATGAGCCGACTCTCGGACTTGATTTATTGTACAGGGATACTTTTTACCGCCACCTGTTAGAATGGTTTCATGACGGAGAGCGTACTCTGATTATTGCCAGCCATGAGGTTTCTGAAATTGAGCACCTGCTTACTGATGTTTTGATTCTTAAGCAAGGCAGCGCCGTGCTTCAGGAGAGTATGGATAATGTTAGTGAAGGTTATTTCATTCTTGATGCACCGAACACACATACCGAGCAGATAAAAGCACTTAACCCACTTTCAAGCCAACCCGGACTCGGTTCGATGAAATGGTTATTGTCTAGTGAACATAAACTTCAGGTTGAAGGCTTGGGTAATATCCAAAATGCTGGTTTAGCTGATCTCTTCCTTGCGTTACAAAGAGATGCTGTACAAAAGGAGACCGTGTAATGCATTCAAGTATTTATATGCTAGAAAAAGAACTTATTGAGCATAAGGTCGTAACTCGCCTTCCCCTATTCCTGTTGGCGTGCGGCGTACTAATCTTTGTCAGCCTTTTGATGAATTCGAACCTGCAAAGTAATTTCTTTTATCAAGTAGAATACAGTGGCGATATCAGTGGTTTCGAACAAGGTTTCTCAGCCAGCCTTGACGTTTTCATTGCCTCGGCGGCAGGTTTTTTATCGGTGATTCTCACTTCATTGTATTTGCCAAAAACACTACGTAAAGAGCGTCAGGAAGGCAGCTCAATGTTCTGGCGCAGCATGCCGGTTTCTCATGCACAAACTCATTCTGTCAAACTGGCGTTTGGTTTACTGGTCATTCCGGCCATTTGCTCAGTTCTGGTTTTCGGTGCCGACATTATGTTGTGGCTGTTGAGCATAACCAGTGATAATCAATTGACTTTGCTGGGCGAACAACACTCTATTTTCTCTGCGGTGGTTAACTGGTTGGTTTTCCTGCTGCGAATGATACTGGTAGCGCTTGCCTTGCTGCCTTTGGCTTGTGTTGCGTTAATGGTTTCTCAGCTGGTTAGTTCACCGATTTTGGTGATGGTATTAGCTGCATACACCATCAAGTGGCTTTGTGTGTATCTGTTTGGGTTCCACGGCGTCAGTGAGTTTTTCAGTGCCGTTTATATGTTACCGATAATGGTATTTTCATCAAACCCATTTCAGGGTTTTATCGGAGCTGGTTTCTTTAACCTGATCATCTATTACGTCTTGGGCGCTATAGCTTTGACCTTGAGCTTAAAATTAAGCCAAACCAATGAGGTTTCGTTTAAAGGTTTTTTTGCTAAAGGTTAAATATCGTTCATCGCCCTATCTTTCCTAGAAATTTAAACCCTTGTTTATTCAAGGGTTTTCCATTTTTGGCCATTGAAAATCCCTATCTAGTCCGATAAGGAGATACAATGTAGTTAGTAAAATCAACAAACGGCATCTACTTCAGCTTTATCTGCTCTCCCAAGCCATTACTGCCTTATGGCTTCCCATACGAAATCAAAGTCAGTCTAATGACTAAAGATCATCACGTTGCAACTATCTCATTAATAGTTCGAGGAAAACCAAGTAAGCTTGCCAGGTAATCATACTAATGCATGTTCATTCATGAAATATCGACGCTTTGATTATTTAGCAATCCACTCTTGTAGCGTCCTTTCATTTTCAGCGATCATAGGGTCACATGACTCCTCGGGTATCACGATGTAATCTACAAGGTATTGATCCAAGGTATCTCTTCTCTCTATGACTTTTTTATAACCCTCAATTAAGTTTGTGGTATCCAAAACAAAATGCGTTAGATCCGATAGTTCTTCATCAGTAAAACCCATATCATTGAAGCAGTTGAGAGCCGCTTTCTCGTCCTTCCAAAGAGTGAGTTGCCGCGCATCCTTTGTCTGTCCTGAGTCAGTGCCTATCCTGTCGATTACCTTAGCTAGCTGTATATAAGCAGCTCGTTTGTTAGGTTCAAAGGGAAACTTGTAAGCAATGAAGACTTCAACATCATCTCTGAGCCAGTTACCATCGTAATCATCCTTAGTCGGGTTCGTCGGCATAGCTTTAATAAAGTCGGGCAATAAGGCTCTGACGTCTGGACTTAACTCGGAGATTGTGACTTGAGGTTTAGAATCCTCACTTCCTTGAGAAGTAATAGAATACTCAGAGCTCACTGTTTTTTTAGACGACTCACTTAAAAAATCCAATCCATTATCGACATCAATACCAAATATGGCAGTCAGTAGTAGCATGAAGATACTTAAACCCCAGATTGCATACTTAAATATTTCCAATCTATTTGCCCTTAATTCAGCATTTGTTAACGATTTCTAGCCGATGCCAGATTAATCGCCCACAATTTGAACGCTATATTCTAAAAAAATCTAATTCACTTTTTTGTGTTTCAGCAAGTTGAGCAAGCTCTTCGGACGCCTGGAGTGTTTCATTAACACCTGCGGCATTCTGCTGAACGAGATCATAAGCTTTCGTTGCAATAAGTGAAATCTCCTCGGTGACATTAAACTGCTCCTGAGAAGCCGTCGCTACCAGTTCATTGATCTCTGACATGGATTCTACCGATGTAAAAATGTGCTCAAAGGAGGCCTTTACATTGTCTGCAAGCTCAACTGACTGCTCAATCAATGAGACATTTTGGTTCATGTTTTCCTGTGCTTTTTCAGATTGCTGTTGTAGCTTCTCAATAATTTCCTGAATACTTATCGTTGATTCCTGAGTTTTCGACGCAAGATTTCTTACTTCATCGGCTACGACAGCAAAGCCTCGTCCCGCTTCCCCCGCTCGTGCAGCTTCAATTGCGGCGTTAAGCGCCAGCAGGTTGGTTTGATCTGAAATGGAGTTAATCACTTCGGTGACTGAACCTATATCAATAGCGAACTGACGAAGTTCATTCACAATGGTAGCGCTGCCATTAACTGAAGTATGAATGTTGCTGGTAAGTTCAATATTCTTCTCAAGAGTAGACTGACCACTGCTGACACTTGCTCTTGCGCCTTTAGCTTCGTCTTCAGCCAGTACTGCTTTTTCGCTGACTTCTTGCGAAGTAGACGATAGTTCGTTGATCGCCGTAGAGATTTGCTCCATTTGCACTAACTCTTCTTGTGCGTTGGATTTTGTATCACCCATGATGACGTTAAGCTGGGATGAAGCGGAAGACACACTCTCTGAGATACTATGCGTATTTTTGATGAGTAAGGACAGTTGATTGGATAGTTTAATAAGAGAACGGTAAATCCCAGTTTCTTTGCCTGTTTTCTCCAGGGTCTGAGTAAAGTCTCCTTCAGCCATTTTCTCCATTAAAGCGGCTATCTCATCTGGCGTTCCTCCAACAGGTTTTAGAACGAGTTGTTTTACCGTGTAGAGCAATATGCCAAGTGCAAATATCAAACTGACAAGCCCTGTAACCGCAGAAGTGAAAAGCTGATTATCCGCCCCTTTTTCAATCGCGGAATCCTCAATGAAACTGACGAACTTCCAACCTGTTATGTCTAGCTTTGTCCAGAAGGCTGTAAAATCGACATCACTCCCATCAATGACCGCGCTGTAATGAAGTTCTGGAGTTGTCTTGCTAAAGCTTTTATACAGTGGTCGCTCTTGATAAATATTCTTTCCGAGCAGTTCAGTATAAGGAGCGACCAGTATGGTTCCGTCGTCGGAGTACAAAAAGATATCTTGTCGTCTGGCTACAGAGTCAAGTAAAGAGTCGAGGTAAACTGAGGTGATAACCGCAACAGAGTTATCTATTTTGTAAGCCATGACTACAATTTCTTTATTGGTGACAGCAGAGACAAACGGGGCTGAGAAAAAGAACTGTTCACCTTCGTTAAATACCGCTTTGTAATAAGAGCGACCCAACTCTTTGACATTGAAGTCTAATTTTTCACCCTTAACGTTGTAGATTCCCCCCTTTATATCGATGATGTAGGCACCTTCGATAAACTGGGTTTGAGTTCGATAAAGCATTTCCAGTTGGTTGATGGCAGAGGGTGAGAGCCCCTTGTCTGATATGTCTGACGTCGCTGCTTTAACACCAGAAAGAACATTGCGATAGCCGTGAATTTTTTCTATGAGCTTGCCTTCAATTGTCGCGTTTTTCTCTTTTAAGATAATTTTGTTTAGCTCGACACTTTCACTTTTAAAAGTTATGAAACTGATTGTGATGAGAATCAATACTATAGCGAGAATCATCGCTCCTAGTGTCGCGGATATTCGAAGTTGAAATTTGTTCATTGGTATATCTCGATAATAAAATGGTCTAAATTTAGAGCTTTAACTCATAAAAGAGCTTTATAAAAAATACAGCAATCTCTAATACAGAAAACTAAATGTTGGTCATTAGAACACAAATAACCGAAACTTAGTTATAGTTTTTATACTAAATTACTATGTATTTAAAACACTCAAAAACAGGATGTTAGGTGGAGATTTTTTATATTTCAAAAAATGAAAAATCTGATATAACGGGATAGGTGAATAATGAAAGCTCTAACTTCACCTTGGCACCACAACCGTAACTAACTGTATTTAATGTTTTTTTAAAATTTACAGCCCTGACCCAACGTACACTCATAGCAGGGGCAGCTAGGAAATGTATGCCATCTTCGCTCGCAGTGATAGTCTAGAAACACTGCTAATATATAGTCTACAGCCTCCAACTGAGCGCCTGTTCGGTCACCCATAATCACTTTTATATTTTTCACATGACACTCGTGAGCCTATTACACACATAAGCAAAATACATATAAATGTAATCCATTGCAAGAATTGATTAAATTTATGAGCTAAATACTAAAGTCAATGTTAATCCTAACGTTTAGTATAAATATGCTTACGTGTCGAGCTCGATGATTTCGGTATAGGTTATTCATCCCTGGGGTATTTACGAGTGTTTAATATTGATGGTTTAAAGATTGACCGAAGCTTTGTGTCTGATATTGACCACGATTTGAATGACCGCTCACTTTGCTCTTCGGTCGTATCAATGGCTCATCAGCTTGGTATCAAAGTGGTGGCTGAAGGCATCGAAACAACTTCTCAGTCGACATTTTTATCGAACATGAAATGTGACTATGGGCAAGGTTACTTATTTGCGAAAGCAAGTTAAGAAAAATGAAAGAAGCCCTGTTCCGTCTGGGTTAAAAGTAAGTTAATAAATTCAGTAGCTAACTTACTAACATGGCAAATGTAAAACAATCAAATTCTACTCTTTGGCGTTGTAACATTAACAATATGATTTGAATCTTCCGCCTGATACCGCAGGTACATGGCTTGCAAACTCTCGTTGTTTAATTTGATTTCCCGCTGCTCTAAAAATTCCGCATCGTATAGCTTTGAGTATGAACGCTCAGCAAGGTCACAGCAAAACGTTACAATCGTTTTTCCTTTGCCCATTTTTGCCGCTGCATATAGTGCCCCCGCAACATTCAACGCCGAACTGCTGCCCAACAATATGCCGTCTTGCTGGCTGATATGACGTGAAATAGTAACCAAGTCTTGATCTGGCAATGTAATGGCGTGATCTATCTTGGCTTTACGAAAGTTTTCCACGCTTCTCATTATACCTATGCCTTCGGTAAACGAGCTTCCGCTGGATTTATACTGCCCGTCTTTCAAATAGGCGTATATGCCAGAACCATCAGGATCTACTAGCCAGGTTTTCAGTGCCGGGTTTTGCTCTGATAAATAATGAGAGTTACCTGCAATGGTTCCGCCTGTACCCACAACCGAAACAAGTGCATCGATGTTGCCTTGTGTTTGTTGCCATATCTCCGGCCCCGTGTTCAGGTAGTGCGCCCTATAATTACTTAGGTTCTCAAACTGATCCGCCCACCAGTAATCGTCATTCTCCTGCCCGAGGCGTTTTGCGGTGTGATAAAAGTGTTTCGGGTTTGCAAACGGACATGGGTCCACCAGCAACAGGTCGGCATTATAAAGCTGGATCATGCGTTCTTTCTCTAGCGCCTGTCCTTTTGGCATAACCACTAACATGTCATAACCAAACGCTCTCGCCACCAAAGCCAGCCCAATGCCAGTGTTTCCGGCGGTTCCTTCAACCACTGTCATGCCCGGTTTGAGCTTTCCGTTTTCAATGGCATCTGTTATCAGCTGCAACGCCGCTCTGTCTTTTATCGAACCTCCCGGGTTTTGTTGTTCGCACTTAAGCAGGATCTCACAGCCAGTGAGGTCGGAAATACTGTTGATTCTGACGAGGTCGGTATTCCCAATCAGTTCACTGACATTCTTGGCGATAGGTGTGGTCATAATAGGTTCGTCTTAAGAGTGATAATTATAAGCGTAGGTCTGCAATACCGTGAGTCAAGGCTGAAAAGATCTTTAACAACATGGCGATACTTAAACTACACTTTTAATGACTCCCTTTGCGGAATAACCAAAATGTGTCGTTGGGTAATTGGGATAGCCCTGAGCTGTCTTTTCGGATTTGTAAATCTGTCTTTTGCTGACACGCAAGAACCTGAAAATGTGCTGGTGAAGACCGTTCCTGTAATTAGCATCAGTGGTGCGATTGGCCCCGCTGTGGGCGATTATGTCACCAGTGAAATCATACTGGCCAACCAGCAAGCCCGCTCTCCTGCTTTAATCATTACCATTGATACGCCCGGAGGGCTGGTTTCTAGCCTAAGAGATATTAATCAGCAGATCCTTGCGTCAAACATCCCTATTTTGTGCCTTGTTCACCCACAGGGAGCTCGGGCAGCGAGTGCAGGCACTTATATGTTGTACGCCTGCCATATTGCGGCAATGTCTTCTGCAACCACTCTCGGTGCAGCAACTCCGGTGATGCTGGGTGGCGCTCCGCCAGGAGAGAAAAAAACGGAAGACAAACCCACAGAGCCAACAGCAATGGAGAAGAAGGTTCTTAACGATTCTATCGCTTACATACGCTCATTGGCGCAACTGAGAGGCCGAAATGTCGAATGGGCAGAGAAGGCAGTTCGCGAAGCGGCGACGCTATCGTCAACAGAAGCCTTAGAGCTTAATGTGATAAACCTGATCGCTGAGAGCCCGGAATCGCTAATTAAGTTGCTGGATGGAAAAACGTTAGAGGTCAACAAAAATCAGCAAACCATGAACCTGGCAAATGCCATTATCGAACATAGAAAACCGGATTGGCGAAATCAGTTTCTTGCCACCATCACCGACCCGAACGTGGCTTACATTTTAATGATCATCGGCATTTATGGCCTGTTGCTTGAGTTTTATAGCCCCGGTTTTGGCATTGCCGGGATCACCGGTGCTATTTCGCTGCTCATTGCACTGTATGCTTTCCAGCTATTACCGGTAAATTATGTTGGCCTTGGATTAATGCTACTAGGTTTGGCACTGCTTATCGCGGAATCCATGATACCCAGCTTCGGTCTTTTGGGTTTTGGCGGTATTGTCGCCTTTACCCTTGGCTCGATATTCCTGATCGACAGTGATGTGCCAGAGCTCAAAGTATCTTTAAATCTGATATTTGCAATTGCATTTACTTCCGCTGTTTTTGTTTTGTTTGTCCTACAGCGGTTATGGTCTCTCAGAAGCCGGAAGGTAGTAAGCGGCTTAGAGTCCATGATAGGTAGTGAAGGTGCTGCCACAGAGAGTTTTACTGATCACGGCTTTGTCCAGGTTAGAGGGGAGCGATGGGCCGCCCGATCAGATACGCCCTTACATAAAGGTGACACCGTCACGGTCAACGCCGTCGATGGTCTGACTTTATTGGTTAAACCGAACCAAAGGAGTGATCACAAATGATGGAACTACTTATGAATAGTGGAATGATAACCCCCACTATTGCTGTCATCTTAATTGTTTTTATTGCTTTTAGCCTATTTCACGTGCTCCGAGAGTACGAAAGAGGCGTCATATTCTTTCTGGGACGATTCGAAAGAGTTAAAGGACCCGGATTGATCATCGTCATCCCGATCATTCAACAAATTGTAAGGGTTGACTTACGAACTGTGGTGATGGATGTTCCCAGTCAGGATGTGATCAGCAGAGATAATGTGTCCGTGAGAGTCAATGCGGTTATCTATTTTCGGGTTGTAGACTCGCAAAAAGCCATTATCAATGTGGAAGACTTTCTACAGGCGACCTCTCAATTGGCACAGACTACATTGAGGTCAGTATTAGGCCAACATGAACTGGATGAGATGTTAGCCAATAGAGAGATGCTCAATACCGATATTCAGGAAATACTCGATGCTCGAACCGATGGTTGGGGTATTAAAGTTTCCAATGTGGAAATTAAGCACGTTGATATTAATGAAACCATGATACGTGCCATTGCAAGACAAGCCGAAGCTGAACGAACCCGCCGGGCGAAAGTGATTCACGCCTCTGGTGAAATGGAAGCGTCTGAAAAACTGGTGGAAGCGGCAAATAAACTCGCCGTAGAACCCAATGCTATTTTGCTGCGTTATTTACAAACGTTAACTGAAATTGCGGGCGAAAAAAACTCCACCATATTATTCCCAATGCCTATGGATCTGATGGAAGGTTTGTTTAAGAAAAGTGATGTGCAGGAGAAAGATAAAAACAAACCAACTTAGCCGCTGAAACAAGAATATATTATTCGAGTCGTTCTAACTAAAAACGGTCCATTCAAATAAAATGGACCGTTTGATGCCTAACAGCTCAATTGAAGATCTCTTACGGCTTACCAAATCCAGAATATTTCACCCCGGACAACAGCGCCATGTCCCTATCCCAGGTCGCTAGATCCTTTTTGTTAAACTGGCTTAACGAATCATGCCCGCATGCTCTCGACATCACTTGCATCAAAGCGACAGAAGACTCGAAAAAAGTCTTTAATTGGTACGCCGATTTCTCTACATCAAGCCGTTGGCGCAAGTCTTTTCTCTGTGTCGCTATTCCCGCCGGGCAGTTATTGGTATGGCAC
Organism: Vibrio sp. UBA2441; assembly: GCA_002342685.1. Lineage (GTDB taxonomy): Bacteria > Pseudomonadota > Gammaproteobacteria > Enterobacterales > Vibrionaceae > Vibrio. Next base: position 54,920 of record DDQN01000007.1, read on the forward strand.
ATACGCGCCGATACGCAGCCAATAGATTGCATTGCACTGTTGGCGATAGCCACACCGTCAGCCCCCAGTGCCATCGCTTTGACAAAGTCCACAGGCACTCGTAAACCACCGGTAATGATAAGTGTCACCCGCCCGCTCGCTCCTTGCTGATCGAGATATCGTCGAGCTCTGGCAAGCGCAGGAATGGTGGGCACACTAATGTGATCTCTGAACATCTCAGGAGCGGCACCTGTACCGCCACCCCGGCCATCCAGAATAATGTAGTCGGCACTGGCATCAAGGGCAAACTGGATATCTTCTTCGATGTGGTTTGCACTGAGCTTAAAACCAATAGGAATACCGCCGGTAACGTCTCTGACATGATCAGCAAATTTCTTGTAATCTTCAACGCTATGCAGATCGACAAATGTAGGCGGTGATATTGCTGGTTCACCTTCCGGAATGCCTCTCACTTCTGAGATTTTTCCAACGTTTTTAATGCCGGGCAGGTGCCCACCTGTTCCGGTTTTAGCGCCTTGCCCGCCCTTAAAGTGGAATGCCTGAACATTTTTTAGCTTAGAGTCACTGAAGCCAAATTTAGCACTGGCAAGCTCATAAAAATAACGCGAATTCGCAGCTTGTTCTTCAGGCAACATTCCGCCTTCTCCGGAACAGATGCCCGTTCCTGCCAGTTCTGCCCCTGTGGCCAATGCTATTTTCGCCTCTTCTGACAGGGCACCAAAACTCATATCTGATACGAATAAGGGGATGTTAAGCTTAAGCGGCTTTTTTGCTTGCGGCCCAATAACCAATTTGGTACCGACATCCACATCTTCTAACAAAGGCTTAGTCGCCATTTGGGCAACCATGATCTGTAGATCATCCCAATGAGGTAGCAGGTGCCGTGGCACCCCCATAGACGTCATTGGTCCATGGTGACCCAACTTTGACAGGCCTTCTCTGGCCAGCTGGTGGATAAAGGCGACAGTGGGTTCTTCTTTAGTTGCGATTGCCACCGGAATGTCACCCACTTGCCTTACCACACCCGGCCCTTCCTGTCCTATTTGGTCACTGGAGAATTGTTTATGGGTGCCATCGCAGAACGGTGCATTGGCTGTATGTTTACACTGGCATAAGAAGGCATCACCATCTTCTCTTGCCACAAAATGTTTTGATTTAAAATCTGTTCCCTTATGGGAACCATCGCAGAATGGTTGTTTTTTCGACCGACCACATGTACAAAAAGAATACTCGTGATCTTTAATTAACTCGACTTTTATCGGCTTATTAACCGCGATAATTGGCTTGCCCATTGTTATCATCCTTGCGTTTCAGCGTCTAAATTTTCAAGGCTTTTATCAGTAAGCGTAGTTCAATTCAAAAAATAATAATTGGGGTCAGAGTAAATTTAAATCATCGAAAACTAGCTAGATTCGAGAATCCTAATCAGTTTAAATTTTAGCCTTTCTCCAACCCAAGGCGCGACCTTTTTTCTTAGGTGACATCCGGCAACCCGTTAGCTTCTCAATTTCCAGTTTAAATGGTTCACTACCTATTGCCATTCCTCGGTTAACGCTGTCTCGAATATCGCCTAACATTTTTTCATCGATATGATGGTTCAATAAACCTCGATATGCGCTCTGTCTTTCTTGCTCATTACTGCCTAGAGAAAGATATAACGGGTGTGGAGTACAAAGTGTTGAATGCTTTCCTAAGCCGTTTATCTGATAACTTGACCAAGGGTATTGAGAAGGATCCTCAACCATTTTTGCTCTAACTGGATTTAACTCAATATAGCGGTATATACCCAATCAACTTG
>DDQN01000040.1 GCA_002342685.1 Vibrio sp. UBA2441
AACTGCCTTGAAAAACGCCGGTAATAGCGATTGGATAACATCATTCAAAGGGTTGGAACTGCATAACTTAATTAATTTAGGATAAAACTTGACTGATAGCTAAACAAATAATTTATGATGTCATCCAATTAGTTTTTCCTGATTAGAATAGACATTCAAACAATATAAAGTAATTCCATATTTAATTTATTGTCAAACGGTTCCATTAACACCAAAATTTATTTGCGACCGACTATACAATTTCAATGAAAATTACTATAGGTAACGGCGAGGACATAAGGAAATTATCGGTAACTAAAAAAATGGAGGAGAGCTTAGAATAAAGTTTTCATTTATACTTTCTATTTAAGCTCTCTATATTTCTGTGGCTTATTAGATCTGTTTGATCTGCAACTCTTTGGGTACTTCAAAGAACATGTTCTCTTCACGTCCCTGAATTTCTTCAATTTCTTTAGCACCTAATGATTGTATTCGCTCCAGAATATTATTGACGAGCTCCTCTGGTGCCGATGCGCCAGCTGTCACACCTATCTTAGTCACACCAACAAACCATTTAGGATCAATATCTTCTGGGCAGTCGGTTAAAAAACCTTTTGTACCTAGTTTCTCAGCTAGCTCTTTTAAACGCGTTGAGTTTGAGGAATTTTTTGATCCAACTACAACCATCACATCGACCTTCTGCGCTAACGCTCTAACGGCATCTTGTCTATTTTGAGTTGCATAGCAAATGTCATCTTTACGTGGGCCTTGAATATCTGGGTAAACCTCTCGCAATTTAACGATAACATCCGACGTCTCATCGACAGAAAGCGTTGTTTGGCTAACATAATGAAGATGAGAAGGGTCTTTAACTTGAAGATTATGTACATCTTCTGGTTTTTCAACCAGGTACATTCCCCCCCGTGCACTTGAGTACTGCCCCATAGTTCCTTCCACTTCAGGGTGTCCTGCATGGCCAATTAAGACCACTTCCATATTCTTTTTACTCGCACGAGCAACTTCCATATGCACTTTTGTAACCAAAGGGCATGTAGCGTCAAATACCGTTAAAGTACGGGCTTTAGCTTCTTCACGAACGGCCTGCGATACGCCATGAGCAGAGAAAATGACAATATTATCGTCAGGTACTTCATTGAGCTCCTCAACAAAAACCGCACCGCGTTGCTTTAAGCCTTCTACTACGAAGCGATTGTGCACGACTTCGTGCCGTACATAGATAGGTGGCTGATACATGTCGAGTGCTCGTTCAACAATGCTAATGGCGCGATCAACACCGGCACAAAAACCACGTGGGTTAGCGAGTAATACTTTCATTTTATTGCTCATTTTTGTCTCTTTATCATGCCTATTCTACAGATAAAATTTCCACTTCGAAAATGACATCTTGTCCCGCAAGCGGGTGATTAAAATCTACCGTTACTGAATCACCTGCTATTTCTGTAATGATACCAGGGATTTCTACACCGTCCGGTGCTGTAAATGCCATAATGGTTCCGACTTCAGCGCTGGTATCACCAACAAATTTACTGCGATCCATATGATGAATATTATCTGGGTTTGGTAAGCCGAATGCATCTTCAGCTTTTAATTTAATCGAACGCTCGTCACCTTGATTTAAGCCAAAAAGCAGCTTTTCAAAATTATGACTTAAACTTCCGTCACCCATCAGTAACTTAGCTGGTTTACCTGAAGTACGGGTACTGTCCGCAATTGAATCATCGTTTAATTTGATGGTGAAATGCATGGTTACTACACTGTCAGACTGAATTTGGCTCACAACTACTTCCTTGGTCAATTAGAACAATAGATCTCAAACTACCTAAAAATACTCTTTTTAATAAGCACAGGTTGATAGTGACTCAACATCTTTAGTTTTGTCCCCTATTAAACCATCAAGCTAAGATCGAAAAAACCATTAGTTTTGTCCGGTTGATTATCTTTGTGAGTATAAAAATACAAAAACACCAGAACATGTAGTTCTGGTGTTTCGGTCGTACCGATTTGTGCCTGACGCTAGCTCTGTTTTTTTCGGAACCCGTCAAGAATGATCATCGCAGCACCAATGCAGATAGCGGCATCAGCCAAATTAAATGCAGGCCAATGATAGTTCTTCCAAAAAACATCTAGATAATCTACAACAAAACCGTGTACCAATCTGTCATAAACGTTGCCTAAAGCCCCACCCACTATCATCGCATAAGCTATGTTATTCCATTTCTCTTTCGCGGGTAACTTAGACATCCAGAAAATTAACATGCCACACACAGCAAAAGCGATAGCGGTGAAAAACCAACGTTGCCATCCTGCTTGGTCGCTCAAGAAACTAAATGCTGCGCCATAATTATGGACATAGAGAAAATTAAAAAATGGCAGCACTTCAATACGGTTATCCCAGCCATAACCCATGCCGTTCATAACCAAATATTTAATGCTTATATCAGCTATAAATACCAAAGCAGCCAACCAAAGCCAGCGAACTCCAGATTGTTTTAATGTTAGCGTTTGTTCACTCATTAATCTTCCTAAAAACAGCCCCAGCAAAGACTGGGGCGGTTATAAACATAAAAAGTTCAGCAATACTCAAGAACTGGTGCGTTGTTGCTAGGCGAAGTTACGAGCCTCACCCTCACCTTCAACATTAGATACACAACGGCCACAGATTTCTTCGTGACCTTCGATCGTACCTACATCAGTTACATGGTGCCAGCAACGGTCACACTTCTCAGCTTCAGATGCATTCACGTCAACAAACAAGCCTTCAATATCGGTTTCTTGTGCCGAATCAGACTTATCAGCCAGCGCTTTTACTTCCGCTTTAGACGTAAGTAATACGAAGCGTAATTCATCTTCTAGCTTATTCACATTAGCTGCAAGTGCGTCATCGACATACAAAGTTACTTCAGCCTGAAGAGAACCACCGATAATTTTTTCACTACGTGCTGTTTCAAGAAGTTTATTTACTGCACCACGAACATCTTGAATCGAGCTCCAGAATTCGTCATTTAGGTCTTCACCTTCATTTAGCCCGAACAATCCATCAAACCATGTTTCGGTAAAGACGAATTTATTTCTCTCACCTGGCATCTGGTTCCAGATTTCATCTGCAGTGAAAGACATAATTGGCGCCATCCAGCGAACCAATGCTTCAACAATATGATACAGAGCTGTTTGACAGCTGCGCTGTGCCAGTCCACCTTGTTTAGCTGTATATTGGCGGTCTTTAATTACGTCTAAGTAAAATGACCCCATTTCGATCGAGCAGAACTGCATCAGGCGTTGTGTTACTCCGTGCGTATTGTATTCATCGTACGCTTTAACAATCTCGTCTTGTGCGGCTTTTGCCCGTCCAACAGCCCAACGATCTAATGCGATCATTTCATCAGCTGGAACCATATCTGTTTCTGGATTAAAGCCGCTTAAGTTGGCTAGGAAGAAACGAGCAGTATTACGAATACGACGATAAGCATCCGCACTACGTTTTAGGATCTCATCAGAAACGGCCACTTCACCAGTATAATCTGTTGATGCAACCCATAGGCGAAGAATATCAGCTCCGAGTCTGTTGGTGACATCTTTTGGTGCAACGACGTTACCCACAGATTTAGACATCTTGCGTCCTTGTCCATCAACAACAAAGCCGTGAGTCAAAACTTGTTTATAGGGAGCGACACCTTTCATTGCAATAGAAGAGATCAACGAAGACTGGAACCAGCCGCGATGTTGATCTGAACCTTCTAAATACATATCTGCGCTATGGCCATTAAACTCTTCACGGCTATCCACTACCGCAGAGTGAGTAACACCAGAATCAAACCAGACATCGAGTGTATCCAGTACTTTTTCATACTTAGCAGCATCGTCTTCACCCATTAGCTCAGCCGGTTCAACATCCCACCACGCTTGAATGCCTTTTTGCTCTACTAATTTTGCTACTTTTTCAATAAGTTCGACTGATTTTGGATGTAGTTCAGATGTCTCTTTATGAACAAACAGAGCAATAGGTACACCCCAAGTACGTTGACGAGAAATACACCATTCTGGACGACCTTCGATCATGCCTTCAATACGGCTTTGACCCCAATCAGGGATCCATTGAACGCCATTGATGGCTTCTAATGCTTTTGCACGTAAACCAGCCTGATCCATTGAAATGAACCATTGTGGTGTCGCACGGAAAATAATTGGGGTTTTATGACGCCAGCAATGTGGGTAGCTGTGTTCATACGCATGATGATGAAGAAGCGCACCACGCTCTTTTAATACTTCTAATACGGCATCGTTCGCTTTAAATACGTGCTGACCTGCAAACAACTCTGTATCCGGCAGGAATACGCCATTTGAACCAACAGGGTTTGCAACTTCAAGATCATAATGCTGACCGACAGCGAAATCTTCCTGACCATGTCCCGGTGCAGTGTGAACAACACCAGTACCTGCTTCAGTAGTAACGTGGTCGCCAAGAATGGCAGGCACATCAAAATCGTAAAACGGATGTTGGAATCGAACCAATTCTAGATCGGCACCTTTACAGAAGCCCAGATTATGGAAATGCTCAATACCCGCACGGTCCATAACGTCTTTAGCCAGCTCTGAAGCAACCAGAAGACGCTGAGGTTTGTCACCTTCAACCTGAATAAGTACATATTCAAGATCGGCACGAACAGCAACAGCTCGGTTTGCAGGAAGTGTCCATGGCGTTGTCGTCCAGATAACAACAGCGATCTGACCTTCACCTTGATGACCTTCTGTGAGCTCAAACTTATCAAGCAATGCCGTTTCATCTACAGCGTTAAATTTAACATCAATAGAAGGAGATACTTTATCTTTATACTCTACTTCAGCTTCTGCTAAAGCAGAGCCACAATCTGTACACCAGTGAACCGGTTTAAAACCCTTTAACAAATGACCTTCATCGGCAATTTTGCCGAGCGCACGAATGATATTCGCTTCGGTATTAAAGTCCATAGTGCGATAAGGCTTATCCCACTCACCCATAATACCAAGACGTTTAAAGCTCTCTTTTTGGCCTTCAACTTGGCCAGCAGCATAGGCTCGACATTTCTCGCGAAACTCAGCAGCGGTCACTTTCTGACCCGGCTTACCTACTTTTTTCTCTACCATTAATTCAATTGGCAAACCATGACAATCCCAACCAGGAACGTATGGCGCATCAAAATCAGATAATGTTTTAGATTTGATAATAATGTCTTTAAGAATCTTGTTCAGTGCGTGACCGATATGAATATCACCGTTGGCATACGGGGGGCCATCATGCAATACGAAAGATTTCTTACCTTTCTTTGCTTTACGGATTTCACCGTAAAGATCTTCTTTATACCAACGCTTAAGCATTTCTGGCTCACGATTGGCCAAATTACCGCGCATTGGAAACCCTGTTTCAGGTAAGTTCAGGGTATCTTTATAGTCAGTCATTGATTCTTAATTCCGTTGTGTTGGGCGAAGTTAGACATTATTTAGCTAATGGGATTATCCAGCTAATTCTCAAGCTGATGCAGCCACGCCCTCGCAGCCTCAGCATCTAATTCAATTTGTTTTTTAAGCGCTCCAAACGACTCGAAACGCTGTTCATCTCTCAATTTCTTTAATAATGAAACTTCAAGTTGTTTACCATATAAGTTTTCATCAAAATCAAACAGATGTACTTCCAACTGCTGGCGAGTGCCATTAACTGTAGGTCGTTGACCAATGTTAGCAACACCTCCTACAGGAGTACCACCGAGACCATGAACTTGTACTACATACACACCAGAGACAGGAGATACACATCTTTTAAGTGGAATGTTAGCGGTTGGAAATCCAATAGTTCTCCCCAACTTTTGTCCATGAGAAACTCGACCATTGATACTATATGCTCTGCCTAAATACATTTCTGCACTTGCAATATTATCGTCTGCTAATGCTTTTCTAATCGAAGTGCTGCTGACTCTATGCTCCCGAACGCAAAAGCTATGAGTGTTAACAACTTCAAATCCGTATTTTTTACCTGCAGCTTTTAACATATCAAAATTGCCGGCTCGATCTCTGCCAAAGCAAAAATCATCACCAACAACCAAGAACTTAACACCCAAACGTTTGACCAACAAGTCACTAATAAATGACTCTGCGGGCCAATCTGCAAAGCGCTTATTAAAATTGACACATAATAATCGATCAATTTTAAGTTTGCTTAACTGAACAAACTTATCTCTTAAGCGAGTCAGTCTTGCTGGTGCTTTTTCTTTAGCAAACAGCTCCATAGGTTGAGGTTCAAATGTCATGACGACAGAAGGCAGTTGTAAGAATTTGGCTTGCTGTGAAACTTGTGCAAGCACTCGCAAATGCCCTAAATGAACACCGTCAAAATTGCCTATAGTTAAAACACAACCATTATGGTGTGGTTTAATGTTGTGAATACCTCTAATCAATTCCATTTGGATTGGCTGTAAACTCGATATTGGTTAATTTGATTTGTATGAAACCGACGGATTATATACCAATCCGTATTAGTCCGTAACTGCTTTTAGATGATTTAAGCGTATACCTAAAATAACCGCTGTAATTATATAGACTAAACCACCAATGCCGATAAGCATAGCTAGCATCATTATACGCTCAGTGATGCTCCAATCCAGCCACACGTCTATTGTTTGAAGCTGCCACAAAATAGTAGCAATCATCACACACCCAGCAACAATCAACTTCAGAACAAAAATGACCGTTTGCTTAGTAAGACGATAAACGTCCGCGATATAGAGCCCTCTGTACAAAAGCAGCATATTGACTAAAGCAGACAAGGCTGTCGCCATTGCCAGTCCAACATAACCGTAAAAATAAGCAAAAATAGCATTAAATACCATATTTGAAACCATAGCAATAATGCCATATTTAACTGGCGTTTTAGTATCTTGACGAGAGAAGTATCCTGGAGCCAAGACCTTTATCAACATAAAATTTAACAGACCAGAAGCATAGGCGATAAGCGACATCGATGCTTGATCTACGTCATGAGGAGTAAACTCTCCACGCATGAACAGCACCATTAACATAGGTTTAGCTAATACTATCAGTCCTAGCATCGCAGGTAGGCCTAATAATATAACCATGCGAACCCCCCAATCCATAGTGTTCTTGAAACCCTGGCTATGTGAATCCACATGCTTTCTTGAAAGTGCCGGCAATATAACCGTGGCTATTGCAATACCAAATAACCCCAATGGAAATTCTAATAGTCGGTCTGAGTAATAAAGCCAGCTTATAGACCCTGTCGTTAGAAAACTGGCGATAAATGTATCAAATAGTAAATTTATCTGGCTGACAGAAACACCAAATAACGCAGGAATCATTAAAGTCCGAATTTTGGTCACCCCGGGATCATGCCATCCCCACTGAGGCTTAACTAAAACACCTTCTCTTATCAAAAAAGGGATTTGAAATGAAAATTGAACCAGACCACCAAGGAAAACCCCTATAGCCAAACCTATTTCAGCCTGCTCAAGATTCGGAGCAATAAACACCGCAGCCGCGATGATCATTATATTAAGAAATACTGGTGTAAAAGAGGATACTGCAAACTTACCTAAGGTATTCAGTATTGCTCCAGATAAAGCAACAAAAGTGATAAACCATAAATAGGGAAAGGTTATTTTCAACATAAGGCTGGCCAATTCAAACTTGTGAGCCGAAGGGCCATCATTTAACCAATCGAGATACCATCCTGCACCAAACAAGGCCGTCACCACGCCAGAACCTAGAACGCCTATCGCGGTCACAAAGGTAACCAGAACGCCTAGAGTTCCAGACACTCTGGCAATTAAAAGACGCGTTTTTTCTTTGTCGCCTGCGGCATGATATTCCGTTAATACCGGAACAAATGCCTGAGAAAAAGCCCCCTCGGCAAATAAACGACGTAAAAAATTTGGAATTTTATTGGCAAAGAAAAAGACATCGGCGCTTGCGCCTGCCCCCATTAAATTTGCCACAACTACGTCCCGAACCAAACCAAGAATACGGGAAACGAATGTCATCAGGCTTACAACTAAGCCAGATTTTAAAAGTCGCTTACTCACAAATACCTCTTAAGAGTATGCATCAATGCTTTAAATCTATTGCTATCGATATTTAATGGCATTGATACTGAAATGCTGTTAGAATCCACGCCATCTTAACCGCGTTAACCTAACTATTCCAAATTTGTGTGGATTAGATGGGTTTTTGCACAAATCATTTGACATATTGGCGATAAAGAGGCATATTCCTCCGCCTTAAATTGTCACCGAACTAAGTTTTTGGGAGTTAGACCCTTGGCAAACAGTAAATCTGCTAAGAAGCGCGCTATCCAAGCTGAGAAACGTCGCCAGCATAACGCTAGCCGTCGTTCAATGATGCGCACTTACATGAAAAAAACCATCTCTGCTATTGAAGCAGGCGATAAAGAAGCTGCAACTGCTGCGTTAGCTGTAGTTACACCTATCCTAGACCGTATGGCTACTAAAGGCCTTATTCATAAGAATAAAGCAGCTCGTCATAAGTCTCGTTTCACTGCAGCTATCAAAGCTCTTTAATTAGACGCTGAGTTTCTGCATGAAAACAAAAAACCGGCTTTCGCCGGTTTTTTTTATTTCTAAATACCAATAATAATCAATTTTCCCTAAATTATTTTTAGGTATCAGGATTATTATTGGTATTTGTTTTTTGATTAAGCTCCACAGTACAACGAATGCAATAGTTTGATCATCTCTTTCACTTCACGACTACTCAATGAATAGTAGACAGTTTGAGCTTCTTTACGTGTTGCCACTAGGCCATCTCGACGCAACCAAGCTAAATGCTGCGATAGCGCAGATTGACTGAGTTTAAGCATTGTACAAAGTTCACCTACGGAAAGCTCCTGCTCATGAAGAATACACAATATTTGTAATCTTCTTTCATTTGCCATTGCCTTCAGTAAGGCCACGGCCTTTGCGGAGTTTTTCTCCATATCCTGCAGGTTCATTTAATCGCCTCCATCAAACTGGGGTAACTGAGCTGGAAATGTAAATACAATTCCATTCTAACAATATGGTTTATTTATAAAAAAAACAATATTGCATCCCCGAATGGTAATACAATAAAGAGTCATATAGAAGAAGTATGTCTATTTATTAACAAACCACATATTATAAGCAAGCCGAAAATACATAAATTTGAGCTATGCTACAAAATCAGTCAAATAATTGGCTAAAGTCAGCATCACATACATTTTTAACTGCCGGATGCTGAATCATTCGCTCTGCAAAGATCACGTAATACTCTTCTTTTAGCTCTTTGACTTCACCAATTAATTGGAAAGCATTTCTTTCACTAAGTTCAGATAGATAGAGGTTAGGGGCTAGATAAATGACATCAGGGTGATAACTTGCGAAAGCTTTCATCAAAGCAACATCGTCAAATTCACCCAGTATATTGGGTTGAATACCTTGCCTGTCAAACCAAGCAGTAACTTTCCGCCCCATAGATGTACGACTTCCAGGTACCAATAGCTTTCGTTGTTCCAGTATTTCAGGAAAGTGATAATCATCAATGTTACCTGAATAGAAAAAACTCAAAGAACACTCCCCAAGTTTTTTGCTGTATAAACCCGGTAGCTGGCTAGAGTCAATAGGACAATCAGATAAAATCATATCCAATTTATGCTGTGCTAGTTGCTCCAATAACATTTCATGAGTTGATTCAAAGCAACGTAAATGAATGCTGCTATCTTCAGGAATCGTAGTCATCAAGACTTTGCTCACCAATCTCTTAGATAAAGCATCCGCTACGCCGACATCAAAAAGTAAATTTGATCGCTGGCTATAATTGACAATATCCAGCATCTCATAGCTCAAATCAAACATACGATCAGCATATTTATAAATTAGCTGTCCCAGTTCAGTAGGTTCAACATTACGACCAACTCTCTTGGTCAACTTGCCATTAATTCTATCTTCCAGAGCTTTGATTTGTCCTGTCACCGTTTGGGGGGTAAGAAACAAAGCATCTGCTGCTTTTGATACAGAGCCTTGCTTACAGACCATCCAAAAATAATAAAGGTGATTATAGTTAAGGTGTGACATTGCAGTTTAGTCCTAGCTGGATTAATCATTAATTTCGTAATCGACTATTAATCGCAATTACCGAATACTTCTAGCCAATATACATACTTATACCGAAAGTTTTACATAACAATATGACACCATTGTCATCAAAATTTGAAAAAAAATGTAAAATTTCCAAGCTAAAACCCAAAACAACCAACATACAGAGATGAATTTAACTTGAAATTACAATAACTTAACCAGGCATTAAACTATCGCAAACGGTTGCTTTTATTGATTTTCAATAGAAGTACATTTTTACAAAACTGTCATATTAGTGAAATATTCAACCTCTACTATCGCGAACAGATTAGTTAAATGACCAACAATCTGGGTCACGGAGAAAAATTATGAACCAAGCATCAACGGCAACCGTTAACGCACCTGAACAGAGATCTATTCGTTGGATTCGCTGGGCCAACTTGGTATTCATGTTATATCTACTGCTTTTAGCAGTATCGATGGTAGGCGGTGGTTTCAAACTTGCTGCTGGAGAACAAGCAAAAACACTTTTTGAATTCGCCTCTCACCCCATTGCAGGACTTATGATCGGATTAGTGGCGACCGCCCTAATTCAGTCTTCAAGTACCGTTACTTCAATCATTGTTGGCTTAGTTGCTGGTGGACTTCCCGTAGAAACCGCCATCCCTATGATAATGGGCGCTAATATTGGTACAACTGTCACTAATACCTTAGTCAGCTTGGGTCACCTTCGTTGCAAACACGAGTTTAAGCGTGCATTTGCCAGTGCGACAATCCATGATTTCTTCAATCTACTTGCCGTTGTCATTTTCTTACCTTTAGAAATGATGTTCGGTATCCTAGAAAAGATTTCTCATTGGTTGATATCTCCTATGTTAGCCACTGGTGATATGAGCATTAAAGGCTTCAACTTTATTAAACCAATTACAAAACCAGTCATCTCTGCGATAAAAGAGCCTTTAAGCTCATTCGGGGATGTTGCAGGTGGTATTACTTTAATTATTCTTGGTATCGCAACCGTCTTTATTGCTATTACCGTCATGGGTAAGCTTATGAAGAAGCTAATGGTCGGCCGAGCGAAGGATATTTTGAAACACGCTATTGGTAAAGGCCCACTACATGGTATTTTTTCAGGGTCTATCGTCACCATATTAGTACAGTCATCATCTACGACAACCAGTCTAATGGTACCACTCGTTGGAACTGGCGTTTTGAAAGTACGTGACGTTTATCCATTTACTTTGGGAGCAAACATCGGTACGTGTATTACAGCATTGCTAGCAGCGACCGCTGTGACTGGAGAGTTTGCTGTTTTTGCATTGCAAATCGCTCTGGTTCACCTGACCTTTAATATACTGGCAACGGCATTCATATTTAGTATTCCGTTCCTAAGAGATTTACCACTGAAAGGTGCTGATATCATTTCAACGCTTGCAATGGAAAACAAATCTGTTGTGGTTGCTTACCTGATCTGTGTATTCATCATTATGCCGGGCACTATTCTCGCATTAACAATATAAACGGCAATAATAGAAAAAGCCCCCAACACTTTTGTGTTGGGGGCTTTTTTGTATTCAGCGTGAAACTGGCCGTTTATCTCGTCTCTTATGCTTTATTATCTAAACAGAAAACGGATACTTGATGGCTTCATGAGACTCATACCCAATCACTTCAAAGTCATCTAACGTAACCCAGGTTTCCAGATCTTCCAGAGATTTTATCTTAGGGTTTATCTTAAACTGCGGTGCAGTTAGCGGTTCACGTTTAAGCTGAACATCTCGCATCAACTCTAACTGATCCTCATAAATATGGGCATTGACGATCTTATGAAACGCTATTCCGGGCTTGTGACCAGTTATTTGAGCCATTAGAGCCAAAAAGACATAAACTTGCACCATATTGAAGTTCAGCCCTAGAGGGACGTCACAGGAACGCTGAGTGCTGTTTAAATATAAAGTGCCATCCAATAAAGAAAAATGGTGACTGTACATGCAAGGACGTAAACAACCCATATGAAATTCACCTGGGTTATAGAAATTTAAAATCTCTCCTCTATCGTCAACACCTTTAGACAAGTCATCAACAATTTTTCTCAGCTGATCGATGGATCCACCATCAGGTTTTGACCAGGCTCTTCCTTGAACGCCATAAACCCGTCCCATATCATCTTCACCTTTGCGATATGAGTTTTCCAGCCATGCCTGATTAAGGTTTGCATTAGCGTCCCAGGTTTTAGTTCCCAGCTTGCGAAAGTCATCCGCATTGTCATATCCACGAATGTAGCCAAGCAACTCAGCAACAGCGGCTTTCCAAAAACTTTTTCTTGTCGTAACAAGCGGAAATTGATTATTCGCAACATCATAAGAGAGATCGGCATTAATTACCGTTAAACAACGTTTACCCGTACGCTCATTCTCTACCCAGGTACCATCATCAACAATGCGCTGACACAAATCCAAATACTGTTTCACTTAGCAGCCCTTTTATTTTCTTTCTTATATGCCCATATCATCATTAATGCACCAATTAAGATCATTGGTGATGATAAAATTTGCCCCATTGAAATAAACTCACCAAACAACCCCAAATGCTCATCTGGTTCACGGAAGTACTCAACAATAAATCTGAACGCACCATATCCGAGTAAAAACAATCCGGAAACCGCACCGACAGGTCTCGATTTACGAATATAAATATTCAAAATGACAAATAACAATACACCTTCTAAAGCAAACTCATAAAGCTGCGATGGGTGCCGAGGTAAGAACCCTCCACTAGGAAAAAGTACCGCCCAAGAAACATCGGTAACTCTCCCCCATAACTCATCATTCATGAAATTGCCCAACCGGCCTAATCCCAGTCCAAACGGAACCAATGGCGCAATAAAGTCAGCAACATTAAAAAAGCTTCGGTTATTTTTATATGCGTACCAAGCCATTGCACTGATAACACCAAGCAAGCCACCATGGAAAGACATTCCACCAGTCCATACTTTAAACAGATACAACGGGTTATCTAGAAACAATCCAAAATTATAGAATAAAACATAGCCGACTCTGCCTCCTATCACGACCCCTAAGAAGCCAAGAAATAGTAGGTCAGAAACCTGCTCTCTATTCCAGCCACTATTTGATTTATCCGCTCTTCGGTTTGCTAACCACAGAGCAAACAAGAAACCAAATAAATACATCAGTCCATACCATCGAATGGAAAGGGGACCAATCGACACCAGTACAGGATCGATTTGTGGAAACTCAATAAAGCCTTGAGGCATACATTAACTCACTCTTGAATTGATTTTTTAAACCTACAGAAAAACAATTGACCTTGATAAAGCCAATAAATTCACATTTAAGTTCAAAATTCATATTATGACAACAGCATTCTGCCGGCGATAAACAACAGAAATAACGCAAAAACTTTTTTTAGCTGTGCCGTTGGAAGGCGGGTCGCCCATCTTGCACCAATTTTCGTGGTAAAAACAGAAGTCGACACGATGGCGATAAGAGCCGGAGTATATACATATCCAACACTGTAATCAGGCAGGTGCGCAACACCAATCCCGTGCCATATAAAACCAGTCATACCCGACAATGCGATAACACAACCACAAACCGAAGAGGATCCTACCGCTTTACGCATCTCGACACCATATCGATTTAAATAAGGTACCGTTAAAGAACCACCGCCTATGCCGGCAAGCGTCGAAATAATACCGATAATGCAGCCAGAACACGACGTAACAAACTCACCTGGCATGGCCCTGACCGTTGTTGACTTCACTGAAATCAACATTTGCAAAGCCAAGAAAAGGACAATGCTACCAAAAACATTCGGTAGCATCTCACTTGGGATCAACTCCGTCACATAGGAGCCGATGAAACCACCAAGAATAACACCTGGTAATAACCATTTGATAACGTAAATATTTACATTACCAAGTTTCAAGTGATTATACGCCGAAGACCCCGACGTGATGATAATAGAGGCAAGTGATGTAGCAAGAGCAATATGCATAACCACGTCTGTACTTATGTTAGCTTGGGGAAGTAAATATAACAGGGCCGGAACAACAATTAGTCCACCACCAATGCCTAACAGACCAGCCATGACACCAACGAAACCACCTAATAGCAGTAACAAAAAAAGTAACTCGTAATTCAAAATCGCCTCTATTTTTTACCCGCACGAACAAAGCCTGCGAGCTGCTTATTTTCCAGGTATTGTAACATCATGGCACGAGTTTTTTGACTATAAGGCTGTAATAAAGCTTTTTCGGACAAAAGCAGGAGTTCGTTAGAATCGACACTTCGCAACAGATATTTTATACGCGCAACGTTAGACGTATTCATACTAAGAGACCGATATCCAAGCCCGACAAGTATTAAGGCACCTATCGGGTCCCCAGCTAGCTCACCACATACACTGACCGGAAGTTGATATTGGTTGCACGTATCAAGTATCTGCTTTAGTGCCATAATAACAGCTGGATGAATTGATTCATAAACATCAGCCACTCTAGCGTTATTCCTATCCACCGCAAGAAGATACTGGGTCAAATCATTACTACCAACAGAAACGAAATCGACTTTCTTTGCGATCAAAGGCAACAAATAAAGCATGGACGGTACCTCGACCATAATCCCTACTTCTGGCCGTCTTACATTCGGCTCAATCGCAGTAACTTCGAAGAACGCTTGATCGATTAACGTCAGTGTATCATCCAGCTCCTGGCAACTAGCAATCATCGGCAGCAGAATACGAAGATTATCGACGCCGATACTCGCCTTTAACATCGCTCTAAGTTGGATTAAAAATATATCTGGATGATCAAGCGTAAACCGGATGCCTCGCCAACCTAGAAATGGATTGTCTTCTTCAATTGGCAAGTAAGGAAGCGGTTTATCACCACCAATATCCAATGTACGCATAACCACTTTTTTGTCAGGATAAGAAGATAATATGCTTCTGTATCTTTGGACTTGCTCTTCTTCGGATGGGAAACGGTGCTGTAGCAAAAAGGAAATCTCAGTTCGGTACAAGCCAACACCATCAACACCTTGGTTAATTGCTATATTCGCGTCCGCGCTTAACCCCGCATTCAACAATATTTCAATTTGACATCCATCTTTTGTGCGCGCTTCCTGCGAAAGCTCACCTTCCACCAACTGCGAAAGTTCATACTCTTCACTTTGGAGGAGTCGATATTCCTTGAGAAGTTGCTTGCTGGGATCGACCAGTATTTCGCCACTATAACCGTTCACGATTCCGGTTTTATCATGAATCGATTCGGGGGTAAGTGTTGCCCCCATGATGGCAGGAACACCGAGTGCTCTGGATAATATTGCTGCATGGGAGTTTGCTGCACCTTCAAGGGAGATAACCGCAAGTAGTTTATCTTTAGCAACACCAGCCAATATAGAGGCCGTTAATTCAGGTACTACCAATATCACAGGGTGTTTAAATTCAAATTGGTTGCTTTCTGAGTTATGTAAGAAATAGAGTAAACGCTGACCTAACTCTCGAATATCCTGTGCCCGTTCTCGCATATACACATCGGTCATTTGAGCAAATCTATTGGAGTAAGTCTCCACGACTTGACGTAATGCCCAGTCTGCTCGGTCGCCTTTATTTATTTGCTCTTTTAAGTCATTACGCAATAAGGGATCATTAAGAAGGTGAGTAAATAGGTCAAATATAGCAAGAGCATCTTTATTTAACTCACTATCGAGTCGTTTTCGCATTCGACGAAAATCTGCTATAGCGCTCTCTATAGCCAACATCAGCCATTCTTGCTCTTGTTCCGTATTTAAAGCGGATGCTGGATAAACATCAGATAACTCTGGTTGAGTATTGTCCCACCAAAACTTACCGACCGCGACTCCAGGCGAGGCGGCAATACCTAATATAGTTTCGGTTCTTTTTTTATTCAGTAACCACTGCCCCTGAGCTTGCGCGTGAGCAATAATAACCGCAATTTGCGCAGCAAGCGTGACTAAAAATGATTCCTCAATTTCACTAAATAACCGAGGAGATTTTTGCTGAATGACCAAAACACCCAACACTTGCTTCCGATGGATGATCGGCGTACCTAAAAAAGAGTTATAGACCTGCTCCCCTAATTGAGGAAAGAACTTAAATTGAGGATGCTTTGCGGCTTCAGCAAGATTGAGAGGCTCAGCACTTCTACGAACTAATCCTACCAATCCATCAGCGTATTTTATAAAGAAGCTTCGTTTACGTAGTTTTAAGCCTTGAGTTGCCATTAACTCCAGGCGTTTCTTTTCATCGTTAGCGAGGTATACCGTGCAACACTCAGTATCCATTGCACGGCTGGTTTCTGTAACCAATAAATCCAAGGCCTGATGAACATCATCAAGCCTTGAAACTTTTTCAACTATTTCCCTTAGTTGAGTTAGCATGATTACCCTCTACGATTTTTCCGTTTGCCTTTTATTTTGCGCTCCTTAAATGGCATCGCCAGAGATGCAAATTCTTTCATCGCTCGACGATAAACATCTCTTTTAAAAGAAACCACTTGTCTGACTGGGTACCAATAACTTACCCAACGCCAACCATCAAATTCAGGGGTATTACCACGCTGCATATTTACATTAGATTCATCACTATCTAAACGTAGTAAAAACCATTTCTGTTTTTGCCCGATACAAACTGGCTTAGAGTCCCAACGAACGAGTCGTTTTGGTAGACGATACCTCAACCAATGTCGACTTGTCGCTATGATCGTTACATCTTGCTTTGTAAGACCAACCTCTTCATATAACTCACGAAACATTGCTTGTTCAGCCGTTTCACCATCGTCAATTCCACCTTGAGGAAACTGCCAAGAGTGTTGTCCGTATCGTTTAGCCCAGAATACCTGACCATGGTTGTTACAAATTACAATTCCCACATTTAAGCGGTAACCATCGCCATCGATCACTGGCCAACCTCAAAATAATTTTTCTTGGCATGATTTTTCCACATATCCCCAGTAGTCGCAAATTTACATGTCTAATTTACGAAATATTTATTCTTGAATAGAGGCACTTTGGATAACACTTGTACAATTTGACAGTTATCAACACAACCTAGAGCCGTGTCACAAAATTATTCACCTTTTCTGTGAGTAAGTATGTGAAGAATTCAAGAATTGAAAATAAAAAAGATTAACTATCACTCACACCACCTACTTAATCAGAGTCAACAAAGAACACTTAATTTATAAATTACAGCAGGTTACACCTAAAATACTCATTCATAATTAGGAGTAAACAATTGGAGGATCTTTAACCAAAACAGATCGGTTAAAGATCCACCACCTTAACAGTTGTCCACATACATACGAGTACATTTCATTAAAAACCATTTATTTCAACCACTTTATTGACTAAAACCTCCTGTTAATTGATCCAGTAAAATAATATTTCATTACATTCACAACAAACCTGTGGATAACTTAGCATTGATCATAAATCATACTCACAGATCTTAGCTCAATCGATATTTCCCTCTATCTAGATCAATAATTTTGCTACAATCCAAACCAGAAAGATTCTCAAAACTTAACGAACCGCTCACATGAAACCCCAACCTAAATCTGAACTTGAGCTATTCCAGAGAGCTCAAGACATTGCAGGCTTCACTTATAAAGAGCTGGCCGATGAAGCTCAACTTATCGTTCCTGATAATTTAAAGCGGGATAAAGGCTGGGTAGGACAGCTATTAGAGTGGCATTTAGGTGCTAGCGCGGGTAGCAAACCCCAACAAGACTTTGCTCACCTTGGAATTGAGCTCAAAAGCATCCCTATTAGCTACTCCGGAAAACCTCTGGAAACTACATTTGTCTGCGTAGCCCCGCTCACTGGTGTACACGGTCTTTCATGGGAGCACAGTCATGTACGGCAAAAGCTTTCCAAGGTTCTTTGGATCCCCGTTGAAGGTGAAAGAGAAATCCCATTAGCAGAAAGAAGAGTCGGAACACCAATACTCTGGACACCTTCAGAAGAGCAAGAGAAACTCCTGAAGGCTGATTGGGAAGAACTCATGGAAATGATCGTACTTGGTGATGTTGAAAAAATCACTGCCAGACATGGAGAAGTCATGCAGCTCAGACCCAAAGCAGCCAACAGCCGAGTATTAACTGTAGCCTATGGGGCAAGCGGGAAACCCATCAAAACACTGCCAAGAGGTTTCTACCTCAGGACACAGTTTACCGCTCAAATCCTGTCACAGTACTTTTAATGCGTATTCAAGGACAGCTCAATATCATGATAAGGTACCGCACCTTCAGGAGAACCACACTCATCATCTGTGTTATGTAATCGAAGATAAACAGATTCGACCCCCAAACGACTTAAATCCTGCTTTACTTGTTCTAAAGAAGAATAGTGCACGGGCTCACCGTTTTTATAGATTGGCTCTAACTTATGTTTATACTCAACAGCCAATAAATAATCCGATAAGTCTTCGCAACTGATTACATATAATTTCGGTTGAATTTGCTTGTCTGCATGCTGAGCATACTCAGCGTGAAGCCAATGATCGAGTTGTATCTTTTGCATAGGCTTTCCTCCCTTAACAGTAAGCTTAGTCCAGTCAGAGACAATTTCTAATTTCACTAAAGTCAATTTATTGGATATGTTAGATATATTGGATATAAATAATGAAGCAAAGGAAGTGCGATGAAATATCAAAAATTGCCAAACTCAACACTTGAAATTAGCCAAATTGGCCTAGGAACGATGACATTTGGTGAACAAAATTCACAGTCAGAAGCCTTTACCCAGCTTGATTATGCTTTCGAAAGAGGAATAAATTTTATTGATACTGCGGAAATGTATCCAGTTCCGCCAACGGGCAAAACTCAAGGGTTAACAGAAGAGTACATTGGCAACTGGTTAAGAAAGTCCGATAAGAGAGAAAAAGTCATTATTGCGACTAAAGTAGCAGGTCCACGTAATGTCCCCCACATTAGAGAGAACATGAGTCTAGATCGAAGGAATATTCATCAAGCTTTGAATGATAGCCTCAAACGTCTTAAAACAGATTATGTCGATCTTTATCAACTTCACTGGCCCCAAAGACAAACTAACTGTTTTGGGCAGCTCAACTACCCTTACCCTGATACTCAGGAAGAAGTTACTCTTATAGAATCACTTGAGGCTTTAGCTGAACTCATTCGGGCAGGCAAGATTCGTTATATTGGAATTTCAAATGAAACACCATGGGGGGTTATGAAGTATCTACACCTAGCAGAGAAACACGATTTGCCAAAAATGGTTTCTATTCAAAATCCATATAACTTATTAAATCGAAGTTTTGAAATTGGTTTATCCGAAGTTTCACATTTTGAAGGCGTTAAACTATTAGCATACTCTCCCTTAGCATTTGGTTGCCTAAGCGGAAAATACCTGAATGATGCCAGACCAAAAGGCGCTCGTTGCTCTACCTGGACTCGTTTTTCTCGCTACTTTACTAGGCAAGGTATAAAAGCCACTGAAGCCTATGTGCAACTTGCTCTAGAGTTCGGCCTGAGTCCTGTTCAAATGGCTCTCGCCTTTGTAAACCAAAGACCCTTTGTTGCATCGAATATAGTGGGTGCAACAAATCTGGAGCAGCTAAAAGAGAATATTGACAGCATTGACACAACGCTGAGTCCTGAATTAATGGATGAAATTCAGAAGATTGGAGCAAAATACTCCAATCCCTGTCCTTAAAAATTTTGGGGAAAGTAGGACAACTTTCCCCTTACCATTACGTCGCAAGTCTCGATCGAAAGACTCGGCGAAGGTGGCGCATACGACGTTCAACAATGATATGTTCTGGTTCTGAAACACCTAAAATACGCCCATCACCATCCAAACCGATATCTCTAAGCAAGTGTTTGTTTTCCCAAGGGATATCATACTGTGAACGGCGAACCGTTTTCTTCCAGATTTTTTCTTCTCTACGTAGATCCGCTTTTACAAATAAAACGGCTAGGTTCAAATAAAGGGAATGACTCATCATAATTCTCCAGTTAATTTTATTAAAAGCTGGAAAAATGACACTTTAGGAAAAGAAATAGTAAGAACTGTCCCGTTCAGCTGCCATTTTCCGCAGCCGACTTAGGATACGGATCAATTAGTTTTGTTTGATTCTGCTTGTCTATTCGCGAAACATGATGCGAACATGGTTGGAGTAGCAAAAAATACAGGTGCGCAAACAAAATGAATAATGTTGAAAGTTTTCATCTGACGCCTCCTGTCTAACTAATTAATCCTATTAAGAAATGTGTGAATTCTCATTCACGGACAAATTGTAGCCAATGCACAAAATAGTGCAATAGTTAATCACCGTAATAACTAACTTCAATAAATAACCCTGAGTTGAGTAGAAAACAACCACAACTAACAAACGATTCAACTGAATAATGCATAGTTAGAAAAGTTATTATCTAAAACAAATGGATATATACATTCCCTACAAGTTAGTCACCATTTATTAAAATAGTAGCCCCTTTAAAATTACATAGATTCAGTAATCAAGTTGTGCTTATTTAATAGGCGGTACATTGTTGCTCTGGAAACACCGAGCTCTTTAGCCGCTGGAGAGACCTGGCCTTCATGCGACTCCAGCACCAATATCAAAGCATCTTTTTCCGAGTCTTCCCTTATACTCTTCAAACTTCGTCGACCATTGGTTATTTGCGGTAGATCCAATTGATTGACATCAATAATGGCACCGTCAGACATCAAAACAGCTCGTTTCACCTGATTCATCAGCTCACGCACATTTCCAGGCCAATAATACTGAGTCAGTATTTTTATTGCTTCATCGGAAAAGTCTTTAGCTTGTGCATTGTATTCTTTCGAATAATCTTGCAGGAACTGTTTAGCCAGAATTGAGATATCTCCAGCACGTTCTTTTAGGCTTGGAACGTTAATTCTTAATACATTGATATAATGGTATAACTCTTCATTGAAATCCTTATCAACCAATGCTTTTTCTATATCAGCGCTGTAACCCGCTAATATTCGAACATCGAGCTCTTTACTACCTACTGCGGTGTCAATTTTCCCTTCTTGCATAAACCGGAGTAAATTACGCTGCTGAGATCGGGGCATGGTAAGAATATCATTGAGGTACAGAGTCCCTCCATTTGCCTTCTCTAGAAGGCTAACTGTTTCAACATCGTCACCAATCGAAAATAAATCCTGTTGCATCCGAACTTCAGATAATGCACCACAATTTACGGAAATAAACGCCTCTTTAGAGCGAGCAGACATATTATGAATCGCTTTCGCAACACTCTCTTTTCCCGAGCCATTCTCCCCATAGATAAGAATACTCACATCGGTAGAGCTAATTCTTTTCACTTGCTCACGCAGCCGTTTCATGGAAACCGATTCACCCGTAAGACCCATGTCTCTCGTGCAGCCATAATTAGGCCAAACCTTTTTTTCAAGTTTGAGCATGCCTAATTGGTGCCCGATCGTGCTCATTAACTGAGTATCTGGAATAGGATCGGTAAAAAAATCGATACAAAAATTTACTATAAACTGACAAATCGTATCTGAACCTAGCTGAGGCTCCCTAATAAATGCCAACCAGCGAACATGCTTATAACTACTCACCAAGTTAGCAATGCCATTTAGACTAAACTCATCCTGACTTAAATCGACAATGCCAATGCAAGGGCCTATTTCATTCAGCAAAGCATCCGCCTTACGCAAATCAGCACATCGTTGGCATTTCCAGCCAGCTTGTTCTAAAACAGACAACCAGGGTTCGTGTTTCCCACCTACCACCACCAGAGATCCGGGAACAGAATCCAGTCGGAATTGAGTACCCATGAATATTTCCTCTCTTGTTATATGAGAATTATTGAACTTACTGTTACATTATCGATACATGACTTATTTTTCTGTCTCAATATTAAGACTTAGCACATCTAGTCATCTCGTCAAGTGAGCTGGTTGTTTTTTTGCATTAGTTTAACGCATTAAAAAAGCCTACTTCATTCAAAGTAGGCTTAATTTTTTACTGAATAATAAACGGGTTAACGCCTATTAAACTGGTTCTTGAAAAATAACAGTATTCGCTTTCTCTGTATACTCTCCCATCTTGTGGAAGTTTAGATAGCGATAAGTATCAGAAGCGGTTGCATCGATCTGCTTAGCATACTCAAGGTACTCATCCATGGTTGGAATTCTACCTAAAATAGCACCAACAGAAGCTAACTCAGCAGAAGCAAGATAAACATTTGCACCTGTACCAAGACGGTTCGGGAAGTTTCGTGTAGAAGTAGACATGACCGTAACATTATCAGCTACACGTGCCTGGTTACCCATACAAAGTGAGCAACCCGGAGTCTCTATTCGAACACCTGCTCGACCAAAGATTCCGTAATAGCCTTCTTCAGTAAGTTGGTCTTTATCCATCTTAGTCGGAGGTGCAATCCACAATCGGGTATCCAATTGACCATTGAATTTTTCAAGCAATTTACCAGCAGCACGGAAGTGACCAATATTAGTCATGCATGACCCAATGAATACTTCTTGAATTTCTGTACCTTGAACATCGGACAGAAGGCGAGCATCATCAGGATCGTTTGGCGCACATAAAATTGGTTGCTTAATATCTGCAAGATCAATTTCGATAACATGAGTATATTCTGCATCAGAATCAGCACTCATTAGATCTGGGTTTGCCAACCAATCTTGCATTGCTGTAATTCGACGTTCAAGCGTACGGATATCCCCATAACCTTCAGAGATCATCCACTTAAGCATTACAATGTTAGAATTAAGGTATTCCTCAATAGATTCTTGAGAAAGTTTCACCGTACAACCCGCAGCCGATCGCTCTGCAGAAGCATCAGACAGCTCAAAAGCCTGTTCAACAGACAAATGCTCTACCCCTTCAATCTCAAGTACGCGCCCAGAGAATTCATTGATCTTACCGGCTTTCTCTACTGTTAATAGCCCTTGCTTAATACCATAATAAGGAATCGCATGGACTAAATCACGTAGCGTAATACCTGGTTGGATATCACCTTTAAATCGGACCAAAATTGACTCAGGCATATCAAGAGGCATCACACCCGTTGCCGCTGCAAATGCCACCAAACCTGAACCTGCAGGGAATGAAACACCTAGTGGGAATCGAGTATGTGAATCGCCACCAGTACCAACAGTATCTGGAAGCAGCATACGGTTTAGCCAAGAGTGAATGACACCATCTCCAGGACGTAAAGAAACACCCGCACGGTTCATTATAAAATCAGGTAATGTGTGGTGCGTGTTCACATCGATTGGCTTTGGATACGCCGAGGTGTGACAGAACGACTGCATAACAAGATCAGCGGAAAAACCCAGACACGCTAAATCTTTCAATTCATCACGCGTCATTGGCCCAGTGGTATCCTGAGAGCCAACCGTCGTCATCTTAGGCTCACAGTAGGTTCCTGGGCGGATCCCTTCAACACCACATGCTTTACCTACCATTTTCTGAGCTAAGGTATAACCTTTGCCGGTATCTTCAACAGCAACAGGACGGCGGAATATTTCTGAAGGTTCTAATCCGAGCGATTCACGTGCGCGATCAGTTAATCCACGACCAATAATTAATGGAATGCGTCCACCAGCACGAACTTCATCAATAAGAACGTCTGTCTTAAGGCCAAACTCTGCGAGCGTCTCACCCGTTTCATGGTCAGTCACCTTTCCTTCAAATGGGTAAACATCAATAACATCACCCATATTCAATTTAGAGACATCAACCTCAATAGGCAAGGCTCCTGCATCTTCCATTGTATTGAAGAAGATGGGCGCGATTTTACCACCAAGCACATAACCACCAGCACGTTTATTAGGAACGTTTGGTATATCATCTCCCATAAACCAAAGAACAGAGTTTGTCGCTGACTTACGAGAAGAGCCCGTACCGACAACATCACCAACATAAACCAGTTGATGACCTTTTTCTTTCAGTGATTCAATTTGATTTACTGGGCCAATGGTTCCAGCACTATCAGGATTGATGCCATCACGTTCATTCTTAAGCATCGCCAATGCGTGTAGCGGAATATCAGGACGTGACCATGCATCGGGTGCAGGAGAGAGATCATCGGTATTTGTTTCACCAGTGACTTTAAATACAGTCAGAGTGATTTTTTGCTGAAGTTCAGGCTTAGACAGGAACCATTCCGCTTCTGCCCATGAATTAAGAACCTGTTTCGCAACTTCATTGCCCGCTTTTGCTTTTTCTTCTACATCATAAAATGCATCGAACATAAGCAGTGTATGAGACAGAGCTTTAGCTGCTATTGGAGCCAACACACTGTCCTCTAACAAGGAGATAAGCGGTTCAATGTTATAGCCACCTTGCATGGTGCCTAGAAGTTCCACCGCTTTTTCCTGACTAACAAGGGGGGAGTTTACCTCACCTTTAGCCACAGCAGTTAGGAAGCCAGCTTTGACATAAGCAGCTTCATCAACACCAGGGGGAATTCGATTTTCAAGAAGATCAAGAATCATTTCTTTTTCGCCAACAGGCGGATTCTTAACCAGTTCAACCAGTGCAGCAACTTGTTCTGCATTTAGTGGTGTGGGTACTACTCCTTCCACAGCACGCTCTTCGACGTGTTTACGATAGGCTTCAAGCACGACTTATTCCTCTCATTGCGGTTCAATTTCCTACGTATGGAAATTAAACATCCTTGGAAAAATTGGCTTCCTGCCGCTTGTTATTATTGAGACTCTTTTAATAATCGACAGCGGACGGGAGCCAAACTGTGCCGCAGAGGATATCAAATTTAACCAAAAATTAAAATCTAATCATTTTGACCAACATATCATCTTACGACTAAAGTTTTAGAAAATAAAAACCATATCGCCATGAATTTTATGGTTTTTATTTTTTCATGTACGACTAAAAAGTTTGCCCAATAATCAAGTAAACCGCTTGTCGGTCTCCCTCTGTGGCACCAAAAGCAAACACAATAGGCCCTATGGGTGACGCAACTCCTGCAAAAATAGACCCGGCCGCATATAACGGTGCATCTGAAATCTGCAACTGTGTATCGTTCCAAACCCCGCCATATTCTATTGAAGCCCCCAGATAAACTGGCGCAGTAAACAGACCAAAATCATTATCAAACCAACGATAGCGATAGACTAAACTACTGAACAGTAAATTTTGCCCGACTAAACTGTTTCTGGGAATACCAGAAAGCCTCAAAAAACCACCTAATTCTTTAGGCTGTATCGCGGGGTTCCCAGAGGTTTTATCTTCAACAGTACCGTACTCTACATGACCAACCATTGTATGGTCTCCAAGGCTATATGCCCCTCTTAACTGCGCGGATAGCTCATGCACTACATCATCTTTAAACTCGGTCACATCAGTAGTCTCTCCACCAGAAATAGTGGTACCTTCAACAGAGTCATCGGAAATGAAGTACTCAAAATCCAATAATAAGCCATTAGTTGGCAGGCTAAAATCATCTAATGTATCCAGGCGGTAACGCACAAATGCCCCTTTTCTGACATAATCGGCATTACCAAAATCCGGGGCGTTTGTAACCCCAACATCACCATTAATGTACCTTAAGCCGAATCTAGCTTCCTGCCATAAGTGAGGTTGAAAACCTAATGCAGCCTCTCCTTTAAAATCAGTATAGGTGGTTGATATTGAGTTATCAGTCATGTCCAGGCTGGTTTCAGCGGCAAGCCCGCCAATAGGCGTATTCTTCTTGTCTTTTGAGTAGGAGATACTGAATAGATTCAAAAGATATTGATTGGTAAAAAATGGTGAAGACCAATTCAGAGATATTGCTCTGTCGGTGCCTAGCTCAACATTCGCTTTTAGCTCGGCCCCAACACTATTTAACCCGGTGAAATTGGTAGAGACGCCTATCGCATATTGGCTTTCTGAAGAGAAGTCCTCTTCCAGAAAAAAACGAAAATTAACATAGTTAGGTCCCCACTCCTTTTCTCGTACATTAAAAACTAAGTTTGTTTGGTCTGCTTCTTTTTCGAAATGGTAAAAAACGGTTTCAAATCGGTCCAAAGCATATAGGTTTCCAACGCTGACTTCGAGATCCTCAGTGGAAACTTTATCTCCAGTTTTAACACCCAAACGATCCAATACTAAATCACTACGATAATGCGATTCATTATTCAAAGTGATTTTATCAACAACCAGCTCATCACCGTGTACCAAGAGCCTTCTTGCATCTTCTTTTTGATCGATATATCTCTGATACTCGCCCGCAGTGACCTTGTACCGAGCCAACTCATCGCTCTGTTTTTGCGCTGCTTCGTATCCCCACTGATACGCGAGGGGCATTTTATCAAACTCCATGGTTTCCATATTTCCCACAGCAGGAAGCAATAGAGTGTCCTTCTCTGACAGCTGATCAGACTGTTCATTGGTCGTCCTTCTCACCAAATAATTAGACAACTGCCCGGCCACCGTCATCATATCCGTAACACCTTCCTTTTCCAGATAATCGGTACTGATATCGACAGCAATCACAATGTCGGCTCCCATTGCTTTGGCTAAATCAACAGGCATGTTATTGGTAACACCGCCATCAACTAACAATTTCCCATCAAGTTTATAAGGAGGCAATGCACCCGGTACGGTCATGCTTGCCATCATGGCATCCGTGAGCAAGCCTTTATCGATCACTACTTCTTCAAGCCTGACAACATCTGTTGCAACCGCCCGATAGCGAAGAGGAAGTTGGTCGAAAGACTCGAAAGCAGGGTAATTACCAGACGTTTCCCTTAAAATTCGCATCATCCCTTGACCTTGTACAATACCTTTAGGTGATCGTATCTCCCCCCAGCGTAATCCAAAATCGGTCGTCAGCTGATAATAGTCTTCATAAGCCTTATCCCGAATTCTTCTGTCGCTACGGCTTACTCTATCTTTGTAACCACTATTCCAGTCAGTGGAATAGATCAACGACTCGATTTCATCGGCACTCATACCCGTAGCATATAGTCCCCCAACGTATGCGCCCATGCTGGTACCGGTAACGATATCGACAGGGATGTGCATTTCTTCCAAAGCTTTAAGCACACCAACATGTGCCGCACCTTTAGCACCACCACCAGCGAGAACAACGGCAATGGTCGGCCGGCGGTCAGGTTCAATAGATAAGGAGTCATCCGACTCTGTCATGCCATGTGTAGAATAGAGCAGACTGACCATCACTATTGTACGTATCCAGTACTGAATGAATTTCACACCAATTCCTTATGCATTTTCGGAGACAAAGAGTTTCGTTATGGATTAGGAGATCTCCGGTCTCCAAGCATCAATATAATCCAACACTCTGTTAATCAAAGAGATTCTTAAACCATTGTGTCGGTGAACTCTCACAAACCTTTTTCATAGCGCCGTTTTTATCCCACACAGGCAACTTAAAGCGATTTGAACAATCAAGGGTCAGCGCGCCATTTTTCTGTTTTTCAAACCCTTGTGTCGATATCCCTTTTGGCCACGGCAAGCTAAGTCTTTGTGGAACCCGCTCATCCAAATAGTCTGCGTAAACTCTTAACGCACCGCTTGAGCCTGTCAGTTTGGTGGGCTTATTATCGTCCCTACCAACCCAGACAGTGACAACTTCTCTACCATCAATACCAACAAACCAACTGTCCCGGCTATCATTGCTGGTTCCGGTTTTTCCTGCCAGAGCCGCCCAGCCAAATTTACCTTGCAGATAGCGCCCTGTCCCTTCAGCTACGGCTTTTTTCATTGCGTATGTGGTTAGCCAAGCAGCCTGTTCATCAACCGTGGCACTCATTTTAGGGATGAATTGATAAATAATATTATTATCCAAATCTTTGACCACTCGCAATGCAGATAATCGAGCTCGTTTTCCTGAATTGCTTAATGTCTGATACATCTGAGACACTTGATATGGCGATAAAGAAAACGCACCTAAGAACATGGCTGGCACTGGACGAATTTCTTGTCTGTCCACCCCCAAAGCATCAAGGGTATTAGTTACTCGAGGAATGCCTAACTTCAATCCCAAACGAACCGTTGGAATATTGAGCGAATTCGCCAACGCTTTATACATAGGCACTTCACCACGGAATTTTTTATCGAAATTCCGTGGCTTCCAGACACTACCTTTACTTCCCTTTAATGTGATAGGTTTATCCAGTAAAGTCGTTGCTAAATTATATTGTGAGGGATCAGACAAAGCTGTTAAATATATCGCCGGCTTTACCAATGAACCAATAGGACGGCTGGCATTTAATGCCCGATTAAAGCCATCATAACCTGTACGTTTTCCGCCAACCATTGCTCGAATTTCACCAGTTTGCCTGTCAACAGCCACTGCGGCTGCTTCCAGCCCTTTACCACTTTTTCTCTCCAGTTGTGGCAACTTCTGAGAAATGGCTTTCTCCAAAATAGACTGAGAAACAGGATCAAGAGTTGTAAACAAACGAAGTCCGGCATAAGCATGATAATCATCACCTACCTTTTCTAGCAATTCACCTTTAAGCTGTTGAAAATACGCAGGTTGCCGACTTGCTATCTGAGGTTTTTTTTGAATATCAAGATCCCTACTCACCGCTTGATCGTATTGCGACGCCGTCAATATTTCTTGCTTCATCAGGAGCCGCAAGACCAAATCACGCCTCTCTTTTGCCCGTTCGGGGTACCGTATCGGGTTATAGTAGGAAGGTCCTTTAACCATACCAACTAATAACGCAAGCTGGTCAAAACGTAACTCCTGAAGAGGTAAACCAAAGTAAAACCTGGCCGCCAATCCAAAGCCATGTACAGCCTGCCCTTGCGTCTGACCTAAATACACTTCATTTAAGTAAGCTTCTAATATACGATCTTTGTCATATCTATGATCAATAATTAGCGCTATATAGGCTTCTCTAATTTTCCGCCATAAGGTTTTTTCTCTGGATAAAAACAAATTTTTCGCTAATTGCTGCGTTAACGTACTGCCCCCCTGAACCGTCCTTCCGGCTTTAACATTAGCAACCAAGGCTCTCAAAATAGAACTTGGTGAGACTCCGTCATGTTGATAAAAATCACGATCCTCTGTGGTAAGTAGTGCGTCAACCAGAAACTCGGGAAACTGTTCTCTTTTTAAATATAAGCGAGTCTGATCAACATCCTTTTCCAACATCCCAAGCATTTTTGGTTCTATGCGTAAAAAGCCCATGTCACTGTTTTTTTCTAAGGACTCAATTTTACTTAAGCCTAAATTATCGAAGTGAAGCATGACATGTCTGTCAGGTTGAGGCCCGTCTTCAAACTCAAAAGGTCTGCGGATCAACTCAATTTTACTTGAAGAAGAAGAGTATTCTCCTGCGTGCCTAGGACGTTGAACTTTCCGGTAATTTAAAACATCAAGCTCTTGCTTCAATGCATGAATACTGATCTCTTGTCCGGGAAACAAATTAAGCACTCGAGCATAAACGACGGTAGGTAGATCAAAAATTTGCCCATCAAATTTAGAACGAACCGTGGTATCTAAATAGAAACCAGTAAATACAAGAAGTGCGATTCCTACCAACGATAATTTCCAACTAAAACGCCAGAGTCGGCGCAATAAACTCACCTTTTTACTGTTTTTCTTCGTGGCTCTCTTTTTCGGCTTGCGCTTTTTTGTAGCAGGCTTTTTAGCTGCCGTTTTCTTTAGGCTAGTCCCTTTGTTATTCGAAGATTTCTTATTACTCATGAATTTAACTGCCGTTTGGTTTTGGTGGTCGCGGCATGCTGAGAAGGGTCATCAGGCCATATGTGTTTAGGGTATCGTCCCTTCATCTCTTTTTGCACATCTTTATAAGCCCCTTTCCAGAAGCCCTCTAAATCTGCCGTAATTTGTAACGGCCTTTGAGCTGGTGAAAGTAGCTCAAGAACAATCCGCTTTTTACCGTTAGCTATTACAGGTGAGGACTGCTCACCAAAGACTTCCTGCATTCTTACTGATAGCATTGGAGGCTTACCTGCTTTGTACTGAATCTTCTTTTTCGTTCCCGTTGAAAATTGATAATGGGTAGGTAGTAGATCATCCACCTCCTGATTTAATGGCCAGCCAAGATAAGCCGTCAATGCATCTGAAAGGTTAATCTTCTGTAACGACTTTACATTGGTAACACCATTCATAAAAGGCTCCAACCATACTTCCAGTTCAGAAACTAAAGCAAGGTTAGAAAGTTCAGGCCATTTTTTTTCAGGGAACCATTGCGCCCCGCAGCGATAACGTTCAAGCAAAGCTTCACTATTCTGAGACCAACTCAATACTTGCAGTCCTTTACGCCGAATATAATTAATTAAAGCCTGATTCAATTTAGTCTTATCTGGGTTAGAGCGCCTTTCTCTGTGAAGGATCAATTTACCGATGCACTTCTGTTTCTCCGCAACTAATAGGCCTTTTGCTTCATCCCAATCTACGACTTCTTTACTAACAAATAAATCTGGATAGTACCTTTCAAGCAGAACTACATCTAACTCCGCAGCTAAATGAATCTGACTGGAATCCTGATTTGAACGCATCAAATCAACCGCAACAATATAAGTACTTTCAGAGAGTTTCTCTTGCGATGATATCAAGGCTCCATGCCCATTGGCCAAGATATAACGCTCTGTTTGATTGCTGCGTTTCTGACCAATACGATCAGGATAAGCTGTTGCTAAACAAAGCCCGGTCAAATTTTCATCTGCTTGACCAATATTTAAAGTACAGCCTAATTGCTTGGCCAGAGCTCTCGCCCGGTTTATGACAACGCTTTGTGTAGTTAATCTCTGTTTCTTTAACTGGTACAGTAGGTTAGATATATTCAACTCAGGGTGGCGTGTCTGTTCTATAATAGCGACTAAACATAATGCGGTTTGCAGCATTGGCACACTTTGTCGTTTCGCCTTAAGTAGCATTGCGGCCAACCTAGGCTCAACACCTAACGTTCCCACCTGACTCCCCAAGACTGAAAGTTGATTCTGCTCATCCATGAGGCCCAACTTATTAAGCAGCGCATAACCTTGTGCTATCGCAGCTTTAGGCGGGACATCCAACCATTGGAGATCCTCTGCGTTTTGCGCGCCCCACTGAGAAAGCTCCATGCATAGCGAAGAAAGATCAGAATGGAGCACCTCTGGTTGAGGCACCCTAGCTTGCTGGGATAACTGATCCTGACTGTATAAACGAATACAAATTCCGGGCTCAATTCGGCCCGCCCGCCCCGCTCTCTGCTCTGCAGAAGATTGAGCGACTCTCATCTGCTCTA
Source organism: Vibrio sp. UBA2441 (assembly GCA_002342685.1). GTDB lineage: Bacteria > Pseudomonadota > Gammaproteobacteria > Enterobacterales > Vibrionaceae > Vibrio. Next base: position 31,352 of record DDQN01000040.1, read on the forward strand.
ATTTTGTCACACCAGATCGAAGGTCAAAACGACCAACACGTTCAAGTCCACTATCAACAACCATTCTTATCCCTTCAATAGTCAGAGATGTTTCAGCAATATTTGTGGCTAAAACCACTTTTCGCTGACCTTTTACACATGGTTCGATGGCTTTTTGTTGCTCTGAAAAACTAAGTTGACCATAAAGTGGACAGATTTCAACATCGTTCACTGACTCAGATAATGCATTGTTCAATTGTTTAATTGAAGCGATTCCGGGTAGAAAAACCAATATTGAACCATGCTCTTCAAGAAGCAATTTGTTCACTTGTCTCTCTAAGTTAGGTATTAACCTGTCATTAGGCCGCAATGGAGCATAACGATATTCAACCGGGTAAGCTCGCCCCTCCGACTCAACGAATTTAGCCTCTGGTAACAGCTTTTTTAACGCCTTATGCTCTAATGTGGCTGACATAACTAAAATCTTAAGATCTTCTCTGAACGCTTCCTGAACCTCTAAGCTAAATGCCAGTGATGTGTCTGCGTGAATACTCCTTTCATGAAATTCATCAAAAATAAGTAGATCAACGCCAAGCAATTCGGGATCAGACTGTATCATCCGAGTCATAACACCTTCGGTCACGATTTCCAGTTTTGTCTTAGAACTAACTTTTGCCTCACCTCGTACTCGATAACCTATCTGCTCACCAACCTTCTCACCCAGTAACTTTGCCAGATACCGAGCAATATTTCGTGCAGCTAAACGTCTCGGCTCCAACATGATTATTTTCCCGCTCACTAAATTCTGTTGCATTATATGCAGCGGGAGACAGGTTGATTTACCGGCACCAGGAGGGGCCTTTAAGATAACTTGCTGGCACTCTCTCAGCGCATTAAGTATTTGCGGAAGCACCGATTCAATGGGAAGTTGCGACAAAAATAAACCTTCTTTTTTACCTTAATTAAACAAACTAATTGTAAAGAAAACTTCCAAGTAAAGAAAACGGTATACTCAATTTAGACTGAGATACATATTTACTCCGATTTTCACACTAAGAACGGGTGTAGGCATAACAATGCAATTTGAACCAAAACTCCAAAGCGCAATACTGATAAAGCGTTACAAGCGATTTCTGGCTGATATAGAGCTACCAGATGGCACTACTAGAACTATCCACTGTGCTAATACTGGAGCCATGACAGGATGTGCCGATCCCGGGAACAAAATCTGGTACTCCACTTCTGACAATAAAAAACGAAAATATCCCAATAGTTGGGAACTTAGCCAGAACCAGCAAGGTGAATTAATCTGCATTAATACGCTAAAAGCCAATCATTTAGTCGTAGAAGCTATACAAAACGGAACTATCAAAGAACTCAGCGGCTATGAATCATTAAGAACAGAAGTCAAATATGGCAATGAAAATAGTCGAATTGATATCTACCTTCAATCAGAAGACCGCACTCCGTGCTATATTGAAGTGAAAAGTGTTACTTTACTGGAGGATAGTGGATGTGGATATTTTCCAGACTCTGTGACTATCAGGGGACAAAAACACCTGCGTGAACTCACAGAAATGGTTAATTCTGGAAGTAGATCGGTACTTTTGTTTACTGTTTTACATTCGGGGATTGAAAAAGTATCCGTTGCACACCATATAGATGCAAATTATTCACAATTACTGAAGCAAGCAAAAGAAGTTGGAGTTGAGATACTTTGCTATAAAGCGGAGTTATCTGATAGTGAGATTCGTCTCGTTGAACCTGTTGAATTTATCGATTTTTGAGTAAAAATGATGGGATCTTCACACGGAAAGCAAATAGGAAAATCCAGTGTTTGCTTCCAGCTATGCTTTCTGCTAAAAATACCCGCCTTAAATTAGCTGCATAACAGTTAATAATTGGTGTAAGTAGGAGATGAGGTATGCCAGAAAAGAAGAAAGCGCTAGGCATCCTAGCCATTGCCGGTGTTGAACCGTATCAGGAAAAAGCTGGTGAAGAGTACATGTCACCAGAACAAACGGCTCATTTTACAAAGATTCTAGAAGCTTGGCGTAACCAACTAAGGGATGAAGTTGACCGTACTGTGCACCATATGCAGGACGAGGCAGCAAACTTTCCTGATCCAGTTGACAGAGCTTCTCAAGAAGAAGAGTTCAGCCTTGAGTTACGTAACCGCGACCGTGAACGTCGTTTAATCAAGAAGATTGAAAAAACGTTACTTAAGATTGAAGAAGATGATTTTGGCTTCTGCGAATCATGCGGCGTTGAAATTGGTGTACGCCGTCTTGAAGCCCGCCCTACCGCGGATCTTTGTATTGACTGTAAAACACTTGCAGAAATGAAAGAAAGACAGATGCAAGGTTAAGCTAAGTGCATTGTTAAAAGGGAGCCTTGGCTCCCTTTTTTGTTGTGCCCTGAATACCACACCCTAAACGATACAAAATAAATTATGACGTATATTGGCCGTTTTGCTCCCTCTCCGTCAGGACCACTACATTTTGGTTCCTTGATTGCTGCTTTGGGTAGCTATTTTCAAGCAAAGTCCCTCAACGGTTCATGGCTAGTGCGAATGGAGGATCTTGACCCACCAAGAGAAATGGCTGGAGCAGCAAAACAGATCCTATTAGCTTTAGAGGCCTACGAGCTTTTATGGGATGGAGAGGTGGTCTACCAGAGTCAGCGACACCATGCCTATCAAGAACAACTTAATAACTGGTTATCGACCGGACAAGCATATTTCTGTCAATGTTCCCGAAAGCAGATAAAACAAGCCGGAGGGTATTATCAAGGAAATTGTCGATACCTGAATAAAGACAGTGGTGCTGTACGCCTTAAAATGGAACATCCAGTATATCAATTCAATGACATAAAGCATGGCACAATAGCGATCCCTCCCCAATTAGCTGAAGAAGACTTTATCGTAAAACGACGAGATGGGTTATTTGCTTATAATTTAGCGGTAGTGTTGGATGATATTGCTCAATCTGTTACCGAAATAGTCCGAGGTTCAGACCTTATTGAGCCTACAGGTCGCCAAATTAGCCTGTACAAAACATTGGGCCAAACCCCCGTAAGTTATCTCCATCTTCCACTGGCAATGGACAATAAAGGCAATAAGTTGTCAAAGCAAAATCATGCTCAGGCAATTGATATAAATAACCCGATCCCTACTCTTATTCAGGCCATGTTATTTTTGGGTTTTGACATACCAAAAGGTATTCAATACGGTTCCATCAGTGACATATTGGCGTGGGGTTGTGCTAATTGGTCGATGAAAAATATCCCTAATACGTTCGAAATCTCCTCACCGCTATAAAACTGTGTAGAATATAATCTACAGGATGGACATCAGCTAACCTAACCAGATGATAAAAATACCATTTTAGATTCATGATAGACTTTTTGATTCCAATCTTAGGTTAAAATAAAGGCGGGTGACATTTCATATTTCACAGGCTAGACATTGAAACATCAATAGTCCCTAGGATATCATTAGCCGCAAAAATTAAGCGACAAGCTTTTATATCCATTTCGTGAGGTAGGCTACTATTAGCCAAGTTACTAATATTCTTAGCAAGTTAATGAATATTAAACCTCAAAAACGACACGATATGACTCAATTGGAGATATCGATCTGAACATTATTACACGTGAAGAGCACAGCATTTCCAGACAAGACATCAGTGATAATGCACTGAAGGTACTTTATCGTCTTCATAAAGCAGGATTCAACGCATTTCTTGTCGGTGGCGGAGTAAGAGATCTCCTGCTTGGGCAAAAACCAAAAGATTTTGATATAGCGACTAATGCAACGCCTGAACAAATCAAACATTTATTCAGAAACTGCCGTTTAATCGGGCGCAGATTCCGTTTGGCTCATATCATGTTTGGTCGTGAGATCATTGAAGTCGCTACATTCCGGGGCCATCATCAGGAACCTTCAAAAAATATTTCAGCGCAATCTGATGAAGGTATGCTGCTTAGAGATAATGTTTACGGCACGATTGATGAAGATGCGGAACGTCGTGATTTTACGATCAACGCAATGTACTACAACATTGCTGATTTCAGCATTCATGACTACGCCGAAGGCATTGAAGACCTTGAAGATGGCTTGATTCGGCTGATTGGTGATCCAGAAACACGTTATCGGGAAGATCCCGTTCGAATGTTAAGAGCAGTTAGGTTTGCCGCCAAGCTTGATATGGACATCTGTGATACCACAGCAGATCCTATGCTGGATTTAGCCTACCTACTTGAAGATATCCCTTCCGCTCGATTATTTGAAGAGTCACTCAAGTTACTACAATCAGGGCAAGGTTTAGAAACCTACTTCTTGATGCGAGACTATGATCTGTTCAGGCCTCTATTTCCAACCATTGCAGAAGACTTTACCGATGAAGGTGAAACTCTGACAGAGCAAATGATCGAATTAGTGTTGGAATCAACAGACAAACGAATCAACCAAGACAAGCGAATTAATCCTGCATTTATGTTCGCCGCAATGCTTTGGTATCCACTAAATCGTATCGCTCAATCGCTCATCGATGAGAAAGGATTCAACTATTACGATGCGATAATGGAAGCGAGCAATATTGTTTTAGATAAGCAAGTTAAGACGATTGCTATTCCAAGAAGGCATACTGCAACTATTCGAGAAATTTGGCAGCTTCAGTTAAGACTACCAAGAAGAAGTGGTAAACGAGCTCAACGCCTGATGGAACTTAACAAGTTTAGAGCTGGGTTTGATTTTCTTGAAATGCGTGGCCAGATTGAGCAAGGTGAAACTCAAGAATTAGCAAGCTGGTGGCAGACATATCAAAATGCGGGTAGAAATATGCGCCAGGCGATGGTCAATGAAATGGGTCAGGATAAACCCAATTACCGACGTCGAAAAAATTACAGAAACAAAAAGAGCCAGACAAAGTCATGACGCAGGTTTATATCGCCATTGGTAGCAACCTGACGGATCCGGTTTTTCAGGCCAAAAATGCCATTTCTGCATTAAAACAGCTCCCTGACACTCAATTTATACAGGCATCGTCACTGTATAGCAGCGTTCCTATGGGGCCAAAAGATCAGCCAGATTATATTAATGCGGTTGCACTCATTGAAACACAGCTAGCACCAACAGATCTGCTCGACCTGACTCAAGGTATAGAACTTGACCATGGCCGGGTTCGCAAAGATGAACGTTGGGGGCCAAGAACACTGGATCTCGACATTCTTCTTTATGGCGATCAAGAGATTGAGTCTGAACGACTGACCATTCCTCATTATGGAATGAAAACAAGAGAGTTTGTCCTCTATCCGCTCGCCGAAATTGCACCTAATTTAACACTCCCAGATGGGACTGAGTTACAAGATCTATTGAACAACGTTAATCTTAATGGACTCAGCGTTTGGCATCCATAGCCAGCTCCTGATAAGGAATACGCATGAAAAAAACAACCATAAACGACCTAATGCTTTGTAAGAAAGAAGGTCGTAAATTTGCTTCATCTACTGCTTATGATGCAAGCTTTGCCCAACTTTTTGAACAACAAGAAATGCCAGTCCTTTTGGTCGGGGACTCTCTAGGAATGGTTCTGCAAGGTAAAAATGATACTCTGCCTGTTACCGTAGAAGATATCGCTTACCACACGCGCTGTGTACGCGCAGGCAGCCCAAATTGCCTGTTGATGGCAGACATGCCCTTTATGAGCTATCCAACACCAGAACAAGCATGTGAAAGCGCAGCGGTACTGATGAGAGCTGGCGCCAATATGGTCAAGCTCGAAGGCGGCGAATGGCTAACAGATACCGTTAAAATGTTAACTGAACGCGCAGTACCTGTTTGTGCACACTTAGGACTAACGCCTCAATCTGTAAATATATTTGGTGGGTACAAAGTACAAGGAAGAGACCAAGAAAAAGCAGACAAAATGGTTGCTGATGCATTAGCCCTTGAAGCGGCAGGTGCACAAATTGTGTTACTGGAATGCGTTCCAGCCTCTTTAGCTGAGCGAATAACCAAAGCTGTTAACGTTCCAGTTATTGGAATCGGTGCTGGCAATGTTACCGACGGTCAAATATTAGTGATGCATGACATGTTTGGTATCTCCGCTAACTACATGCCAAAGTTTTCAAAGAACTTCTTAGCAGAGACCGGGGATATTCGAACAGCCGTCACTAAATATATCGAAGACGTTCAAACGGGCGACTTCCCTAGCCCCTCGCATACCATAGCTTAAGGAAACAGACATGCAAACATTCGCAGATACGCTTTCACTAAGAAAGCAGATCAGTCAGTTTCGAAGAGAAGGCCGAAAAATTGCTTTCGTTCCCACCATGGGGAATCTTCATGACGGGCACCTTACCTTAGTAAGAAAAGCCCGTGAGCTGGCGGACGTGGTTGTCGTGAGTATTTTCGTCAATCCAATGCAGTTTGACCGGACTGAAGATCTAAATAATTATCCTCGTACATTAGAAGATGATCTAAGCAAGTTAAACAATGAAGCCGTAGATCTCGTTTTCACGCCAACACCTGAGCTCATGTACCCTCAAGGCTTAGACAAACAGACTTCTGTAGAAGTGCCAGGGATCTCTCATATGCTCGAAGGTGCATCCCGACCGGGACATTTTCGTGGAGTTGCAACCATTGTTGCTAAGCTATTCAATATAGTTCAGCCTGACGTTGCTTGTTTTGGTGAGAAAGATTACCAACAACTGGCTGTACTCCGTCAAATGGCAATCGATCTTTGTATGGATATCGATATCGTTGGTGTGCCTACCGTTCGTGAAATGGATGGACTGGCAATGAGTTCACGTAACGGTTTACTCACTATGGACGAGCGCCAACGTGCACCAGTCGTAGCCCGAACCATGCGCTGGATTAGCAGCCAGATCCGTGGGGGTCGTTCAGATTACAACGCTATTATTGAAGATGCGAATGACCAGCTCCGTGCTGCCGATCTTCAACCAGATGAAATATTCATTCGGGATGCCAAATCACTGCAACCAATCGATGTAAATTCCACAAATGCAGTCATTTTGATGTCCGCTTTTTTAGGCAAGGCTCGACTTATTGACAATCAAGTATTGGAATTAGCTCATACGACAGATACAGAGTCGGAAGCAGAAGAGTGATGGGTAAATCGGTAACCGGTCTCCGGTTACCGATAACCCGGTAATCCTATTTTTTAGCCTATCAACTTCTTAAGCCAATACCTTTCGTTACTAAGACATGAGCGACGGCGTAAAGCACGACAACAAATACGGACAAGACGCCAAACGAAGAGACAATACCCACATCTGATACCCCTAAGAAACCATATCTAAATGCATTAACCATATAAACAATGGGATTAATTTTTGAGATATCCTGCCATAATTCTGGAAGCAGCGAAATCGAATAGAATACACCGCCTAGATAGGTTAATGGCGTTAATATAAAAGTCGGTATGATAGAGACATCATCGAATGTTTTAGCAAAAATCGCATTGATTAAGCCACCTAATGAGAAGACGACCGAAGTCATAAATACGGTAGCTACGATAATCCCCCAGTGCTCTATCTGAAGATCAACAAAAAACAGTGAAACTACAGTAACAATGGCCCCGACGGCAAGTCCTCGAACAACCCCTCCCATAACAAAACCCAAAATAATGACATAGTTTGGCACTGGTGCGACAAGTAACTCTTCTATGTTTCTCTGAAATTTAGCACTAAAAAATGATGAAGCTACATTAGAGTATGAGTTAGTAATGACAGACATCATAATCAGTCCAGGCACGATATATTCCATGTAACTGAAGCCATTCATTTCTCCAATACGCGAACCAATTAGGTTTCCGAAAATAATAAAATAAAGCGTCATTGTTATAGCTGGTGGCACTAAGGTTTGTACCCAAATACGTGTAAATCGATTTATTTCTTTAGTTAACAGACTCTTAAATGCTATCCAATATATTTTATACATGTTACTTACTTCTCACTTTGTTCGCGTACGATACCAACAAATAACTCTTCTAAGCGGTTAGCTTTATTGCGCATAGACAAAACTTTTATCTGTTGCTCTGATAACTGTGCAAATACTGAATTTAGCCCTTGAGTCTTATCAATATCAATCTCAATGGAGTCGTTATCAAGCAGAACTGCGTTGACGCCTTCAAGCTTCGGCGATTTGCTGCCCGGCTCCAAATCCAAAATAAAGGTTTCTACATGCAGCTTATTAAGTAGATCCTTCATCGTGGTATTCTCAATAAGCTCACCTCGATTAATAATGCCAATATTTCGACACAACATTTCTGCCTCTTCGAGATAATGCGTTGTAAGAATAATAGTAATACCTTGTTTATTAATCTCTTTTAAGAAGTCCCACATAGAACGGCGCAGCTCTATATCAACTCCCGCCGTCGGTTCGTCGAGGATAAGAATTTGAGGCTCATGCATAAGCGCACGTGCTATCATCAGGCGACGTTTCATTCCTCCGGAGAGGTTGCGAGCCCGTTCAGATCTTTTTTCCCAGAGATCCAGTTGTGACAAGTATTTTTTAGCACGCTGTTTAGCAAGCTCGTTGGAAACACCATAATATCCAGCTTGCTGGATAACAATCTGTTCAACGGTTTCAAATTGATTAAAGTTAAATTCTTGAGGTACCAATCCAAGATTTTGTTTAGCCAATTCTAAATCAGTATCAATGTCATGGCCGAAGACCTTCACCGCACCTGAGGTTTTATTTACTAAAGAAGTAATAATACCAATGGTTGTCGACTTTCCTGCGCCATTAGGTCCCAGAAGCGCATAAAAATCACCTTTTTTAACTTCTAAGCTGACACCCTTTAGTGCTTCGAATCCACCAGCATAGGTTTTTCTTAAGTTACCGATTTCAAGTGCGTACATAATTTCATTCTTATATAGGACATATGCGTTTATAAATGGGGTCCAAATATAAAAAAACAACAGATCCAGTTAGATAACCTTATCTCAACCATATTGCTATTTTTTTGTTTACTACTCTTACCAGTGACTAAAATGTAACAATGACTTACTTTTAACAAGTACCCTTTATCAAGCTTGTGTATAGTATTGAGATTACAGAGGGAATATAAATGCCAGATATTAAAAATTTATTTGATAAGAACTCGGCCTGGTCAGACAAAATGACCTCCGAATGCCCAGAGTACTTTACCAAATTAGTCAATAGACAAAGTCCTGAATACCTATGGATAGGGTGTTCTGATAGTCGAGTGCCTGCGGAGCTATTAACAGGGTTAGATTCTGGTGAACTTTTTGTTCATCGAAACGTTGCAAACCAAGTAATACATACCGACTTAAATTGTTTATCTGTCGTTCAATACGCCATAGATGTCCTAAAGGTAAAACATATTATTGTATGTGGTCACTATGGCTGCGGAGGCGTCAATGCGGCAATAGACAACCCTCAATTAGGGCTGATCAATAACTGGATTCTTCATATTCGAGATCTCTTCTTGAAGCATCGAAACTGGTTAGGAAAGTTGCCTGAAGAGCAGTGGTCAGACAAACTTTGTGAGATTAATGTTGCCGAGCAAGTTTATAACCTGGGTAATTCAACGATAATGCAAAATGCATGGGAGCGAGGGCAGCAAGTTGATGTCCATGGCGTTATCTACGGCATTGGCGATGGTAAACTGCTGGATTTAGGGATGCGATGCGATAGCAGAGAATCTCTGGAATTGAAGTATCAAAGTGCCATAGAAAAAATCACTACAAACTCTCTATCCAAATAATTTCCAGACCGATTAATAAGGGAGGCCAATCGATTGCCTCCCTTACAAAAAACACATTTACTCTTGAGGTACTACTTTTCCGATATAAGGTAAATGACGGTATTTTTGCGCATAATCGATACCAACACCCACAACAAACTCATCAGGTATCTCAAAACCTATCCACTTCACATCAACCTTTACTTCTCTGCGCGAAGGCTTATCTAGCAAAGTACAAATCTGTATTGATTTCGGTTCACGAATAGACAATATTTCACATACCTTACTTAACGTATTACCCGTATCGATAATATCCTCAACTAAAAGTACATCTTTACCTTTAATATCATCGTCCAAATCCTTCAAAATTCGCACATCTCGCGAACTTTCCATACTATTGCCATAGCTGGATGCTGTCATAAAATCAACACAATGATTAATTTGGATGGCTCGAGCTAAATCGGCCATAAATACAAATGATCCCCTCAACAAGCCCACTAAAACAAGATCTTCTGAATCACCGTAATGCTCGGTGATCTGTTTACCCAGCTCGATTACTCGTTTTTGAACCTCTTCTTCAGAGATCATAACTTCAACTGTATGTTTCATTCTTTACTCGTTTCGTTAATAGCAACTCTTTACATACCCAAGCTAACCCTATGGCACTTGGATATAAACTCAATTCACGTGTTTAACATAAATGAGTGTCCACTTCCGACAACAGTTGAAAGTGTTACCTACATTCTAACATTAGATGATGAATAGTTACTAATTCGACGTTTTTCTTGCTTAACCTCAAATTAGTGACATAAATATTAACAAGAGTAATTGACCCAACCCATATGCACCTGTACACTCATATTGACGAAATAACAGTCAGTATAACTATTAGAAATAAAAAAATAATCAACATCTTGGCAGGATAAACATAATGGATATGATAACCAAACGTCCCAGAACAAGGCTTTCTCCACAAAAAAGAAAACTTCAATTAATGGATATTGCATTAGAGGTTTTCGCTCGCAGAGGCATTGGTCGTGGAGGCCATGCAGATATTGCAGAAGTTGCACAAGTCTCTGTTGCAACAGTATTTAACTATTTTCCAACCAGGGAAGATCTAGTTGATGAAGTACTACACCATGTTGTACGAAATTTTTCCGGCTTTCTTAATGAAAATATCGATACATCATTACACGCTAAAACCAACTTAAAAAATATTAGCGCCCGCCTCATTGAACTGGTACAAGAAGACAACAACTGGCTAAAAGTCTGGTTTGAGTGGAGTGCTTCAACCCGAGAAGAGGTATGGCCTCTTTACGTCTCACTCAATAAAAATAGTCGCCTTCTGGTACAGAGTATGTTTGAACAATCTATATCTCGCGGCGAAATATGCGATAAACAAAACCCTGAACATCTAACTAAAATGTTTCAGGCTATTTGTTACGCAATCTATTTAGAAGCCCATCGAAATATGGACAAAGAACATCTAAATCAATTTGCAGACAGTTTCTTAAACATGCTTTGCATCTATACAGAGGCTTAAGCTTCTAGGTTAAAAAAGCGCACTATAATTGAAGAGATAATTTTATCTCTCTTTATCTAATAAAAAACCGCCTAATAAGGCTAATGCCGATCAGTTAAAG
>DDQN01000018.1:0-15063 GCA_002342685.1 Vibrio sp. UBA2441
AGCCTGCTGACAACAATGAAGCGTCTGAAACCACCGAGGCACCACCGGTTGAAGACAAGAAAAAGGCCGCTGTGGCCGCCGCGATTGCCAGAGCAAAAGCACGAAAGTTACAAAAAGAGAACGATCAAGATGAAGCAAAGGAGAATAACTAGTGGCCTTTTTTATTGCCAGCTCCCCACATGCCCATAGCAAAAAGAGCACCTCAGACTTAATGAAATGGGTTGTTATTGCTGCTCTACCTGGGTTTATCGCCCAAATATATTTCTTTGGCTGGGGAACATTAATTCAACTTCTTCTGGCTTTGGTAATCGCTGTAGTTTTGGAAGGCACTGTTATGCTTTTGCGTAAACGCAATCCAGCATCAGCATTACGAGATTACAGTGTTATTGTCACCGCCTGGCTTCTGGCCATTGCTATTCCACCACTATCTCCTTGGTGGATGATGTTAATAGGACTGTTTTTTGCTGTTGTCATTGCAAAACATCTTTACGGCGGACTAGGCCAAAACCCTTTCAATCCCGCTATGATTGCTTATGTCGTCTTATTAATATCATTTCCTGTTCAGATGACTAGCTGGATTGCGCCGAATGAATTAAACCCAAGTGATATCGACCTTTACGATGCATGGAAATTGATCTTTACCGGGTTTAATGATGATGGTTTCTCCCTTCAACAAGTCCGAACCAGCATTGACGGTATTACCACAGCAACGCCTTTGGATACTTTTAAAACTGCGATAGGTACAGGTCTTCCCGTCAATAAAATCATGGATATGCCCGTATTTTCCTACATAGCAGGCACAGGGTGGGAAGCTGTAAATTTCGCCTATCTATTGGGTGGACTCATACTGATCAAAAAACGAGTTATTCAATGGTATATTCCGGCTGGCGTTCTCGGTGGGCTGTTAATCGTGAGCGGTATTGGTTATATATTCTCTTCGGATACGTTTGCATCTCCACTGCTTCACCTGTTTTCAGGCGCAACTATGTTGGGCGCATTTTTTATCGCAACAGATCCGGTAACGGCGTCAACGACCATAAAAGGCCGCCTTATATTTGGTGCCATGATCGGCATTACCACGTACATAATACGCACTTGGGGTGGTTTCCCCGATGGTGTCGCATTTGCAGTATTAATTGCCAATATGACCGTACCTTTGGTCGATCATTACACCAAACCTAGAACATACGGGCATTAAGGGAATAATATGTTAACCGCGATAAAGAAAAACGGTACGACGTTAGCCATCTTTGCCTGTGCTTGTACTGGGCTTGTTGCCATTACCAACTACTTAACTAAAGACACCATACATGCGCAAGAAGTTAAGCAGTTGAAACAAACCCTCAATCAGGTTGTTCCTCATAAACTGCACGATAACGAACTTTATAAAGCCTGTACGTTGGTAAGTTCCAACTTACTCGGAACTTCCAATGCAATGAATGCGTATATTGCGACAAAAGACGGAAATAATAGTGCAGTTGCTATCGAAACCATTGCCCCCAATGGCTATAACGGAAAAATTAAACTAATCGTAGGCATGGATTATCAAGGCAAAATTACAGGTACCAGAGTATTGTCACATAACGAGACTCCTGGGCTCGGTGATAAGATAGATACACGAATTTCAGACTGGATTCTCGGATTCACAGGAAAGCAAGTGACCTCAAAAAACCTCGATAGCTGGCAAGTTAGGAAAGATGGTGGAGAGTTCGACCAATTTACTGGTGCAACCATTACACCTCGTGCGGTAGTAAAAGCGGTGAAAAATACCGCGCTATACTACAGTCAGAACCGTGAAGCACTATTTTCACAACCTCGTACATGCGGAGACAATAATGAGTGATAATAAAACACTTTTTAAAAATGGCATGTGGAAAAACAATCCAGCGTTGGTACAACTGCTGGGATTGTGTCCGTTACTTGCTGTTTCTTCGACCGTAACCAACGCTCTGGGACTGGGCATTGCTACGGCTATTGTTTTAATCGGATCAAATTTAAGTGTTTCTCTAGTCAGAGATTATGTGCCCAAAGAAATTCGTTTACCCGTGTTTGTCATGATCATCGCTTCGCTGGTAACTTGTGTGCAACTATTAATGAATGCGTACGCTTACGGGCTGTATCTTTCACTGGGTATTTTCATCCCTTTAATTGTCACCAACTGCATTATTATCGGCCGCGCCGAAGCGTTCGCGGCTCAAAACACTCCATTACCTGCAGTGCTCGACGGGCTATGGATGGGCTTAGGAATGACCTCGGTTCTCGTGGTATTAGGCGCGATGAGAGAAATCATTGGCAATGGAACCTTGTTTGATGGTGCTGACCTGCTACTTGGAGAGTGGGCAACATCACTTCGCATAGAAATATTTGAAGTGCAAAGCAACTTTTTATTAGCCTTGCTACCACCTGGGGCATTTATTGGTGTTGGCTTCTTAATCGCACTAAAAAATCTGATCGATACACAGGTTGCCACGCGTCAGCCTAAAAAAGAAAAGCCGGTGATAGAAAGAGCCAGAGTAACGAGTTAACTCTCAACAACCAAACAGTAAAGTAGCCAAAAATGAACAAAGACAAAAGACTCGACATTCTGCAAAGGTTAAGAGAAAACAATCCGAATCCACAAACAGAACTTAACTGGAGCAATCCATTTGAGTTATTAATTGCTGTACTGCTGTCGGCTCAGGCAACAGATGTTAGCGTCAACAAAGCCACAGATAAGCTTTACCCTGTCGCCAATACACCAGAATCAATACTGGCTTTAGGTGTCGACGGTGTTAAACAGTACATTAAAACGATTGGGCTATTTAACTCAAAAGCCGAAAACGTAATTAAAACCTGTCGAATTTTGATTGATAAACACAACAGTCAGATACCAGAAAACAGAGACGCATTAGAAGCGTTGCCCGGTGTTGGGCGGAAAACAGCCAACGTAGTACTCAATACCGCCTTTGGCTGGCCTACCATAGCCGTTGATACTCATATATACCGAGTATCTAACCGGACTAAATTTGCTATGGGCAAAACCGTTGATGATGTAGAAACTAAACTACTTAAAGTCGTGCCTAAAGAGTTTAAGCTAGATGTTCATCACTGGTTAATCCTGCATGGCCGTTACACATGTGTTGCTCGTAAGCCAAGGTGCGGCAGCTGTATTATTGAAGACTTGTGTGAATATAAAGAAAAAACTGACGTCTGATAAGCATTGGTCTTCCGAATAAAATTCAACCAGTTAATAGAAAACCAAGAAGTATGCACGCCCTCCTTCTCGGTCATTTCATTAGCAAAGCCTCATGCAAGCATAAATTCTACCTATACTTTAAATACTCTTTAAATTGCTATTGAGATTTAAACCAGTGAAGTGGAGTAATCAACAACCAGAAGCGCAGCCAGTATGAAACGGCTGCTATTTTATTCCCATGACAGTTATGGTCTGGGCAATATCCGCCGCATGGTGGCTATTGCCGAGCATATGGTTAAACACCACTCGGACATATATATTCTTCTGCTAACTGGCTCCTCAATGTTACACGCCTTTCGCACCCACCCACAGATCGACTATGTGAAACTACCATGCATGCAACGTGACTGTGACGGGCAATATCAGGCAAAGCTCGCTTGTCTGAGCAATAAAAAAATTCTAAAGCTCAGACGAAAACTAATCAAACAATGCGTTAAACACTTTAAACCAGATCTATTACTAATAGATAAAAAGCCTATTGGCTTAAGCAATGAGCTAAGCGACAGCTTTGCGTTTCTGACAGAGCTTAAATGCAAACCCCGCACCGTGTTACTACTGCGTGACATTCTGGACCAACCCGAGATAACAAGTAATATATGGCTTAAAAATAACTACTTCCCTTTCGTCGAGAATCACTACGATAAAGTAGCGATTGCCGGTCAAGCCACTATCTTTGATGCAGCCACTCTATATCAGTTTCCTCGCGCCTTATGTGATAAAACGACTTATCTGGGTTACCTTAAAAGAGTGGTACCAAAACATAACCAAGCGCAAAGTGATAATTACTTTACTAACGGACCAGAAAAACGAATATTAGTCGCTGTCGGAGGGGGCAACGATGGAGTGCCAGTACTAAAAACCTACCTGCAGGGACTATCGCAGGTTAGTTGGAATAACCAATTGCAAAGCCTACTAGTGTGTGGGCCTGAGATGTCTGAGTTGGATTATGCATTATTGCACGAACTAACCAGCGACCTACCAAATGTGACTCTTGTGGAGTTTACTCGAGATTTCATCACCTGTCTGGCGGCAGCCGACCTGGTCATCAGTATGGGCGGTTACAACACATTATGCGAAATTCTTTCGGTAAATAAGCCTGCCATTATAATCCCTCGTACAACACCTGTTGCTGAACAGCTAATCCGCGCCGAGTGCTTTAACCACAAGGAGATCATCAGTTACATCCACCCAGATCACCTTGAGAGCGGCAAGTTGATGGATATGATCTACGGCCAGTTATTTCGTCCATGCGTACCAACGACAGAGCGGAACATTGACATGGATGGAATGGAAAACATTCGGCGATTACTCGTTAATCTGATGGACTAAGTCATACTCGTTCGGATCCAGCCGACAGCGTGACGCAAAATGGAGAGCTAGCATGCGTATTGCTTATATCGTTAAACGTTATCCCAGATATTCTGAAACTTTTATTGTGAACGAGATCCTTGCTCACGAGAAGGCTGGTCAACGAATATTGATCTACGCCTTGCTACCGCCTCAGGACAGTCACTTTCAGGACATCATTTCAAAGGTAAAAGCACCGGTTTACTACTTGCCAGCCAAGGCTGACCGTGCCAGTAGCTTTTGGGAAACTCAGAAACAAGTCGCCCAGCGTTTCCCCGAAATGTTGCATCAACTTAGTACTTTCCCAAAAGCAAGTGCCCGAGAAGTATTGCAAGCAATGGAACTAGCCTTACACATCGATAAAAAAAACATCGACCATTTACATGCCCACTTTGCTTCTACCTCCACCACAGTGGCACAAATAGCTGCAGCAATCACTGGTATCAGCTTCACTTTCACGGCCCATGCCAAAGATATCTTCCATCAGGAAACTGACCTAGCTTTACTCACTGACAAGTTCCGCGCCGCACGCGGTGCAATAACTGTCAGTGACTTTAATTTCCATTATCTGACCGAGCAACTTCAGGTTGATAAAGACAAAGTGAACAAAATATATAACGGTTTGGATTTGACAGAGTTTCGCTACCACAGCCCTCTTGGGCGTGAACCCGTAATTTGCGCCGTAGGCCGTCTGGTAGAAAAGAAAGGCTTTCATTTTCTAATAGAGGCATGTCGACTGTTGAAAAATCGTGGTATCAATTTCCAATGTGAAATAATTGGTAGTGGAGAGCTTAGTCACTCGTTAAAACAACAAATTAAACAAGCCAAGCTTGAAGACTGTATATCCATGCCCGGCTCATTACCGCAACATGAAGTCAAACAGCGGCTTAAACGCGCAAGTATATTCGCCGCACCATGTGTGGTAGGCCAGGACGGTAATCGCGACGGCCTGCCCACAGTTTTGCTGGAAGCTTTGGCTATCGGTACCCCATGCATTTCCACCGATGTCACTGGCATCCCAGAGGTGATAATACACAATAAGACAGGTCTAATGGTTGCTCAGCACGACGCAAAACAACTGGCAGAGGCAATTGAGCTCTTACTGGGTGATTGTTCTCTCAGAGTTCACCTGAGCAAAAATGGCAGAGAACTGATAGAGAGAGAGTTTGACATACACACGAATGCCGCTCGGGTGCGCCGCTGTTTCGGCCTATCCGTATAATCATAATCTGATACCAAAGGTTAAATATGTATCTGAAAGATAGGTTGAAATCGTTTAAGTCATATAACAGTACCCTATGCGCCGCCTATGTTTGTGCTGACCGCGGTGTACCCGTGTTTGGCAGCAAGGGGTGCTCCCTGCACATTCAGGAGATATCCCGAACACTTAGCCAGCAACAGATCCCTGTAAGCTTATTTGTTGCGTCTATCGGTGGCAATTGCCCAGACACGCTAACACCAAATGCCGTATATCGTATAAAACATGCTCATCTTGATGATCGCGCAGCACGTGAACATTCGGACATTCAGGACAACCTAAACACGATAAAAAAATTACGTAAAAGTGGCCCCTTTGATTTAGTGTATGAGCGCTATTCGCTCTGGAGCTATGCCGGAATGGCTTATGCTAGAAAGCAAGGTGTTCCTGCGGTACTAGAAGTTAACGCTCCGCTGATAGAAGAGCAGCAGCGCTATCGTAGTTTAATCGATAAAGATGCTGCCGAAGCTATTTCCCGCCGCTGTTTCGCCGACGCCACTCTAATACTGGCAGTATCTCGCCAGATAGCCGATTATTTATCACAATTTTCTGAAACAAAAGGCAAAGTGCACCTACTACCCAATGGTGTGAACACAGAACATTTCAGTACCGTTATCAATCAACGCCGCCATCAGAAACGCCCATTCACCTTAGGGTTTGTCGGCACCCTAAAGCCCTGGCATGGAGTAGAAAACCTGGTTGCCTGTTTTGCCCAGCTACATCAGTGCTATACCGGAATAAAGCTTCTCATTGTAGGAGACGGGCCACAGCGTCAATCACTACAAAAACAGATAATCGAACTAGGTATTGAGCACGCTGTTAATATGACTGGGGCTGTATCACCAGAACAAATGCCAGATTATTACGCCATGATGGATGTGGGTGTAGCCCCCTATCCTGATAACATCCCGTTTTACTTTTCTCCGCTTAAAATATTTGAGTATATGGCGGCTGGCTTGCCAGTGGTGGCCAGTGATATTGGTCAGATCAGTGAAGTCGTTGCACACCAGAAAACTGGTTTACTCTACCGTGCAGGTGATCAGACTCAACTTTTCACTGCTCTGGAAGCTCTCATTTTAACCCCGGCAGAAGCTCTACGATTAGGTGAACAAGGCCGCCAGACCGCCGTTAATCAACATAGCTGGCAGCAACGCGTTGATGAAATCCTACAACTAACAGGATTGCGACAAGGAGCATCACCCTATGGCTCGGCCTAAAGGACTAAAAGAGGCATTGCCCGGTTTACGTCGATTTCTCCACTTTGTACAACCGTTTATTCGTGAGAAAACAAGCCTGCTACTTATCGCTTTTACTGGTTTGTTTGGCCAGATGTTACTACGGTTACTAGAACCTTGGCCGCTTAAATACATCATTGACCGATTGGCTAATCCGGATCCGAACAGTTCTGTGCATCTTCAACCGTTACTCTCCCTCGATATATCGCATTATTTCTTGTTACTGGCATTAGCTCTTGTGATTATCACTCTATGTCGAGCACTGACCACTTACGCCACTACTGTCTGTATGGCACTGGCTGGCAACCATATCATTATCCGTCTGCGCGGCCAGTTGTTTGATCATCTACAACGTCTTTCTCCCATTTTTTACCAAAAGCAGCGCAGTGGCGATCTAGTGGTACGTCTCATCAGTGATATGGGCATGATGAAAGAAGTAGCTGTCACTGCGGCAGTACCACTTATCGGTAATGTACTGATATTTTTTTGTATTGTCGTGGTCATGTTATGGCTTAACTGGCAACTTGCCTTACTTTCGCTCTCAACCTTACCACTACTCTGGTTGATGACTCTTAGCAAGAGCAAAAGCATTCATAAAGTAGCACGCAAAAACCGAAAACGTGAAGGGGTAATGGCTGCTACCGCATCAGAATCAATTCAGGCTATCCAATCGGTGCAAGCTCTGACTCTAGAGCGACGATTCTCCGAGGTATTCACCAGCGCCAACAACAAAAGTCTGAAGGAAGGCGTACAGGGAAAACGGTTACTCGCCGGACTACAGCGCAACGTAGATATTCTGATAGCGATATCAACGGCTTTGGTACTTTGGTACGGTGCTCTCCAAGTGGTGAAAGGAGTCCTTAGTCCCGGCGAGTTGCTGGTATTTGTCTACTATCTTCGGCGCCTCTTCCGTCCAATACGCGATTTCAGCAAATATACCGCTCGCTTAGCAAAAGCATCCGCTGCAGGTGAAAGAGTGCTAGCCGTACTGGAACAGGAACAGGATGTGCGTGATCGACCTGATGCCATCATCGCTCCAACGTTTTGTGGAAGAGTAAGTTTGCGTAACGTCAGCTTCGGGTATCTACCAGAAGAACGCTGTATCCTTAAGCACCTAAACCTTGATATTCCAATTGGAGAAAGGCTTGCTATAGTCGGTCCTTCCGGGAGCGGCAAATCCACTCTACTCAACCTGCTATTACGCCTGCACGATCCACAGCATGGCGTCGTAATGTTCGACGATCAGGATATACGGCAATATAACCTAACAACTGTACGTAGCCAGGTAGCAGTGGTACTGCAAGAAACCATGCTGTTCAACGGCTCTATAGCAGATAACATCAGTATCGGCATGCAACACTGTTCGCAGGAGGCACTTGTCGAGGCTGCGAAACTAGCCGAAATCCATGACTTTATTATGTCTTTACCTGATGGGTATAGCACTGAAGTCAGTGAACGTGGAGTCACTCTGTCTGCCGGTCAACGCCAGCGTATCGCTATCGCCAGAGCCGCTCTCAAGCAAGCACCAATACTGCTGCTGGATGAACCAACCACCGGTCTAGATCCGGTTACTGAGCAGTCTGTTACCAAAGCCTTACTGCGCTTGGCTTCTGGCCGCACCACCCTAGTCGTCACTCATCGTCTGGAAATGGCACGCCAGTGTAACCGAATTATCTACATTCAAGATGGCGAGTTGGTCGAACAAGGTAGCCATCAACAGCTGTTAGCTCAAGGCAAGGCTTACGCCGCTCAGTTTTCGCCTCAGAACAGTTCATCGCACTCATCTGATATAGGGGATACTCAAGCTGAAGCTCAGAACAATACGATGGAACAATCAAATAATGAGAGGCACTATGCAGGATGACGAACGAAGAATCATTGACAGCGACCCAACACTTCCTGGCCTACGATTGTTATTTGATACGCAGATGATGCGCGGTGTACTAAACGCATATTTACCTGAAACTCATATCACTGAACTACATCGTTGTTATATTCGTTACAAACATGCCACCAACTGTCTGGTTAAATTCATACTCAGCACCACTAATAACGACATCGCACTGTATGCTAAGGCTTATCGCCGTGATGATGACCACAAGTTAACGAAGACATCCCTGTCCGAACTCTCTAACGAACATCGACTTATACTTCACGAACACTCAGTGGTCATATGTCTGTTTCCGTTTGATGAAAAACTACGCATTCTTACCCGATTGCTAAATCCAGTCAGCCGCACTTCACTGTTAAAACGAGTACTACACAATGACAATGAGTTTTCTTCGTGCTCGCTAGAGGTATTACAATATAAACCGGAACGACGTTTTGTTGCACGGCTACATAATGAACACGGCCAACAAGCAGTGCTAAAACTGTATACTCAGCCTCGCTATCAAAATGCTATCAACACTTGTCGGCAGACCGTCGAGGGGCAACGAGTCCTGCCACTCATAGGCCGCAGTAACAAACACCATATCCTTATCTATCGATGGCTGCCCGGACAAACCCTCAGTGAGGTCTGGTTGCAACCAGAGTTTGCTCCTGACAACCTGAGGCTGGTTGGCGAACATCTGGCGCATTTTCATAGAAGAAAACAGTCTGAAAAATATACTCTACGCAATAGTGAAAGTTACTGTGCCTCACTAACACAACTGGCTAGTGACTTAGTTCAGCTTCTCCCCACATTGAACCCTGACATAGGAAAGTTGGCGACAAACATAGCCAAACGCATCCGTAAATTACATAGCAAAATGACCCGTATCCACGGTGATTTTTATGCCAAACAGGTTCTGATAAATTCGGGGAAAATTACACTGATTGACTTAGATGATACCTGTCGCTGGTACCCCGCCTGCGACCTTGGATTATTTATTGCCCATGTTGAGCGGGATTGCTTACATGGCAAACTAAAGCGTGACCATGCAGATCGCTATATTCAGGCGTTATTGACGGGCTATAAACAGATAAAAAACTATCGTCCGTATCAGGTGTGGCTGTTCACCGCAGCGAGCCTGTTGCAACTGGCACATCATCCATTCCGTAACTGTGAACCCCGCTGGCCTGAACTCACTATAGCCATGATCCAGAGAAGTGAAGAGTGTCTGCATAAAGCTCTTAGATATAAAAATAGACCGTCACCATTGCCATGCGAGGCTATCAGCGAAACCGAGAAACAATCTACCTCTGTTTCAGATGCAAGCATGCCATTCCTGTCTGAGCTGCAAGATATCGCTTATATAGAACGAATAATTATCGATTCGCTATGCGCCCGCTGCCCGACGCTACACAACGCTCGTTTAACCGACATCATTGCCCTCAGGCACAAACCCGGAAAACGCGCTGTATTGGAGTATGTATTTCAACCTAGTGCTGATCATGGAGTACAAGCAATATCGGTTATCGGTAAGGTAAGAGCAAAAGGTTTTGATCAGCGCACCTGGCAAGCGAACAGAGAACTAGCAAAAACTGGATTTTGCTGCTATCCACCGAGAGCCGCTCAGATCCCCATGCCATTAGGTACGATACCTAAATACCAGATTTGGTTTCAGAAAAAAATCACTGGTGACACCTTGTTTTCCGAATTCTGCCACGTAGATGGATGCCAACTCGCACAGCGACTTGCGCGAACGATACATCAGCTACATAACAGCTCGGTCACCTTAAGTAAGTCTCACACTAAATATGATGAACTAAAAATTCTACATCAGAGACTTAAGCTGGTTGGTCATCAACATCCAAAATGGCATGTAAGACTAACTCAGCTACTAGAGCAATGTAATTCACTGGCGGCTAAGCTTCCATTAGTGCTACCACAACCAATTCATCGTGATTTCTATCATGATCAAGTAATAGTAACGAAGGATGAACTCTACCTATTGGACTTAGACCTGTTGGCTATGGGAGACCCAGCACTAGATCTGGGTAATTTCATCGCTCACATCCAGGAGCAGTGTCTGCGCGAATTTAATGATCTTCATTATGCCGACCGAGCATTAGATAATTTTGTCACCGCTTATCAGTCACTAACCACTGACACCATCACGCCTCGCATAGAAATATACCGTCTGCTAAGTCTGGTCAGGCATATCTATATTAGCCAGCGCATCAGCACGCGCAGTATGTTCACTGAATCTATCCTGCGTTATTGCGAAAACACGATACAAGCACTTCTCTCCCGTTAGCACTGAAATTATCAGGCGTACCACGTGTTTTCGTAATAACCTTGCTACTACTTTTTTGCTATTCTCTCCGGAATTTAATACACATCCCTGACATAACGTTTCTGTTTTTTTAAGTTACTGACATAAGCAGCCGCTTCTTGCTGCGTTTTCTTTCCATGTTTCATGATTATTTGATGCAGGACGTTATCGACATCTTTTGCCATGTGATAAGCATCTCCACAGACAAAGAAGTAGCCTCCATTTTCCAGCCAATTGAACAACTCTGCGCCAGCCTGAGACATTTTATCCTGGACATATATTTTCTCTTCCTGATCTCGAGAAAAAGCTAAGTCTAGTCGGGTAAGCACCCCTTTTGTCTGTAATGCCTCCAGCTCTTCTTGATAAATAAAGTCGCTTGCGCTATTTCTATCACCAAAAATCAACCAGTTATCACCAGGGGCAGCACGTACTTCTCTCTCTTCTAAAAAGGCTCGAAACGGTGCAATACCTGTTCCCGGCCCTACCATAATCATTGAAGCATTATCATCCACTGGTACAGAGAAGCTCTTATTCGGAGCGAAATAACAAGCAACCAAATCGCCCTCTTCAACCTTATCCGCTAACCAAGTAGAGCAGGTACCACCATACTCTCTCTCGTCCCGGGCATAACGGACTGAACTAATAGTCAGATGAACTTCATCAGGGTGTTTATTCAAGCTCGAAGAGATAGAGTAAGCTCGCGGTGCTATCGGTTTAAGCAACGACAATAACTCTGCCAACGACAACGTTACGCCTGCGTAATGCCGAAGTAAGTCCAGAATATCTTTTCCCCAAAGATATTCATTTAGCTTTTTCAAATCATTGTCCACCAGCATTTGTACAATATGATGATCACTGGCCGACTCCGCTAACGCTTTTAATAGATCTTTTGAAGGCGTTCTTATGTCTAGGTAAGAAGTAAACAGCTCTCTTAACGTGTGGCTTTCTCCGTTCCAAGACGGCTTTTCATGTCCACTGTATTGAAAGTGCGCTAAAAACGCATTTACCAGTTCAACGTTATTTTGCGCTATAACATTAAGGGCATCACCGGCCTTGTATCGCTCCCCGCTCCCTTCAAGTGAAAACTCATAATGAACTATCTCTTTACTAGACTCTCCACCACTGAGTATCCGCTTATGGGTAAGTTGTGCCATAAGTGGTTTTTTGCGGCTGTACTTAGATTTTGCTTTCCCGGGCGACTGACCCTGGGCGTGTTCTGCAGTATCAATTCCTTTCTCTGCAATACTCGGTAACGTTGCAACAAACCAATCTTCAGCCGCCTGCTCAAAATCGAGGTCGCAATCTACTCGATCAGTAACCCTGCTAGCTCCCAACGCTTGTAGCCGTTCATCCCAAAGCTGGCCAGCAAGGCAAAAATAATCATAACTGGTATCACCCAAGGACAGGACCGAAAAATAGGTGCCTTCAAGTAGAGGGGCATCATCACTATTCATCACCTGCCAAAGCGCTTCGGCATTGTCCGGCATCTCTCCTTCACCATAGGTACTAGTTATAATCATGACTCTTGATGATTTAACAAAAATCTGCGCATCCACACTATCCATATCATAGACAGTGGCGGCCAAACCGTACTCTTTGGCCTTATCTGCGGCATCATAAGCAACGCTTTCGGCGTTACCTGTCTGA
This sequence comes from Vibrio sp. UBA2441, assembly GCA_002342685.1. Taxonomy (GTDB): domain Bacteria; phylum Pseudomonadota; class Gammaproteobacteria; order Enterobacterales; family Vibrionaceae; genus Vibrio. Next base: position 12,922 of record DDQN01000018.1, read on the forward strand.
GAGCCGTATAAAATAGACAGGTTCTTTACCTGTGGTTTACTTTCAGCATGAACAACGGACTCTTCTTTTACCAAAAGGCGGGAATGCAAACCAGCAAAAAAACCAGCTAACCAAGTTTTCTGGTCGCCACTAAACGGAATGTCGTCAGGTAAATAAGGTACTTTCATTTTTACGATTCCTACTATTTTCTGCCTATCCTTAGGCTACAATTTGCTGCTCAATATCTTCACGAATCTTGTCTGCAAACAAGTGGCAATATAATGTTGCCGTTCGCATTGCGATGGAGTCAATATCAACCAATTGTTTATCAATTTCATTCTGTCTTACCATCAACCAAACGCTAGTAGCTCTGAGGTGACAGTCCCAAACATCCCTTTTTTCCAGTGCATTTTTATAGTCCTGAATACGCTTATTGGCGAGTAGTATGGCAAGTTCATCATCGTTATATTTCGACAACGCTTCCTTGATATCTTTAGATACGACATCCAACAATTTTTTATCTTTCACGGAGAAAAGTCGTCTAAGTTGCTGCCCTGTTTCTAATGCCGGAATAAGTTGCTTAGCGCGGAAAAGAACACCGCTTTGAGTCAAAATATTGTATAACAGCGGCGAATCTGTCTCGTTATAAGCTGGAGCCTCACCGCTAAACAAGTATTGCTCCTTGCTAAAGGCGAGCAATACCTGGTCAAGCAGTCGGTTTGACTCTCCGTGGATCAGCTCTTCTAGCATTTTTTTCCTAGAATGTGATTGTAATATTTGCTCAGGAAATTGATTTTGTACCAGAGCTAAGGGGACAACTAGAGTGAATAATGTTCGGCTGGTCTGCCAATCAGCAAGTAGCGCTTTGGCTTTGTCTGAATCGGTAAAACGAACGTGTTCGTTAAGGTGCCATTTAAGAGCAGCTTCATAACCCGGGTCATGCTCAATAAGCGGAAGAGTCAATACAGAGTCTTGGCTGCACTGTTCAGAAAAGTCACCATCGACATCATATTGAAAAGCCATTCCTCCTGACATGCCATTGCCAAATCCTTTGCCATAACCGCCCAGATTGACAATCGTACCGTTAGTCATATATTCACAGCAGAAATCACCAACACCCTCTGTCACCGCTGAGGCTCCAGAGTTGCGCACAGCAAAACGGTCTCCCGCTTCACCACCAATAAAGACCTGCCCGCCAGTAGCGCCAAACAAGGCGAAATTACCGATTAAAACATTTTGACCCTTCGCATTTTTACGGGACATTTCACTATGCGATGATTGGTTCAGTATAACAATATGACCACCACTGGCCCCTTTACCAACGCCATCATTGCAAGTCCCTGTATGCTGCAAAATCAAACCCGTATTATTGAATGCGGCGTAACTCTGGCCAGCGCTGCCATGGGTTTTTAATACAATAGATTCAGGAGCGAGGAATCTCCGACCATTTTCTGCTTTAAATACAGCCGGGTGATTTAATTCAGGGTTCTGGTAATTTAAATAGCGCTCTATGTCTATTGAAAGCTGCCCCCCAGTAGATTTATTCCGGTTATTCAGTTTAATACTACCCAACTCAATTTCTGACTGACTTGAATTAAAGTATTCTTCCACGAGCTGATTAAACACCTGATTGTCCGGGGTAAAATCCGCTTCCAGATAAACAGGATTAGAATAGCGAACCTCTTTTACCTCATTAAGAAGGCCTGTTACATCCAGACGCCCCACAATGCTGTGATGATTTGCCAAGTGGAGAAGATCTGTTTTACCTCGAATCGCTTTCAGGCTTTGATAGCCAAGCGTAGCGAGAATTTCCCGTACTTCATGTGCCACATTTAAGAAATACTGTGCCAGCGCTCGCGGATCTCCCTGATAGAGCTCAGGGTTTGTCGTCAAGCCTGCAGGGCACTTCACGTTACAGTTTTTAGCCATCACGCATTTCAGCATCATCAGTGCTGTTGTACCAAACTCAAAAGAGTCACCACCCAGAATGGTAGATTTAATCACATCTGATCCTGTCTGATGTGCATTGGAACAACGTAGCGTCACCTTATCTCTCAGCCCGTTCTCACTTAGCGCCTGATGAACCTCAGCAATACCAATTTCGGCAGCTCGCCCGGTATTTTTTAAACTTGTTACCGCAGCAGCACCCGTACCACCGGTGTT